>NZ_JAVUPU010000006.1:0-287547 GCF_032378825.1 Sphingosinicella rhizophila | reverse complement strand
CTCGGCATGAAGCCGATCAATGGCCTGCGCGAAGATCCGCTGATAATCCAATTGCTCTTCCCCGGTGATCGGGCGCCCTATAACGGCTTTTGCGCTAAAAAAGCTAGAGCTTCTCGACGCGGGTGATCCCGTAGCGTGCGAGGCCCTCGCGATAATGGTGGATCCCGGTCGCCCCTGTGAACAAGGCCAGATCCTCCGGCCGCTCCTCCGGCCAGAGCGTGTCTCGAAGCAGCCAGGCGGTTCGCCTTGCAATACCTTCCTTGCCGTCGACGAACTGAATGGCGCGTCGGGAAGCGGCTTCGAGCTCGTCCTGGACCAGGGGGAAATGGGTGCAGGCCAGGACGATGGTGTCGATATCCTGGCCTCCAGGCTTCACGAAGAGCTCGCCCAATATCTGCCGGTAACGCTCGGATTCGCCCACTTCTCCGCGCAGCTTGGCTTCCGCCAGTTCGACCAGTTCCGCGGATCCATGGCGAATGACGGTACAGTCGGCCGCGAATTGTTCGGTGAGCCGGTCGACATAAGGCTGTCGCACGGTTGCCTCGGTCCCAAGCACGCCGATCGAGCGTGTTCGGGACAAGGCGGCTGCGGGCTTGATCGCGGGTACGGTCCCCACGATCGGCACGTCTAGCGCGGCCCGCACGGCATCGAGCGCGATCGTCGAGGCCGTGTTGCAGGCGATCACGATCAATTCGGGGTCGAACCGTTCCCCTAGCCGCCCCAGCAGGGCAGGCACTCTCGCCTCGATCTCCGACGTCGCCTTGGTGCCATAGGGATAGCCTGCGCTGTCGGCGACATAGACGATCGGCGCGGCCGGAAGCAGGGCCCGGATCGGGCGGAGGACCGAAAGACCGCCGACACCCGAGTCGAAAATGAGGATCGGCCGCGGCTTTGACATTCCTTCATGTCTTAGCGCCGGCGACGCCGCCCGCAAGCAGACGCGTCTTTCCAAACCTAAATTGTTGCGGAGCCATTATGTTTTGATAGGGTCGTCAGGTTGGGGGAACGAAGTGGATCTTGAACTCATCGCCGCGCCGTTGCTCGCCTTTCTCGCCGGCTATGCGCTGGGCGCGATCCCGTTCGGGGTTCTGCTGACGCGCCTCACCGGTGCGGGCGATCTCAGGACGATCGGATCGGGCAATATCGGCGCCACCAACGTTCTTCGCACCGGTCGCAAGGGGCTGGCGGCGGCCACCCTGCTGCTCGACATCGTCAAGGGCACGGCGGCGCTGGCTGTCGCTTCCTTGCTATTCCCGGAACACATTTCCTTTGCCGCGTTCGGCGCCTTCATCGGGCATCTCTATCCCGTCTGGTTGAAATTCGCCGGCGGAAAAGGGGTCGCGACCTATTTCGGCCTGATCCTCGGTTATTGCATTCTCGGCGCCCTCCACTGGTGGGTGGCGGCCATCTATGCGGGGCTATGGGTGGGCACGCTGGCCCTGACGCGCTATTCCTCGGTGGCGGGAATGACGGCGGCCTTGCTGTCGCCGGCGGCGGCGGCGGTGTCCGGCCGGTTCGATCTCGCTCTTCTTTTTCTGGGTTTCGGCCTGATCCTGTTCTGGAAGCATCGCGCCAATCTGGAGCGCCTGCTGGCCGGCACCGAGCCGCAGGTCGGCGGCCGCAAGGATGGCTGACTTCGTTAGCGAGGATCAGATTGCTCGCCTACGCTTGATCCGCTCGGAGCGGATCGGCCGGTGACCTATTTCCAGCTGCTCTCCCGTTTCGGTTCGGCTGCGGACGCTCTGGCCGCCATTCCGGATCTCGCCTCGCGCGGCGGGGGCTCGCCGCCCAGGCTAGCCTCTCGCGCCTTCGTGGAGCGCGAGGCGGAGGCAGTGGCGAAAGCCGGCGCTCGCTATCTGTTCGCAGGCCAGGGGCTTTACCCGCTTGTGCTCGCTGAGACCGAGGCCGCTCCTCCGGTTCTGATCGCAAAAGGCGAGCTGCGGCTGCTCGACAAGCCCGCCATTGCGATGGTCGGCGCGCGCAACGCCTCCGCCGCCGCCGTTCGTTTCGCGCGTCAGCTGGCGCAGGGCCTCGGGGCCGCCGGCTTGGTCCTGGTCTCCGGACTGGCGCGGGGCATCGACACGGCCGTGCATGACGGATCGCTGGAAACGGGCACGGTCGCCGTCGTCGCCGGCGGCATCGACATCTTCTATCCGCCCGAAAACGAGCAGAGGCAGCGCCTGATCGCCGAGCGCGGCCTGGTCATTGCCGAACAGCCGCCCGGCGTCGAGCCGCGTGCCCGCCACTTTCCGTACCGCAACCGCATCATCGCCGGTATGTCCCTCGGCACGGTCGTGGTCGAAGCCGCACCGCGATCGGGATCGCTCATTACCGCGCGGAACGCGGCCGAATATGGTCGCGAGGTCATGGCCGTTCCCGGATCGCCGCTCGATCCGCGCGCGCAAGGCTGCAACCTCCTGATCCGCGAGGGCGCCACCCTGGTCCAGAATGTCGCCGACGTGCTCGAGACGATCCGCCCCTTTCAGCTGCGGCCGCTTGCCCAGCCGCGAAATTCCTATGTCCACCCCCCGGCGTCGCCGGACATGGACGAGGGCGAGCGCGCCATCGTCCTGGATCTGCTGAGTCCCACGCCCGTCGCCATCGATGAGATCATCCGCCAGTCCGCCTTATTGCCGGCGACGGTGCAGATCTTGCTTCTGGAGCTCGAATTGGCCGGCCGGATCGAACGCCATGCCGGTGGTCGGGTCAGCATCTGCGCATGACCGGGATTTTCGCGGATCGCCTTCACTTCTTTGCTTGACGGGCGTGCGTCTGGATCACCACCCTACACGTGTGCGCGTAAAAGGGGCCCATTTGTGAAGCTTGTCGTCGTCGAATCGCCTGCCAAGGCAAAAACCATCGAGAAATACCTGGGCAGCGAGTATCGCGTGCTCGCATCCTATGGCCATGTCCGGGATCTGCCCCCCAAGGACGGCTCGGTCGATCCCGATGCCGGCTTCGCCATGCAGTGGGAAGCCTATGCCGACAAAGCACGCCAGCTCAAGGCCATCACCGACGAGGCCAAGAAGGCGGACGCACTGATCCTTGCCACCGACCCGGACCGGGAAGGCGAGGCGATCAGCTGGCATGTGCAGGAGGTGCTCCAGAAGCGCCGCGCGCTGCCGGCCCATGTCGAGCGCGTGACCTTCAACGCGATCACCAAGTCCGCGGTCACCGAGGCGATGAAACGGCCACGCGCGCTCGACGAGGATCTGATCGACGCCTATCGGGCGCGCCGCGCGCTCGACTATCTGGTCGGCTTCACATTGTCGCCGGTGCTGTGGCGCAAGCTGCCCGGTGCCAAGTCGGCGGGCCGGGTCCAGTCGGTCGCGCTTCGCCTGATCGTCGATCGCGAGCGCGAGATCGAGCTTTTCCGGCCCCAGGAATATTGGAGCGTGGATGCCTTGATGGAGGCGGACGGCCAGGAATTCCTCGCCCGCCTGGTACGCTTCCGCGGCGCGAAAGTGGACCGGCTGACGATAAGCGAGGCCGGAACGGCCGAGGCCGCGAAGCAGGCGGTCGAGGCGGGACGGTTCACTGTCGCCACGGTCGAGACCAAGCCGGTGTCCCGCAACCCGCCGCCGCCGTTCACGACATCGACCCTGCAGCAGGAGGCCGCCCGCAAGCTCGGCTTTGCCGCCAGCCACACGATGCGGATCGCTCAGGCGCTCTACGAAGATGGCGCGATCACCTATATGCGGACGGACGGCGTTCAGATGGCGGAGGAGGCGATTTCCGCCGCGCGGCGCGCGGTCGTCGATCGCTACGATGCCGGCTATGTGCCGGACCAGCCGCGCCATTATGCGACCAAGGCCAAGAATGCACAGGAGGCGCATGAGGCGATCCGTCCGACCGATTTCGGTCGCGACCGGGCGGGCTCGGGCGATCATGGCCGGCTCTATGATTTGATCTGGAAGCGTGCGCTGGCCAGTCAGATGGCCTCCGCCCGCCTGCAACGGACGGTAGTCGAGCTGACCGACGGCAGCGGCCAGACCGGCTTGCGCGCCAACGGCCAGGTCGTCTTGTTCCCGGGCTTCCTCGCCCTTTACGAAGAAGGCCGCGACGAGCCGGAAGATGAGGAATCGCGCCGCCTGCCGCGCCTTTCCGAGGGTGATGCGCCGGCGAAGAAGAAGGTGATTGCGGAACAGCATTTCACGCAGCCGCCGCCCCGTTATTCCGAAGCCAGCCTCGTGAAGAAGATGGAGGAACTCGGCATAGGTCGTCCCTCCACTTACGCCTCCGTGCTGCAGACGCTGAAGGATCGCGACTATGTGACGGTCGAAAGGAACCGCTTCTTCCCGGCCGAGAGCGGGCGCCTGGTCACGGCGTTCCTCGAACGCTTCTTCGATCGCTATGTGTCCTACGATTTCACCGCCGGGCTGGAGGACAGCCTCGATGAGATCAGCGGGGGGCGCGCCCAATGGCAGAAGGTGCTCGAAGCCTTCTGGAAGGATTTCAAGCCGAAGACCGCCGAGATCATGGAACAGCAGCCTTCGGCCGTCACTGCGGCGCTCGACGAATTTCTCGCGCCCTACCTCTTTCCGGACAAGGCGGATGGCGGCGACGCCCGCCTGTGCCCGGCCTGCGGCGAAGGGCGGCTGGCGCTTCGCGGCGGGCGGTTCGGCGCCTTCGTCGCCTGCTCCAACTATCCGGAGTGCAAGTTCACCCGCCGCTTCGCCCAGGGCGGCGACGAGGCCGGCCAGGATACCGGTCCCGAAATCCTCGGCCAGCATCCCGAAAGCGGGGAGGAGATTACGAGGAAAAGCGGCCGCTTCGGCCCCTATGTCGAAATGGGCCAGGGCAAGGAGGCCAAGCGATCGTCCATCCCGAAGGATGCGGGCGAACTCGACCTGGAACTGGCGATCAAATTGCTATCGCTGCCGCGGACGATCGGAACCCATCCGGAAAGCGGCAAGCCGATCACCGCGTCGATCGGGCGCTATGGTCCCTATCTCGCCCATGACGGCAAATATGCGCGGCTCGGTTCCACGGCCGAAGTTTTCGAAACCGGCATGAACACGGCCGTGGCCAAGCTTGCCGATGCCGCGAACAGCAAGGGGCAGCGAGGCGGAGCGCGTGAGCCGTTGAAAGTGCTCGGGGTGCATCCACGGACCGAGGCCGAGATCCGACTGATGGAAGGCCGCTTCGGTCCCTATGTCACCGACGGCACGACCAACGCGACTCTGCCGAAAACAATCGTCCCCGACACGCTCACTCTGGAGGAAGCCGCCCAGCTGATCGACGAGCGGGCCGCGAAGGGGCCGGCGGCTAAGAAAGGCAAGGGCCGGAAGGCGCCCGCGAAGAAGACCGCGGCAAAGAAAGCGCCGGCGAAAGCGAAGAAAAGCTGAAGCGGTCGGTGCTGCGCTGGTGGACGATCAAGCGGGCGACTGGGATCGGCGTAACCGCCGCTGTCGCCGCCCTGATCTTCTGGCCGCTCCACGAAAGCTGGACCTATCTCGTCTGGCCCCAGCTTTTGCTGGCCGGCCTTGCGGGGTTGAGCGGCGTCTCGATCATCTTCATCACCCTGGGCGATTTGCGGCTGAACCGGCACAGGAGCAGCAGGCTTCGTCCGCTAAGAATCTTCGATCTGGCCGTCGCGACCCTGCTGATCGCACTGGCCTATGTGCAGATGGATAGCCTGTGGGGACAATTGCCTGCTCACGTGCCGGCCGGCGATGATTGAACGCATGCGCGGCAGCCCGGATCCTTGACGATCCTGAGGCTCCTCATGGCGGGGACCAAGCCGTCGAAGATATGAACCTTTCCGGCAGCCTCGCCGCCGAAGCCGTTGATCTGACGGATTGACTCGAGCGCCGCCCAGCTGCCGGCCATTCCGGACACGGCGCCGAGCACGCCCAGTTCCGCGCAGCTGTCGCAATCCTCGGCATCGAAGGCGTCGCCGACGAAGCAGCGATAGCAGGGCTTGTCCGCCTCCCAGCCTCGCCATGTGCCGATCTGGATCTGGAACTGGCCAATCGCGGCCGAGACGAGCGGAATGCGGGCGCGGGTGCAGGTGTCGGACACGGTCAGCCTTGTGGCGAAATTGTCGCTCCCGTCGAGAACCAGGTCCGCATCGGCGAGCAGCCCGCCGGCATTGCCCGCGTGGAGCCGCTCCCGCCGCGCTTCGAAATGCACGTCCGGGTTGAGCCGTCGCACCGCCTCGGCGGCCAGCTCGGCCTTCGCACGACCGACATCATCGGTTCCGAACAATATCTGACGCTGGAGATTGTCGAGGGTGACGATGTCGTCGTCGATCACGGTCAGCCGCCCAATCCCGGCCGCGGCGAGATATTGCAGAGCCGGGCAGCCGATGCCGCCGGCGCCGATCAGGACGATATGGGCGGCCAGCAGCCGCATCTGTCCTCCCCCGCCTATTTCCTTGAGGACGATATGGCGGGCGTAACGGTCGAGCTGGCTGTCGGTGAGGATCACTGGCCTGTGGAGCCGAAGCCCCCGGCACCGCGGACGGTTTCGTCGAGGCTTTCCGCCTCACGCAAGCGCACCCGCTGCACCGGCGCGGGGACCAGCTGGGCGATCCGTTCGCCGCGCACCACATCGAAGGGTTCGCTGCCCAGATTGGCAAGGATCACCTTCACTTCGCCACGATAGTCGCTGTCGATCGTGCCCGGCGTGTTGAGGCAGGTGATGCCATGCTTGAAAGCGAGGCCTGACCGTGGCCGGACCTGGACTTCATAGCCCTCGGGGATGGCGATGGCGAAGCCGGTGGCAACGGCGTGTCGTGCGCCCGGCGCCAGTGTCAGGCTCTCCGCGGCGACCACATCCATGCCGGCGGCGCCGTGGCTTGCATAAAGGGGAAGCGGCAGGCCTTCGCCATGATCGAGGCGGCGGAGGCGTATCTCAATTTCAGGCAAGGGCATCGGCGATCCTGTCGGCGAGTCGGTGAGCAATTTCCCGTTTCGACGCCCGTTCCCAGCTTTCGGCGCCGTCCGCGGTGATGAGATGAACCTTATTGTCGTCGCCGCCCATCGGATCTTCCGAGACATCGTTGGCGACGATCCAGTCGCAGCGCTTGCGGGCGAGTTTCGCCTGGCCTTCCGCGATGGCATTACCGGTTTCGGCGGCGAAGCCGATAAGGAGCCGGGGCCGTTGCGGACTGGCGGCGAGCCCGGCGAGGATATCGGGATTGGCCGACCAGGCGAGCGCGGGCGGTCCGTCCGCCTTCTTGAGCTTCGCTGGTGCGACGTCGACCCGCCAATCGGCGACCGCGGCCGCCATGATGGCGGCTTCGGCCGGCAAGGCGGCCTCCACGGCGGCTTGCATCTCGGCGGCCGTCTCGACGTCGATTCGGGCGATGCCGGGCGGAGTCGCCAGCGTGACGGGCCCGGCCACCAGGGTCACCCGCGCGCCCATGTCCGCCAGCGCTTCGGCTATGGCGAAGCCCTGCTTGCCCGACGAGCGATTGGCGAGCATCCGCACCGGATCGATTGGTTCATGGGTTGGCCCGGCCGTGACGATGATATGCCGCTCGGCCAGCTTCTGCTGCGCCGCGAGGGCGCTTGAAATCCCGGCCAGCAACGCCAGTGGTTCGGGCAGGCGGCCCGGGCCGAACTCGCCGCAGGCCATCTCGCCTTCGTCCGGCTCGACGATCGTGACGCCGTGCCTCCTGAGCCGCGCGACGTTGCGGCGGGTGGCCTCATGCTCCCACATGCGGACGTTCATGGCCGGCGCCGCAAGCACCTTCTTGTCGGTGGCAAGCAGCAATGTCGTCGCGAGATCGTCGGCGATTCCCGCAGCCATCTTGGCGAGCAGGTCCGCAGTGGCGGGACAGACGACGACCAGATCGGCCTCCCGGCTGAGCTGGATATGACCCATTTCCGTCTCGTCCTTGAGGTCCCAGAGGCTGGAATAGACCGGATTCTCCGACAAAGCGGCCAGGGTCATCGGCGTAACGAAATGCTTGCCGCCGTCAGTAAGGACGCAGCGCACGGCGGCGCCCTGCTTGCGAAGCAGGCGGATCAGCTCGCAGGCCTTGTAGGCCGCGATGCCGCCGCCGATGATCAGGAGGATGCGCTTGCCCCGCATGGCTTCAATGTAGGAACAGCACGGCCGCGGCGCCAGCGGCGGCCGAGAACAGGGCGATGAGGATGGCGCGGCCATAATAGAGCGGCTGGACGACGACTACATTCGGCAGCGGCGGGCCGGGCGGCGCCGCGCCTGGCGGCGGATAATAATGATCGATGCGGCGTATCAGTTCGGGGAGCTTGCGCAGCGTCCGGATGTTGCGGACCAGTTCGTCCGCCAGAGCGGTTTCCGGGCCGAGCTCGCTGCGCAGCCATTCACGCAGGAAGGGCTCCGAGGTCTCCCACATATTGATATCGGGATCGAGCGCGGTTGCGACGCCTTCCTCCATGACCATGGTCTTTTGGAGCAGGAGGAGATGCGGCTGGGTCGGCATGTCGAAGTCGCGCGTGATCGTGAAGAGGCCGTCGAGCATCTGCCCGATCGAAATCTCCTTCACCGGCAAGCCGCGGATGGGCTCTCCGACCGCACGGAGCGCCGTCGCGAATTCGGCGACGTCATGGTGCCCGGGCACATATTGCGCTTCGAAATGAATTTCGGCCACGCGGCGGTAATTGCCGGTGATCAGGCCGTAGAGTATTTCGGCGAGCCAAAGCCTGGCTTGCCGGTCGATCCTGCCCATGATGCCGAAGTCGATCGCGGCGAGGCGGCCATCGGCAAGCGCGAAAAGATTGCCCTGGTGGAGATCGGCGTGGAAGAAGCCGTCGACCACCGCCTGGCGCAGGAAGGCCCGGACCAGAGTGGCGGCAAGCTCCGGGAGGTCGTGGCCGGCGGCCACCAATGCGTCGCGGTCGGTCAGCTTGATTCCGTCGATCCACTCCAGCGTCATCACCCGACGCGCCGTCCGGCTCCAATCGATCTCGGGCACGAAGAAGCCGCCTTCCGCGATCAGATTTTCCCTCAGCTCCGAGGCCGAAGCGGCCTCGCGGCGAAGGTCCAGCTCGCGCGCCGTCCATTGCCGGAAGTGCGCGATGACGAGGCGCGGTCTGAGCCGTGCCGCTTCGCCGCCCATATTCTCGATCTGGGCGGCCGCCCACTCATAGGTGTCGATCGCCCGTGCGAAATCTTCCTCGATATTGGGCCGCAGCACCTTGATCGCCACCTGCCTGCCCTCTGTGGTGATGGCGCGATGGACCTGGGCGATGGAAGCCGCACCGACCGGTTCGGGATCGATGTGGGAGAAGATCCGTTCGATCGGCCGTTCCAGCCCTTGTTCGATCGCCTGCTTGATCTCCTCGAAGGGGGCGGGCGGCAGGCTGTCCTGCAGCAGGCTGAGATCGCGCGCCGCATCCTCGCCGACCAGATCTGGCCGGGTCGCCAGGGCCTGGCCCAGCTTGATCGCCGCCGGCCCGATCTGCTGGAAGGCCCGGGCATAGGTCGGGACTTTTGGGATCCGCGCGCCGAAGCGGGCGATCCGTGCCAGGCGCCGGACCGGGGCGGGGGTGTTGGGGTCGCGCTCAATCCCTCGGAGGGCGCCGTGGCGCGCCAGCACGCGGCCCCATTTCACGAGCCGCCAGAGGTGGACGATGGGTCTCGTCACTTCGGCAGTCCATCGCTAGCTGGTCTTGGCTGCAACTCAGATCTTCCAACCGCTGTGGATCGCGACCAGGCCGCCGAGAATCGGATCGACCCGGCTTTGTGCGAAGCCGGCTTTGTCGATCATCGCCCTGAACTGATCCATGCCGGGAAAGCGGCGGATCGATTCCACCAGATAGCGATAACTTTCCTCGTCCTGCGCCACCGCCTTGCCGATCTTCGGCACGACGTGCAGCGAATATTGATCGTAAAGCCGCGCGAATCCGGGCCAGGTGGTGGTCGAGAATTCAAGGCAGTAGAAACGCCCGCCGATCCGCAGCACGCGATGCGCCTCGTCCAGGGCTTGCTGGACATGGGTCACGTTGCGGATGCCGAAGGCGATCGTATAGGCATCGAAGCTCTGGTCGGCGAAGCTCAGCGCCTCGGCATTTTCCTGGGCCCAGACCAGGCCGTCGATGCCGCGCCGCTTCGCCTTGTCCATGCCGACCTCCAGCATCTCGCGGCTGATGTCGGCGACCGTGATCTGCGCACCCGATTCAGCCAGCCGGAAGGCGATGTCGCCGGTGCCGCCGGCCATGTCGAGTATGGCCTCGCCGCGCCTCGGCTTCACCCGCCGGACGAACTGATTCTTCCATTCGCGATGCATGAAACCGGACATGAGGTCGTTCATCAGGTCGTAGCGCGCGGCGACCCGGGAGAAGACCGAACCCACGCGGCGCGTCTTCTCGTCGGGCGGCACATCCTCATAGCCGAAAGAAACCTTGTCCATGCGGCTGCCTCTAGACGATTTTTGGAAAAGGGTGAAAGGAGCATTCATGCCCGAACTGCCCGAGGTCGAGACAACTTTGCGCGGCCTTGTCCCCGTCCTCGAAGGACATAGGCTGGTTCGCGTCGAGACGCGCCGGCCGGACCTCAGGCGGCCATTCCCCCCCGACCTGCGGCAGCGACTTACCGGCGCGACCGTCACCGGCCTTCGCCGGCGCGCCAAATATGGCTGGATCGACACCGACCGGGGCGACACTTTGGTCTTCCATCTCGGCATGTCCGGGCGCTGGCGGATCGATCCGGCCGAACTGGGGCCGCACGATCATTTCCTCCTGCAAACGGAAACGGGCCGGACCCTGACGCTCAACGACCCTCGGCGGTTTGGCTCGATCGATCTGGTGCCCACTTGCGGGCTGGAAGATCTGGAGCCGTTCTTGAAAATGGGTCCCGAACCGCTCGGATCCCATTTTTCCCCCGACTATCTTAACCAGGCGCTTGCCGGCCGCCTTGCACCCATCAAGGCGCTTTTGCTCGATCAGCGGATCGTCGCCGGACTCGGCAACATCTATGTTTGCGAGGCTCTTCACCTGGCCGGGATCGCGCCCGACCGGGCCGGGGGCAAGATCACGCGTCCGCGCCTGGCGCGACTCGTGGAGGCGATCCGGGAGGTCCTGCTGGCAGCGATCGAAGCCGGCGGCTCGAGTCTGCGCGATTATGCCCGTCCCGACGGACAGCTTGGCTATTTTTCGAAGCAATGGCGGGTTTACGGCCGGGAAGGAGAGGCCTGTTCGTGCGGAGGCACGATCCAGAGACGGGCAGAGGGCGGCCGATCGACCTTCTTCTGCCGGCGCTGCCAGCGTTGAGCCTGAACATTCGAACAGAGCCGGGGCGGGGCGGAAGCGGTTGACCGGACCGCGCATCTTGCGTAGAGGGCGCGCCTGACCGGTGCGGTGGGATTCCGCGCCGCTTTTCTTTTCAAGATCAAGAGGCACTTCAAGATGGCGAATACGCCGCAGGCAAAGAAACGCATCCGTCGCAATGATCGCCGTGCGACCATCAATGGCGCCCGGGTCAGCCGCATCCGCACGTTCATCAAGCAGCTGGAAACCGCTCTCGCCGCCGGCGACAAGGATCAGGCCGCCGCCGCGATGAAGAAGGTACAGCCGGAGCTTGCCCGGGGCGTCGCCAAGGGCGTGTTCCACAAGAATACCGCAGCGCGAAAAATCTCGCGGCTGACGAAGCGCGTTGCCGCTCTCGGCTAAGCCATTCTAATGTCTTGACCTCCGCCCGCCGGTTGCAAAACCGGCGGGTTTTTTCGTGTCCGAAGCCGATTTGAATAACCCTAGGATTTCCCGCGATTCGCGCGCCATGGGATCGGAAAAATGGCGGAAAACTGCGGATTTTTCCCGCTCCCTCGGGAATCCGTTGTCAACGACTTTATTTCACATAAATGTAATTTTCTGGCCTTGATCAGCGGCCGTTCGCGTATCTAAAAGCATTCCTCCGGGGGATGAGTTTCACCGGACACACACAGCATCGAGCGTTTCTCGATTCGGAGGCACCCGGGAGGTGTTTTCGTCGATGGGAGTGCTTTGCTCAGAAAATATGGCCGAACGAACGGCCTGGATGAAGGGGGGCCGGCGTGATCGTCAAGTCGGGAAGAGGGGCAGGGGCTGCAATCTTGGAAGCGAATGCTGCCGATCCGATCCAGTCGGCGTGGGAGATGATTCGCTCCGGTCTCAGACGCGATTGCGGTACTCGCACCTTCGACGGCTGGCTTCGCCCCATCGCGCTCGGCGATTTCGATCCCGATACCGCCACTTTGCGTCTCGAACTGCCGTCCCAGTTCATGGCCGATTGGGTGCAGACCCATTTCTCCGAACGGCTCGGGCTGGCGTGGCGAACGACCCTTCCCATGGTTCGGCACATCCTTATCGGCGTCGGGGCGAACGCGCCGCGGACCGCGGCGGTCGTGGAAATCCCTGCACCCGCCGAGGCGGACGAGCCGTCCGCGGCGAAGCAGAACGGCAATCTCTATTCCGGCGCGCTCGAGCCGCGTTACCGGTTCGAGAATTTCGTCGTGGGCAAGGCCAATGAGGTCGCCTTCAATGCTGCCCGCACCTTGGCATCGGCCCAGAATGTCGCCTTCAACCCACTTTTCCTCCACGGCGGTACGGGCCGCGGCAAGACGCATCTACTTCATGCCATTGGCCACGAATTCCATCGCCTGAATCCACGCGGCAAGATCGTCTACATGTCGGCCGAAAAGTTCATGGTCGAGTTCGTTGCGGCGTTGCGCGCCAACGAAACGATTCAGTTCAAGCAGCAATTGCGCTCGGCCGATCTGCTGATGATCGACGACGTCCAGTTCATCGCCGGCAAGGAATCGACTCAGGAAGAATTCTTCCACACGATGAACGAGATCATCTCGGCCGGGCGGCGGCTCGTGATCAGCTCCGACCGTGCGCCGCAGGACCTCGACGGAATCGAGCCGCGTATCCTGTCGCGCCTGTCGTGGGGGCTGGTTGCGGATATCAACCAGGCCGATCTCGAGCTTCGACTCAACATCATCATCAAGAAGCTGGAGGCGTTTCCGGACGTCGCCGTGCCCAATGACGTGAGGATGTTCCTTGCCAAGAGGATCAGTTCCAACGTCCGCGAACTGGAAGGAGCGCTAAACCGTATCGCCGCTTATGCGATGATGCAGAGCAGGGTGATCGACCTGGATTTCGTGACCGAGGTCCTTGCCAATATCCTCCGCGCCAATCAGCGTCGTATTTCCATCGACGAAATCCAGGGTCGCGTGTCCGACCATTATCGCATCCGGAAGGCCGAAATGACGTCGGCACGCCGCGCGCGCGAAGTGGCGCGTCCGCGCCAGGTGGCGATGTATCTTTCCAAGCAGCTGACGCCGCGCTCGCTGCCGGAAATCGGCCGTCGCTTCGGCGGGCGCGATCATACCACGGTCATTCATGCCGTCCGTCAGATCGAGAAATTGCGCGCCCAGGATGCGGAGCTCGATGCCGATATCCGGCTACTGACGCGGCAGCTCGAAAGCTGAGATCCGAGCGGTCTGACGATCAATCGGCCGCTACGCTGCCCGGCTGGCGGGGAAAATGATAGCGCATGGTGTCGAAATCGAACGTCCATGAACCGAGGTGTCGCAGATATTGGTGGGAGATGAGCGCATCCAGCAGGATGCCGTTCCGCCAGTGGAATCCCTCTTCGACGAAGACGTTGCCGAGCGCATCGGTCGGCCCCCGGATCAGATCGCCGATACCGTGGGACCGGATGGGGACGGTGTAGAATTTCTGCCCCGGCACGGGGGTTCTGGTGAGCCCCAGCATGGTGACAGTCTCGTCCACGAGCACCAGCGGAACGCTCGCTGCCAGGCCCGAATCCAGCAGGATATTCAGATTCTTGCGATCGTTCAGGCGGCCCTTGGCGAACATCAGGTGGGTGCCCGCCATGACGAATGGCACTGAGATCGGATCGGCGTCGTCCTGGGATATGAGGAATTGCCGGCGCCCGGTTTCGCTTCGCTCGCGAAAGACCAGTTCCTTCCTGTCATAATCCACCGTGCTCAGAAACTGTTTCAGGATCTGAGTGGTGATGACGCCGTCGCTTTCGACGCCCATCGCCTTCCATTTGGCGACAATGACCGGCACATTTCCGAGGGTGACCCCACCAAGCCTGACCGAGTCGGCGACGCCCAGCGGTTCGTCGACGGTCTTGCCCTGGGTATAAGCGTAGCGCGACTTGCGATGGGATATGGTCCTGATGCCGACCCGAGCCGCCACGCCCTCATCGATGTAGAGACGGTCACCTCCCGTATCCAGGATGAATTCGACCGGATGGCCGTTGATCTCGAGTCGCATGACCGGGAGCGCGCCGGCCGGCGCGAAGTCGTTGACGATGGGAAGCCTGGCCACCTTGTCGGAGCCTTCCCAGCTGATCTGATAGGGCTGACCGTCGAAACGCTGCATGAAGGTCAGGAGGTCCGACAGATCTTCGTCATCTTCGCCCGCACCTTCTGACTTCGGCAGCGTCAGCGTCTTCGCTTTGGCATATTGGTTGGTCTGATAATGAACGAGGATGAGGCCTTCGATCGCGTCGCGATGGTCCGCCGATCCTGGCCGGCTGACGTCGGCCATGCGCTGGAACAGCCGCTCCGCTCCGACATAGTCGCCGAGAAAATAATCGATCGTCCCGCCGAGCTTGAGATCCCGTGGATCGGATGACTGCGATGTTGCAAGCGGGGCCATTATCTCCCTTGCGCGCTGCACGTCGCCCAGCTTGAACAACATGTCCGCATAAGCGCGCCTCGCGGCCGCGTCCGCAGGTGCGGCCTGAAAGGCAGAAGCACGTGCCGGCAAATCCTGTTCCAGGCTCTGCCGGTCGAAACCCGGCGCCGCCGGCTCCGCTCCCACGGCGGCGACGCCGGGTCCGGCGGGTGCGAGCGCCACGCCTAGGCTCCAGGCCGTGATGAGGATGAGGCTGTGAACGGAATCATATGCTGATTTCACCCTCACCCCCGGCCACATGCGTCAGTTGCGATCGCGTGGCGGCGGCGGCACGGTGATTCGCACCGTCTCGCCCGAACGGCCCGGGAATTCAGTGAACATCGCCTCGACCAGGTTGGGGACCAGATCCTCCAATTCGTCGGTGCGGGATCGCGCCTTGGCGGTGCCTTCGAACACCGACTGTCCGTCGGCCGTCCGGCGGATGTCGAGATCGAGGTAGGAGGTGAAGACGGTGTAGCTTCGGACATCGTCATAGCCAAAGCCGTAAGGTGAGTACCAGAAGAGGTCGTTCCAGCCATAATAGAATGGCGAATGACGGCCGTAGCGCGAATAGAAGGGACGATAGGCCCCGAAGCGCCCCCAGCCGCCGAAATAACCGAACGACCGGCTATAGCCGCCAGGATAGGAGACGACTTCCGTGCGACCATTATCGACACCATAATCCAGCGAGACGACGAGCGTCGCCGTCTGCGCCGACGGGGCTTCGCTATAGCCAAGTTCGGTCAGATGCCGCCGAACGAGATCGGCATAATGGGAAAATTCGAGACCGCCGCGATCTTCCAACGTGGCCGGCTGGATCACGAAGCTTTGTCCCTGCGGCGGCGGCATCGCCTCGAACCGGGAGACCTGGGCGGGAAAACCGGTTGCGCAGGCGCTGAGCGCGAGCAGGGCCGCTGGCGCGGCGACGGTGAGCAATTTCTTGGCAAAGGACATGATACGCGGCCTCTCTCGATCGACGACCATCCTACAGGGTCGGCGCTTCGTTGCAAAACCGCGCTGAATGGTTGCTGAAGGAGCTTCGGTTCAACGCCCGAGGCCAACGGCCTCATATGCCCCTTCGAGCATCGGTCCCGCCTCCGCTGCCGCACGCTCCGCCCCTTGCGCGAGGATGCTGTCCAGATGAGCCGGCTCCTCTCTAAGCTGTTCGATTCGCTGCCGTATCGGACGCAGGGCTTCAACCATCAGCTCGGCCAGCACCGGCTTGAAGGTGCCGAAACCCTGCCCGGCAAATTCCTCCAGGACCTGGTCTGACGCACGTCCGGAGAGAGCGGCATGGAGCCTCACCAGATTGAGGGCTTCAGGCCGGTTGGTGAGCGCATCCACATTGTCGGGCAGCGGCTCCGCGTCGGTCTTGGCTTTTCGTATCTTCTGCACGATCAGGTCGTCGTCGTCGGTCAGATTGATGCGGCTCATGTCCGACGGATCGGATTTCGACATTCTCGCATTGCCGTTGCGCAACGACATGATCTGCCCCGTCTCCTCGGCGACCAGCGCTTCGGGAAGCGTGAAGAGCTGCACCCCGAAATCGGCGTTGAACTTGGCCGCGACGTCCCTGCCCAGTTCGACATGCTGCTTCTGGTCCCGGCCGACGGGCACGTGCGTCGCGCGATAGAGAAGAATGTCGGCGGCCTGAAGCATCGGATAGGCGTAGAGGCCGACGCTGGCGCCTTCGCGGTTCTTGCCCGAAATCTCTTTGAATTGGCTCATTCGGTTGAGCCAGCCCATCCGCGCGGTGCAGCTCAGAATCCAGGCGAGCTCCGGGTGGGCGGGGACCCGGCTGTGGTTGAAAAGGATCGAGCGCGCCGGATCGATCCCCGCGGCGAGCAGCGCCGCGGTCATTTCGCGTACGCTGGCGACCAGCCTGGCCGGGTCGGCATCGACCGTGATGGCGTGGAGATCGGCCAGGATGAAGACGCATTCCCCTTCATCCTGCAGCGTCACCCACTGTCTGACTGCGCCCAGATAATTGCCCAGATGGAGGGTCCCGGTCGGCTGAAGTCCAGAAACGAATCGCATCAGCCGACTTTCTTTCGCTTGAGCAGAATGAGGAGGTCGTCCTTATTCATGGCTCCGATGGTCCAGGCGACCGCGAAATAGACGATCCCGCCCGCCGAAACCAAGGCGGTGACGCCGATCAGACGCTGGCTGACGGAGCCGGCGAAGAAGCCATCGAGCTGTTCCCGAATCAGATAGAGCACGACCGCCATCACCGCGGCGGCGACGAGCTGGCGTATGATCCGGCCCCACAGCCACCATTCGATCTTGAAATGGCCGCGCCTCCGGAGAATGAAATAAAGAGCGAGAGCGTTCAGCCATGCGGACGTCGCCGTGGTGAAGGCGAGGGCAGCGATGCCCATTAACGGGATCAGGAGGAAATTGAAGACGATTCCGATGAAGAGCATCGCGAAGGCGATGACGACCGGGGTCTTCATATCCTTGCGGGAATAGAATCCAGGGGTGAGAACCTTGATCAGCACATAAGCCGGAAGACCGGCGACGATGATCGAAAGCACCAAGGCCGTCGTCGACGCGTCCTCCGCCGAAAAACGTCCGCCCTGGAATAGCGCGGCAACGATCGGCCCCGCTGTCACGGCCAGGGCGACGGCGGCGGGTAAAGTCAGCAGCATCGACAATTCGGTCGCCTGGGACTGGATTCGCGCCGCCTCGCCGTTTTCGCCGCGATCGACCGCGCGGCTGATGGTCGGCAGAATTGCCGTACCCAGTGCCGATCCGATGATCGCAAGCGGGAGCTGATTCAACCGGTCGGCGAAGCCGAGATAGACGAGCGAGCCTTCGGGAAGTCTGGTCGCGAACCAGGCATAGAAGAACTGGCTGATATAATAGATGCCGCCGCCCAGGGTGGCAGGCAGGATCAGGATCATCAGCTCCTTGACGCGTGGTGTCATTCGAGGCGGACGCAGCCGCATCTTCAAGCCGGCGCGACGGACGCTGCCCCAGCACAATGCGAGCTGCATGATGCCGCCGGCAATGACGCCGATAGCCATCGCCTGCGCCGTCTTCGGCCCACCGTCCGGCACGATCAGAAGGGCGCCGATCAGGGCGATGTTCAGCAATGCCGGCGCGAAGGCGGCCGCAGTGAAGCGCGTCAGCGAGTTCAGCACGCCGGAGAAGAGCGAAACCAGGCTGATGAAGATCAGATAGGGAAAGGTGATCGTCGTGAGCTTTACCGCGAGTTCGAACTTGGCGGGCTCATCGCTCCATCCGGAGGCGAGCAATCCCACAAAGGCAGGCATGAAGATCATGAAGATGAAGGTGACGACGGCGAGGATCGGCAGGAAGACTGCCAGCACCTCCTCCGCGAATCTCTTGGCTTCGTCCATGCCGCCTTCCCCGTTCAACCGTTGGCTGAACAAGGGGACGAAGCCCGATGAAAAGGCGCCTTCGCCGAACAAACGGCGGAACAGATTGGGAATTAGAAAAGCCAGATAGAAGGCGTCGGCCGCCATGCCGGCGCCCATCACCCGGGCAAAGATCATCTCGCGAGCGAAGCCGAGGATGCGGCTGACCATGGTCAGCCCGCCGATCGTGCCGGTCGTCTTCCAGAGATTCATGCCCCCCTCCGGGCCTTAGGCTTGGCCCGTAATCTCGCCGGCCGTCGTACCGCCGGCCTCCGCTTGCTGCTGCGCGGCACGCTGCATGTAGAGCGCACCGAAATCGATTGGATCGAGGAGCAGGGGCGGGAACCCGCCATCCTGCACCGCATGGGCGACCGTCTGGCGCGCGAACGGGAACAGGATGCGTGGCGCTTCGGCGAGCAGGAAAGGCTGGACCTGCTCTTCCGGCACGTTCCGCATCGCGATCAGGCCCGCATAAAGCAGCTCCAGTTGGAAGGCGATCTTGTCGTCGGAGCGCGCGGTGATGTTGATCTTCAGCACGACCTCGTTGATTTCGTCGCTGAGCTTCTGGGCGCCGATATTGAATTCCACGTCCATGGCCGGCTGGCCCTGCCATTGGTAGACGGCCGGCGCATTCGGATTCTCGAAGGACAGATCCTTCACATATTGGGATACGATGCCGACCTGGGGGGCGGTGTCGTCGCCATTGCTGTAAACTTGATCCGCGCCTGCTTCTTCGGCCATGTCCGCACCTTTGATCTCGGGGTGAAAATAGTCGGCCGCGACGGCGCGGCCATGCGTCGGGGCGGGTAGCAGGCGCGATGAGGTCGCGCAACATGCCGCCCTGGCTTCCGACTCATTTGAATACTGAGGTGCACGCGCCTATGTTAGGCGTCCTGATCTGTTTCGGAGAAAAAGGGTGACGGTCGAAATCGTGTTGCTGGCGATGGTGGCGCTGTTCGTGGGGCTAAGGCTCTACGCGGTGCTCGGCCGCCGTACGGGCCACGAGCAGCAGCCGGTGGTCCGCGCCGCCGAGACGGTGCCGCTGGCCGAAGCTTCGGCCACGCCGGCCGAAGCTTCCGTCGAGCGGGCGGAAGCCGCAGGCCTCCTTTATGAAGAAGGGGCTGCCCGCGGCATTCGCGCCATCGTCGCCGCGGATCCGGGCTTTGACGTGGGCCGCTTCCTTGACGGTGCGCAGGCCGCCTATCGCATGATCCTGGAGGCTTTCTGGAAGGGCGACGAGCAGGAACTGATGCACCTGGTTGGCGATGACGTGCGCTCGTCCTTTGTAGAATCGATCAAAGCCCGCGAGGCCGCCGGCCAGAAGCTCGACAACCGGCTCGTGCGGATCGATCGCGCCCTCATTCATGACGCGGAACTCGATGGACGGATTGCGAGCATATCGGTGCGGTTCGAGGCCGACATCGTCGCCCTGACCCGCAACGAGGCCGGGGAAGTGATCGCCGGTTCGGTGAGCGATGCCGTCCCGACCAACGATCTGTGGACCTTCCGTCGCACGCTTGGCAGCGACGATCCGAACTGGATGCTGGTCGAAACCGACGAAGCGGCCTGAATTTCAGGCACTTTCCCCCAGCTGGCCGGAGGATTATGGGTCGGCTGTGGCAAGGGGCAAATCATCTGGGATCGGGGACCGGCCTGGTGCACGGTCGCGCGGCAATCGCTGCCTTCATCCGCAGCGGCGTGTGTCCGGGCCGCATTATATCAGGATTCCAGCTTTCTTCGCCGTCATGGTCGCGCTGGCGAGCTGCGCGCCGCGGCTTGTACCCCCGGCCGCCGCCCCTCCGGCCGAGCAGCCCCCGCCTGACAACGCGCTGGCGGCTGGCGTCAGGCCGGGCCCGCCTTTGAGCCGGATCGATATCCAGGATGCGGAGCGGGCTTATCATGCCTTCCGCATCACTTGTCCTGCCCTGACGAAGCGTGAGGATGTTAGCGGCCTCACGGAGGTCGAAGACTGGCGGCCTCTTTGCGATCAGGCTTTGCTCGAACAACAGCCCCCCGATCTCGCGACGTGGTTCCAGGACAATTTCGCGCTTGTGGAGGTGGGCGACGGCGCTGCGTTCGCGACGGGATATTACGAGCCCCAGATCGCGGGCTCGCGCACCCGGCAGCCAGGCTATGAAGTTCCGGTGTACCGCAAGCCCGCCGATCTGGTGGAAGTGGACGCCGCCGCGGCGGCTGCCGCCGGCACCCTGCGGCGAGGTCGCCTGGTCGGCGACCGCATAGTTCCCTACTTCGAACGGTCGGAGATCGAAGAGGGCGCCTTGGCGGGGCGTGGCCTGGAAATTGCCTGGGCGGCCGACCCGATCGATCTGTTCTTCCTTCAGATCCAGGGGTCCGGACGGCTGGCGCTGCCCGACGGTTCGATCATGCGGATCGGCTATTCCGGACAGAATGGACGCGACTATGTCGGCATCGGCAAACTGATGAAGGATCGCGGCCTCCTCGGGCCGGGCCAGACCAGCATGCAGGGGATCGTCGCATGGCTCCGTGCCCATCCGGAGGAGGGGCGGGCGATCATGCGGGAGAATAAAAGTTATGTCTTCTTCCAGGAACTGACCGGCGCCGGCCCGCTCGGGGCGCTCGGCCTGCCCGTGACCCCCAGGGCCAGTGTCGCTGCCGATCCCAGATTCGTGCCCCTCGGCGCGCCCGTTTTGCTGGAGCTCGATCGGCCGGGGACGAGCGGGCTGTGGATCGCGCAGGATACGGGGGGAGCGATCAAGGGTGCCAATCGCTTCGACACCTTTTGGGGTGCAGGCGAGCAGGCTGCCCTCACCGCTGGTGGGATGATGGGCAGGGGCAAGGCCTGGATCCTGCTGCCCCGGGATGCGGCGCGGCGTGTGACGGCAAGAATCGCCGATGCGTCGCCTCAGTCCTGAAGAGGGTGCTTTATGGGCAAGGGTCGTCGCCAGCGTCCGGCCGCTTCACCCGCATAAGCCGCGGCCGGAGGGACCCGCCGTCGCGCCGTCTCCGGTCGGCAAGACCGCGCGGCCTTTGTTGCCGCCGCCTCGGCCCGCGAGAATAGCGGCGGGAGCGCAGATCGGGACCACGCTCGATGCCAGTTGGGACCGCCGCCTCGCACGAGGACTTGTCGAACCCGATTTCACGGTCGATCTCCACGGTCACAATCTCCACGCGGCCTATCGTCAGCTCGACGACAGCCTGGCTCGTGCCATTGCCGGGGGAGCGAGACTGATTCTCTTGATCACCGGCAAGCCGCCCCGCGGGGAGCCGCCCGCCACAAGGGGCAAGATTCGCGCGGCCGTGGGCGATTGGCTGGCCGCTTCTCCCCATGCGAGCAATATCGCGGCGGTGCGGGGCGCCCATCGACGGCATGGCGGCACGGGCGCGCTCTATATCGTCCTGCGTCGCCGGCGCTGACGGGAAGGCTCAAGCGAGCGCGCGCCGTATCACGCCCGCATAGATTCTGCGCAGGCCGTGAATGTCGGCGACGGCGGCGGCTTCGTCTATCTTGTGCATGGTGCCGTTGGGCAGGCCGAAATCCACTACCGGGCATAAGGCGATCAGGAAGCGCCCGTCCGAAGTGCCTCCGGCGGTGGAGAGTTGGGGGCTGATACCCGTCTCTTCCTCGATCGCCTTGGTGACGATGTCATAGAGGGGACCGGCCGGCGTCAGGAAAGCTTCTCCGGATATCTTCGCTTCGACGGTCGCGCCGGCCGCGGCCTGTTCGACCGTCCGCCGGACAAGCACGACCAGGTCGCTGCCGCGATGCTCGTTGTTGAAGCGGATATTGAGCCGGGCGCTGGCGCTCCCGGGGATCACGTTGCCGGCGGGATTACCGACATCGGCTGTGGTCACTTCCAGGTTGGACGGCTGGAACTGCTGGTTGCCGGTGTCGAGCCGGATCGCATCGAGCGCAACGAGCACGCGGCCGAGCTTGGTCACCGGATTGTCGGCGCGATGCGGATAGGCGACATGCCCCTGAATACCGGGGATCGTGATCCACATATTGACCGACCCGCGCCGCCCGATCTTGACGACGTCGCCCAGCCGGTTCTCCGATGTCGGCTCGCCGATCAATATCATGTCGGGCCGGATTCCGCGCGCCTCCATCCAGCGCATCAGCGCCGGCGTGCCATAAGTCGCCGGTCCTTCCTCATCACCCGTGATGATGAAACTCAGCGTGCCGTGATGGTCGCTCACGTCCGCGCAGGCGGCGACGAAGGCGGCGATGCTGCCTTTCATGTCGACCGCGCCGCGCCCGTAGAGAAGGCCGTCCTTGATAGTGGGTTCGAACGGGTCATTGTCCCAGCCGCCGCCGGAGGGAACGACATCGAGATGCCCGGCAAAGCCGAAATGCGGCGCGCCCGAACCGCGCGAGGCGAACAGATTTTCGACCGGGCCGTCCGGCGCCTCGCCGACTATGAACCGGTGGACTTCGAACCCGAGCGCGGCCAGGGCTTCTTCCAATATGTCGAACACCGCGCCCCTCGCGGGAGTCACGCTCGGACAGGCGATGAGGCGGGAAGCGAGCGCGACAGGATCGATTGCGATGGTCATGGTCAGTCGAGTAGCAAGTGGTCCGCCTCTTGCCCAGTGACGAGAAAGATATGCCCAAGGTCGATTTCGCTGCCGTTCCGCGCTCCAACCGCACCGGCTATCCCGAACCCTTCGCCTCGGACGTGGCCGGCCGGCTGGTAAGCAGGCTGGGGGACATATTCGGGCTCCAGGATTTTGGCGCCAGCCACGTCATCCTCGAACCTGGGGCGATGTCTTCCCAGCGCCACTGGCACGAGGATGAGGACGAACTGGTCGTCATGCTCTCGGGCGAGGCGGTGCTGATCGAGGACGAAGGAAGGTCGATCCTGCACCCGGGCGATTGCGCGGTCTTCCCCAAGGGCGTGGCCAATGGTCATCATCTGGTCAACGAATCCGGCGAAAAGTGCATATTCGTTGCCATCGGACGGACGGCGGCGGGGCCATGCCACTATCCCGACGTGGATCTCCATTATGACGGAGCAAGCCGCACTTTCGTCCGCAAGGACGGGCGGCCCTATTCGGCGGCAGCCTCGTAGCGCTCGATCACCCACGGTTCTTCCTGGGCCGCTTCCAGCCATTCGCGCGTCCATGCGTGGCTCAGCATCGCTTCCATATAGGCCGCCGCGAAGCGGGGGACGGGGATCGAATAGGTGACGAAGCGGGTGACGACCGGCGCGAACATGATGTCGACCGCGCTGTAATCGCCGAACAGATAAGGGCCGCCGCTGCCGTGGCGCGCACGCGCCTGCGCCCACAATTCCAGGATCCTCATGATCTCGGTGCGGACGTCTTCGGAAAGCTCGCGCGGCGGGAATTGCTTGCGCACGTTCATGCTCAGGTCGCGCCGGAGATTGGGATAGGAGGAGTGCATTTCCGCCGCCATCGAGCGGGCCATTCCCCGCGCCACCTCGTCCTTGGGCCAATAGCGGGCGCGATCGGTCTTGTCGGCAAGCCATTCGATGATCGCCAGGCTGTCCCAGATCACCGCTTTGTCGTCCCACAGGATGGGCACCTTGCCGCCGGATGGCGCGAACTCGTCGCCTTCGCGCCTCTTGTCCCAATCCTCGCCGAACATCGGAACGGTGATCTCTTCGAAGGCGAGACCGGATTGCTTGACGGCCAGCCAGCCGCGCATCGACCAGGAGGAATAGGCCTTGTTGCCGATGATGAGCTTGAGCATGTCTCTCCTTAGCGGCTGATCAGATGTTTGGACCATGATTCACGCTCCGGATTGATTCAATCCGAAACGATCATGGTCTAGCCGATCGCTTCGATCACTGCCTTGCGTAACTGATCGATACCCAGACCGGTTTCGCTGGACGTGGTGATTATGTCGGGATGGGCGGCGGGGTGCTTGCGCGCTTCCTCGGCGGTCAGGGCCTCGACCTCGCGCAAATCGCTCGCCTTGATCTTGTCCGCCTTGGTGAGCACGACCCGGTAGCTGACTGCGGCATCGTCCAGCATTTTCATGATTTCGCGATCGATTTCCTTGATGCCGTGACGGCTGTCGACCAGCAGCAATGTCCGCTTGAGAACCTGACGGCCGCGCAGATAATCGTTGACCAGATAGCGCCATTTGCGCGCCACGTCCTTCGGCGCCTTGGCGAAGCCATAGCCCGGCATGTCGACCAGCCTGACCTTGAGCGGCGTACCGACGTCGAAGAAATTGAGTTCCTGGGTCCGCCCCGGCGTGTTGGAGGTACGGGCGAGATCGCGTCGGTTGGTGAGCTTGTTGAGGAGCGACGATTTGCCGACGTTGGACCGGCCGGCAAAGGCCACTTCCTCTACCTCGGGGTCCGGAAGGAACTCAAGCGAGGGCGCGGATTTGAGGAAGGCGATCGGCCCGGAAAAAAGCTTCCGGGCGGCCTCGTCCAGGTCCGCCTTCTCCGGGTCCTCGGTCACTTCGTCTCCGCTTTGGCTACCGGCTGGTCGAGCGCCCCGGGGTGCCGGCTGTAGAGCCATTTTTGTTGCGCGATGGTCAGGATGTTGTTGGTGATCCAGTAGATGATGAGTCCCACGGCGAACGGGGCCATGATGAACATGAAGACCCATGGCATCAAGGCGAACACCTGTTTCTGCACCGGATCCATCGGCGGCGGATTCAACTTGAATTGCAGCCACATGGTGATGCCGAGGATGATCGGCAGCACGCCGAGAGCCAGGAAAGTCGGCGGCGTGAAGGGCAGGTAGCCGAACAGATTGACCGGCGTCAGCGGATCGTGCGCGCTCAGATCCTTGATCCACAGGAAGAACGGCTTGTGGCGCATCTCCACGGCCAGCATCAGCACCTTGTAGAGCGCATAGAAGATCGGGATCTGGATCAGGATCGGCAGGCAGCCCGCCATCGGGTTAACCTTTTCCTCCTGATAGAGTTTGAGCATCTCCTGCTGCAGCTTGGGCTTGTCGTCCTTGTAGCGATCCTGCAGCGCCTTCATCTTGGGCTGGAGGACGCGCATGCCCGCCATCGACCGGAACTGTTTCTGCGCGATCGGGAACATCAGGATCCGGACGATGAGGGTCAGGCCGATGATGGCGAGGCCGAAATTGCCGATCACGTCATAGAGCCAGTTGAGCAGCGAGAAGATCGGTTTCATGAACCATTCGAACCAGCCCCAGTCGATCGCCTTGTCGAGGCGGGGCACGCCGGCGTCCGTATATTTTTCCAGGAGCTGGACTTCCTTGGCGCCGGCGAAGAATCGGGATTGATAGCTGACGGCTTTGCCGGCCGGGACGATGGCCGGCGCCGCGGCGAAGTCGGTCTGGAAGCTTCCGGAGGGGCCGCGCCGGAACGAGGCGTCGACATTGCTGCCCTGGTCCGCGACCAGTGCGGTCAGCCAATATTTGTCGGTAAAGCCCAGCCATCCGCCGCGCGACGTGAAATTCTGGTCTCCTTCGTCTATGATATCGTCATAGCCGAAATCGTAATTGGCGGCGCCGTTGAAGACACCCACGGGTCCGACATGCATGGTCCAGCTGTCCGGGTCCTGCGACGCGGATGCCCGGCTGACCAGGGCATAGGGGCGGGCGGCGATGGCGCCGTTGCCGGTGTTGATCACCTTCTGGTCGGCCGTGAACATATAGCCGTCGTCGACCGAGAACCTGATCTCGAAGCGTTGGCCCTGGCCATTGTCCCAGCTCAGGGTGACCGGGGTCGTCGGCGTGAGCCGGTTTCCGCTCGCCTGCCAGACCGTGTCGGCAGCGGGCGCCGCCACACCCTGGGCGGTCCAGCCGAAGCCGGCGAAATAGGCGTTGGACGTACCGCTCGGCGAAAGCAAACGGATCGGCGGCGAATCCTTGGCCAGGCTCTCGCGGTAAGTGGTGAGCACGAGATCGTCGATTCGGGCGCCCGTAAGGTTGATCGAACCTTCGAGGCGCGGCGTCTGGATGGCGACGCGCGGCGTCTCCGCGAGAACGGCTTCGCGGCTCCGGATCGCGACCGGCGCGTCGGCGGAAGGATCTGCCCCGGGCTGGGGAAGGGCGACCTGCTTGCCCTCGACGACCTTGGTGCTCGGCGCGGTCGCGGTCGGGAAATAATGTTCGGTCACGAAGCCCCAACCGAACAATATGATCGCCGAAAGGACGATCGCCAGGATCATGTTGCGGTGGTCGTTCACCTATTCCCCCTCATGGTACCGGATCATAACCAGAGCCGCCCCACGGGTGGCATCGAAGCAGTCGCCTGGCGGCAAGCCAGCTGCCGCGCAGCGCCCCATAGCGCCCCAGCGCGGTGATTGCATAGGCCGAGCAACTCGGCTGGAAGCGGCAGGATGGCGGCAGGATCAGCGATGGACCTCTCTGCCAGCCCTTGGCGATCAGGATGAGAAGCTTCGCGATCATTGCCTGAGCTTTGCCAGCGCCCCGATCTTCGCCAACGCTCTCTCGAATTCGGAACGGAGGAGGGCGAAATCCCTCTCCACGCCGCCGGCGCGGCCGATCAGCACATGATCGGCCCCGGCCAGGCCGTGTTCGGGCAGGATGTCGCGGGCAAGCGCGCGAAAACGTCGTTTCATGCGGTTGCGGATAACGGCACCGCCGATCTTTTTTGTGACGGTGATGCCGAGACGCATGCGGGTCTGGCCGTCGCCGCGTTCCCGCACCAGCAGGACGAAGCCCGGCATGGCCGCGCGTCGTCCGCGATTCGCCGCCAGGAAATCCGAGCGGCGGGTGAGTGTCGTCAGGCCGACAGTTTCTTGCGGCCGCGGCTGCGGCGGGCCGCCAGGACCTTGCGTCCGCCCACGGTCGCGGTCCGGGCCCGGAAGCCGTGCCGGCGCTTGCGCACGAGATTGCTCGGCTGGAAGGTGCGCTTCATCGCTCATACCTCAAGATCAGAAATTAAAAGGGCGGCCAAATGGGCGGCCGCCTCGTTGGGGGCGCGGATAGGCAAAGCGTCGGCCAAAGTCAATCGCCGCCGAGCCGCGAGGCGCCGGCTTCATCCTTACGGAGCGCTTCGCGCCGCCGCGCGCTTCGCCGCCTCAGTCCCCAATCGGCCCAGCGGCCTTTATTGGGATGTCTGCGCTTGAAGCGGACATAGTAACGCTTCGCCCATTCGCTATATTTGAGCGTGAGGGCAAGACCGGCGGCGAAGACGATGACCCCGCCGGGCCCCGGCAGGATACCGACCACCGGCGACAGGAGGATCAGCAGCAGGCCAATGCCGAACAGGCAATTGCGCACTGCCGGGATGCGGCCCAGGGCCAGCCATCTTTGCCTGCTTTTCATCCGGCCCCATGTGGGAAGGCTGTGTTACACCCGCAAGACGGAGCTTGTCATACCAGGCCCGGGTCGATTCTGTCCGGGCGTTCCAGCCAGGCGGGAACCGGCAGGTCCTTGGACCGCAGGAATTCCGGATTGAAGAGACGCGAGGCATAACGCGTGCCGTAATCGGCGAGGATGGTGACTATCACATGGCCCGGCCCGAGCTGCCTTGCCAGCCGGACGGCGCCCGCAACGTTCACGCCCGACGAAAGCCCGACGCACAGCCCTTCATGCTCGAGCAGGTCGAATGCCGTCCGCACCGCTTCCTCGTCGGATATCCGGAAGGCGGCGTCGGTGGCGAGCCCCTCCAGGTTGCGCGTGATTCGCCCTTGGCCGATGCCTTCGGTGATCGAAGTGCCGCTGCTCTCCAGGATGCCGCTCGTATAATAGGAATAGAGGGCGGCCCCTGGAGGATCGGCGATCCCGATCTGCACGTCTGCATTGCGCTGCCGGAGCGCGGCCGCCACCCCGGCCAAGGTTCCGCCGGTCCCGACCGCGCAGATGAATCCATCCACCTTGCCGTCCGTCTGCGTCCAGATCTCCGGCCCTGTCGTCCTGACATGGGCTTCGCGATTGGCGACATTGTCGAACTGATTGGCCCAGACGGCGCCGTGCGGATCGGAGACGGCGAGCCGCGCGGCGATGCGTTCCGAGACTTTTATATAATTGTTCGGATTGGCGTAGGGCACCGCCGGCACCTCGACCAGTTCGGCGCCGAGCAGGCGAAGCATCTCCTTCTTTTCCCGGCTCTGCGTTTCGGGAATGACGATGATGCTGCGAATGCCCATGGCATTGGCGACGGTCGCAATGCCGATCCCGGTATTGCCCGCCGTACCCTCGACCACGGTCCCGCCCGGCTCGATCGCCTTTCGGTCCAGGGCGTCGCGCAGGATGGACAGCGCTGCACGGTCTTTCACCGATTGGCCCGGGTTGAGGAACTCCGCCTTGCCGAGGATCGTGCACCCGGTCTGCTCGGATGCGCGCCTGAGGCGGATCAATGGCGTATTGCCTATCGCCGCCGTCACATCGTCGCAAATCGCCATTCGATTCTCCATGAGTTGAGGCGTCCTAGCATGACGAGCAGCGGAGGGGAGATTTCCTCACCTGCGAATCCGGTACTGCGATCCTATCGACTTCTCTTGTTCCGGGCTTCAAACAGGCCCGGTCGAACGAGGGGGAATCAATGGTTGCGCATGTCGCCACGGTGGCGTTTCTCGGTCTGGAGGCGCGCGCCGTCGACGTGCAGGTGCAGATTTCGAGTGGTCTTCCCAAATTCCTGGTGGTCGGCCTGCCCGACAAGGCTGTGGCCGAGAGCCGGGAGCGGGTTCATTCCGCGCTGACCGCGATCGGCTTGGCTCTTCCGCCCAAGAGGATCACCGTCAACCTTTCTCCCGCGGATCTTCCGAAGGAGGGATCCCATTATGACCTTCCGATCGCCCTCGGCCTGCTGGCTGCGATGGGGGCGGTCGATGCGGAGACGCTCGCGGGTTACGTGGTCGTTGGAGAACTCGGCCTCGACGGTCGGCTGGCGCCGTCGCCGGGCGTGCTGCTCGCGGCCATCCACGCTTCCTCGCGCAACCTCGGCCTGATCTGTCCGTCCGCACAGGGATCCGAAGCCGCCTGGGCGGGCGATATGGAGGTGCTCGCGCCTGACGACCTCATCGGCCTGCTCAACCATTTCCAGGGGCGCGCCGTGCTTTCGCCACCGCCGCCGGGAGAAGCGGAACCAGCGGGCCTTGGTCCCGATCTCGGCCAGGTGAAAGGCCAGGAAAGCGCGAAGCGGGCGCTCGAGATCGCGGCGGCGGGCGGGCACAATCTGCTCATGTGCGGCCCCCCAGGCGCCGGCAAATCCTTGCTCGCGGCCTGTATGCCCGGCATCTTGCCGGACCTCACGCCCGCCGAGGCGCTCGAAGTCTCGATGATCGCCAGCGTTGCGGGCACGCTCCTCGATGGCCGCCTGGTCCGCAGGCGTCCGTTTCGCGCACCGCATCATAGCGCCTCGATGGTGGCCCTGGTCGGCGGCGGTCTCCGCGTCCGGCCGGGCGAAGTGAGTCTCGCCCATCTCGGCATACTCTTCCTGGACGAGCTTCCCGAATTCCAGCGCCAGGCGCTGGATTCACTCCGCCAGCCGCTGGAAGCCGGAACGGTCAGCGTCGCCCGCGCCAATGCCCATGTCAGCTTTCCGGCCCGCGTGCAGTTGGTGGCGGCGATGAACCCCTGCCGCTGCGGCCATCTCGGCGATCCGGCCCTCGCTTGCTCCCGCGCGCCGCGCTGCGCCGCCGACTATCAGGCCAAGGTTTCGGGACCGTTGCTCGACCGCATCGACCTGCACGTCGACGTGCAGGCCGTCTCCGCCGCCGATCTCGTCCTGCCGCCGCCGGCCGAAGGCTCGGCCGAGGTGGCGGCGCGGGTGAAGGCGGCCCGCGATATCCAGACGGCGCGCTATGCAGCGCATCCGGTCCGCTCCAACGCCGAGGCGGACGGCGCATTGCTCGAGGAGGTCGCAACCCCGGATGAGCCGGGGCGGCAGCTTCTCGCGCAAGCGGCCGAGGCGATGCGACTATCGGCGCGCGGTTTTCATCGCGTTCTCCGCGTCGCCCGCACGATCGCCGATCTGGCGGGCAGCGACGGCGTTACCCGCGTCCATGTTGCCGAAGCGCTCAGCTATCGTCGGCAGGCGCCTCGCAATTGAGCGGGATGAACATCGTCTGACGAGCTGGTTTTCGTTGCATTGACTTTCGTCGGCCAACGCGCCGATATCTGATCATCACGGCACCGAAATATCGGGCCTGTCGCTTGCAATGGGGGTGGCGCATGATCGGCTATAAATCTTTCTTCTTCGGCTTGCTTCTGACCGGTGCTGTCGCCATCGGCGCCCAGGTGGCCACGGCGCCTGCGCCGGCGAATGAGGCGGCGGCCACCGTCCCGGCCGCGGCTGATAGCCCCGCCTCCGCGGACGCTGCGCCCGCAAATGCTCAGACGTTGGCGCGCGGCACGCCGATCCCGCCAGCCGAGCTCGAAGCCTTCGTCGATGGATATCTGCGTCGCGCCATGGCCAATGAGCATATAGCCGGTGCCACCGTCAGCATCGTCCAGAACGACCGGACGGTCCTGCTCAAGGGCTACGGCCTCGCCGGCATCGATCCCGTTCGGCCGGTCGATCCGCGCAAGACCCTTTTCCGGATCGGCTCGCTGTCGAAGACGATGACCTGGACCTTGATCATGCGAGAGGTCGAGAAGGGCCGGCTGAAGCTTATCGATCCGATCAACCAGCATTTGCCGCCGGAACTGCAGATACCCGATCAGGGCTTCAAGAATCCGATCCGTATCGTGGATCTCATGGCCCATGCCCCGGGGATGGAGGATGTTTCGGCAGGGCATTTGTTCGTCGACACGCCGGAACGCATCATACCGCCGGCCCAATATCTCGCCAAACACAGACCCGATCGCGTGCGCGAGCCCGGCCTGATCTCCTCTTATTCCAATTACGGCCTGGTCCTGGCCGGTGAGATTCTCGCGCGTTTGAACGGCGTGGATTTCGAGACGCTTGCCGACCGCGATATTTTCGGGCCGCTGAAGATGACGCACAGCACGTTCCGCGAGCCTTATGAACCTCGGCAGGGAATCCCGCAGCCGATGCCCAAGGCGCTTGCCGACGAACGGTCGAGCGGCTTCCGCTGGAAGGGCGGCCGCTTCGAACCGACCACCTATGACTATATCACCCAGGTCGCGGCCGCCGGGTCGATCTCGACCACGGCCGAGGACATGACCCGCTACATGCGCATGCATTTGCGCAACGGCACGCTCGATGGCGTCTCCATGTTCGGGCCGCAGACCGCGCAATTGTTCCGGACGCCGATCATGAACGTGCCGGAAGGCTCCAACGGCTGGGCCCATGGCATGATCGTCAACACGCTGCCGGGCGGGTTCAAGGGCTATGGCCATGGCGGCGGCACGAGCAGCTTCTTCACCTATATGGATCTGATCCCCGATCTCGATCTCGGCATCTTCATCAGCACCAACACCCAAGGCGGCTTCGGAGTCGCCGTGCCGCTGTCGGCCGCCATCGTGAACCGCTTCTATGTCGGCGAGGCGCCGATGCAGCGTCCGGGCGACAAGGCGTTGGCCGCAAGGGCGGCGGATTATGAGGGGCTCTATGTCAACACCCGCCGTGCCTATTCCGGCCTCGAAGGGTTCATGGGCCTGCTGGGAGGCGTGTCCAAAGTGTCGGTGACGCCCGAAGGTTATCTGATCACCAGCGGCGGCGGATCGCCACGCGCCTGGGTGCCCGCCGGAAAGCCGGGTCAGTTCCGGGCGGCGGTCGGTGACGATTATCTCAATTTCGGGCTGGACGACAAAGGCAAGGCGAAAATCTATTATCAGCTCGCCAGCGGCTTCGAGCGGTCGGGGCCGTTGATGAATCCGTCCCTGCTGACCAATCTCGCCATCCTTACACTCATCACCTCGTTCGGTCTGTGGGTGGCGTTCCTCGCGCGGCGGGCGACCACCTCTCCGGTCGTCGCGCAGCGCCGGTCGCATCATGCGCTGCTGGCCGCTGGCGCCTTCTGGCTGATCGCTATGGGCCTGTTCTTCCTGCTGCTGTCGCTCCTGCCCGACATGAACGACAAGGCGCCGTTCCCGCCGACCTTGCTGATGCTATCCTCCCTGTCGGCGTTGCTGGCGACGATCGCCACGATCGCCGCTCTGGTGCTGATGATCATCGGGCTGCGGCGGACGGCCGGCGACCGGGCCGGATGGACCACATGGGCGGTCGTCCGGCACGCGCTTGCCATCCTGCTCTTCCTTGCATTGGCCTTCGTGGTGGGCATGCGTGGCGGGCTGCTGCCCTGGATGTGACCGCGCGTCGCTGTCGAAGCAGGAGGGGATCGACCCTCCCGGTGGTGCCGGGCGTCATAGGGCCAAGGTATCCGTCGATCCGGCGAATTAGCGCCCGGTGAATCGCGGCGTGCGTTTCTCCATGAAGGCGGCAACGCCCTCGCGATAATCGTCGCTATAGCCGAGTTCGCGCATCGCATCGCGCTGGAGGTCCAGTTCCTCGTCCAGGCTGTGGGTCCAGCTCGCGCGGATCATCTTCTTGATGGCGGCGAGGCCGCGGGTCGGGGCGGTGGCGAAGCGGGCGGCGAGCGTGTCCACTTCCGCGTCCAGCTCGATATCCTCGACCGCCTTCCAGATCAGGCCCCATTCCGCGGCCTTCTCGGCCGGCAGCGGTTCGGCGGTGAGGGCAAGTCCAAGGGCGCGCGCCTGCCCGACCAGACGCGGAAGGACCCAGGTGCCGCCGCTGTCGGGAATGAGGCCGATGCTGGCGAAGGACTGGATGAATTTCGCGGATTTGGCGGCGACGACGATGTCGCAGGCGAGCGCGATGTTCGCGCCTGCCCCCGCCGCCACGCCATTTACGCGTGCGATCACCGGCATCGGCAGCGACGTCAGCTTGCGGATCAGCGGATTATAATAGGATTCGACCGAATGGCCGAGATCGACCTTCTCGCCGGGCGCGACGGCGCGGTCATTGAGGTCCTGGCCGGCGCAGAATCCGCGACCGGCGCCTGTGATGATCAGCACCCGCGCGTCGCCGGCCCCTTCCAGGGCGCGGGCGACCTCCTCATGCATCTCCACCGTGAAGCTGTTGAGCCGATCGGGGCGGTTGAGCGTCAGTCGGGCGATGCCGCCCGCTTGCTTGAAGTCGATTGTTCGGTAAGCCATGCGCCGGCATTAGCGAAGGACAGGGCGTGAGCGCAAACGAGTTGGCAGCACAGATCGCGGCAACGATGCTGGAACAGGAGGGCGCCGGCCCGGCCTGGGGCATCCGGATCGAAGAGGTCCGGGAAGGCTATGCCCGCATTCGCATGTCGCTTCGGCCCGACATGCTGAACGGTCACGGTATCGCCCATGGCGGCATGGTCTTCGCTTTGGCCGACACCGCTTTCGCTTATGCCTGCAACAGTCGCAACGTCAGGACTGTCGCCGCACAGGCATCGATCGTCTTCCTGGATGCCGCGCAGGAAGGTGAAATCCTGGTCGCCGAGGCCGAGGAGCAAGCCCTGGTCGGCCGCTCCGGCGTCTATCAGGTCAAGGTGACGGGGGAGGGCGGCCGCGCCATTGCCGAATTCCAGGGTTTTTCCAGGACCATCGGCGGTGCCGTCATCGAGCCATCCTAGAGACTGATCATTCTAGGGTCCGGATCCTGGTTGGAGGCGCTCGCGCTTCCACCGATGACGTGACTCAGCCTCTATTCAAATGTCTAGGCCGTCTTCATCGGCGCAAGCGCCCGCTCGACGACCATGTCGGCCACCTCGTCGGCCGACACCGGCCCCTCGGGGTCGAACCAGGTGTGGGTCCAGTTGATCATGCCGAACAACAACATGGTTTCGACCTTTGCCCGGTCCTGGTTCGCGCCCAGCGCGGGATGGACGGCGCACAGCAGGCGCTGGACGGCATCGATCACCATCCTTTGCTTTTCGACGATGGCTTTGCGCCGGTCGGCCGGGAGATGGACCAGTTCGTTCAGCAGCACCTTCTGCCGGCTTGCGGCGCCGACATAATGATCCATGAAAGTCCGGATCAGGGCAGCTAGCCGGTCCGCCGGGCCGGCGCCCAATCGCTCGACGTCCTCCACGTCCGATGCGAGCTGATCGATATGGGACGCCATCACCGCATGGAGGACATCCTCCTTCGATGGATGATAATGATAGAAGAGCGACTTGGAGGTCTCGCAGGCTGCGGCCAGCTCGGCCATCGACGCGCCGTTGAAGCCCTTGGCCGCGAAAAGCTCCGCCGCCTTTTCGACGATCGCCTCCCGGCGTTGCGCGTAATCGGCCGATTGCGGGCGCGCCATCAGCCGGTGCCGCGCGCCCGGCAGGCGGGCCCGGAGGGGAGGCGCGCCTCAGAAGGCGACACGTGTCCCCCAGCCGCCCTCGGAAGCCTTTTGATAGAGATGCCAGGCCGACGCGAGATCCTGGACGACGTGCCCGAGCGATTTGTAGATCGTCACCTCGTCATCGGCACCCCGGCCTGCCTTGGTCCCGTCCAGCACTTCGCCGATCTCCGCCAGCAAATGGCCTTCGTCGATCAGGCCGGCCTCCCGCGCGCGGATGAACTCTGCCCCCTGGGCCAGCACATGCTCCCGATGATCGGCAAAATAGCGGCTGCGCAGGACGAGCGCGTTGTCGATCTCGGCCGGGCCGGCGAAGCTGGACCCCACCACATTCACATGCGTCCCCGCGGCCACATCCTTGGCGAACAGGATCGGTTCCTGGGCGGCCGTGGTCGTGCAGATGATGTCGGCGTCACGCACCGCTTCGGCGACACTGTCGAAGGCGTGGCAATCGATGCCGACTTCGGCGCCGATTTCCTCGGCGAAGGCGCGCGCCTTGGCAATGTCCCGGCCCCAGACGCGGATCTGGCTGAGCTTGCGGACCTCCCTGATCGCGCGGACGTGCGAATGGGCCTGGTCGCCATAGCCGAGGATCGCCAGGATCTCGGCATCGGCGCGGGCCAGTTGATCGGTGGCGAGCGCGCTTGCCGCCGCGGTGCGGATCGCCGTGATCTCGCCGGCATGGACGATCGCCGTCAACGTGCCCGTTTCCGGCTCGAACAAGATCACCGGACCCTGGTGGGATTGCAGGCCGCGCGCGTGATTTTCCGGAAAGACGCTGACGATCTTGGCGCCGAACTCGCGCTGTCCGCCCATGGCGCCGGGCATCACGCCGAACATCCGGCCATTGTCCATGCGCACGATCTGGCGTGGAATCTGCAGCGTCTCGCCGCGTGACAATGCGATCATCGCCGATCGCATCAGCTCGATGCAGCTCTTATAGTCCAGCTCGCGGCGGACGTCCTCGCGTCCGATGACCAGAATCGTCACATCACCACCCCATTCTTGTTCGCATCAAGGGACGTTCATAGTGAGCAGGTCGTAGCTGGCCACCACTTCGTCCTTCTGGTTGTAGACGTAGACGGCCCAGCGGACTTCCCCCATCTCCTCGTTGCGGACGCTTTTCGATTTGACGGTCAAGGTGACGCGCATCGAATCGCCGGGGTAGAGCGGCGTCTGGAAACGCAGGTTTTCGAGGCCGGTATTGGCGAGGACGGGACCCGGCGCGGGATCGACGAACAATCCCGCGGCGAAGCTCAGGATCAGATAGCCGTGGGCGACCCTCCCGTCGAAGATCGGGTTCGCCTTGGCGGCCTCCTCGTCCATATGGGCATAGAATGTGTCGCCGGTGAAATGGGCGAAAATCTCGATATCTTCGAGGCTGACCGTCCGGCTTTCCGTGGCGAAGGTGTAGCCGACCTCCAGCTCCGAAATGCGCTTGCGGAAGGGATGGATCTCGCCCTCCGGCTTGGGCGCGCCCGGCAGCCATTGCTTGACGATGGACGACAGGACGGTCGGGCTGCCCTGCAAGGCGGTGCGCTGCATATAATGGGTGACGCCGCGCACGCCGCCCATTTCCTCGCCGCCGCCGGCGCGGCCGGGACCGCCATGGACCAGGACGGGAAGCGGGGAGCCGTGACCGGTCGATTCCCTGGCGCTGGTGCGGTCGAGGATGACCATCCGGCCATGAAAGGCGCCGGCACCCAGCACGAATTCCTCGGCCACCTTCTGGTCGAACGTGAAGAGCGACAAGGCAAGACTACCCATGCCCCGATTGGCGAGCGCGATCGCATCATCCAGGTCGCGATAGGGCATGATCGTCGAAACGGGTCCGAATGCCTCGACATCGTGGATCGCTGCCGATCCCCAGGGATCGTCGGAGCGGAGGAGGATCGGGGACATGAAGGCGCCGTTGCCGGAAACGGGCGACGTCTCCGGATCGCCGGACACGATCCGGGCCGATTTCGCGAGGGTGGCGACCGCCTCGCGCACGGATTTGAGCTGCGCCTGGCTGGCCAGCGCGCCCATGGTGACACCTTCCTGGCGCGGATCGCCGATCACCGCCTTGGCGAGCCGGGCGGAAAGCGCCTCCTGGACCGCGTCGAGATGCGCCGCCGGCGCCATGGCGCGACGGATGGCGGTGCATTTCTGTCCCGCCTTCACCGTCATCTCACGGGCGACTTCCTTGATGAACAGATCGAATTCCGGCGTGCCGGGCCCGGCGTCGGGGCCGAGGATGGAGGCGTTGAGGCTGTCGCGCTCGGCGATGAAGCGCACGGATTCGCGCGCGATCACCGGATGCGACTGCAGCTTCATTGCGGTCTGGGCGGATCCGGTGAAGGAAACGACGTCCTGCAGCGTCAGATGGTCGAGCAGGTCGCCGACACCCCCCATGATCAGCTGCAGCGCGCCGGCCGGCAGGACATTGGCCTCGATCATGATGCGCACGGCATGTTCGGCCAGATAGCCGCTCGCCGATGCCGGCTTCACGATCGCCGGAACGCCGGCAAGCAGGGTCGGCCCGAGCTTTTCCAGCATGCCCCAGACCGGGAAGTTGAAGGCGTTGATATGGACGGCGACGCCCTGCAGCGATGTCCAGACGTGCTGGCCGACGAAGCTGCCGGTTTTCGACAATGGCTCCATCTGGCCGTCGATCAGGATGCGTTGGTTGGGAAGCTCGCGCCGCCCCTTCGACGAAAAGGAGAATAAGGTGCCGGCGCCGCCTTCGATATCGATCCAGCCGTCGGTGCGGGTCGCGCCCGTCGCGTAATTCAGCTCGTACAATTCCTCCTTGCGGGCCATGATCGCATTGGCGAGATCCTTCAGCATCCAGGCGCGCTCGTGAAACGTCATCTTGCGCAGGGCCGGGCTGCCGACATTGCGGGCATGGTCGAGCATCGCCTTGAAATCGAGGCCGTCGCTGCCGGTCAGGGCGACGACGTCGCCGGTGACCGCGCTGTGGACCTCGGCGAGTCCGCCCGATGCCCCCACCCAATTGTCATGCGCATAATTAAGCAGGTTGATGGTCTTCATTGGGGGCTCCTGTCGACGGGATCGGCGCTGGCTGAATTAATAGATTGACCGGTCGTTCGATTAATGCAAGAAAAATTGTTCCTACTCATTTTGGATCACGCATGGCAACCGACGCATTCATCTTCGACGCAATCCGCACGCCGATCGGCCGCTATGGCGGCGCGCTGGCACATGTCCGCGCCGACGATCTTGCGGCGATCCCGATCAAGGCGCTGATGAATCGCAATGCCGACGTGGATTGGGGCGAGGTGGACGATGTCATCCTCGGCTGCGCGAATCAGGCGGGCGAGGACAATCGCAACCTGGCCCGGATGGCCGGGTTGCTGGCCGGTCTGCCCGACACCAGCGGCGGCGTGACGCTCAATCGCCTGTGCGGATCGGGGATGGACGCCGTGGCGATGGCGGCGCGGGTGGTGCGCGGCAGCGAGGCGGACATGATCATCGCCGGCGGTTCGGAGAGCATGAGCCGCGCTCCTTTCGTGATGGCCAAGGCGACCGGTGCCTTCGATCGCAATGCCGAAATCTACGACACGACGATCGGCTGGCGCTTCGTCAATCCGAAGATGAAGCAGGCCTATGGCGACGATACTATGCCGTCGACGGCCGAGAACGTGGCTGAAGATTATAAGGTAAGCCGCGAGGATCAGGACGCCTTTGCCGTTCGTAGCCAGGACAAGGCGAGTCGGGCGCAGGAAGCGGGACGTTTCGCAGCCGAAATCGTCTCCGTGACGATCCCGCAGCGCAAGGGCGACCCGGTCATCGTCGACAAGGACGAGCATCCGCGCCAGACCAGTGTCGAGGCGCTTGCCAAATTGCGTCCGATCGTGCGTCCGGACGGCAGCGTCACCGCCGGCAATGCGTCCGGTGTGAATGATGGCGCGGCGGCGATGATCGTCGCGACCGAGGAAGCGGGCCGGCGCAACGGCCTCACGCCCCGCGCGCGTTTTGTCGGCGGCGCGGTCGTCGGCCTGCCGCCGCGGATCATGGGAATGGGCCCGGCGCCGGCGTCGAAGAAACTGCTCTCCCGGCTGGGTCTTTCGATCGGCGACATGGACGTGATCGAGATCAACGAGGCCTTTGCCGCCCAGGCGCTGCCGGTGCTTCGCGAACTCGGCCTTCCCGACGATGCCGACCATGTGAATCCCAATGGCGGCGCCATCGCGCTCGGCCATCCGCTCGGTATGTCGGGCGCGCGGCTCGTGCTGACCGCCACCGAAGAACTCCAGCGCAGGGGTGGACGTTATGCCTTATGTGCGATGTGCATTGGCGTCGGCCAGGGCATCGCCATGGTGATCGAGAGGGTCTGACTATGTACACCACCGAATTGCAGAAGACGAAGGCCGTCGACGGCATCGAGGATCCGGAGAAGCTGGCAGCTTTCGAGGCGCGGGTCGCCGCCGACGAATTCATCGAACCCAAGGATTGGATGCCCGAAGCTTATCGGCGCACCCTGACCCGTCAGATCTCCCAGCATGCCCATTCGGAGATCGTCGGCATGTTGCCGGAAGGCAATTGGATCGGACGCGCGCCTTCGCTCCGGCGCAAGGCTATCCTGCTCGCGAAGGTTCAGGACGAAGCGGGCCATGGCCTTTATCTTTATTCCGCCGCCGAGACGCTCGGTACCTCGCGCGAGGAAATGATCGAGGCGCTCCATTCCGGCAAAGCCAAATATTCGACCATCTTCAACTATCCCACCCTGACATGGGCGGACATGGGGGCGATCGGCTGGCTGGTCGATGGCGCGGCGATCATGAACCAGGTGCCGCTGCAGCGCACCTCCTACGGGCCATATGCCCGAGCGATGGTGCGCGTCTGCAAGGAAGAAAGCTTCCATCAGCGCCAGGGCTACGAGATCATGATGGCGATGTGCGCCGGTACGCCGGAGCAGAAGCGCATGGCGCAGGACGCGCTCGACCGCTGGTGGTTTCCGTCGCTGATGATGTTTGGTCCGCCCGATGACGACAGTCCCAACACGGCCCAGTCGATGCGCTGGCGAATCAAGCGCGACACCAACGACGCGCTTCGCCAGAAGTTCGTCGACATCACCGTGCCGCAAGGCGAGGCGATCGGGCTTACCTTTCCCGATCCGGACCTCAAATGGAACGAGGAACGGGGCGCCTATGATTTCGGCATACTCGACTGGGAGGAATTCTACGCGGTCGTGCGCGGCGAAGGCCCGGTCGCCAAGGAACGTATGAAGGCCCGGCGCGACGCCTGGGAAGAGGGCGCCTGGGTGCGCGAGGCAGCCGACGCTTACGCCGCCAAGCACGCGGAAAAGAAGGCGGCCGCCTGATGAGCAAGGATTGGCCGCTCTGGGAAGTCTTCGTCCGGTCGAAGGGCGGGCTTTCGCACCGCCATGTCGGCAGCGTCCACGCGCCGGACGGGGAGATCGCGATCCGTCATGCTCGCGATACATATACGCGGCGGATGGAGGGCGTCAGCCTGTGGGTCGTGCCGTCGGCATCGATCATCGCCTCCGATCCGGCCGACGACGGTCCCATGTTCGAGCCGGCGGAGGACAAGATTTACCGGCATCCGACCTTCTACGACATTCCTGACGGGATCACCCACATCTGATGGACCAGGCTTTATTCCAATATGTGCTGCGTCTCGGCGACGACGGCCTGATCCTCGGGCAGAGATTGTCCGAATGGACGGGTCATGCCCCTTCGGTGGAAGTCGATCTCAGCCTGGCCAACATGGCGCTCGACCTCATCGGGCAGGCAACGCATTTTCTTCATTATGCTGGCCAGATCGAAGGGCAGGGGCGGGACGGCGATGCGCTTGCCTTCCGTCGCGACGTGATGGATTTCGGCAATTGCGTGCTGGTCGAGCAGCCCAATGGCGACTTCGCCCAGACGATGGCGCGGCAGTTCCTCTTTTCCACCTGGCAGAAGATGCTGCTGGAACGGCTGATCGGATCGAAGGACGAGTTGATCGCATCCGTTGCCGCCAAGTCGGTCAAGGAAGTCACCTACCATCAGGAATTGTCCGAGGAATGGGTGGTTCGCCTGGGCGACGGCACAGCGGAAAGCCACCGGCGCATGGCCGCCGGGCTGGACTGGATGTGGCGTTTCATCCCCGAATTGTTCGAAATGGACTCTGTCGGCGAGGAAATGCTGGCGCGCGGTATCGGCGCCGATCCCGCATCCTTTCGCGCCGATTATGATCGCAAGCTGCTCGCGGTGCTGGACCAGGCGACCCTGGAGGCGCCCAAGGACCAACGACCCATCCTGGGCGGGCGGCGCGGCCATCATAGCGAGCATCTCGGCCATCTCCTGTGCGCGATGCAATTCCTGCCCCGCACCTATCCGGACGCGAAATGGTAGCCGTGCCCGCCCTCGATATTGCCGATCGCTTATGGTCGGTCCTGGCCGATGTGCCCGATCCCGAAATCCCGGTGGTCTCGGTCGTGGATCTCGGCATCGTGCGCGAGGTCGATGCGGATGGTGGCCGCGTTGTCATCACGCCCACTTATACCGGCTGCCCCGCCACGCTCGTGATCGAGCGCGACATACGGAGCGCCCTCGACAAGGCCGGCTTCGAGGGCTTCAGGATCGAGACGACGCTCTCGCCGCCATGGACCACCGACTGGATCAGCGAGGAGGGCAAGCGCAAGCTTCGTGCTTATGGCATTGCTCCGCCTCGGCCGGCCGGCGAACGCCAGGTCGAGTGTCCGCAATGCGGCTCCACCGATACCGTGGAAATCAGCCGCTTCGGTTCCACGCCCTGCAAGGCGCTCTGGCGCTGCCGGTCCTGCGCCGAACCCTTCGACCTCTTCAAGTGCCACTGACATGTCCGTAGGATTCCATACGCTCACCATCGCTGAAGTGATCCCCGAGACGGCGGATGCCAAAACGATCCGCTTCGACGTGCCGGACGACCTGCGCGATGCCTTCCGCTTCAAGCCTGGCCAGCATCTCACCTTGAAATGCGACATTGCCGGCGAGGAAGTCCGCCGCAATTATTCGCTGTGCGTCGCGCCGGACGATGGCCTGCTCAAGGTCACCGTGAAAAGAATAGCGGGCGGTGCCTTTTCCAATTGGGCCAATGACAATCTGAAGACCGGCGACCGCATCGACGTCATGCCGCCGCATGGTTCCTTCACTTGCGATTTCGATCCGGGGGCTAGCCGTCAGTATGTCGGCTTTGCGGGAGGCTCCGGGATCACGCCGGTCCTGTCGCTGCTGAAGACGGCGCTGAGCGTCGAGCCGAACAGCCGCTTCACCTTGTTCTACGGAAACCGCGACAGCCAGTCGGTGATTTTCCTGGAGGAACTCGCGCGCCTCAAGAACCGCTTCATGGAGCGGCTCGAAGTCCATCATTTCCTCGCCGAGGAATCGGAGGATATCGATCTGTTCAACGGCATGCTGGACCGCGCGAAATGCGACGAGGTCCTGACCCATCTCGTGGACGCGTCGGACGTGGACGCTTTCTTCATCTGCGGTCCCGGTCCGATGATGGACGCCGCGGAGGCGGCCATTCTGGGCCATGGCGTGGACAAGGCCAAGATCCACATCGAACGCTTCACCGCGGGCCGGCCTTCCGCCGCGGTTGCCGCGCAGATGCAGGTGCTGCAGGACGAGGCTCGCGGCCAGACCATGACGGTGACCCTGGACGGCCGGAAGCGGATCATCCCGTTCGATGCCGAGGCCGGCAATATCCTCGACAGCGCCCGCAAGGCCGGCCTGCCGGCGCCTTATGCCTGCAAGGCCGGCGTCTGCGCGACCTGCCGTGCACGGGTCGTGTCGGGTGAAGTGGAAATGGCGGCCCGGTACGGCCTCAGCGACGAAGAAGTCGCGGCCGGCTATGTGCTGACCTGTCAGTCGGTACCCAAGGGTTCGGGCGTCATCGTCGATTACGACGCGTGATCCGATGTTAATCGCCGCGGAAGCGGGCGGGATCAATGCGTTCCCGAACTGCTTCTGGTCATGCTGCCGCCCGCCACGTCATAGCCCTGCAGGTTCTGCTGATAGGCGATCACCGAACGGACAGTAGCCTGCATCACCGCCATCCTTTCCGGGATCGGTGCGTAAGTGCGGCGGATCATGACAGCCACGGCATAGGATCGTCCGTCGGGGGCGGTCAGGATGCCGATATCGTTATAGCCGGCGGTGGCACCATCGAAATTCTGGCCCGTGCCGGTCTTGTGCGCGAGCTTCCAACCCGGCGCCAGACCGCCCTTCAACCGCTGCGGACCGGTGCGCGTATTGGCCATGATGTCGAGCAGACGCTGGGTCGAAGCGTTGGACAGCAATTTCCCTTTTTTCAGCATGTCCAGCGCGTCCACGATCCCCAGCGGCGTCGCGCCGTCGATCGGATTGGCGATATAGCGATCGAAGGCCGTCTTGCGCGTTTCCGTCGGAACAGAAGCGCGCGCGGCGGTGAAGGCGTTGCCGATCGAATAGGATTGCTTCCAGTTCATGCCCGCGATCTGGCTTTGCAGCAGCCGCTCGCCGGGTCCGAACCGGATGCCGGTGATGCCCTTTTCCCTCAGGAAGTCGCGAACCGCCTCCGGCCCGCCGGCGCGCCACAGCACGAAGTCGTTGCACGTATTGTCGCTGTGCTGCATCGCCCTGCGGATCAGCTCGCTCAAGGTGGTCGTGTAGCCGCCGTCGGCTTTGATCAGCCTGGCGATCGGCTGGTTGAACAAGGTCAGATCCTCGCGCTGCAGGGTCACCTGCTTTTGCAGGTCCAGCTCGCCGCGATCCGCTTTGTCCAGCGCCGTCAGCGTCACCCAGAATTTGCTGACGCTCTGCTGCGGGAAATAGGTGGCGCCGTCAAACTGGCTGGTCCAGCCGGTCTGCAGATCCTTGACCGCGATCCCGATATCGCCATTGAACGCGGCCCCCAGGCTCTGCACCTGTCCATCCAGGATGCGCTGTGCGGTTGCCATCTGGGGGGATACCGGCACCGGTTGCGACGCGAGGTTCTGTTTCGACGGCAGAAGCTGGATGGGTTCGCCCTGCGCGGCCGCCCCGGCCTGCGTCGCCATGGCCATTGCCGCGAACGGCACCAGCCTCAGGAAACGCGGAACGGCTTTCGCCGTCCGAACATATGTCTCCATCATCGAAGCCTCCCCTAAGCTCTTACCCGCCAAGGGATTCATCATAGGAGTCAGATTGTGACTGTCAGCTTAAAGATGCGTCGGCGCGACGGGCCGTTCCTGGGCTGCGATGGATTCCGTCCGGATTCCCGTTTGGAATCAATAGCCGACCCCGGTGGTCACCCTGAAAGGAAGGTCCGAAGCCGGATCCAGGCGTCATTCTTTGCGGCAAGGGCCAGGGTGAAGGCGGGGCTGCTCGATGGCAGCGGAACGAGCGCGAATGGAGCGGGGGCAAGCAGCTTCGTCCCGATCGTCGCCGCCTTTCCGCCGTTGAAGGCGACAGCCGCGAGATGCGGGAGCGAGGCGGTCAGCTCCGCCAGGGGATTTGGCTGGTGACCTCGGATATTGGTGTCGAGGCTGCCCTTGCGGGTGGCGGAACCTACCACGTCCCACAGCCCGACGCCGGCATCGCGCAGGGTCTTCAACCGCTCCCGATAATCCATCGTGTCGAGATTGCTGCCGATAACAGCCCCCATCAGCTTCCAGAACTGGTTGCGGGGATGGGCATAATAGCGGCCTTGGGCCAGGGATTCCTCGCCGGGAAGGCTGCCGAGGACAAGCAGGCGCGTGCGTTCGTCCGCCACGGGCGGGAAAGATCGTTTCAATACGGCTTCGAGTTCACCCATGCGACGCGATTCACCAGTTCGGTCATCATGGGGCAAGGGGAAAGAGGCGCTGGCCGTCCACCCGCGGAAACGCATTGTGCGATGCAGCGCCCCCTCATAAAAGCGCGCCCATGATCGGGGCGGGCGAAGACGAAGTGAAAATGGCTGCGGCGCTGATCGGCGCGGCGCGCCGGATCACGATCAAGATCGGCTCGTCGCTCATCATCGACCAGGCCGGTACCGGTGCGCGCCGCGAATGGATGGCGAGCGTGGGTGACGATGTCGCCGCCTTGCGCACGCAAGGCAAGCAGGTGCTGCTCGTCTCTTCCGGTTCGGTGGCGCTCGGCCGCAAGCATCTCGGCCTGAAGCGCTCGCAGCGCCTCGCCTACAAGCAGGCAGCCGCGGCAGCCGGTCAGGCCTTGCTGATGCAGGCATGGGAGGCGGCGCTTGCGCCTCACGGGATTCCGACCGCGCAATTGCTCCTCACCATCGAGGATACGGAGCAGAGGCGGCGCTGGCTTAATGCGCGCGCGACGCTCGATGTCCTGCTGTCCCAGGGCGCGCTTCCCGTCATCAACGAAAATGACAGCGTCGCCACCGAGGAGCTTCGCTATGGCGACAATGACCGGCTCTCGGCCCGCGCAGCGCAAATGATCCGGAGCGACCTCCTCATCCTCCTGTCTGATGTCGACGGGCTCTATACGGCTGATCCGGCCAGCGAGCCCGATGCCAGTCACATTCCCTATGTCGAGGAAGTCGACGCGCGGGTCGAGGGCGTTGCTACTGGTCCCGCCAGGGGAGGGGTCGGTTCGGGCGGAATGCGCACCAAATTGATCGCGGCGCGCATCGCTGCCAATTTCGGCTGCGCGACCCTGATCGCATCGGGTCATGCGAACGGTCCGATAAGCCGGCTCATGGAAGGCGCGAAGGCGACGATCATCGCCGCCAAGGGATCGCCCGCCAGTGCCTATAAGCAATGGATAGCGGGTGCGTTGGCGCCGGCGGGCCGAGTCTCGATCGACAAGGGGGCGCTGGCCGCTTTGGCTTCGGGAAAGAGCCTGCTACCCGCCGGCGTCACCGGCGTCGCCGGCAATTTCGATCGCGGCGTCTGCCTCAGCATCCTTGACGAATCCGGTACCGAAATCGCGCGTGGGATCACCGCTTACAATGCGGCGGAGGCGCTGGCCATCCTGGGTTGCAACAGCGACATGATCGTGGAACGGCTCGGCTATTCCGGTCCGGACGAGCTCATCCACCGGGATGATATGGTGATGCTATGACGATCGTGGAAATGATGGAGTCGATCGGTGCGAAGGCGCGCAAGGGTGCGGACGCGCTTCGTGACGCATCGGGTGAAACCCGGACCCGGGCCATCCGTGCCATGGCCGCAAAGCTCAGGGAAAGCGCGCCGGCCATTCTCGCCGCCAATGCGGAGGACGTCGCCGGAGCGACGGCACTGGTCGATCGGCTGAGGCTCGATCCGCAGCGGCTGGAGGGGGCTGCGCAATCGCTGGAACAGGTGGCTGGCCTCCCCGATCTCGTCGGCACCGATCTGGCGCGTTGGACCCGCCCCAATGGGCTCGACATTGCCAGGGTGCGGACGCCGATCGGGGTCATCGGCATGATCTACGAAAGCCGGCCCAATGTGACGGCGGATGCGGCGGCGATCTGCGTCCGGTCCGGCAACGCCGTCATTCTCCGCTCGGGTTCCGATGCGCTGAGAAGCTCGATCGCCATTCACGAGGCGATAGCGGCCGGTCTCGTCGAGGCCGGCCTTCCGGCAGACTGCGTTCAGATCGTTCCAACGGCCTCGCGCGATGCGGTCGGGCTCATGCTTCAGGGGCTGGACGGCGCTGTCGATCTGATCATTCCGCGCGGGGGCGCGGCGCTGGTCGAGCGCGTCAGCCGCGAGGCGCGCGTCCCGACGCTCGGCCATCTCGAAGGACTTTGCCACACCTATGTCCATGGGTCGGCCGATCCCGGCATGGCGGTCGCGGTCGTCGCCAACGCCAAGATGCGCAGGACATCGATCTGCGGCGCGACCGAGACGTTGCTGATCGATCGCGCCGCGGCGCCGGCGCTGCTTCCCGCCATTGCGGCGGCGCTGGATGGCTGCGAACTGCGCGGCGATGCCGAAAGCCGGGCCCTCGTGCCGATGAAGGCGGCCGCGGAGTCGGACTGGTCGACCGAATATCTGGCGCCCATCCTCTCCATTCGGGTCGTGGCCGACATCGGTGAGGCGATGGCCCATATCGAACTTTATGGCACCGGCCACACCGAAGCGATCGTCGCGGAAGACGAAGCTGCGGCCGAACTCTTTCTGAACCGCGTGGACAGCGCGATCGTCATGTGGAACGCGTCGACCCAGTTCGCCGATGGGGGCGAGTTCGGGTTCGGCGCTGAAATCGGCATCGCCACCGGCAAGCTGCACGCCAGAGGTCCGGTTGGCCCGGAACAGCTGATGACCTTCAAATATATTGTCCGCGGCACCGGACAGCAGCGGCCCTGAGGCGCAGGCAAGGGCGATCCGGGGGACTGATTGGTCATCGCGCGGCGTGGCGCGGGGGCAACGCGCCTCCCGGCAAATGCGCCTCGATTGCTTTTTTGGTTGACGAACGGCCGGGCTTGGAGGCAGTTGGCGCCCGGAAAGCACGTCCCGTCCGGTTTCCCGGGCGCGTGCTTCAGGGGTGAAGATGAATTTGAACTTTTCTTATTCCCGTTTCCCTGCCAGCCGTGCGGACGCTCCCGTCCGTGCGTCCATGACCATTATCATCGCCATTACCACCATCACCATGCGCGAGCGGGGGGGATGCGGCTGACGACGGTCTGAAGCCAAGATTTTCCAACCCGCTCACCTTCCAGGCGAGCGGGTTTTTTTATGCCCGATGAACTTCAAACTCGAAAGCGAAGCAGCAATGACACAGCAAGACAGTGCAACCGCCCAACCGGCACGGCTCTGCGTCCTGAAATTCGGAAGCTCGGTGCTCCGGGTGGAATCGGACTATCCGGCGACGGCACTGGAAATCTACCGTCACATTCGCGACGGCGAAAAGGTCGTCGCCGTAGTCTCCGCATTGGGCGGCGAGACGGATGCTCTGCTGAATCAGGGCATGCGCGTGGGTGGCGACGCACCTGCGTTGCTCGCGCGCCTGGCCCGCGTCGGCGAGCTTCACTCCGCTGCGCTGATGGCGTTGGCACTCACCCGCATCGGCGTGCGCGCCTGCACCATGGACCCCCATGAAATGGGCCTGATGGCGGAGGGCGCGCCGCTGGATTCGAACCTGACAGGACTGGATGCGGATGCGATCCTGGCCAAGCTCGACCACCATGAAGTGGTCGTTGTTCCGGGCTTCACTGCGGGGCATGACGAATATGGGGTGGTGACGCTGGGGCGTGGTGGCACCGATCTCACCGCTGTCTTCTTTGCCGCCAGGCTGGGCGCGCATCGGGTGCGGCTGATCAAGGATGTGGACGGAGTCTATACTGCGGACCCGGCCCGCAATCCCCTTGCGGAGCGCTATGCGGAATTGAGCTATGGGGAGGCCGCCAAGGCCAGCGCGGGACTCATCCAGGACAAGGCGATTGTCGCGGCCGAAGCCCAGGATGTGCTGATCGAGGTCGCTGCGATGGGATCGGCGGAGGCGACGACCGTCGCCAATGTTCCTGCGCGAAGCGCGCTTCCGTTGAAGGGTCCCAAGCTACGCGTCGCATTGCTCGGTTGCGGTGCGGTCGGTGCCGGCGTGCTGGATTATCTGAAGGGGCGGCCGGACCTGTTCGAAATCAACCCGGTTCTCGTGCGCCGGCCGCATCTTCACGAAGAACATGCCGACTTCACTGACGATCTCCATCGCGCGCTCGGCGAGGCCCCCGATCTTGTCGTCGAGCTGATCGGCGGTGCCGATGAGGCCGCCGAGATCATGCGGTCGGCGCTCCGGTCCGGTACCCATGTGGTGTCGGCGAACAAGGCGGCGATCGCAAAACATTATGACGCGCTCCACGCCTGCGCGGAAGCCAGCGGCGCTTCGCTCCGTTACTCCGCCGCCGTCGGCGGCGGCACGCCGGTGCTGGAAATGCTAGCGCGGCTCGGCGGGAGTGCCGGCATCCAGGCCATCGAAGGCGTGATGAACGGCACCGGCAATTTCCTGATCAGCCGTTTGAGCGAGGGATGGTCGTTCGACGAGGCGGTAGCGAAGGCGCAGGAGCTCGGTTTTGCCGAAGCCGATCCGGCCGCTGATGTCGACGGTCATGACGTCGCCGACAAATTGTCGCTGCTCGTGCGCGAGGCCTTCGGAGTCGCCTTGCCGACCGATCGCATTGCAAGGCAGTCGCTTAGGGAAGTCACCACGGAGCAGGCCCAGGCCGCGCTCGCACGGGGCGAGGTCCTGAAGCAGGTTGGGCGCTGTTGGCTCGATGCGGATGGCCGGGTCCATGCCGGGGTGCAGATCGAGGGCCTCTCGGTCGATCATCCGCTGGCAGGCGCACGCAACGAGGAAAATCGCTTCCTCGTCCGCGACGCGGCCGGGTTGGAGCGATGCCTGCACGGCAAGGGCGCCGGCCGTTGGCCGACCGCGAGTGCCGTCTTCGCCGATATCATGGATCTTCAGCGCGGCCTGCTACTCAAGTCCGCTCCGGCATTCGAGATGGGTGAAGCCATTCCGCTCCTGCGCACCGCCTGACCGGTCGGACGTGGAGGGCGGCATTGCCCTTGCGACGGGTTGTGCCGCGGGCAGCATTGACCTTATCAGGACCCGCCGTGGGGCAAGCGCCTGCCGCGCGCAATTTCTAGAGGTGGTTGGGTGATGGAATATGTGAGCAGCAGAGGTTCGGCGCCGTCCGTCTCCCTCAGCGAGGCGATTCGCCACGGTGCCGCGCCGGACGGAGGCTTGTATCTGCCGGCTGCCTTGCCGGACTTGGACGTAGGCGCGCTTCGGGCGGATCGTCCGCTGGCGGACTTCGCGGCAACCCTGCTCGCTCCCTTCTTTGCTGGCGATCGGTTGGAAGGCGAACTCCCGGCGATCTGCCGCGAAGCTCTGGATTTTCCGGTGCCGATGGTCCGACCTTATGCCGACAGGCCGGGCTTTCATGTCCTTGAGCTGTTCCATGGGCCGACCGGTGCCTTCAAGGATTTCGGCGCACGATTTCTGATGGCCTGTTTCGATCGGATCGGCGATCCCGACCATCCATTGACGGTATTGGCGGCGACGTCCGGGGACACTGGCGGGGCAGTGGGCTGCGCTGCCGAGGGACGGCGCGGCGTCCGCGCACTCATCCTCTATCCCAAAGGCCGGGTATCGCCTTTCCAGGAACTCCAGCTGACATGCTGGAATGATCCGGTGCGGGCGTTCGAGGTGGCCGGCGACTTCGACGATTGCCAGACGATGGTGAAGGCGGCTTTCGCCGACCCTGCTTCGGTTGCCGCGCACCGCCTGACTTCGGCCAATTCCATCAATATCGGTCGGCTCTTGCCGCAAATGACCTATTGGTCGGCCGCCGCGGTCAAGATGTTTGGCGAGACCGGCAAGAAGCCGGGTCTCATCATCCCCACGGGTAATCTGGGTCATGCATTCGCCGCACTCTATATCCGCGCCGCGGGCGTCCCAATCGGGCCGGTCGTCATCGCGACCAATGCCAATCGAACGCTGAGCGATTGGCATCGCGACGGCCATTATGCACCGCGTGCGTCGGTCGCGACCATCGCCAATGCCATGGATGTAGGCGCACCCAGCAATTTCGAGCGGCTCGTTCATCTTCCTCCCGATCAGCGTGAACTGCGTGTGGAACTGGTCGACGACGACACGATCGCGGCGCGGATCAAGGCCGATCATGCGAAAGGTTATTTGTGGTGTCCGCACTCGGCGATCGCGGCGGAGGTTTTCGCGCGGCTCGGGGCGGAGCAGACGGAACGGCCCTGGATCGCCGGCGCCACCGCGCACCCCTATAAATTCGCCGATGTGCTGGAACCGCTGGTCGGGCAGCCTATCTCCGCGCCGCCTGCGCTCGCGGCCATTCTCGATCGCAAGGGGCACAAGACGGCGATCGGTGCCGATGTTCGGGAACTGGCTCCTTACTTCGGTGCCGATCAAGGTGCCGTTGCCGCATAGGGTCTGATGACGTGAAGCAGGCTCCACTCATGACTTGGGATCCCTTTTCCCCGCTCTCCGAATGATCGAGAAACGCCGCTAAGGCGAATTTGGGTTGATCGCTGCCGCAATGCAGCATATCGAAGGTAAATGGGATCCCATGGGGATGGTAAGAGCAATGATGCTTGAACAGGTGCTGATGGACGGGGCCAAGGCCGTGGCGCGCCGCGCTGCGCGCATTGCCGTGACTATTCTTACCATCAAAGACCCCGCGGCGGGTGGTTCTGGATAAGGTCTGATCAGGACCGGAAATCAGGAACCCCCGCTCTCTCCAGGAGCGGGGGTTTTTCTTTGGTGGTGAAGGAAAGGCGAGAGCTGATGCAGCGTGGCCAGGAAGCGCAGAACGACTCGGGGAGGATCGTCCTCCTGCCCGGCGACGGAATCGGTCCGGAGGTGGCCGCCGAGGCGGTGCAGTGCCTTCGGCTCCTGTCCGACGCGTACGATCTCGGCCTCGTTTTCGAGGAGCATGATTTCGGCGGCGCTGCGATCGACGCGCATGGCGTTCCTTTACCGGAAACAACGCTCGCCGCTTGCCGCGGCGCCGACGCGATCCTGCTCGGCGCGGTCGGCGGGCCGAAATGGGATGATAGCGCGGAACGGCCTGAAGCGGGCCTGCTGAAGCTGCGGGCGGCACTGGGCCTGTTTGCCAATTTGCGCCCGGCCCGCGTCATGCACGGTCTCGAGGAGCTGTCGCCGCTCAAGTCGCATATCGCGCGGGGCGCCGACATCCTGGTGGTTCGAGAGCTCACCGGCGGTCTCTATTTTGGCGAGAAGGTGATACGCGACGACGCCGCATCCGACCTTTGTCATTATTCTCGTACCGAGATCGAGCGCATTGCCCATGTCGCTTTTTGTGCCGCGCGCGAGCGGCGGTGCCGGGTGACGTCCGTCGACAAGGCCAACGTCCTGGCGACATCCAAATTATGGCGGAAGATCGTAATCGAGGTCTCCTCGGCCTATCCCGACGTCGCGCTCGATCATCTTTACGTCGACGCGGCGGCAATGGCCTTGGTGACGCGTCCGACCCAGTTCGACGTCATCCTCACCGAAAACCTGTTCGGCGACATATTGTCCGACGAAATGTCGGTGATCGGCGGATCGATCGGGCTGCTCGGATCTTCGAGCACGGGGGACCGCGGGCCGGCATTGTTCGAGCCCATCCATGGTTCGGCACCGGATATTGCCGGGCTGGATCGAGCCAACCCCGGCGGCGCTATCGCCAGCGCAGCGATGATGCTGCAATCGCTCGGTTTCGCGGCACAGGCGGAAATGCTCGACCGCGCGCTGGAGCGGACGATCGGCGAAGGATGCCGCACCGCCGATCTGGGGGGCGGGATCGGCTGTTCCGCCTTCGGATCCCGGGTGCGCGAAATTCTCAGGAGCGATCTCGTGCGCCATGAGGCCTCGCTGCAGCTCATCCAGATGAACCGGGGGTGCTGCGGATGAACGGTCCCCGCTCCCTCTACCGGAAAATCTGGGATGATCATGTCGTCGCACGGGCGCCGGATGGCACCTGCCTCCTCTATGTCGATCGCCACCTCGTCCACGAAGTGACGTCGCCGCAAGCCTTCGAAGGCCTGCGCCTGGCCGGCCGCAAGGTGCGCCGTCCCGATCTCACCTTGGCCGTTCCGGACCATAACCTGCCGACGACGCGACGTGTCGACGATCATGGCACCAGGCTGCCGATCATCGACCCGGCAAGCGCCACCCAATTGGCGGCGCTGGAAGCCAATGTCGCTGAATTCGGCGTCCCTTACATCGCCGACACCGCCGAGGCACAGGGAATCGTCCATGTCGTAGGTCCGGAGCAGGGCTTCACCTTGCCCGGCACGACTTTGGTGTGCGGCGACAGCCATACCGCCGCCCATGGCGCGCTCGGCGCGCTGGCATTCGGGATCGGTACCAGCGAGGTTGAGCATGTCCTCGCCACCCAGACCCTCCATCTGAAGCCCTCGAAAACCCTGGAAGTTCGGGTCGAAGGGTCGCTCGGCTTCGGCGTGTCTGCGAAGGACCTGATCCTCGCCATCATCGGTCGGATCGGTGCAGCTGGTGGAACTGGCCATGTCATCGAATATCGCGGCTCGACCTTCGCCGATATGAGCATCGAAGGGCGGCTGACGGTCGCCAATATGTCGATTGAGGCCGGGGCGCGTTCCGGCCTCTTCGCTCCCGATAACAAGACCTTTGCCTATCTGAAGGGTCGCCCGATGGCCCCGAAGGGCGCCGATTGGGATCGTCAGGTCGCCTATTGGCGGACGCTTCTGACCGACGACGGCGCGCTATTCGACAAGAGCGTGCGGCTGGACGCACAGGATATCGCGCCGAACGTCACCTGGGGGACCAGCCCCGACGACGTCGTCTCCATCGTCGATCGGGTGCCGGATCCGGAGGCTATTGCCGATCCTGCAAGGCGGGAAGCGGCGCGCACCGCGCTCGATTATATGGGCCTCGCCGCGGGCATGGCGATGCAGGATGTGAGCGTCGAGCATATCTTCATCGGCAGCTGCACCAACAGTCGCATCGAAGATCTGCGGGCGGCGGCGAGCGTGGTGCGCGGCCGCAAGGTCGACGCCGGCATCAAGCAGGCCCTGGTGGTGCCGGGGTCCGGACTTGTGAAGCGGCAGGCCGAGGAGGAAGGGCTCGACCAAGTCTTTATTGAGGCCGGCTTCGAATGGCGCGAGCCGGGTTGCTCGATGTGCCTCGCCATGAACCCGGATAAGGTGCCGCCGCGTGAGCGTTGCGCTTCCACTTCGAACCGAAATTTCGCAGGGCGTCAGGGGCCGGGCGCCCGTACGCATCTCGTTTCGCCCGCCATGGCGGCCGCCGCTGCGGTCACGGGTCGGCTGACCGATGTCCGGGAGTTGGTGCAATGATTCCTGTTCGGCAGGTCGAAGGCCGCGCATTTCCGCTCGGGCGCAAGAATGTCGACACCGACATGATCATTGCCGCCGAGCATCTTAAGACGGTTTCGCGTCATGGCCTTGGGCGTTTCGCCTTTCAGGCCTTGCGCGCGGACCCTGGCAACGTCTTTGACGATCCGGCTTATGCCGGCGCGCCGATCCTCATTGCCGGTGACAATTTCGGTTGCGGGTCCAGTCGCGAGCATGCTGTCTGGGCGCTCGCCGACATGGGCATAAAGGCCGTGATCGCGCCTGGCTTTTCCGACATCTTTTCCAGCAATGCCTTCAAGAACGGGCTGGTGACGGTCGTGCTCGGCCAGGCCGAGGTCGATCGCCTGCTGGCCTGGGCGGCAAAGCATGAAATCCGGATCGATCTCGAAATCATGACGGTTTTGTGCCATGGGGAGGCCTTCGCTTTCGATCTGGACCCGTTTCGGCGGGAATGCCTGATGGAGGGGCGCGACGAAATCGCCCTCACCTTGCTCCATGTCGACGCAATCGAAGCCTATGAACGGCGGATAGGGGTTTGACGATGCAACAGCCTGCGAAACAGGGTCTTTACGATCCCCGCAACGAAAAGGACGCCTGCGGCGTCGGTTTCGTTGCGAACATTCGCGGGCAGAAATCGAACGGGATCATCCGTGATGGTCTCCAGATGCTCGCGAATCTCGACCATCGCGGGGCGGTCGGTGCCGATCCCCTGATCGGCGATGGCGCGGGCTGTCTCATTCAGATCCCGGACGCGTTGCTGCGCCATTGGGCGGAGGGCAATGCCATCAGCCTGCCGCCGCCCGGCGACTATGCGGTCGCCATGTGCTTCCTGCCGCAGGATCCGCGCAGCCGTGAAGCCGCTATCGCGCAGCTCGAGCATTTCGTGGAGATCGAAGGACAGATCCTGCTGGGCTGGCGCGACGTGCCCACCGACACGAAGGGTATGAGCCCGACCATCGTCGCGGCGATGCCGGTGATCCGCCAGGCGATCATCGCACGCGGTGCGCGCGTCAAGGATCAGGACGCTTTCGAACGCAAGATCCTGGCGATCCGCAAGCAGACTCTCAATCCGCTCGGCGATCTGGCCGTCAAGAAGGACCTGCCCGGGATCGCCAATTTCTACATCCCGAGCTTTTCGAGCCGGACGGTCGTCTACAAGGGCTTGCTGCTCGCGACCCAGGTCGGCAGCTTCTACAAGGATTTGCTCAATCCGCTGACGACGTCGGCGCTGGCGATGGTGCACCAGCGCTTTTCGACCAATACCTTCCCTTCCTGGAAGCTCGCCCACCCATTCCGCTTCATTTCCCACAATGGCGAGATCAACACCGTCCGCGGGAATGTTAACTGGATGAACGCGCGCAGGCGCACATTGCAATCGCCGCTGCTCGGCGCCGATCTCAACAAGATGTGGCCGCTCATTCCGCATGGGCAGTCGGACACGGCGAGTCTCGACAATGCCGTCGAGCTGCTGGTGGCCGGCGGCTATTCGCTGCCGCACGCGATAATGATGTTGGTTCCCGAGGCCTGGGCCGGCAACAGCCAGATGGACCCCGATCGCAGGGCCTTTTACGAATATTTCGCGGCCCTGATGGAGCCATGGGACGGACCTGCGGCGATCGCTTTTACGGACGGCCGGCAGATCGGTGCTACGCTCGATCGCAATGGCCTGCGTCCGGCCCGTTTCACCGTGACCGACGACGACCGCATCATCATGGCTTCGGAAAGCGGCGTGCTGCCGATCCCGGAGGAGAATATCGTCCGCAAATGGCGGCTGCAGCCTGGGCGCATGCTGCTGATCGATCTCGACGAGGGCCGGATCGTCGAGGACGAGGAGATCAAGGCAAAGCTCGCTGAGGCCGAACCATATGGCGAGTGGCTGCGGGACACCCAGTTCAAGCTGGAGGAGCTCCCGCCGGCGGCCGCGACAAATGATCCCGCCGATGCCGGCACCTTGCGCAAATTGCAGCAGGCTTTCGGCTATACGGAAGAAGATCTGAAGCTCTTCCTGGCGCCGATGGGCCAGCATGGCGAAGATCCGATCGGATCGATGGGCAATGATACGCCGATCGCCTTGCTGTCGAAGCGCCCCAAGCTTCTCTACGATTATTTCAAGCAGAACTTCGCCCAGGTCACCAATCCGCCGATCGACCCGATCCGGGAGGCGATGGTGATGTCGTTGGTGTCCATGATCGGCCCGAGGCCGAACCTGCTCGGGCACCATGCGGGCGCTTTCAAACGGCTGGAAGTATCGCAGCCGATCCTCGACAATGAGGATCTGGAGAAGATCCGCTCGATCCACGAGGCGATGGACGGCAGCTTCCGAACCGCCACGCTCGATGCAACCTGGCCAGGCGGCGGCACGGGCAAGGCGCTCGAGGCCGCATTGCAGCGCTTATGCTGGGAGGCGACCGAAGCGGTTCTGGCCGACATCAACGTTCTCATCCTCTCCGATCGCGGCACCTCCGCCGATCGCGTGCCGATCCCGGCGGCGCTGGCGACCGGCGCGGTCCACCATCATCTGATCCGCCAGGGCCTCAGGATGCAGACAGGGCTCGTGGTGGAGACGGGCGAAGCGCGTGAGGTCCACCATTTCTGCGTGCTTGCCGGCTATGGTGCGGAGGCGATCAATCCCTATTTGGCACTCGAGACGCTGGAGGCCTTGCGCGTGGCCGATGCGGTGGCCTTGCCGTCGGAAAAGGTCCGGGCCAATTACATCAAGGCCGTCGGCAAGGGCATGCTCAAGGTCATGTCGAAAATGGGCATCTCCACGTATCAATCCTATTGCGGCGCGCAGATCTTCGATGCGGTCGGCCTGGCCACGCCGTTCATCGACAAATATTTTTCCGGTACCGCCACCATGATCGAGGGCGCTGGTATCGAGGAAATCGCGGAGGAGGCCGCGCGCCGCCATCAGCTCGCCTATCGGAAGCCCTCGGATATATTGGATCTGGGCGGCACTTATGCCTGGCGCGTAAAGGGTGAAGATCATGCCTGGTCCCCGGACAGCATTGCCGATCTCCAGCACGCCGTGCGGGGCAATCTGCCGGAAAAATATGCCAGCTTCGCGGCGGCGATAAACGACCAGAACCGGCGCTTGATGACGATCCGGGGCTTGATGGAACTGAAAACGACGCGATCGCCGGTGCCGCTGGAGGAAGTCGAGCCAGCCGCCGCGCTGGTGAAGCGTTTTGCGACCGGCGCCATGAGCTTCGGCTCGATCAGCCGGGAGGCGCATACCACACTGGCGATTGCCATGAACCGGATCGGTGGCCGTTCCAACACGGGCGAGGGGGGCGAGGAAAGCGATCGCTTCAGGCCGCTCGACAATGGCGATTCCATGCGCTCGGCCATCAAACAGGTGGCATCGGGCCGCTTCGGCGTCACCACCGAATATCTGGTCAATGCCGACGATCTCCAGATCAAGATCGCGCAAGGGGCGAAACCCGGCGAGGGCGGCCAGCTGCCCGGCCACAAGGTCGACAGGAATATCGCTGCGGTCCGTCATTCGACGCCTGGCGTCGGTCTGATCTCGCCGCCGCCGCACCACGACATCTATTCGATCGAGGATCTGGCGCAGCTCATCCACGATCTCAAGAACGTCAACCGGCGGGCGCGCATTTCCGTTAAGCTCGTGTCGGAAGTCGGTGTCGGCACGGTAGCGGCCGGAGTTGCCAAGTCGATGGCCGATCATGTCACCATTTCCGGATTCGAAGGCGGGACGGGTGCTTCGCCTCTGACGTCGCTCAGCCATGCCGGCCTGCCGTGGGAAATCGGTCTCGCCGAAACCCAGCAGACTTTGGTTCTCAACGGCCTGCGCGGCCGTATATCGGTGCAGGCCGACGGTGGCCTCAGAACGGGACGGGACGTCGCCATTGCGGCGATCCTGGGTGCCGACGAATTCGGTTTCGCGACGGCACCGCTGGTCGCGAGCGGCTGTATCATGATGCGCAAATGCCATCTGAACACATGCCCCGTCGGGGTCGCGACGCAGGATCCGGTACTGCGCGCCCGTTTCACGGGACAGCCCGAACATGTCATCAATTACTTCTTCTTCGTCGCCGAGGAACTGCGGGCGATCATGGCGTCGCTCGGCGTCCGCAAGCTCGATGAAATGATCGGCCGACCGGAATTGCTCGACGCCCGGCCGGCGGTCGACCATTGGAAGGCGAAGGGGGTCGATCTCAGCCGTCTGCTCTATTCGCCGAAGACAGATAATGCTGCGGCCCGCTGGAACAAGGAACGCCAGCAGCACGGCCTGGAGGATGTCTTCGATCGCGATCTGATCGCCGCCGCCCAGCCCGCTCTGGAGCGTCGCGAAGCCGTCCTGATCGAACGGGAGGTCGGCAATGTGAACCGCAGCGTCGGCACGATGTTGTCGGGCGAGGTTGCCCTGCGCTACGGCCATGATGGATTGCCCGAGGATACGATCCTGGTGCGCTTGCGCGGGACCGTCGGCCAAAGCTTCGGGGCATTCCTTGCCCGCGGCGTGACGCTGGACCTGACCGGCGACGCCAATGATTATGTCGGCAAGGGATTGTCCGGTGGACGGATCATCGTCCGCCAGCCGCCGGAGGCTCACCGCGACGCCACCGCCAACATCATCGTCGGCAATACCGTTCTGTACGGCGCCATTGCCGGCGAAGCTTATTTCAACGGCGTCGCGGGGGAGCGGTTCGCGGTCCGAAATTCGGGCGCCATCGCCGTGGTCGAAGGCGTTGGCGACCATGGCTGCGAATATATGACGGGGGGGCTTGTGGTGGTGCTCGGCTCCGTCGGCCGCAATTTTGCCGCCGGCATGTCCGGAGGCATCGCCTTCGTTTATGATCCGGACAACCGGCTCGAGCTCCAATGCAATGGCGCCGGCATCGCGCTGGAGCCGGTGGAGGATGAGGATCGGCTGAAGGAGCTGGTGGAGCGGCATGCCCGCGCGACCGGTAGCCAGCGCGCGCTGGAGTTGCTCGCTGATTGGGGCAAAGCGGCCCGGCATTTCGTGCAGGTAATGCCGATCGAATATCGACGGGCTTTGCGTGATCTTGAAACCGAGGCGGCACGTTCCGCCGACATGGCGGCAGCGTAAGACATGGGCAAGACAACCGGCTTTCTGGAAATCGATCGGCGCGAGCGTTCCTATGCGCCGGCGAAGGAGCGGATCAGGAATTGGAGCGAGTTCGTCGTCGAGCCGCCGGCCGAGGAGGTGCGCGCCCAGGCGTCACGCTGCATGGATTGCGGCATTCCCTTCTGTCATAGCGGATGTCCGGTCAACAATCTGATCCCCGACTGGAATGATCTCGTATATCGCGACGATTGGCGCGCCGCACTGGACAGACTCCATGAAACCAACAACTTTCCGGAATTCACCGGCCGCGTCTGCCCGGCACCGTGCGAAGCATCCTGCACCCTGAACATCATCGATAACCCGGTGACGATCAAGTCGATCGAATGCGAGATCGTCGATCGCGGATGGCGCGAAGGCTGGATCAGGCCGCAGCTGGCCCCGCGCGGTACCGGCCGCCGGATCGCCGTCGTCGGCTCGGGCCCGGCTGGTCTTGCTTGTGCGCAGCAACTGGCAAGGGCCGGCCATGCTCCGACCGTGTTCGAAAAGAACGACAGGGTCGGCGGTCTGCTTCGTTATGGCATTCCTGATTTCAAGCTGGCCAAGGATCAGCTCGACCGCCGCATCGCGCAGATGGAAAGCGAAGGCGTCATCTTCCGAACGGGCATGTATATCGGCCGGGAATTTTCGGTTGAGCGCATCATGGATGATTATGAAGTCCTGGTCCTTGCCGGCGGCGCCGAGCTTCCACGCGACCTGGATGTGCCGGGCCGGGACCTGGACGGCATCCATTTCGCGATGGACTTCCTCTCCCAGCAGAATCGTCGCAACGCAGGCGATGGCGAAGGCAGGGCGGCGCCCGCCGGCACCATTTCCGCGACGGGCAAGCACGTCGTCGTGATCGGCGGCGGCGACACCGGGTCGGATTGCATCGGCACCTCTCATCGCCAGGGCGCGCTTTCGGTGACGCAGCTCGAAATCATGCCGCAGCCGCCCTTCGCGGAGGACAAGGCGCTGACTTGGCCGCATTGGCCGATGAAGCTTCGCACCTCTTCGTCGCAAGAGGAAGGCGCGGATCGGGAATTCTCGACCATCACCAAGGCTTTCGTCGGAGCGGAAGGGAGGGTCGCCGCCCTCCAGTGCGAGCGTGACGGCAAGCCGCTTGAGCTCAGGGCCGATCTCGTTCTCCTGGCGATGGGCTTCTTGGGACCGCAGATCGAGGGTGCGGTCGCCCAAAGCGGCGTGGAGCTCGGCCCGTTGGGCGCGGTCAAGGCCAATATGGCGGATTATCAGACCAGCGTGCCGAGAGTCTTCGCCTGCGGAGACATGCGGCGCGGTCAATCGCTCGTCGTATGGGCAATAAGGGAAGGCCGCGAGTGCGCTGCAGCAGTCGATATGTTTCTTTCTCAAAAAGCATAAACGCAGCCAGATCAATTGCTTGAAAGCGCAACTGCGAGAAATATCGGGATCCCGAATTTAGCCTATTGTGCGCCGCAACATTATGTGCACAACTCTGACATCTTACGGTAACCTGTTCGACATCCCGAGATGGGATCCCGTAGGCGGAGAGGATTGATACCACCAAGGGGGTACCAATCATGCGCGTCAAAATTCTCGTTTTGTCTTCCGCCTTCGGGTTCGGCCTTGCCGCGTCGCCCGCCGTCTCGGCGCAGGAAGTGCCAGGCGAGTTCACCGTCAGCGGCGGAGCCACGATCGTCAGCGACTATCGCTTTCGCGGCATTTCACAGACCGACAAGCGCTTTGCCGTTCAGGGAACGCTGGGCGTCAGCCACATTTCCGGCTTTTATGCGAGCGTCTGGGGCTCTTCGATCGACGACTACGTCTATAATGGCGCCGATCAGGAAATCAATTTCATCGCAGGCTACCGGCGCACGTTCGGCGGCACGACGATCGACGCAGGCATTCTCTATTATTATTATCCGGGTTCGGGCGGCATAAGCTCCGATTTCTTCGAGCCTTATGCATCGGTCGCGCACACGATCGGCCCCGTCACCGGGAAGCTGACGGCCAATTATGCTCCGAAACAATCGGCGCTCTCGGTCGGAACCGGCAAGGAAGATAATCTCTATGTCGCCGCCGATCTGTCGGCCGGAATTCCCAATACGCCGGTCGGCCTGACCGCGCATTTCGGCCACAGTTTCGGCCCGTCATATCTCACGATCGGGGATGAATATAGCGATTGGGGACTCGGGGTGACCTACACCTGGAACCGCCTGACCTTCGGCCTGAACTATGTCGATACCAACGGCACGTTCATGACGCCGAGCGGCCGCAACGCGAGCAAGGCCGGCATCGTCGGTTCGGCGTCGGTATCTTTCTGAGGGGCATTGGAACGCGAAGCAATTTCGAGGGAGGCAATATGAAACTGATCATCGCCATCATCAAACCGTTCAAGCTGGAGGAGGTGCGCGACGCCCTCACCGATCTCTCGCTTCAGGGCATGACCGTGTCGGAGGTGCGTGGTTTCGGCCGGCAAAGGGGCCAGACCGAAATCTATCGGGGTGCCGAATACACGACCAGCCTCATTCCCAAGGTCAAGATAGAGCTCGTCGTGGCGAACGATCTCGTGTCGCAAGTGGTCGAGACCATCCAGCGGGTCGCGAATACCGGGACGATCGGTGACGGGAAGCTTTTCGTAATCGACGTCGAGCAGGCCGTGCGTATCCGTACGGGCGAGACCGATGAAGCGGCGATTTAGCAAATTGGGGGATATCATGAACAAGTCTATGCGCGCCGTGTCCCGTCTGACCGGCATATTCGCGATTTTCCAGATCCTTGGATCGGCGGCACATGCTGCCGCTCCTGCCGCACTCACGGTGGACAAGGGCGATACGGCGTGGATGCTGACCGCCACGATACTCGTATTGTTGATGATCCTTCCTGGCCTCGCCCTCTTCTACGGGGGGCTGGTGCGCTCCAAGAACATGCTTTCGGTCCTGAGCCAGATATTGGGGATCACCGCTGTCGTCATCCTGGTCTGGGTCGGCTGGGGTTATTCGCTCGCCTTCGACGCTGGATCTCCCGTGGTCGGCGGCACCGGGAAGCTGTTTCTCTCGGGAATCACCGGGGATAGCATGGCGGCTACCTTTTCCGAAGGCGTCGGCATACCGGAACTTGTCTTCGTCGCCTTCCAGATGACCTTCGCAGCGATCACCGCCGCGCTGATCGTCGGATCGCTGGTCGAACGCGTGAAATTCTCGGCCATGTTATTGTTCAGCGTCATATGGGCGACGATCGTCTACGCGCCCATCGCCCATATGGTGTGGGCGAGCGACGGCCTGATCTTCGGCATGGGCGCGCTCGATTTCGCGGGCGGCACCGTAGTCCATATCAATGCAGGCATTGCCGGTCTGGTCGGCGTCTTCTTTGCCGGCAAGCGTATCGGTTTCCTCAAGGAATCCACGCCTCCCCATTCGCTGGTCATGACGCTGATCGGCACGGGGCTCCTGTGGGTGGGATGGTTCGGGTTCAATGCCGGTTCAAATCTCGAAGCCACGGGCGGGGCCGCGATTGCGATGATCAACACCTTCGTCGCTCCCGCCGCCGGTGTCCTGGCCTGGCTTGGGGCCGAGCGCGTCTTTTCGGGCAAGGCCTCCTTGCTCGGCGGAGCCTCGGGCGCGATTGCGGGTCTTGTCGCCGTCACGCCCGCGGCGGGGACGTCGGGGGTGATCGGCGCAATCCTGCTGGGCGCGGTCGCGGCGCTCGTCTGCTACTGGTTCGTGGCCACCGTGAAGAACCGGCTGAAGCTCGACGATACGTTGGACGTATTCGGGATCCACGGAATCGGCGGCATTGTCGGCTCGATCGGCACCGGGATCGTCACCGCGCCCATATTTGGCGGTTTTGGGGCGGAGGATTTCTCGATCGCCTCGCAGGTCGTGATCCAATTCCAGGCGGTGGCGATCGCCATCGCCTGGTCGGCCATCGGTTCGGCCGTCGCGTTCGCCATCGTCAAGGCGGTGCTCGGGCTTCGGGTTGCCAGCGACGCCGAGCGCGAGGGATTGGACATCACCGACCATGGCGAGCGGGCCTATAATTTCTGACGCCGATCGTAACAGCGGGCCGGATCCGTCGAACCGGCCCGCTGTCTATAAGTTCGCGTGACATCGTGTCGGATGCGACGCGCTCGAAGCGGGTTCCGGTCAGAGGGTGACCGGCTGGAGCCTATTCAGAGGTTCAGGTCGGGCTCTCGGTTTCGCCATCCTTGTCGAGACCGAGGCTCCGGCGCGCCGGCCCCGAATGACCGCGCATCAGCATTTCGGCAAGGTCGGCCTGCCTGGCCCCGATCGCATCGACGATGGCGTGATGCTGATGCTGGCCGGAATTGAGAATGGGGAAGATTTCGGCAGGGGCCATCCGGTTGAAGGCCACCACGCCGGGGGCGACGAACGGCACCGCATAGACACGCTGGATAAGTTCGAAGAGCAGCCCGTCGTCCGCCGCCGAAACGATGATGTCATGGAAGCGATGGTTCATTCGCGCATAAGCGACTTCGTCCTCTTCGACGAGATAACCCTTGGCGAAGATCTGGTCTCCTTCCGAAAGGCAGTCGCGGAGTTGGGCCATCACCTCCTTGCCGGGGCCGCGGACGCAGATTTCCCGCGCCGCATAGCCTTCCAGAACGCAGCGTATCTCGGTGGCGCGGAAACTGTCCTCGACGCTGAAGCGGCGGACCGCATATCCGCGCCGGCCGACCGGCTCCAGCAGCCCTTCCGCTGCCAGCAGGGGAATGACGTTGCGAACCGGCGTTCGCGACACGCCCAGTCGCTCGGCGATGGCGGCCTCGGCGACCCGGGTCCCGGGCGACAGGGTGCCGTCCAGGATCATCGTCCGTATCTTCTGGGCGACGGGTATGTCGGTCACCTCAGTCGGCCCTCTTCCCGTCTGCGCATGCGAAAGGCCTCTGGACAGCGAACATCGAGGCTGCATACGCCGATCCCGATCATTGCGTCCATATCCGTCCCGCGCTCGTTCGCCCTACGTAGAATGTCAAATCGAGGATTGTCCGTCTGATGGCTTCGTCCGAACCCAATATCGTTCAGAATCCCGACGTCCGCTATTTGGGAAGGCTGCTCGGCGACGTCATCCGGGTCTATGGCGGCGACGAACTTTTCCAGCGTATCGAACATATACGCTCGGCATCGGTCAGCCGGCATCGCGGCCTGGCCGGCGCGGAAGCCATCGACCCCGATCTCGACGCCCTCAGCCTGGACGACACCTTGTCCTTCGTCCGGGGATTCATGCTATTGTCGATGCTCGCCAATCTTGCCGAGGACCGGCAGGGTGTCGCGGCCGAGCCCGGCGCGACCCTGGCGGAGGCGATCGACACCCTGGGACGGGAAAATGTCTCCGTCGAACAGGTCGTAGCTCTGCTTCGGGAAGCGCTCATCGCGCCGGTGCTGACCGCGCACCCGACCGAGGTTCGGCGCAAGAGCATGATCGACCATCGCAACCGCATCGCCGAGTTGATGCGGGAGCGGGGCGAGGGGCAGACCGAGAGCAAGGAAGGCGACCTGATCGAGCCGGCCATTATCCGGCAGATCGCCTTGCTGTGGCAAACTCGCCCGCTGCGAAGGGACAGGCTCTATGTGGCGGACGAGGTCGAAACGGCGCTGACATATTTTCGGGACATTTTCCTGCCGGTCCTGCCCATCCTCTACGCCCGTTGGGAGCGGGTGCTGGGCTGCCGTCCACCCAGCTTCCTCAGGCCCGGCAGTTGGATCGGCGGCGACCGCGACGGAAATCCCTTCGTCGATGCCCAATCTCTTCGTTCCGCGCTCGCCCGCGCTGCGGAAACGATTTTGGACCACTATCTCTCGGAGGTCCATCAATTGGGCGCCGAGCTGTCCATCTCCAGCGATCTCGTCGAAGTGACGCCCGGCGTCGAGACGCTGGCAGCGCTTTCGGGAGACGATGCTCCGGCACGTGCGGACGAGCCCTATCGCCGTGCGCTCAGCGGCATCTACGCGCGCCTTGCCGCCAATTTCCGCGCGGTCAGCGGTCGTGATCCGTCGCCGGCGCCGCGGACTCGGGCAGAAGCCTATCCGGACCCCGTAACTTTCCGCGGCGACTTGGCCGAGATCGCCCGCGCGCTCAATGCTGAGGGCGATGGCAGGCTGGGAAGCAGCGGCCGGCTCGGTCGCTTGATACGGTCTGTGGAGACATTCGGATTCCATTTGGCCTCGCTCGACCTCAGGCAGAATGCCGAGGTCCACGAGCGGGTGGTGGCGGAGCTGCTCCGCACGGCCGGGGTGGAGCAGGATTATGCGCAGCTGTCGGAGGCCGATCGGATCGATTTGCTCCGGCGGGAGCTTGGCGGCACCCGGCTCCTCGGCAATCCTTTCGCCACCTATTCTGAAGAGACGCAATCGGAACTGGATATCGTCCGCGCGGCGGCGGAGGCGCACCGCCTGTACGGCGCGGAGGCGATCACCACCTATATCATCTCGAAGGCGGAAGGGGTTTCCGATCTTCTCGAGGTCAATATCCTGCTCAAGGAAGCCGGCCTCTGGCGCGCCGGCGATCCTCCGCAGGCCGCGATCATGGCCGTCCCCCTGTTCGAGACGATCGGCGATCTCGAAAAGGCGCCGGACGTCATGCGCGACTGGTTCGGCCTGCCCGAAGCAATGGCTCTCGCCAGGTCGAGGGGCCATCAGGAGGTCATGGTCGGCTATTCGGATTCCAACAAGGATGGCGGCTATCTCACCTCGGTCTGGAACCTCCACAAGGCGAGCCGGATGCTGGCGGAAGTCTTCGAGCAGGCTGGGACCGCGCTGCAGATATTCCACGGGCGCGGCGGCGCGGTCGGTCGGGGCGGAGGGTCGAGCTTCGCCGCGATCCGGGCGCAGCCCAAGGGTACGGTCCAGGGGCGGATCCGGATCACCGAGCAGGGCGAGGTGATCGCCGCCAAATATGGCACGCGGGAAAGTGCCATGGCCAATCTCGAGGCGATGACCTCGGCGAGTCTGCTGGCCAGCCTGGAGCCGCGTTCGGCCCGGCGCCGCGACCGCTTCTACGGTGCGATGGAAAGCATTTCGCAAGAGGCGTTCCGCGCCTATCGGGAGCTCGTCTACGAAAGCGAAGGCTTCTCCACCTTCTTTCGCCAGATGACGCCGATCGCGGAGATTGCGGGACTCAAGATCGGCTCGCGTCCTGCCAGTCGGACCCGATCCGAGCGGATCGAGGATCTGCGGGCCATCCCTTGGGTGTTCAGCTGGTCGCAGGCGCGCGTGATGCTTCCAGGCTGGTATGGCGTCGGGCAGGGGCTCGATGCGTTCGGCGATATCGGTCTGCTGCGGGAAATGACCGAAGCCTGGCCCTTTTTCCGCACCACGCTCCAGAATCTGGAGATGGTGCTGGCCAAGTCCGACATGGGGATCGCCGCGCGCTATGCCGAGCTTGTCGAGGATGCCGCGTTGCGCGACGCCATCTTCACGCGCATCCGGGATGGATGGCACAGGACCCATGATTGCCTGCTGGCCATGACCGGCGAATCCCGGCTGCTCGAGAACAATCCGCAGCTCGACGCCTCGATCCGGCTGAGATTGCCCTATATCGAGCCGCTCAATCTCCTCCAGGTCGAACTCCTGAAGCGGCATCGCGCAGGCGAGAAGGACCCGAGGATCCGGGAGGGCATCCAATTGTCGATCAATGCGGTCGCGACGGCGCTCCGCAACAGCGGCTGAAACCGGCCTTGTCGGTCGGGGGCGCTAAAGCGGTTCGGCGGCCGCCCAGCGGCCGCCTTCCTGCTTCACCATCGGCCGGGCGCAATGCTCGCAGATGCTGACGGTCACGCCCTGTTTGCGCGCGATCGCATGGACCGAGCGCCGATGAATTCCCAATAAACAAAGCAAGTTCATGCGCTACCTCGGCGCAAATAATAATGCCATCCGGCCCCATCGCAAAAGGATTTGAGCGCTTCGGGCAAATGAAATTCGGGCTGTGGCTTTTGCAGCGCAGTGCGGCTGCTTTCAAATGAGTCTAAGCTGGCCGATCGCCCGGATACAGTCTGTCCGGCTCCAGGTCGGGCTGGTCCTCGATCTCGGCCAGCAGGGCGAGCAGATCGGTGCCCTGCAGGTCCTTCAGAAGCTCCTCGAAGCTTTCGATCACGAAATAACCGCGCTGGAATGCGTCCGACCGATAGCGGGTCCGAAGCACCCGCATCAGGTCGAAACGGGTCCGCTGCGGCTCGTCGCTCTCCAGCGCGTAGCGGGATTCGGCAAAGCTGGAAGCGATGCCGGCGCCGAAAATCCTCACCTTGCCCGCCTCGCGTACCAGGCCGAACTCGACGATATACCAATAGAGACGGGCGAGCCGGTGCATGGCGCCATTATCGCCCGCCTGGAGCCCGAGCACGCCCAATGCATGCATGAAATCGGCGAAGGCCTGATCGGCGAGCAGAGGCACGTGCCCGAACACGTCGTGGAACACGTCCGGCTCTTCCAGATAGTCGAGCTGCGAAGCTTCGCGGATGAAATTGCCGGCCGGAAAGCGCCGCTCGCTCAGCAGCTGGAAGAAGATCCTGTCCGGCACCAGACCCGGCACCGCGACGACCGTCCATCCGTTCCGCTGGTTCAGGATGGTATTGAGCTTGGCGAATTCCGGGATTTCGGACTGGCTGAAGTTGAGCAGGTCCAGTCCTTCGAGGAAGCCGGAAACGGCGCGGTGCCGGAGCATCTCCTTCTGCCGAAGGAACAATATTTCCCAAACCCGATGCTCTTCCGCGGTAAAGGCATGCCAATTCTGCTCGATGATCCAGTCGTCGGGACTGGGACCCCGGTCGATGCAGCCATGGGCGGCCGGCGTCGTCCGGCTTTCCGGCATCGCGGCGGCGGCTCCGGCCATGTCCAATTGTTGCAGCATTCGTCACACCCCTCATCAAAGAAAAACCCCGCCCGGATGGTCCGGACGGGGTCGAAAATGGCGTCTTGTCAGATCAGCACATCAGCTCGGCCCCGTCCTCGCGTGACGATAGCGGTAATAGGAAATGGACGAACGCCGCGGGCCGGCCGGCGAAGTGCCGGGCACGATGTCACGCGAATTCGTCGTCTGGATCATGGAATGGCTGGTGACGGCAACGGGGCGAAAAGTCAATCGCGGCGGATCCCGCGCGCCTGCTCGTCCAGGAACAGCTCCACATCCGCGATATCCACATTGCGGTCTATGAAGGCCTGGCCGATGCCATGGGCGAGGATGAAGGGCAGGGTGCCGCCGGACTTCTTCTTGTCGAGCTGCATGTGGGCGATCAGGGCCTTGCCGCCGCCGCGAAGGGCTGGAGCCGCGACCGACGGGTCCATGCCGACCGCGCTGAAATGATCCCGAACACGGTCGGCGTCGGCTGCCGGGCAGAGGCCGCGGCGGACGGAGAACAGGAAGGCGAGCAGGCTCCCCGCCGCGACCGCCTCGCCGTGCAGGAGGATATCGGAAAAGCCACATTCGGCCTCCAGCGCGTGGCCGAACGTATGGCCCAGATTGAGGAGCGCGCGCCGCCCTTTCCGTTCGCGCTCGTCCTCGCCGACGATGGCCGCCTTGCTGGCGACGCTTGTCGATATGGCATGGACCTGCGCGTCCCGGTCGCCGCCGATCAGGGCGGCACCATGGCTTTCGCACCAGGCGAAGAAATCGGGATCCGAAATCAGGCCATATTTGACCACTTCGGCATAGCCGGCGCGCAAATGGCGCAGCGGGAGGGTGTCCAGCAACGACGGATCGATCAGCACTGCGGAGGGCTGATGGAAGGCGCCGACCAGATTCTTGCCTGCTGCAGTGTTGATGGCGGTCTTGCCGCCGACCGAGGAATCCACCTGCGCCAGCAGGGTCGTCGGGATCTGCACATAGGCGCATCCGCGCATCACGATCGCTGCCGCGAAGCCCACGAGATCGCCGATCACGCCGCCACCGAAGGCAATGAGATGGTCGTCGCGATCGATACCGAGCGACAGCAGCCGATCCACGAGGTCGGCCAGGACCGGCCAGGACTTGGTGCCTTCGCCGGGCGGCAGGATGACGGGCGCGACGCTGCGTCCTGCTTTCGCGATCGACGCCGAAAGGCGGGCCCCGTGGAGCGACCAGACAATTTCGTCGCTGACGACGATGAGGCGCTCGGCGGCACTGATGCCCGCCAGTTCCGCGCCCATATCGTCGATCAGCCCGTCCGCGACCAGGATCGGGTAGCTGTGATCGCCGAGCGCGACGACAAGCTCCTTCCGGGGCCCTTCGCTCATCCGCACTGCGCCTTGTGCAGAAGCTTGTGGTCGGCGAGGACGAGCGCCATCATTGCCTCGACAACCGGGGCGCCGCGTATCCCGACGCAGGGATCATGGCGGCCCTTGGTGGCGATCTCCGTATCCTGATTCTGCTGGTCGATCGTCTCGAGCGGAATGCGGATCGAAGCGGTCGGTTTGAAGGCCGTCCGGACCAGCACGGGTTGACCGCTCGATATGCCGCCGACGATTCCGCCGGAATGATTGGTGGCGAACACGGGACCATTGTCGCCGCTTCGCATCCGGTCGGCATTCTGCTCGCCGGTCAAGCGCGCGGAGGCGAAACCGCCGCCAATCTCGACCGCCTTCACCGCATTGATCGACATGATGCCGGAGGCGATGTCCGCGTCCAGTTTCGCGTAAATGGGCGCGCCCCAACCCGCGGGGACATTCTCCGCGACGCATTCGACGATCGCGCCCAGCGAGCTTCCGTCCCGCCGTGCCTGGTCGATCGAGGCTTCCCAGCGGAGCGCGGCCTGTGGGTCGGGGCACCAGAAGGGATTCTGCTCGATCGCGTCCAGGTCGAAGGCGTCGCGGTCGATCGGGTCGCCGCCAATCTCGACGACATAGGCAAGGATCTTCACCTCATCGATGATCTTCCGGGCGATGGCGCCCGCTGCCACCCGGGATGCGGTCTCCCGCGCCGAGCTGCGGCCGCCGCCGCGCCAGTCGCGCACGCCATATTTCGCGTCATAGACATAATCGGCATGGCTCGGCCGGTAGGCGCCGGCCGTCGCCGCATAATCCTTGGACCTTTGATCCTCGTTGCGAATCATCAGGCTGATCGGGGTCCCGGTCGTCCTGCCCTCGAACACGCCCGAGAGGATCTCGACATGGTCGCTTTCCCGCCTCTGGGTGGTGAAGCGGTTCGTGCCCGGCTTCCTGCGGTCCAGCCAGGGCTGGATATCCTCCTCGCTGAGCGCGACCCCCGGAGGGCAACCGTCGACGATCGCCCCGATCGCCGGACCGTGGCTCTCGCCCCAGGTGGCAAAGCGGAAGACCTTGCCGAAGCTATTGAAGCTCATCTTGACGCTCCCCCGCGGCGACGATCACGAATTCCGTCCTGTTGTCCGGCTTGTCCTGCATGTCGCGCTGCAGGATGGAAAGGCCATAAAGCGCCGCGGCCGCTTCAGACGCCAGCACGGCGATACCCTCATCCCGTCCTTCCGCAAGCGCCTTCGCCGCGGCGGCCGTATTCGGCGCCGTCAAGATCGTCCGGTCGAGCCGGGCGAGGCTGATCCCGCATTGTGCCAACGCCATCTCATGGCTGACGATGCTGTGAATCTGCTCGATCCTCGCCCCGCGCCGGCCGAGCAGATGCAGCCGGATCGGAAGCCAATGTCGGCTGATTATGGTGACCGGGCGCGCAGGCAGCAGTGATTCCACCTCCCGCACCATGCCGGCGATGGAATTGCGCAAGGGCAGCATGCCGAGCCCGGTTCGTTTGTCCAGCACCGCCTCGATCACCTGCGCGAATCCCAGTTGCGACACCGGTTCGCGATCGGGGAGGAAGGTGAGACATGCCTCATGCCCGAAGGCGCCGGGGCAGCCCTGATAGGCGACCAGCTTCGTCATCACGCGCCCGCTTCGATCCGCGCGCCAAGGGAATGCATCAGGTCCGCAAACCCCGGAAAGCTCGTCGCGATCATCTCCGCCTCGTCCACAGTCACGGGCGCGCCGCTTGCCTGGCCCATGACGAGGAAGGACATTGCCAGCCGGTGGTCGCCATGCGTCGTCACGTCGCATCCGCCGGCGGGCGCCGTACCCTGACCCTCGACGACCAGGCTGTCCTCCTCGGATCGCGCCGCGACGCCGCAGGCGGTGAGGCCGGCGACGATGGCGGCCAGGCGGTCGCTTTCCTTGACCCGCAATTCGGCAAGGCCGTGCATGATCGAGCGGCCGTGGGCAAAGGCGGCGGCGATGCCGAGGATAGGATATTCGTCGATCATCGACGGCGCGCGCTGCGCTGGAACCTCCACGCTCTTCAATCTCGACGTGCGAGCCGTGACGTCGCCGACCCATTCTCCGTCGCGTACGCGCCGGTTGGCGACAACGATATCGGCGCCCATCTCCTCCAGCGTCGCGAACAGGCCGGTGCGAAGCGGGTTCAACAGCACGTTCCGAACGGTCACTTCGGAATTGGGCGTGATCAATGCCGCGACGAGCGGGAAGGCAGCGGAGGATGGGTCGCCGGCGATTTCCACATCGCTCGCCTTCAGGTGCCGCCGCTCGCCCAGGCGGATGAAGCGCTCGCCATGCCGATCCATACTCTCGACATCGCACCCGAAGGAACGGAGCATATTTTCGCTATGGTCGCGGCTCGGCCGCGGCTCGATCACCTCGACCTCGCCTTGCGCATGGAGTCCGGCCAGCAATATGGCCGATTTGATCTGCGCCGATGCCGCTTCGTTGCGATAGCTGATGCCATTGAGCGATCCCCCCTTGACCGTCAGCGGCAATCGATCGCTGTCGCCGTCCACCAGCCTCGCGCCCATCGCCTCCAGCGGCGCCAGTACCCGGCGCATCGGGCGGCTGCTCAGGGATCGGTCGCCGGTGAAGCGCGCCTCGATCGCCATGCCCGCGACCGCCCCCATCAGCAGGCGCGCCGCCGTTCCGGAATTGCCGCAGTCGAGCGGCGCGTCGGCGCTGTGCCACGGGCCGCCTTCGACGCGCCATGATCCATCGCCGGTCCGCCGGACCTTGGCGCCGAGCGCCTCGACCGCCGTCGCCATGCGGAGAACGTCTTCGCCCTCCAGCAATCCTGTGATCTTTGTCTCGCCTTCGGCCATGGCGCCGAACAGCAGCGCCCGATGCGACATGCTCTTGTCGCCGGGCACCTGGATGATCCCGCGAAGCCCGGTGGACGCGCTGCCGACGAGCCGGCCAGAATGTGCAGCCTGGTCGTTCATCGCGCCGTCCCCTGGCTGAGGCAAAGGCGGAGATGGCCGGCGGCGGCCAGTGCCCTGATATTCTCGCCCTTGCCGCGGCGAAGCTCGAGCGAGCCCATGCCGATGATCGGGTAAAGCGGGGAGGGGGGGACATCCTGTTCGGAGACACGGCCGATGGCGAGTGCAAGGATATCGCCTGTCTCGTCGCCTATCGTATCGAAGATCCTCAGCGCCGCCTCGCTGCCCAGTTCGACCCACCAATTGCTGAGCGGATGAAGCTCGACGATCGCCACCGCTTCGCGCGTCCGCGCCGCATGCAGGCATTGCTCCACGTCCGGGACCTGGGTGATCGCCGCGGCCGAACCGAAACGGGCGCGCGTATGTTCGGTAACGGTCGTATTGCGGCCCGGCGCATGGATCAGAAGTTCGATGGGCCCCTGGGCGTGGAGCCCGAACGCCATCAATTCGCGCCACACCCGCCTGACCAGGGTCTCCGGCGCCGCTGAGGCATGATCGACCAGCCTGTCCAATATCTCGGCTTCCCGGCGGGGGCGTAGCCGGAGCGGCGCTGTCGCGTCCTTCTCCTTGACGGTCGCGGCCGAGGCCGAGAGGGCAAGCCTCCTTTCGATAAGCGCGAGCAATTCCTCGTCGAGCGCATCGATCCTCGACCGGAGCGACTCCAGTGATTTGACGGTCGCAGTGCCGGCCTGCGGCTGCGGCTCTTTCTTGATCTCAACCATAATGTCCCATCGCCGCCCGCTGCCGCCATGTGCGGCCGCGCTCCAGGCGGCATCTCAGCTCGAATTGTGGGAAAGTGTCTGTGCGGCCCCGATACGCTCCTCAGAGAACGTATCGGCCGGTAAACGAGCTGGTAAAATAGGAGCTGGCGATCGGACAGAGGCGATCGAAGATTCGTCCCTTGTTCATCACTTTGCTCCGAAAGGCGCAGGATTGCGCTCGTCCCTAAAGGCTGACGCCCCTCGGGCAGTCTGTCAAGCGGGGAAAGCTTTGCTCCGCCGAACGGCCTTGACGCCGGGCATTGGGCCGGTGCATGTCGCGTGGCAACGGAGTGGATATGCCGAACCTTGGCACGAACGAACATGTCGCGATCGACCGGCTGGCCCTGATGGCCGGCAGCGACGGCGCATGGGCTTCACCCGTCGCAGCCTATTATTTTAGCAGCTTTATCGCCGCCCATAGGGGAGCGGTGCGGACCGACGCGATTTAGTCACGCGCGGACCGCACGAGGGTTAAGGCCCCGCTCCCGAAACGGAGCGGGTTTTTTTGTGCTCGTGCGGGCCGCGCGAACGGAATTTGGGGAGGATGACCATGGGTTTTCGGAATGTCGCTCTTGTCGGGCTCGGTCTGATCGGATCGTCGATCGCGCGCGCGGTGCGGGAGGCCATGCCGGAGGTTGGGCTCTCCGGCTACGATATGGATGCGGCGGTGCGGGAGCGGGCGGCGCAACTCGGCCTGGTCGATCGGGTGGCGGACAATCCGGGCGACGCGGTTGGCGATGCTGATCTCGTCATTCTGTGCGTTCCGGTAGGCGCGATGGCCGAAGCGGGCGCGGCGCTTGCCGATCATCTGCCGCGCGGCGCGATCGTCAGCGACGTCGGATCGTCCAAGGCTGCCGTGGCGGCGAGCCTCCGCGCCGTGCTGCCCGAAGCCGTCGTCATTCCGGCCCATCCGGTGGCCGGCACCGAGAATAGCGGACCCGATGCGGGCTTCGCGACCCTGTTCCAGGGCCGCTGGTGCATCCTGACGCCGGCCGACGATGCCCGGGTGGAGGATGTGCAAAGGCTTTCCGATTTCTGGACTTCGCTCGGCGCCAAGGTCGAGCGGATGGACGCGAAGCATCACGATCTCGTCCTCGCCGTTACCAGCCACCTGCCGCACCTCATCGCCTATACGATCGTCGGGACGGCTTCGGACCTGGAGCGGGTGACCGAAAGCGAGGTCATCAAATATTCCGCCGGTGGCTTCCGCGACTTCACCCGCATCGCCGCATCCAACCCGACCATGTGGCGGGACATCTTCCTCACCAACAAGGAAGCGGTGCTCGACATGCTGCAGCGATTTACCGAGGACCTGTCCTTTCTCCAGCGGGCCATCCGCCTCGACGACGGAGACACCCTGTTCGATCTGTTCACGCGCACGCGAGCGATACGCCGCGGCATCGTCGCGCAGGGACAGGACGTCGCCGAACCCGATTTCGGCCGCCAGTCCGGCTGAGTGCCGGATCCGGCCTCCTTCTTCATCAGGACAAGATCATGACGCAACGAACCGACGACCTTCGCATTCGCGAAATCAAGGAATTGTCACCGCCATCGCATCTGCTGCGCGAATTCGCGATCAGCGGACATGCCAGCGACACGGTGTTTGCCGCGCGCGGTGCGATCCATGCCATCCTCAACGGCGACGACGATCGCCTGCTTGTGGTGGTCGGGCCTTGTTCGATCCACGATCCCGAGGCGGCGCGCGATTATGCGCGGCGGCTGATGGGCGAACGGCGGCGCCTTGGCGACCGGTTGGAGATCGTGATGCGCGTCTATTTCGAAAAGCCGCGGACCACGGTCGGCTGGAAGGGGCTCATCAACGATCCCGATCTCGACGGCAGCTTCGACATCAACAAGGGCTTGCGGACGGCGCGCGAACTGCTGCTCGACATCAACGAGATGGGCCTTCCCGCCGGCACCGAATATCTCGACATGATCACGCCGCAATATATCGCCGATCTCGTCGCCTGGGGTGCGATAGGCGCCCGCACCACCGAATCCCAGGTCCATCGCGAACTTGCCTCCGGCCTCTCCTGCCCGGTGGGGTTCAAGAACGGCACCGACGGCAACCTTCGCATCGCCCTGGACGCGATCAAGGCGGCGTCTCAGCCCCATCATTTCCTGTCGGTCACGAAGGGCGGCCATAGCGCGATCGTGGCGACCGGCGGCAATGAGGATTGTCACCTCATCCTGCGCGGCGGCTCCGAACCCAATTATGACCGGAACAATATCGACTCGGCCTGCCGCGCAGCGTCGGCTGCGTCGCTTCCCTGCCGGCTGATGGTCGATGCCAGCCATGGCAACAGCCGGAAACGGCCGGAGAATCAGATCGAGGTGGTCCGCGACATTGCCGGCCAATTCGCGGAAGGGGAGACGCGCATTTTCGGCCTGATGATCGAAAGCCATCTGGTCGCGGGCCAGCAGGCGCTGGAGTCGGGCCGGCCGCTCGTTTACGGCCAGAGCATCACCGACGGCTGCGCCGGCTGGGAGGAAAGTGTTGAAATGCTCGACATCCTGGCAGAAGCCGTCGACCAGCGGCGCGCGATACGTTCGGGAAAGGCAGCCTGAACTTCTGCCGTCGCAACCGATCGAGGGAGACGCGGATGACGAAAAACACGGTCGGAGCCCTGCAGCTTGGATCGCATGCCGACGGCAAGGCGGCCACCCTCGATGCGATCCTGGGCTATGGGGATGACATCGCGGCTTCCGGCGCGGCTCTGATCGTGATGCCGGAGGCCTTGCTCGGCGGTTATCCGAAGGGCGAGACGTTCGGCACCTATCTCGGCTATCGGCTGCCCGAAGGCCGCGAAGCCTTCGCCCGATATTTCGACAATGCCATCGACGTGCCGGGCGCGGAGACTGAGGCGCTTGCCGCTTTGTCCGAACGGACCAACTGCAGCCTGGTCGTCGGTGTGATCGAACGGTCGGGCGCCACCCTTTACTGCACCGCGCTCTTCTTCACCCCGGAAGCGGGACTGGCGGCGAAACATCGCAAGCTGATGCCCACCGGCGCGGAGCGGCTGATCTGGGGGCAGGGCGACGGATCCACTTTGTCTGCCGTCGAAACCGCGGCCGGGCGCATCGGCGCTGCGATCTGCTGGGAAAATCACATGCCGCTGCTGCGCACGGCCATGTACGCCAAGCGGCTCGACATCTGGTGCGCCCCGACCGTCGACGATCGCGACATCTGGCAGAGCACGATGCGTCATATCGCGCATGAGGGCCGCTGCTTCCTGATCGGCGCCTGCCAGGTCCGGCCCAGCCCTGCCGAACTCGGCGTGGCTTCGAACGGCTGGGCCGCCGACCGGCCGCACATCCGCGGCGGCAGCGTGATCGTGGGTCCTTTGGGTGACGTGCTCGCCGGTCCGCTGTTCGACGAACCGGGATTGCTGACGGTCGAAATCGATCGACGCGAACTCGTGAAGGCGCGCTACGATTTCGATGTCGTGGGCCATTATTCCAGGCCCGACATCTTCAGCCTCAGCGTCGACGAAGCAGCAAGATCGAGCGTTACCTTTCACAAGGACAGTGAATGACCGATCATGACGAAGAGCAATCGCATGTCATTGAACGGCTTGGAGAGCTGGGACTGACGCTGCCGGTGCCGTCCCGGCCGGCCGCCAATTACCGGCCATACCGGCTCGCCGGGACGATGTTGCATATCGCCGGCCAGTTGCCGCTCGTGCACAATGTCCCGAAATATGTGGGCGAGGTTCCCACGACGCTGACGATAGAGGATGCGATCGACGCGGCGCGACTGTGCGCGCTCAACCTCACCGCGCAGATCGGCGCCGCTCTCGATGGCGAATTCGGACGCGTGGAGGCCATATTGAAGATCAACGGGTTCATCCGCTCTCCCGCGGAGTTTACCAGCCATGCGCGGATCATGGACGGCGCTTCCGATCTGCTCGCTGCCTTGTTCGGCCTTCGTGGCGCGCATGCGCGGACCTCGGTCGGGGTGGCGTCGCTGCCGCGCGGCGCTCCGATCGAGCTCGACGCGATCGTCGCCGTGCGCGCCTAGAGTCACTTCAAAGCAGATGAAATCATCTGACGCTTCGGAAATATATAAGCGTGGACGAGCCTAGATCAGGCTCTGTTCAATTGTTCAGGCCATGCGCGGCATAATGGTCCTTCAGCACCTGGGCGACCGCGACGGTGACCGCCTTGCCCATCGGGATGTGGAGGAATTCATTGGGGCCGTGGGCATTGGAATGCGGCCCCAGCACGCCGGTGATCATGAACTGGGCGTCCGGGAATTTCTCGCCCAGCATCGCCATGAACGGAATGCTTCCGCCTTCGCCCAGGAAGGCCGTCGGCTTGCCGAAGGCCAGGTCCGAAGCGCGGTCGAGCGACTCCGCCAGCCAGGGCGCTAGTTCCGGCGCGGCCCAGCCGGTCGCGAAACTGTTGATCTCGAACGTGACCTTGGCGCCATAAGGCGGATCCTTCTCGAGGAGCGCCTTCACGAAGGCCGCCCCGCTTTTGGCGTCGAGCGTCGGCGGAAACCGCATGCTGAGTTTCAGGGACGTGAAGGGCCGGAGCACGTTGCCGGCATTTTCGATCGGCGGCACCCCGCCGACGCCGGTAACGGCCAGCTGCGGGCGCCAGGTACCGTTCAGCGTCAGTTCGGTCAGATCCTCCGTTACGGGATGCATGCCCTCGACGAAGGGCATCGAGGTCCGGACTTCGTCACCCAATATCACCACGGCCTGTCGCGCCTGCTCGATCCGGTCGGCGGGGATCTCCACATGGAGTTCGGCCGGCCGGATGGCGCCGCTTTCTTCATCTTCCAGCCGCGACAGCAATTGCCTGAGGATGCGGAAGCTTGACGGCACGATGCCGGATCCCTTGCCCGAATGGACACCTTCTTCCAGCACATGGACCGAAAGGGTCCCGGCGGTCATGCCGCGCAGGGAGGTGGTCAGCCAGAGCTGGTCGTAATTGCCGCAGCCCGAATCGAGGCATATCACCAGGCTCGGCTTGCCGAGCCGGTCGGCAAGATGATCGATATAGAAAGGCAGATCGTAGCTGCCCGATTCCTCGCAGGCCTCGATCAGGACGACGCATCGCGCATGGGAGATATTCTGTTCCCGAAGCGCGATGATCGCGGCGAGCGAGCCGAACATCGCATAGCCGTCGTCCGCGCCGCCGCGGCCGTATAATCTGTCTTCCGCAAGATGCGGGATCCACGGACCAAGGCCGTCGGTCCAGCCGGTCATCTCGGGCTGCTTGTCGAGATGGCCGTAGAGCAGCACAATTTCCTCGCCCTCGCCCGGAACGTCGATAAGGATCACCGGCGTGCGGCCTTCCAGCCGGACGACTTCCACCACCGCGCCGGGAAGGGCTTCGGCCTTCGCCTTGGCCCAGCGTTCGAACTGCGTCACGGCGGCGTCCATATAGCCATGCGCCTCCCAGTCCGGATCGAACATCGGCGACTTGTTCGGGATGCGGATATAGTCGGTGAGCTCGGGGATGATCTCGTCATCCCACATATCGCCGATACGCTGCTTCAACCGTTCAGTGTCCATGGTCCGCTTCCGCCAATCTTCGTGAATTGCAGCGGGTCCTAGGACGCCCGGCGGTTCGCTGGCAAGATCAAGCCGGTGCTTGCTGCTTGGGCACGGGCGCGGTCCTCACTCGACATCGCGACCATCACAGGCCTGGGCACCGAAAAATCCGGCCCTCTTTTCCTCGTTCACTTACTCTGAAATCATTATGGCCTTTTCTATGTGTCTTGCTTGAGCAATACAGGCGGCATGGAATCGAACATATGGGGGTTAGGATGATCAGGAATGTGAAACTCGCTTTGGCTGCAGTTGCGGCTGTGGTCATGATACAGGCGCCGGCCATTGCGGCGGACAATCAGGCGGTCGCGGCCGCGATCGATCAGGCGGTGCAGAAGGCCATCGCCGAAGGTGTGAGTCCCGGTCTGCAGGTGGCCGTCTACAAGGATGGCAGTCCATTGCTCGTGAAGGGCTACGGATCGGCCGACCTGGAGATGAGCGTGCCCGTCACCAATGACAGCGTCTTCCGCATCGGGTCGGTCACCAAGCAGTTCACGGCCGTGGCGCTGCTGCAGCTCCAGGAGGCGGGCAAGCTGTCGATCGACGACACATTGTCCAAATATTATCCCAATTATCCGCGTGGGGGCGACATCACCATCCGGCAGATGCTCAACCATACGTCCGGGCTGTACAATTACACCAGCCAGGAAGATTATATGAAGGCGGATGCGATGGTCCATCGCAGCACCGAGGAATATGTCGATTATTTCTCGAAGATGAAGAAGACCCAGGATTTCGAACCCGGCACCAGCTGGATGTACAGCAACACCGCTTATTACATCCTTGGCGCGATCGTCGAAAAGGTCGAAGGCAAGCCGCTCGGCGCGGTGTTCCAGGAGCGTTTTTTCGGTCCGCTGGGCATGACCAGGACGGCAATTGACGATGAAAACGACATCGTCGCCGGCCGCGTCGAAGGCTATGCCGCCGATGGACCCGGCAAGTTCAAGAATGCGACCTTCATCTCGATGACCGCCCCGGGCGGCGGCGGCGCGATGCGCTCCACCGCCTCCGATCTCGCCCGCTGGAATGCGGCCTTGTTCGGCGGCAAATTGCTGAAGCCCGCCTCCTTCGCCGCGATGACGGCGCCGGGCAAGCTGAAGGACGGCCAGAACAGCGGCATCGCCATCGCCAAGCTTGCGGGTATGGGCATGCCGGCGGTCGAATATGGCTTTGGCCTGATGACGCAGACGGTGGATGGCCATGCCAAGGTCGCCCATGGCGGCGGCATCAATGGCTTCAACGCCCAGCTCGCCGAATATCCGAAGGACCGCCTGACCGTGGCGGTCCTGTCCAATACGATCGGCAAGGACGTCGGCGCCGGCAAGGTGGCGGACGAGATCGAGCGGATCGCTTTGGGTCTTCCGCCAAAGCCGTAACCGGGATTGGAGTTGGTCCGGATCAAGTGTCCGGACCAACGCATCTCGTCATGGCGCCGGACCTGACCGTCAGCCGTCACACGCCCGATGCAGGAGGTCGTTTGCGGGACTGTCGCGGCTCGATATTGATAATCATTCTCAACAAACCTATGAGCCCCGAAAAAGGGCCATGATATGCGATTTCGTTCAGGAGCTTCGGACAGTGCGATCGCGCAGACGGCGATTGACGTGCCCGGCGAGCAGCGCCGCTGGCGGCTGACAGTCGGCCGTTCCTTCTGAGAGTGGCGGCTCGTCGCAGGTTTTCGGCGGCCGCGATGGCGGCACGCGTGGCGGTCATCCCCTATGGCTATGCGCTCGCGGCGCTCGCCAGCGCCCTGATGGCGCGGATCCTGCCGACCACGCGCGCCGATGCGGCGACGGCCGGCATGATCGTTTCCTTCGCCATCTATGCTGCCATTCTGCTCTGGGCCTTTGCCGCGCGCGGCGCGCTCAGGCTCTGGCTCTGGCTTGGCGGCGTCGGCCTGCTTGTCGGTCTTCTCCTTGCTTGGTCCCTGCTTGCTGGTGCTGGGCGATGAAGGACGGGTTTCGCCAGTCCATGGCCTGGCTGCACACCTGGTCCGGCCTGCTTTTCGGATGGCTGCTCTTCGTGATCTTCGTCTGCGGAACCATCTCCTATTTCCAGGAAGAGGTCACGCGCTGGATGCAGCCGGAGGTGACGACGCCGTCCGATCCGGTCGCGGCTGCCGACGGTGCAGCGCGCTGGCTCGCCGCCAATGCATCGGGCTCATCCGCCTGGTACATCACCCTGCCGGGAGATCGGGCCGCGACGACGGCTTTATTCTGGACGCCGGCGGAAGACGGGCCGGCGGGCGGGGTCACCGAAATGACGCTCGACGGGCGCGGGAATCCGGTTACCGCGCGCGATACGGCAGGCGGATATTTCCTGTATCGCTTCCATTACGACCTTCACTATCTACCGGTCATCTGGGCGCGCTATCTGGTCGGCATCGCCGCGATGTTCATGCTGATGGCGATTCTGTCGGGTATCGTCACGCACAAGAAGATCTTCGCAGACTTCTTCATGTTGCGATTGGGCAAGGGGCAGCGCAGCTGGCTCGATGCACATAATGTCACGGCCGTCCTCGCGCTGCCCTTTCATCTGATGATCACCTATACCGGACTGGTTACGCTCGAAGGGCAGCTCTCGCCCGCTCCAGTCGCTGCGCTCTATGCCAATCGGTCCGAATTCTTCGCGGAAGCCTTTCCGGTAGCCGGCGCTCCCGAAAGCCAAGGTGAGGCAGCGCCGCTGGCATCCTTCAGTGCGATGATGAAGGAGGCGCGCCTCCAATGGGGGATGGACGTCGGGCATATTTTCGTCTCCCGGCCCGGCGATGCTGTAGCGCGGGTGACTTTGACCAGCGCGCCGGGTGCGTCGATGGATGCGCGTGGCAAGATGCTGCAGTTCGACGGCGTCACCGGCCGGCTCATGGGCGAAGGCGTACCGAAGGGCGCCGTACAGCGGATCGAAGGCGTGATGATCGGCATTCATGCCGGCCGCTATGCCGACGCGGTGTTGCGATGGCTTTATTTCCTGTCGGGGGTCGGAGGCACGACCATGGTCGTGAGCGGGCTGGTCTTGTGGACCGTCAAGCGCCGCTCGAAGCTGACGGATCCGCAGCGGCCCCATTTTGGCTTTCGCGTCGTCGAACGGCTCAACATCGCGGTCGTCGCCGGGTTTCCGCTGGCGATCGCCGTCTATTTCCTCGCCAATCGCCTGCTGCCGGTCGATCTGCCGGACCGGGCCGAATGGGAGGTGGATTGCCTCTTTCTGGCTTGGCTAGGCGCGGGCATCTTCGCTGTCCTTCGCCCCGTCCGGAGGGGCTGGATCGAGCTTTGCCGTTGCAATGCCCTGCTGTTCGCTGCTGTCCCGCTGGTGAGCGCGGCAGCCACGGCCAGAAACCTGCCGGCGAGCCTGATGTCGGGCGACTGGGTGTTTGCAGGTTTCGAATTGATGATGCTGGCTTTGGCCTTCGGCTTTGCTTTTGCCGCCAACCGGCTTGCCCTCGTTGGAAGCCGCCACGCCTTGAAACGCCCGGGCAAGCGGGAGCAGGTGGTGGCATGATCGTCCATGCGCTGCTGCTCCTGCTGGCGACCGCCTCGTTTCTGGCATTGTGTATGGCGACGCCGCGCGGGGCCGTGATCGGGCACGGATTGGCAAGGAAGCAGACGGCGAACCTGCGTCCGATAGGATGGGGGCTCATCGCTCTCGCATTCGCGATCGCCTGCGCCTGGTTCGGGCCTGGGCGCGGCGTCATCCTCTTCCTCGGTTATGCGACGGTCGGCGGCGCGATCGTCGTGGCACTAGCCAACAGGCATTAGCCCAACTGTCCGCCTCGTTGCCGACCGACGCGGTCACCGTTATATTTTTCGTTGCGGGCGCGAAGCGATTGAATATAGCTCCGGCCTCGGGCCGTGCGGCAGATAGGGCGGCTAGCTGTCGGAGGGGATTCCCATGCTGGTTCGTCGTCCAACCCGCGCCCTCGCGCCGCTGGGCATCGGATTCTTCTTCCTGATCCTCAGCGCACTGGCCGCCATTTTGCTGTCGATACGCCAGGAGGCGGCGGTCGCTTGGGTGCGTCATACGCTCGAGGTCCAGACGCGCCTCAACCTCGTTCGCAGTCTGATCACCGAAGCCGAGTCCGGCCGGCGCGGATTCCTGCTGACGGGCCGCGATGTCTATCTCGAACCCTATCAGCGGGCGATATTGCGTTTGCCCCGGGAATTGGACACTCTTGAGGGCGCCGTCGCTGACAACGCCGTTGCGCGCCGGAATATGGAGCGGATGCGTCCGGCCATCCAGGCCAAGCTCAACGAGCTCGGCGCCAGCGTCGCGCTTGTTCGCCTCGGTCGCCGAGCCGACGCCGTCGGTGTTCTGCAAACGGGCGCTGGCCAGCGTCACATTGTTGAGGCGAGGGCCGCAATCAACGACATGATGCAGGAAGAGAAGAGGCTTCTCGCAATTCGCGCGACCAATGCCGGATGGATCAGCATGGCGTCGCGTCTCGCATTGTTTTTCAGTGCCCTGCTCGTCATCGTGCTTGCCTATTTCGTCGTGCGCGACGCCAGGCGACGGATAGTCGAGGTCGAAAAGACGAACGAACATCTTCGGGAGGAGGTCCAGCAGCGCCAGCTTGCCCAGTCGCAGGTGCGCCAGCTCCAGAAGATGGAAGCGGTCGGGCAGCTGACGGGCGGAATAGCGCATGATTTCAACAATATGCTCGCGATCGTGATCGGCAGTCTCGATATGGCGCGCCGGCGCCTCACCGGCGGCGAAGATGCCAAGCTGGTCAAGTGTATCGATGCCGCATCGGAAGGCGCCGAACGCGCCGCCACGCTCACCGGGCGGCTGCTCGCCTTTTCACGGCGGCAGCCGCTCCAGCCCAAGGTTCTCGACACCAACAAGCTCGTGGGCAGCATGTCCGAGCTGTTGCGGCGCACACTCGGTGAACGTGTCGCCATCGAGACCGTGCTCGCAGGCGGCCTTTGGCGCATCTGCGCGGATCCCGCGCAGCTCGAAAGCACGCTCGTCAATCTCGCCGTGAACGCGCGCGATGCGATGCCTGACGGAGGCAAACTGACGATCGAGACTGCCAACACCGAGCTCGACGAACGCTATGCGCAAGGCCATGAAGAAGTGTCGCCCGGCCAATATGTCATGCTGTCGTTGACCGATACCGGAACCGGCATGTCGCCCGAGGTGATCGAGCGCGCGTTCGAACCCTTTTACACCACCAAGGGAGTGGGCCGCGGCACCGGCCTGGGGCTCAGCCAGATTTTCGGCTTCGTCAAACAGTCGCAAGGCCATGTGAAGATCTATTCGGAAGTAGGGCAGGGGACGACCGTCAAACTCTATCTGCCGCGCCACGCCGGCGAGTTGCCCGACGAGGCCGTGAAGGCCAGCCGCGGGGATATTCCGGCCGGGCAGGTCGAGGAGATCATCCTCGTCGTCGAGGATGATGAAAGGGTCCGGCACATGTCGGTCGATGCCTTGCGCGAACTCGGCTATACCGTGATCCAGGCGGCCGACGGCAATCAGGCGCTGGAGCAGCTTGCGATCCAGCCGCGCATCGATCTTCTTTTCACCGACATCGTCATGCCGGGCATGACGGGCCGCCAGCTTGCCGACCGCGCCCAGGAAGCGCGGCCCGACCTGAAAATCCTTTATACGACGGGATATACGCGCAACGCGGTCGTCCATAACGGCATCGTCGATTATGGCGTCGCCTTCCTCGCCAAGCCATTTTCGATCGATGCCCTCGCCCGAAAGGTTCGCGATATTCTGGACGGGTGAGGATTGGTGGCCGTCGTCAGCCCTTCGTTTAAGCCTATTTCTCGCGGTCGGGTTTCGCGGCTCCAGGCGGCATATGCTCTACAAACCAGTCGATTGCCCGGGTGAGAAAGTCGAACGCGGCCGGCATGGTGCGGATGCCATGTCCTTCCTTCGGATAGGTGGCCAGCACCGACTTCACGCCATGGCCGAGCAGGGCATGGTGGAATTCGAGCGCCTGTCCGGCCGGCGTGTTCTTGTCGAGCGCACCGCAAATGTTGAGTGTCGGCGTCTTGACGTTCTTGGCGAAGTGGATCGGGCTGCGGCTGTGATATTTCCCGGTCGGATTGTCGATATCGTCCTTCAGGAAGATCGTGCAGAAAAAGGGGATGTGGCAGGTCAGATGTTCGCTGACCCAGTCCGTCACCGGTGCGACAGGGACGGCCGCGGCAAAACGCTGGTCCTGGGTGATCAGCCAGGACGACATGAATCCGCCATAGCTGCCGCCGGTGACGCCGATCCGCTCGGGATCCACGATGCCGCGTTCGACCAGATGATCGAGACCGGACAGATAATCATAAGTGTCGGCGCCGCCCATGTCCCCGAACACCCGGCCGGCCCAATCCTGTCCGCGACCCGACGAGCCGCGGGGATTGACCTCCAGCACCGCATAGCCGGCGTTCAGCAATGCCTGATGCTGGATCGACTTGCCAAGATAGCGGGGGCGGAAGAACCAGACCGGGCCGCCATGAATGTTGAGGACGAGCGGGTGAGGTCCCGGACGATCGGGCGTCAGCAGCCAGCCGCGAACCTCCATGCCGTCGGGCGCTTTCCATGACAAAGCCTCGGCCTTGCCAAGGCCGGCGACCAGGCTTTGCAGTTCGTTCGACCCGGTCCGCAGCACTTCGCGCTCCTGCCCACCGCTGACCGTCACCAGGGTTGGCGGATTGAACCAGCCTTCGCGAACGAAGATGATGTCGGACGGTGCGGTACCGAGGCCGCTTGCGTCGCCAAAGCGCATCCCCCCCGGTGTCAGCTCTTTTCCCTGCCAGAGACGGGTCGTGCTGCCGTCCACAAGATTGTGCAGCAGCACGTAAGTTTCAGGCTCGTGCGCGCCGGTGAGCAACAACTGATCTTCGTTCCGCCAAGCCGTGGAGGTGATATCGGCGTCGATTTCGACATTCGAAACCTGCTTGGTCGCCAGTTCGACGATTCTGAGATCGCCGGCAACGATCGTGCGGTCGCTGCAGATCGCCTCGACGACGGCGATGCGGCTGCCGCTCGGGCTGGCCGAGACCCAGCCGAGATGATTGGTCGGGGTGAAGAGGGTGCGGCTGCCGCCGTCGAGGCCGAAGTGGCGGACGTCGGCCTTGTACCATTCCTCTTCGCCCGGGCTGTCGGAGCAGATCGCGACGAAGCCGTCCGCCCCGCAATATTGGCCTTCCCAGACATTGACCCCTTGCGGCGACACCTGCCGTGCGGTGCCGCTCGCCAGGTCGTAAACCCACAGGCTCCGCCAGGATTCGGCGCTGGTGCCGGCATCGATCTCCGGCAGCCAGGCGGGCTTGTCCTCGTCCTTGCGGGCGATCGAGAAGCCGCCTTGCGCGCCGGCAAGATCGGCGCCGAAGCCGGCAACACCGAGCAGGAGTTGGCGGCCATCGGCGGACCAGTGATGATATTCGACCCAGCCGTCGATGCCGGTGACGGCCCGCTCCTCGCCGCTGGCGAGATCGAGCAGGAAAGGCTGGAAGATATAAGGCTGGCCGCGATCGCTCAGGAAAGCGATGCTCTTGCCGTCCGGCGACCAGAGCGGCCGACGGTCCGAATTGGGGCCGTGGGTGAGGGTCCGCTGCGACCCTTGCTCCAGATCGACGACCACGATCCGGGTCGCGCTCAGACCTTCCAGTTTTTCGCAGATGGTGGCGGTGGCGGCGGCCTGCTTTCCATCCGGCGATGCGGCGACGTCGGCAAGATCGACCGCCACGCCCTCGCCGGGCCGCAGCCAGCTTCGGTAGCGCTGTTCGATGTCGCGGAAGCGGGGCGTATCACGGACGTCGGCCATCGCTGACGGTGAAGTGGCATTCATCTCATACACTCCGGTTGTTTCTCAGCCCTCGGCCTTGGCTTTGACGCTGTTCAGATAGTCGTACAGCGCGCCGTCGGCCTGCTTCGTGAAGGTCGCGATCATGGTGGCGACATCCGACCGGGTGGCATCGGCCGGCACTTCGATCCCGATTCGGGAATGGCAATCGAGCGCGTAGCGGGTGCCGCCGCCGGCCGATTCCCGGGCGTGATACGTCGCATAGACCTGCATGCCGCCGGGTATCGCAACATAATCGGCGTACAGGCTCAGCCGTCGGGCCGCTTCGTCGCGCTCCGTGATGTGGCAGATCCGCTCGTCGAGTTTGATGCCGTCCTTCCACAGCCGCATGATATAGCCGCCATGGATTGCGGCCGGATCGTCGATCGACTCGATCGAATAGCCGCCTTCCTGGAATTTCTTCGCCTCGACATATTCCTCGAGGATCAGCTTCCAGACGGCGTCGGGCGCCGCTGCCATGTCGACGGCGACGTGATTGACCATCGTCACAATGAGCTTTTGCTCGGTCATTCCTTGGTCTCTAGCAAATGATGTTCGGCCAGAATGGCGCGAACGCGCTCGATCGGAATCGCAGGAACGAAGAATCCATTGGCGCCCTCGGTAGGTTCGGCGGCGACCATCGCATTGACGATCGCTTCCTCGGTCGCATCGATCGCGGCCTCGAAGATCGCGGTGATATTGAGATTCGGAAAATGCTGGACGGGCCGGGCATTGCCGGCCTCGCTCACCTCCTGGTTGGCGGTCGACAAGGCAAGGAAGATGTCTCCTGACAAGGCCGCGCCAAGGCCGCCGAGTCGGCCGATGCCGAGTCCGGGTCGCTTGGCGACCCGCTTGAGCTGATGCGGCAGCAACGGCGCGTCGGTGACGACGATGACGATGATCGAGCCGTCCCCGGCATCTTTGCCGGTCTGTGGCCGTTTGCCGCCGCTGACCCAGCGTGCATATTGGCTGTCATGACCTTGCGGCATGAGCGCATCGTCGGCGAAGCGCGGGCGATCGTCGGCCAGCCGCTCGCCCAGCCTGATTCCGCCCAGCCGCAGCGAGCGCCGCTCGCCATAATTGGTCTGGACGAGCACACCGACCGTATAGCCGCCCTGCTCGGCCGGCAGCACCCGCGAAGCAGTGCCGGTCCCGGCCTTATATTCGTAGCACATCATGCCGGTGCCGCCGCCGACGCTGCCTTCCGCGATCGGCCCGTCGCGGGCGCTATCCAGAGCTTCGAAGACGTGGTCCGGCTTGATGTGACCGCCATCGATGTCGTTCAACAGGCCGTCATAGGTCTCGGCGACGATCGGCAGCAGATAGAGCGCGTCATAGGCGTTGCGGCGCATCCAGGTGATGGCGGCGTCGCGAACCACGCCCACCTGATGGGTGTTGGTGATCAGCACCGGCCCTTCGCACAGCCCGCGCTCGTCCAGCCAGATCGTGCCGGTCATTTCGCCGCCATGGTTGAGCGACGCCCAGGCGCCGAAACAGGGCGCGGAGTCGGCCTTGCCGCGCGGCAGGATGGCGGTCACGCCGGTCCTGACCGGACCTTTGCCGACCTCCAGCTTGCCTGCGCCTTCCCAGATCGTCGCATAGCCGACCTCTACACCGGGAACGTCGGTAATGGCGTTGAGGGGCCCCGGCGTCCCGGAAAAGGGAATGCCATAGTCTCGCGCACGCTTGGTCATGATTCGCCTTCGATTGTGGACGCTGGTTTAGTGCCTGACCCTAAGCACGAAGACGTTCCGACGCCCAATCGTCCAGGCTCTTTTCGAGCAATTCGATCGGCAGCGCGCCCTGTTCCAGGATCGCCTCATGAAAATCCGCAAGATCGAAACTCTCGCCCAGCCGGGCGCGCGCTTTCTCCCTCAATTCGCGGAATTTGAGGAAACCCATGCGGTAGCCGAGCGCCTGGCCGGGCATGTCGGTCGCATAGCGCAAGGTCTCGCTCGCCACCTGCGTCTCGCTCTCCAGCGTGTTGGCGCTCATATAGTCGCGCGCCTTCTGGAGCGACCAGCCGTAGAAGTTGAGGCCGGTATCGACCACCAGTCGCTGGGCGACGAAGCGCTGGTGCGACAGCCAGCCATAGAGATCGTAGGGATCGTCGTAGAGGCCTGCTTCCTCACCAAGGCCCGCCGAATATTCCGCCCAGCCTTCGTTGAACGCGCCGAAGATGAAGGTTCGGCGGCGAACATCGGGGAGGGCCTCATTTTCGGCCTGGCGGGTGATATGGACATGGTGACCCGGCACCAGCTCGTGGAAGATGAGCGGAGCCGCATTCATCTGCAGCCGGTCGGGGATGCCGTTGCCGCTATAATGATAGATGCCCTGCCTCTCGGACCCCGACGGTGGCGCATAATAGCCGAAGGTCATGCCCGCCTCCATCTCCGGAGCGAGGCGCTTCACCGTCGCGCTGGCCTGCGGCGCCTTGCGCACGATCCTGGCGAAGACTGGAGCCATCCGCTCGAGATGGCGGCGATAGATCGCTTCCAGCGCTTCCGGGCTTTCCGCCTTGGCGCGAGGATCCTGCCGAAGCCGCTCGTGGAAAGCCGCTTCGTCACCATTGTGGCCGAACGCGTCGAGGCGGAGCTTCGCCATCGCCGCGGTCAGATGCTCCACCTCCGCCTTGCCGATTTCGTGGATTTCCTCGGGCGAGGCGTCGAAGCTGAGATGGTAGCGCAGCCAGTCGCGATAGGCATCGGCGCCACCCGGCTGGTGGCAGATGCCGACCTCTTCGGGCGCGACGGCCTCATAATCCTCGCCGATCGCCGCGAGCAATCCGGTGAAGGCCGGCTTCAGCTTTTCCTCGATCAGACGGTCGACATCCGCGCGCAGCGCCTCATCCTTGGTGCGTTCCGTCGAAAGGGCGAGCGATGCGGTGGCCGCGGCGCCGATGCTCTCCAGCGTGATACGTGCGCCGGGCAAGGCCGGCTTGGGCAGGCGCCAGCCGCGTTCGGCCTGCGCCTCGGTCTTTTCCCGCAGCGCATCGATGGCCCCGGCAAAATCTGCAACCAGCTGCAGATAGCGTTGCGCCTCTTCCGGCTTGGTCACGTCGATCGGCGCGAACAGCATCGATGGCATCATCGACAGCCCCGATGCCGAGTAGGGCGCAATGCCGAAGCTGGTCCACCACCTGTCCGGCTCGCTCGTATCGCTTTCCAGCATGTAGCGGAGAAATTCGGCGGTGAGACTGTCGCCTCGATCGAGATTGGACAGGTCGATCGCGTCGAGCCGCGCGAGCAAGGTGCGGGCCGTGTCGGCGGCCGCCTCGGCTCCCGCAAGCGAGCCGCTCGGGAACCGTTCGACCCGCTCCCCCGCCATCAAGGCATAATAAGGCTCACGCAAGACGAGAGCCTGCCAATAATCCGCGGCCAGTTGGTCGATCGTCGCTTTTTCGCTCATCATTGTCCCTCTTCCTTATAGCGCATGCCAAGCTGGTCCATCACGAACGCCAGCCATTCGGCGTTCCAGGCCGCTGCCTTGGCCGGGTCGGCCACGCCATGGCCCGTGTCGCGCCAGATCCGCAAGTGGATGGGCCGGTCGCCAATATTGGCTTCGTCCAGGCGGGCGGTGAACTTGCGGCCGTGGAACGGCATGCAGCCCAGATCCTTCTCGCCGAACACCTGATAGACCGCAGGATAGGCGATGCCGTCGGCGACATTGTGATAAGGCGACCAAAGCCGGGCGCTGGCCGCATCTGCGGGCACGCTCGGATTGCCATAATCCTCGTAGAAGATGGCCGAAATGCCGGCGATGGCGGGATTGTCGGGCAGTGGCTCCAGCATGTCGAAGATCGGCACGGTCGGCACGACAGCGCGCCATAGGCTCGGCTGCTGGACGATCGCAACGCCGGCGAGCAGGCCGCCATTGCTGCCCCCCATGAAGGCCATCTGGTCGTGAGTTGAAACACCCTCGGCGACGAGGGTCTTGGCCACCGCTTCGAGATCGTCGAACGTATTCTGCTTGTTGGCCAGCCGGCCGGCGTCGTGCCAGGCCTTGCCATATTCGGCGCCGCCGCGAAGCGACGCCTGGACGAAGATCCCGCCGGCCTCGATGAACGGCACGAACATGGTCGGAAAGGTCGGCAGCAGCGATATGTTGAAGCCGCCATAGCCGTGGACCAGGGCCGGTTGCGGGCGGCTGGTATCCAGGTTTTTCCGGTAGACGATGAAATAGGGGATGTTCGTTCCGTCCTTGCTGGTGGCGAAACGCTGCTCGGCGACCACATCGTTCAGCCGGTTGGCCGGCTCGCCATGCCGTTCCAGTGTCCCCGTCTCCGGATCGTGGGTGAACAGGACCGGCGACCGCGTGAAACTGCTATGGGTGAAGGACAAGGCTTCGCCAGGGCGCACGGCGCGTTCGAGCAGCATGGAGGGCGAGGATCCGGGATTTTCGAGGGGAAGCGTTTCGATCAGCTTTCCGTCGAGATCGAACGTCCGCACACGCAACGATACGTCGACCAGGTCGCCGACATAGAGGCGATTGCCGATCACGCCGGCCCAGCCGATAAAGCCTTCGCCTTCGGGGACCAGCTCGCGCCAGGTCGAGCGATCGGTCGAAGTCGCGGCCGGGATCGCAACAACCCGCCCGCGCGGCGCGCCGTCATTGACCCGAGCCACATAAGTCTCTCCGTCGATCCAGCTGCCGTCGCACTCGCCATGATAGCCTTGCGGCACGAAGGGCTTCGCCTCCAGGGAGACGAGATCGATCAATACGAGCGCGACATGTTCGTGCGGCTCGGTGACGGCCACGCCGCGGCGGCCGTCGGGGGAGACGTGCAGCGTCAGTCCGCTATGCTTCGATTCGACGAGGCTTTCTGGCAGGACGATCTCGTCGCGCTCGGCACTTCCTTCCGTCACGGGAACGAAACGCAGACGGTGCAGGCCTTGGTCGGTGCGGCCGTCCAACCAGAATCCGCTCTCGTCCGGCAGCCAGCCCGGCCGTGCGCCTGAATAAGCGATTGCGGGCGTGTCCAGCACACGCCGACCGGTCGCGGATTCGAACACCGACCAGGTACCGGTCATATCGCCGTCCATGCCCCAGGCCACGGCGACATAGCGCCCGTTCGGGGAGGGTTCGAACCAGGTCATCATCCCGAGCTTGCCGCCGGCCGCTTCGGCCAGGGCCTTTTGCGACGCGAGCCTTCTGCCCTTGCCGCGCGGCGTCTCCGACACTTGGAGGACCACATCGTCGCCCTCCTTGGCGTGCCCGAACCACAGCCCGCCACGCTTGCGCGGCACGGTGTGGCCGCCGGCGTCGGTGAGTGCGAACAGCCGGTCATAGACCGGCCGATAATTGGGCGAAGCCTCCGCCGCTTCCTGCGCCTTGCGATCGCGCGCCCACTGCCATTCCAAGGCTTCTGGCGTGTCTTCATGAAGGTGCGCGAAGCGGTCCTCGAAGGTGACGCCGCCGACCGTCTTTTGAACTGGCTGGGCTTTCATGCTGATATCCTCTCTTCGAACTTTGACTCTTGGGGCAGTTCCGGGTTGGGCCGCTTCCGCGATCGGACAATAATTTTAGGTCATCGTCGCGGAGTCACTGCGCTCACGCCTCGGGAATTGTCGCGGGGATGGTGGCTGCCTTCATCCCCGCCGCGAACGCTTCGGCCGTCCTGGTCATGAAGGTCTCGTCCCCGACGGATTTCAGCCGCAGCGCGGCCGCGTCTATTTTGCGGTCTCGGATTGCGATGAAGTCTTGCATCGCCTCGCGCCAGTCCCCGACCATGGTCAGGTCGGCCGGACCGTCAGGTTCGGTCAGGGTGAAGGACAGGCCCTCCTCCGGATCGAACCGCATCTGCCACCACACGGTCTCGCCCTTGGGGCCATTCGCCAATTGGTAGGCGAGGACGTGGACGCGGGGCAGCTTGGCGGCCGCCGCTTTCGAATCGGTATCGTCGGCCAGCAATCGATTCATGATCTGGACATGGCGGTGGGACATGAAACCTGGTTGCGGGCTTGTCGCAGCCCATTCGCGCACATGGGTGAGGTCGATATCCACGACCTCGGGATAATTGGCGCGGAAGGCCGGATTCAGGCCGGATCCCTCATTGCCGAGAACATGATCGAAGAAGCATTTGCAGAAGTCGTGCACGATGCCGGCCATGCGCCGGCCCTCGATCGAGCCGAAGGCCGCAGCGAGCACCGGGTCGGTGCGCAGCTCCGGTGGGGTCAGGCACAGATCGGTGAAGGCGAGGTGGGTGGCGCCCTTCACCTCGACGCGGATAATGTCGGGGCGTGTGCCGGCGGTTTCGAGCTTCTCATAGCTGAACTCCGAATGCGGCTTGCCCCCTGGCAGCGTCGCAAGGTCGTTATGCATGATCAGCATCGGGACGCGGGAGTCGCGGTCGATCATGTCCGGGTCGAACAGGCCGCCGTCGAGATTGATGGCGGCCTTGATCCGTTCATCGCGTTGCGCCGCCGCGGCGCCGCTGCAGCCGAACGACATGCCGAAGGTGCCGATGCGGTCGATGTCGATGATGTCGAGCAAAGGCATGGCCTTCGCCGGCAGGTCGCCTTTGGACAGGCGATCGACGACATGGATGAAGTCGTCCTCCCAAACCAGGAATTGAGCCGCCAGCTTGGTTTCGGCGCAATTGACGAGCGTGGCTTCCAGGCGCTCGACGGGGTCCGGCGCGACGAAGGCGGCCAGATAGGCAGGGTCGGCGGCTTTCGCCATCAGATCCGCGAACAGTGACGGGTCGGATGTGATGATGTCGCCATTTTCGTGGAGGGTGGCGCTGTCGACATAGGGGTGGCCGATTGAGAAGAGCACATAGCCGTGGCTGGCGAGATGCTCCATCAGCGACGTATTCGCATGCGGCGAGGCGAATCCCCCATGGGAGAAGATCAACACCGGCCGTTTCGGGCCGGATAGGGGTGGCGCGTCCTCATGACCATGGGTCGGCACGTCGAACAGGGCAGTGATGTCGGTCTCGGTCGGGATCATCTTCAGGAACGGAATGACCTGATGTTCCAGCTCCATCGGCTTGGCATTGGGCCGCGTCGGCCCGCTCGTGGCGGCGGCGGGATACCAGGCCCGGACCGGGATGCGGCGATTGGTACCGGGCGCGTATTCCTCCTCACGACTTGCGTCCTTCAGTTCGAAATCGATCACGCCGATGCTGAACGGGCCCGACGGTTCCGGGAGTTCGATCCTGTCGCTCACCTGCTTCTCCCGTTATTTTCTCTTGAGACGCATGACGGCCTCGCGCGCGTCATTCCGCTGCCATCAGATGCTCGTCGAAATGGCCGACGAGCTTGCGGACGAAATAATCCTCATGGGCCGCGCCATAGCCATGATGCTGGTTGGGCAGCGGCACGAATTCGTGGATCTTGCCGGCTTCGATGAGCGTGTTGGTCATTTTCACCGCGTCATGGAATACGGCCAGGTCGTTCATGCCGGCGACGATCATCAGTGCGCCCTGCAGACCATGCGCGTCCTTGAAGAGGTTGGCTGCTTCATAGGCGGCCCTGGTCTTCGCCGACGGCAGCCCGCCGATATAGGGCTCGTAGAGGAACAGGCCGAATGGGTCGTAGCCGGGCGCCGAGGCGACACCGGCACGGTAGAGGTCCGGATTGTCGAGCATGTTGGCGGTGGTGAAATAGCCGCCCCAGCTATGCCCCCACATGCCGACGCGATCGAGATCGACATAGGACCGTTGGGCGGCAAGATGGCGCAAAGCGGCGGCGTGATCGGCGGTGACCTTGTGCCGCCAGTCGCCGAACACCGCATCCTGGAAGGCCTTGGATCGCCGCGGCGTACCGCGCGCGTCGACGACAAAGACCAGATAGCCGAGTGCCGGCAGGGCGTGGTTGAGACCGGACATTTTCGACATGGCCAAGGGCAGGAACTTATGCTCGACCATCGCCGCCTGAGGGCCGCCATAAATATACTCGATGACCGGATATTTGCGCGACGGATCGAAATCGATCGGCTTGTGGAGCACGCCCCACAGATCGGTCTCGCCGTCCGCCGCTTTCATCACCACTTGCTCGGGGGGCGACCAGCCCAACGCGTCCAGTGCGCTGATATCCGCCGGCGGGAATGCGTGCCAGAGCGCGCCGTCCATGCCACGCACGCTGCTGCGCGGCGGCAGGTCCGGCCGCTGCACCGTGTCGACGAAGCAGGAAAAATCCGGCGCGAACTGGATGTCATGGATCCCGGCTTCCTCGGTCAGCCGCTCTACCTTCCCGCCCGCCAGCGTCACGCGGCAGAGATGAATGTCATAGGGCCGTTGCTGGTCGATCCCGGCCGAGAAATAGACGATGCCGCCGGCCGGATCGACGGTGAGGACGTCGCCAACCGGCCAGTCGCCTTCGGTGAGCTGCCGGACGAGCTTTCCGTCCAGATTGTAATGGTAGAGATGCTTCCAGCCGGTGCGCTCCGATTCCCAAAGGAAGCCCTGGCCGTTAGGCAGGATCGTGCAGCCGGAGCGGCCGCCAAGCACTTCGTGCTGGATGCGAATGAACGTCTCGCCGCTTTCGGAGAAGAGGCATCGAACTTCGCCCGTCGCGGCATTCGCTTCCAGCACGCGAAGATCGCGCATGTCGCGGGAGGCTTCGAACAGATACACGCTGTCGCCGTTCGCGCTCCAGCCCAGCAGCAGAATGAACTTGTCGGTGGGATCCAGTTCGATCCGCACCCGGGCCCCGCTATAGATGTCGAAGATATAGGGCTGGACGACTGCCATGGCATCGCCGACGCGCGTCATCCTGATCGTCTCGACCTCGTCGAAATGCCTGAGATAGCGGATGCGGCTGAAGCTGCCGACGCGTCGTGCGTCCCATCGCGTCGCATAAAGCCTGCCGCCGTCGGGCGACCAGGGATTGACGCTCAGATACATGATCGAGCCGCTCGAGCTGATCCCCATCCGCAGCGATTCGACGTCCCAGCCATTGTCCGGCTCGGCGTCGTCGGTCAGCCGGTCATAACGTCCGTCGCAGACCGAGCGGATATGGATGTCGCCATCCTTCAGCGAGGCGAAACGGGCGCCGTCGGGCGACAATGCCTCCGGCACGGGCGTACCGTCGGAGAAGATGCCCGGACGCTGCATCATCTTCGGCGTCGCGCGGCTTTTCGCGTCGACGCCGAAATGCGTCTCCATCATGCTCGGCTTTGGCAGCTTGGCGAGCCTGCCGTCCTTCAACCGATACTCGTCGCCGTCGACCGAGAATGTCGCCGACCCGTCCGGGCCGATCTGGCAAGTGTTGAAAGGAAGACCGGCATAAGGGGCGTCACGGCCGATCGTATTGCGAAAGGCCTCCCGCACCTGCTTCGTGTCAAACAGATCGGACAGGCTTTTCGTCGTCGGATCGAAAATCTTGACCCGGGTGTCGGTCGGCGCGCCCTCGATATACCAGAAGCGGCCATCCGGAAGCCAATTGGCAGCGACTCGGCCGCCCTTCACCAGACTCGCAATGTCGAGCAGTTTATCGAACGTTTCTGCCTCTTGGAGCGAGTCCATGATATCCTTCTCCTTACTTCTAGTCATAACTGTATGGTTGTGTTTGCATTGCTGTCAATGGACGACGATCCCCTCACGCCTCGCGGAAGGAATGAACAAGACACTAGTGTCCATTTTTTGATTGGCTCGAACCTCAGTGGTTTTGCTCGGGCATTCCGTCGGCGGAAGTTCCGAATTCCCGCGTCATGCGCGCGACCGGCGATTCCGCGAGCCGATAGAACAGGCTGGTCAAGGCAAGGCATGGAGCGGCGAGACAGACGACGATGGTCATCAGCGAGCCGCCGTCCGGCGCCAGTGCGTCGGACAGCCGGCCCGTCACCATCGGTCCCAGGCCGGCCGCGGCGGCATAGGTGATCATCATCACGGCGGCGACCCGCGCCCGGAGCAACGGCGGGGACATGTCCTGCAGGAGGCTCGGCGAGAAAGCGGTCCCGCACAATGCGAAGGTGAAGCTCGCGCCCGCCAGAACATAGGCCTGAAGCGGAGTCGTCGCCCATAGCAGGCCGACGAGCGGCAACGGTGCCAGCGCCATGCAACTGGACAGGGCACGAAGCAGATGCCGCCCCGGGGCGATCCTCCGCCACCACGACGCGGTCAGCATGGCAAACCCGATTCCGGCGGCGGCGGCTATCGTGATGGTAGTGCCCAATCGGACGCCGACTTCCGATGCGGGTATATTCATGTCTCGCATCATCGCGACCGGCAGCCAGAGCATGAGCGTCGCAAAGCTGAAGGCGTAGAGGCCGAAGGCCGTATTGACCGTCAGGAACGGGCGGGCGTGGCGCCTGAGATAGGCCCCCATGCCGCTCATGCTGGCAGCTTCGCCGCCAGCCGCCGCGCGGCGGAGTGAGGTTCGGCCGGATGGGACGGGCAGCACCAGCAACGCCACGATTATTCCCGGCACGGCGACAGCGAGGCAGGCAAGGCGCCAGCCCGACAGCGCGGCGACTCCGTCAGGCAGCAGCGGTCTCAGCGAATCGATCGTACCGATCACCGCCCCGCCCAGCATCATGCCCAGGCCGACGCCGGCCACCGTCATCGCGAAGAAGATGAAATTCGCGAAGTCTCGGCGCCGTCCGGAAAAGAGGTCGGGGATCAGCGAATAGATGATCGGTGTCAGCACCGCTTCGCCGACGGCGATGCCGACCGTATAGACCAATAGCTCGTTGAATCCGCCCGCCAGGCCGCGAAGTGCGGTCGCCGCCGACCAGAAGAGGATGCAGGCGATCAGCAGCCAGCGGCGGTCGACGCGGTCCGCGAGCCAGGCGAGGGGGAAGCCGGCGACCACTGCGAACAAAGCCGGCACCAGTCCTTGGAGGGAGCCGATCTGGAAGTCGGTCAGCCCCAATTCCTGCTTCATCGGCTCGACCACCAGGACGATGATCTGACGGTCGATGAAACCGAAGATGATCGCGACGATCAGGACTCCAAGAGCATACCAGGGACGCACTGCAATCCAGACACTATCGTCGTGACCAGCCTCCACCGGGCTGTTCTCTCCAGCAATGTTCACCACTTCATTCTCGCTGCAGGGACCGAAGCGACTTATTGACGAACCAAACACATCTGTCTAGAATTGAAAGCAGTCACGACAAGAGGGCCGGTTATGCCCGAGCCTCTGATCGGACTCGTCGTCATCGAGCCGCCGCAGGAGCTGGTCTACCGCGCGCTCGGAACGACGCCGGCGCCATCGCCAACGCCTGTAAATGAGGACAGGAAATCATGAATCAGAATGCGTCCGCCGATTGGGTCGAAACGAGCGAGGCGATGCCGGGAATCCGGGCTTTCATCATCGAGCCTCCCGGCCTCGGCGTCGCCCTGCGTGTATCGATCGCCCAGGCGGCCCAGCCGGCGGTCGGCGGGCAGTCTGACGCTCTCGATGCCGTCCTCTACGCGACCGACGCGGACTATCTGTTCGGCACGGTCGCGAATTCCGCGCGGGTCGGAAGCTTCGGGGGAGAGGTGGCGCCGGCGGTCATCGTCGGCATCGGCTATGCGGAGGAGACTGGCGACCTCCGCTTCGTCTCCCAGCGCCGCTTCCTCGATTTCTATCGCGGGCCGCGGCGGAGCTTCGACGCGGGGGCTTATGGAAGTTTCGAATTTGGCGGGGCCGACGCGTTCCTCGATGCCTTGCGCGACCATATCGTCCCGATGGTCGAACGGCATGTTCCGGGCATCGATCCGGCACGGCGGGTTCTTCTTGGCACCTCGGCGGGCGGACATTTCGCCGCTTATGCCTTGGCCAAGGATCCGGCTTTCTTCCAAGGCTATGCGATGATGAGCCCGATGCTGGTCGATCCGCAACCGCTGGTCGGCGGCAAGGTAAGCCAATCGTCTGGGGTTGGCGCGATGGTCCGGCTGATCGAGGATTTGCCCGAAGACGCGCTTCCGCCGGGCCTCCGCATATTCCTCTCGGCCGGCGATCGCGAGGAGGATCCCGGCTCGATGTTCGCCGATTATCGAATCATCAGCAATGCTCTCCACATGCGATCCGTGCTCGCCCGCCGTGGCATCGATACCGAATTCGTCCAGTTCGCGGGCGAATCGCACGGATCGGTCACCGGTGCGGCGATCGGCCGGGCGCTGCGTTTCCTGCTGCCGCCGGCCGGTTCGAGGCCGGATTGGCAGGCCGCTTTGGCCGCGTCGGAAAGATGATACTGGCGGCTCGGCTCTCTCTGCAACCATTCAAAACAGTATCGTCTTCAAGTGCCCCTGACGAGCTCCAGTTCCTTCCGAAAGCCAGGGTGATACCTCTGTCCGGCTTGGCGAAGAGCCATTGACAAACCATACATATCTGTACAGAAGTCATATGGCTTGTTGGATGACGGCATAAGCCGCGCAAGAAGGGGAAGCTTTATGAAACTTACCAAGATCGCATTGCTCGCCGGCGCCCTCAGCGTGCCGTCCATCGCCATGGCCCAGGACCAGGCCGTTCCGCCGGAACAGCAAGCCGACACCGCCGCGACCTCCGATCCCGTCGCGGTTCAGACTGGCGAAATCGTGGTCACCGCACAGCGCCGCGAACAGCGGCTGCAGGACGTCCCGCTCGCCGTCTCCGCATTCAGCGGCCAGGAAATCGAGTCGCGCAACGTGACCGATCTTTCCGACATGCAATATGCGGTGCCGGGCCTGTCCATGGTCGAATATGGCCCCGGGCAGGAATTCGCGCAGATGCGCGGTATCGCGACTTCCATCGGCAAGCCGACGGTCGGCACTTATTACGACGAAATGCCGATCACGACGGAAGCGCAGGGGTCTACGATCGATATCCGCATGCTCGACCTGGAACGGGTCGAAGTATTGCGCGGGCCGCAGGCAACCCTCTACGGCGAAGGCTCGATGGGCGGGACCATCCGTTACATCACCGCCAAGCCCGACCTCGACGAATTCAGCGGCTCCGCCTCGGGCGAAATCAGCGATACGTCGGGCGGTCGGATGGGCTATCGGGTCGACGGCGTCGCCAATATTCCGATCAGCACGGATCGGCTGGGTCTCCGCATCGCCGGCGGCTACGAAAAGATCGCCGGTTGGGTCGATCGGGCGCCGACCGGCGAGGAAGATATCAACAATGCGCGCATCTGGACCTTGCGCGCCATCCTGCGCGCGAAGCCGACCGACGACCTGACGATCGACCTGATCGGTCTCCATCAGGAATCGAAGCAGGACAATCTCAATTTCGGCGTGGACAATGTCACCGCCACGACCGTGCCGACGCTGAACAGAGAGAATACCGATCTCATCCAGGGCATCGTTCGCTACGATCTTGGCGGCGCGGAATTGACGGCCATTGGCGGCTATCTCGATCGTAACGCCGTCGGGACCTTCGATCTGACCCCTTTCTATCTGGCCACGGTCAACGCGATTCTGGGGTTGCCGGAGGGTTTCATCACCGAGATCGGTTATCCCGGGCCCTCGAACTCACGGGTCTACACCGCCGAGGCGCGGCTTGCCTCGACAAATAGGGGCATTTTCAACTGGCTCGCCGGCGCCAGCTATCGCGACAGCCGCTTCGCCCTGAGGGCGACGACCTTCACGTCGCCGGGCACTTTGCCCTTCGACATCCTCGATGCGGAGCAAGTCAGGAAGTCCAAATCCTACTCGCTATTCGGCGAAGTGTCGGTGGAACCGCTTCCGGGCCTCACTCTTCTCGCCGGCGTGCGTTACTATGAAGACAAGGTGCGTTTCACCAGCCGGAGCGCACAGTTCGGCTTCGAGACTTTCGACGATGGGCAGGACACGTTCGACACGCTCAATCCGCGTTTCAACATCTCCTACGAATTCAACCGCAATTCCATGGCCTATCTCAATGTCGCCAAGGGTTTTCGCAGCGGCGGATTCAATCTGACTTCGGCTGGCGGCGGCACCACCGACATCCCGCTCGCTTATGCGCCGGATTCCGTGTGGACCTATGAAGCCGGCACCAAGCACACCCTGTTCGGCGGCAAGCTTTTTCTCGATGCTGCCGTCTACCGGACGATCTGGAGCGACATTCAAAGCTCGGTCTTTGCGCCCGGCAGCCCGCTCATCGTCACGATCAACAGCGGCAAGGTCAAAGGCTGGGGCATCGATCTTTCGGCAAGTGTCCGGCCCGTCACCGGCCTGACGTTGAGCGGGGCCTATGGCTGGAACAATCTGCGCTTCACGGAAGTCGCGAGCGGTGGGTTCACGCCTGACAAGGAAATCGGCGATCCGGTCGATTTCGCGGTCCGCGAGGCCTATGCCCTCTCGGCCGAATATCGGATGCCGATCGCGGACCAGACCAACCTGTTCTTCCGCGCCGATTACCAGCATGCCGGCAAGTCCTCGATCATCCTGCGCAACTTCGGCAACCAGATCATCGACCGGCCCGCGCGTGACCTGGTCAACCTGCAGGCAGGCGTGGAGTTCGACCGGTTCGAAATTTCCGCCTTCGCCAAGAATGTGTTCAACGAACAGGCGCCCAACATTATCGGCCCGTTCGGCGTCATTGGCGAGGATGTGCTGCAGCAGCCGCGCGTGATCGGTATTCAGGGGCGGGTGCGCTTCTGATCCGATGACCGATATCTCCGCGGACTGGACAAAAGACGCGGTCGTCCCCATGGAACTTGCCATGCGGGACGACCCACCAGAGAGTGTCAGAGCGCGGCGTTTGACCCGCGAGGACTGGTTGAACGCGGCACGCAAGGCCTTGGTCAAATCGGGGATCGACGACGTGAAGGTCGATCGCCTGGCCAAGAAGCTCAAGGCGTCGCGCGGCAGTTTCTATTGGCATTTCAAGTCGCACGCCGATCTCCTGCAGGCCCTGCTTCAGGATTGGGAAGTGCGCAACCAGGTGGTGATCGCGCAGACCCGCGACCGGTGGGAGGAAGAAGCGCCTGATCTGGCGCAGATCAGCCGGGCGGTCATCCGTGAAAATCCCGGCTGGCTGGACTGGGAGGTCAATTGGGCCACCCAGAGCCTCGCCATGCGGTTATGGGCCCGCAAGTCGAAGACGGTCGGCAAGGCCGTGGTGCGGATCGATCGGCTCTGGCAGGATCTCCTGCGCGAACTGTTCCTTCGCCTCGGCTATTCGGACAAGGAAAGCCTGGTCAGGGCCAGGATCCTCTATTTCAACTACCTCGGCGCTTATTCCTATGTCGTCGAGGAAAGCTTCGCCGAAATGGAGGAGCTTTTTCCCATCTACCACCAGGTCCTGATCGGCGGCGAGCCAAGCCAGGGCTTCAACCAGGTCCTGAAGCAGGTCCACGACCTCCTCATGAGCAACGCCAAACCCGTCAGGCGTCGCGCAGCCAAGGAAAGCTAGCGCTTCTTTCCTTGTCGACGTTGCGGCGGCCAGATGACCGATCAGTCCCGATTTTGCTGGTGACCCCTACGGGACTCGAACCCGTGTTTTCGCCGTGAGAGCCGAACCCATTTGGTTATGGTGGACACGTGTGGACTCTCTCAAGCGCTTGATTTTCTTGAACTTAGTTGGTAAGCTTCTGTAATCATCCAGCCACGTCCAAGGCCGTATATTGGGGACGTATTGGGGATGTTTTTTGGAGCTGTCGATGCCGAAGACGGTCAGCGAGGTGCGTCTCCAGGAGCGGTCTGCCCGGGCGCGGCTGACGGCGAAACATCATCCTTACTGGCGCTCCATCTCCGAAGGCCGGCATCTCGGCTACTATCGCGGCCGCCGTGGAGGATCCTGGATCGCGAGGTGCCGACCGCCCGACGGCGGGGAGTACGTAACCAAATCGTTGGGGACGGCAGACGATCTCGTCGACGCCGATGGAGCGGAGATACTGAACTGGAGGCATGCGCTCGACCAAGCGCTCGCCTGGTTCGAGCAGGTGGAGAAGCCCGGCTTCATGGAAGCCGCCGAGTTGACGGTCGAGACCGCAGTTGAAGAATATGCCGCGATGCGCGACGCCCGCGACAGCGCGAGAGCAGGCCGGCCGCTGCGCTCGGACGGCCGGTCGCGCCTGACCAGATATGTCGTGGTCGATGAGCAACTGGCTAGAGTGAAACTGCTCGACCTGACGGAAAGCGACCTCAGGGCCTGGCAAGGCAGGTTGAAGGGCCTGAAGGTGCTGACGCGGCAACGGCTCGCCAACGACCTCAAGGCGGCGCTCAACCACTGCTATCAGAACTACAGGAGAGCGCTGCCGTCTGATTTCCCAATTACGGTGAAGGTCGGGCTGAAGTCGGAGGAGTGTTATTGGGAGCACGGCGAGTCCGTCGCTCGCGAGAACCAGATCCTGGAGGACAGCCAGGTCAGAGAAATCATCCGTACGGCCGCCGAGCAGGACGAGGACGGCGATTTCGCACTGCTCGTTATTCTGCTCGCTGCGACCGGTGCCCGCTTCTCGCAGCTGAAGAGAATGACCGTCGCCGATGTCCAGCTGGAGCATTCGAGGATTCTCATCCCGACCTCCTTCAAGGGGAAGGGAAGATCGCCCGCCCTGATCAAGGTCTGCATCGGTCCGGATGTCGCGCAGGTGCTCCGGCGGGCGGTCGTCGGGCGGAAGAAGGGCGAAATCCTTCTGCAGAGGTGGCGCTACCGGCAGGTCAGTCCAACTCGTTGGGAAAAGGTCGCTCGCGCACCCTGGAAGACCGCTTCGGAGATGACGCGGTCGTGGAACCGGGTGGTCGATTCGATCGGCTTGACGGGGACGATCCCCTACGCGCTGCGGCACACCTCGATCGTCCGCGGCATCAGGGCCAATTTGCCGATCCGCTTGGTCGCCGCGCTACACGATACGTCCGTGGTCATGATCGAGCGCCATTACTCGCGGTGGATCACCGAAGGCTTGGAGGAACTCGCAGCCCGTGCCGTGGTGCCGTTGCTCGCGGCCTAAGGATGCCGCGCCGGTGTGTGTATGTCGGCTACCGGAATCTTCGCGGGAAACGCAGTTCTCAACGTGGAGCGCAATCATCGGAAAGGTCAGCTCCATCGACCATCTTCAGATTTGCAGGGTGATCGACTGGCGGGCTTCGCGTCAGAGCCTGGCCGGTGAGCTCAAAGGGGCAGTGATCGCGCGACGCACGGCGCGACACTTGGCACTACCATCATGCTGCGAAGGCGGTAGCGAGAGCAGGCCGTCACTTAACAGCAAAGGCGTTGCAAGACAGCTTTCGGGGCAAATTCGACAGCGGCTCGACCAGAATGACCGATGAAAGCGGTGGCGCCCGGCAGAGGGGTCAGTCTTACCGGTGGGGGGTCGGATCCCGTTCGTCCCGGTGGCGTTTCAGCATCTTCTCTGACGCATCCATCAGACGGTGAGTTTCGTCGATGTTCCTGCGCATCTCGGCGTTGCTCTGCTCGACCTCGCTATCCTGCCGGGCCTGTCTTTCTACTGGCGTTTCCGAAGGCATTTTGACCTCGCGCGTTGCATGAGTCGAAACTTACCTGGATCAAGTAAGTTGCCGCCGATCAGCCGGTTAGCGGCTAGACTGAACATTCGACGCGTTGAAACGGATACCGGCTTCGCTCGTAGCCATGCCGCGGCGCTGCGGAGAGTTCACCTGAGACCCGAAGGTGCTTTGCCCGCTCCAGCAGGATGACCTGCCACCCCTCGGGCCCCATACCGGGCTTCTGCCACACGACCGCAACGGGCTTCTCGTCGGCGGTATAGCCGACGGCGTGAACCTCTACGCATCGGAGCAGTCCATCATAGGAAAGCTCAAGGCATCGGCTTGCCTGAAGCGCCTCACAGGCTCTTTGAATGGCCATCATTACCCCCCTCCGAACCCCGACCCACCTTATCGTTCAGCGTATCGCGCGTGGATGCCGGCTACGGGTGCGCGGAAAGCCCGCACGTTAAGCCGATTAGTCGGAAACCTCCGACAGCTCAAGCAGATGGACCTCGGCCAGCTCCTCCCGCATCACGTCGCAAACGCCCTGTGCACGTTCTCTGTCATCGGAAAGGAACACGTGCAGATCGCCTAGATCGTGAACGCCGCTGACCTCATATCTCCGCTTCTGCATAGGCGCGGTTAACCGGAGTTAGAGCGTCGCAGGAACTCAGTCCGGGCAATCCGCCTCGCCATAGCCATCCATGCAGCCTCGGCCCGGAGATGGCGCTCACGGACGTTGCTCAGGGTTGTTGCTTCAGCCTCCGCACGGGCTTCCGCCGCTCGCTCGACATAGAAATCATACATTACGGACACGAGAGCCTCTGCCTCACCTTACGACGCCGAACCGAGACTTCAAAGGATCGATGGCCTAACGCGGCTTCTCTGACGAGCAGGCCGATCATGGTCGTGCGGGACATGGGCGGGGTTCCGTGCCGAGTCCTCCTAGTGCAATTCCCAACGACTGCATGCATTGACATCTACAACGTTCTTGATAATGATTAGCGATAGCGAAAGGAGGCATGCGATGTTGATGCAGCCTATCGACGCTGAGACCGACTGGACGAGCTATGTCGTGCTCAGCCTGCTCCGCAAGTGGGCGGTGCTGCCCCGCTCCGGAGAGGCCCGCTTGCCTGGACTCGTGGAGACGGCGGGCAATCTGGGGACATCTTCCCTGGCCGCCATCGCGGTTGGAAGCGTATTCGAGCTGACCGAAGCTTGTCTTGGAAGACCCCTGGGGATGGAGCGCTGCTATGCTTGCAGTCTTGCCGAGGACGAGAAGACGGTGGTTGGCATGCTCGGCATTGGTTCGGACCGGGGTCTGCCAATAGCTCGAGACATGCCGATCGGACTCTTGAACGCACTGTCGGTGGCAGCCGTGAGCGCGAGGCGGCTCCTGGGCGAGCATGGCATTCTTGCGCCAGTGTCCGCTCAGTGCTCCTCCGGTCCGAGATGACGCGGTGAGAACCGCCTGTGCGACTGTGTCTGTCGCGTCGCAACCATCGTCCTGCGGACGAAGGCAAGATCGATTTCGTTTCGGTTTGCCCTCGATTCTCGCTGCTCCCATGCTCGCTCGAACGGGAATGAAATCGTGATCGGCATGCGCGAACAAGTGCCGCCCGTTCCCCACGGGTTCGAGGACGAGTTCGTGCGCGGGGGCTGGCGAGGAGTGGAACGTGCCTATGGTGCCCCTACCGATCTTATACTGAAGTGGATCGCGCAGAGCGGTGGCGAGGAGCTCTACCGAAGGCGGGCCGAGTATGTTCAGGCCAGGCCTCGCGCGGCTCCGGGCCCGCAGCGAACCTCCCGCGTCAACCGAACCGGACCCTGGTTCTAACCGATGTTTTGCCACCCGATCCGAATCGCAGCCGCCGACATCGATGACATGGGCCATGTGAACAATTCGGTCTATCTGCGATGGGTGCAGGAGGCGGTGGTCGGCTACTGGCGGAAGACCGCTCCTGCCGAATCGGTCGCAGCGCATCTGTGGGTCGCGCTGAGACACGAGATCAGCTACCGGCGCCCCACCTTCCTCGATGACATCGTCGTGGCTGACGTGGTCGCGGAGCAGGTAAAGGGGGCTCGTGCATTCTTCAGCACGATCATCAGACGGGGAGAGGATGTGCTCGCCGAGGTGAAGAGCTGTTGGTGCTGCCTTGATGCCGGCACTGGCCGACCCGTCCGCTTGTCTCGGGAGGTCGTCGGCCGCTTCATCCCGTAATGATGCATCCACTTGCGTGAACGCGGATGGGCTTGACCTGGGAAGGCGATCGTCCAGACGAACAAGCTTTCGCTGGCCAGTGCAGTCTGAGAATTCGGCGCCAAGCGCTTTGCCGTGGGCAAGAAGCCTCGCACCCTAGAAGGCGGATCCTCATCGCAATTGAGCCTCGGCGCGATGCAAGCTAAGCTACGACGCCGCTTGAGTCCGAGCGATCACGATGGGAGGGTAGATGCGCCCTTGGGGTGGTGGAGACGGGGAGGGGAAGACCTACCCGCTGGTCGATTCCGCCATGCTGGAGGCGGAGGCCCTCATCGCCGTCGTCAGGGAGCTGAGCTACGCACGCTCGCTTGCCGAGGTGATGGAGGCGGTCACGCACGCGGCGCGGACGCTGCTCGGCGCCGACGGGGTGAGCTTCGTGCTCCGTGAGGGCGATCTCTGCTACTATGCGGACGAGAACGCGATCGGGCCCTTGTGGAAGGGCCGACGGTTTCCGATGAGTGCCTGCATCTCCGGCTGGTGCATGGAGCATGGTCAGGCGGTTGCCATCCCCGACATCTCTCTGGATCCGCGCATTCCGCAGGATGCCTATCGCCCGACCTTCGTCAAGAGTCTCGCGATGGCACCGGTACGGCAGGAGAAGCCCATCGCCGCGATCGGCGCCTACTGGGCGACGCTGCACAACCCGGGGCCGAAGGAGGTGCAGCGGCTGCAAGCGGTGGCCGATGCCGCCGCGCTCGCCATTGCCTATGTCCAGGTGAACCAGCAGGCCAGTGACCAGGAACGAGCCGGAGGGGCGCTGCACGACCGTTCGGGCATGTTTGAGGCGGTGATGGAGCATATCCCGGTAGGCGTCATGATCGCCAGCGCCCCCGGCATGACCATCCAGCGCGTGAGCGCCCACGGGCTCAGCCGCATGCGGCGCAAGGAAGAGGAAACCGCGGCGATCAATGCCGAGGAGCATCCGGAAGCCTGGCAGCTGTTCGATCAGGAGGGCGCAAGACTGCTGCCCGCCGATCAACTGCCGCTGACGCGGGCGACGAAGTTGGGCGAGCTGGTCGAGAACGAGCAGCTGAACCTTAAGCTTGCTGACGGGAGCTTTCTGCCCATCCTGTGCAGCGCAGCTCCGATACGCGATCACGAAGGGCGAATCACCGGCGGTGTGGCGGTGTGGCAGGACATCACGGAACGGGTTAAGGCCGACGAGGCGCAGCAGCTGCTGGTGCGCGAACTCAACCACCGGGTGAAGAATCTGTTTTCGGTGGTGGTGGGGATCATCGGTCTCACGGCTCGGAGTTCCACCAACGTCAAGGATATGGCGGACGCATTGATCGGACGAGTGGTGGCCTTGTCCCGAGCGCACGGAATGATCGGTCCCGCCATCGCTTCCGACGCGGTGGCGCGAGAGAGCAACCTTCAGGATTTCCTTACAACTTTGATTTCGCCGCATCTGACGCGCGCAGATGGACATTTGCGCCTGTCCGGCCCCGCATGCACGATCGGATCGAATGCGATCACGAGCCTGGCGCTCGTGTTTCACGAGCTGGCGACGAACGCTCATAAATATGGCGCCCTCTCATCGGCGGAGGGGCATGTCGATATCAGCTGGCGGGAGGAGGGTGAGCACCTTTTGCTCAGATGGATTGAACGCGGCGGGCCGGCTATCGAGGCCGCCCCGGAGCGTCTCAGCTTCGGCAGTCAGCTGATCCAGCGGACGGTGAAGCGTCAGCTCGGCGGCAATATCAGCTTCGACTGGCGCAGGAGCGGCCTCAAGGTGGAATTGTCGCTGCCAGCAGCGAAGCTGTACAGCTAAGCAACCTGAGAGCGTGATCGGAGGCCCGCGTGGCGATGCCGATCATGGTCATGGTCTGGCTCCTGATCGTTCACGGAAGGCTATGACGGCACCCCGATGCCCACCCGGCGATGGAGGTTCAGTCGCGCCAATAATTATTTGCAGCCGCTACCGTCTGAAAATGGACTGCGACGACCTGGGATGCGGCGATCAGCTGGCCGGTATCCTCGTCATAGTCGGACCGCAGCCTGTCGCGGATCTCCGCTGAAGGCTGCGTCAATTTGACGCCCAGCCGCGCCAGCTTGGCCGCAAGCTCAAATCCTTCCTGCGGCGTGGCGGTAATGAGCGAGGGCAACCAGCTTTCAGCCATGACCATTCCTTCGTTGTGAGCCGAGGCGGATGCCCGCCAGCGGTGTCTGGCCAGCATATCGCGATCGATCATTCAGCACCGAACATAATGCCGCTCCCGAGCACGCAGGCACTCGGCTGGCCAGCGGTGGCGCATCAGCGACTTGCGCCGCATGAGGCTCGACCGCAGCTGCCGCAGGAGCCCGAACATGGCGAGCACGCATGCCGCCAGCGAGACCTAGACCAGCACCTGCGGCACCGGGTCGAGGAGTTGTAGCCCGTCGCCCTGGCGCTGGCTTTGACATGGATCATCGCGAGGGGCTCCGCCTCCCTTAGACGGAGGTCACACCCACTCCTGCTTGCAAGGATCTGCTGATCAAGCGGGTGCCGTCCTGCTCGATGGCGCAAGTGGATCAATCGAAGGAGCAAGCCATGTCCTATGTCGAAACGATCGAGCCGCTGAGGCATCGTAATGTCGGCGAGATCGCCGCAAATCTGGCGGGAGCGACCGACGTCTTCCGGCGCTTCGGGATCGACTTCTGCTGCCATGGCAACGTTCCACTCGAAGAGGCGGCACAAGCACGGGCAGTGGATTTCGAAGCGCTTCAAGATGCGTTGCTGGCGCTCGACGGCGGCGAAGAGCTGCCGGCCTTGCCGGAGGATACGGCAGAGCTGATCGACCACATCCTCTCCCGTTATCACGAGGTTCATCGGCGCCAGGTGCCGGAGCTGATCACGCTGTCCCGCAGGGTCGAACAGGTGCATGCAGAAAAGAACGGCGTGCCGGCCGGGCTGGCCGACATGCTTCAGCACGCCCTAGGCGAGCTGGAGGTGCATATGAGAAAGGAGGAGCTGATCCTCTTTCCGGCAATGCGCCGGCAGGGCTCCGGACCGCTTGACGGACCGATCGCGCAGATGCGCGACGATCATGTCGATCATGGCGAGCTGCTGCAATCCATCGCCGAGCTCACCGGCGACTTCACCGTGCCGGAGGGCGCATGCGCCACCTGGCGGGCGCTCTATGTCGGTGCGGCGCAATTCAGAGACGATCTGATCGATCATATCCATATCGAGAACAACATCCTGTTCCCACGTTTCGAGAGCGGCGCGGCAACTCGTTAGGCGCTTCGACCTCCCGCCGGAGGAGCTTGCGGGCGGGCCGGGGTGCCCCTGCCAGGTCCGCCGGCGGGCGGTTAGGCCAGAGATCGGGCTGCTATTTGCTCGATCTGCTGCCTTCTGGTGGAAAATGCGCTGGCACCACTCACCTCGCTGAGCGGTTGACCCTGACACGATGTCAAGGTGCAGAGTCGTGACGACTCGCAAACCCGACGAGAGAGGAATGACCATGCGCCTCGCAGACCGCCACCCGGATCAACAGCACGAACAGCCAGACCTGGGCCTCGGTCGAATCAAGGATCCCGTCTGCGGCATGACGGTCGATCCTAAGTCTACCGCTCACCATCACGAGCTCGGCGATACGACCTATCATTTCTGCAGCGCCGGCTGCCGGTCGAAGTTCATTGCAAATCCCGACCGATACCTGAACCCGCGCGAGCAGCATCCGAGCGTGACCCGCCCGGCGATGGGCGCTCTCGCCGAGTCCGCCCAGGGGACCGTCTGGACCTGTCCGATGCACCCCGAGATCCGGCGCGACGGTCCGGGAAGCTGCCCGATATGCGGGATGGCGCTGGAGCCGGCGGAGCCGACGCTGGACGAAGGCCCCAATCCCGAACTGATCGACATGACGCGGCGCTTCTGGATCAGCGCGGCGTTGTCGATCCCGCTGATCGCGCTGACGATGGGCGCGGATCTGTTCGGCTGGCATCCGCTGCCGATGCGGACATCCGTGTGGCTGCAGCTCGCCCTGGCGAGCCCGGTGGTACTTTGGAGCGGCTTGCCCTTCTTCGAGCGCGGCTGGGCGTCGTTGAAGACCCGCAACCTCAACATGTTCACCCTGATCAGCCTCGGGGTCGGCGTCGCCTATCTCTACAGCCTCGTCGCCACCGTCGCTCCCCGCCTCTTCCCGCCGTCGTTCCGAACGATGGGCGGGGCCGTGCCGGTCTATTTCGAAGCGGCCGCGGTTATAACGACCCTGGTCCTCCTCGGACAGGTTCTCGAACTGCGCGCGCGCTCGGCGACGGGGCGGGCAATCCGGGCGCTCCTCGGCCTTGCGCCGAAGACGGCGCGGCTCGTCCGCCCGGACGGCAGTGAGGAAGACATTGCTCTCGAACATGTGGAGCCCGGCCATCTGCTGAGGGTCCGGCCTGGCGAGAAGGTGCCGGTCGACGGCGTGGTGGTCAAGGGGCATTCGTCGGTAGACGAGTCGATGATCAGCGGCGAGCCGGTGCCGGTCGAAAAGCTGCCGGGCGCGAAAGTGACCGGCGCCACCGTCAACGGCACCGGGAGCCTGCTGATGCGCGCCGAGCGGGTCGGCCAGGACACGATGCTCGCGCAGATCGTCCGGATGGTGGCCGAGGCCCAGCGGTCGCGCGCCCCGATCCAGGCGCTCGCCGACAAGGTGTCCGCCTGGTTCGTCCCCAGCGTCATTCTCGTCGCTCTGTTGTCGTTCGCCGCCTGGGCGCTGGTCGGTCCCGAGCCGGCGATGACGCACGCCCTGATCAACGCAGTCGCGGTGCTGATCATCGCCTGCCCCTGTGCACTCGGCCTCGCCACGCCGATGTCGATCATGGTCGGCACTGGCCGCGGCGCCTCGGCCGGCGTGCTGGTGAAGAATGCCGAAGCGCTGGAGTTGATGGAGAAGATCGACACGCTCGTCGTTGACAAGACCGGCACGCTGACGCTCGGCAAGCCCAGCCTCGTCGCCGTTATTCCCGCAAGCGGCTTTGCGGAGACGGAGGTGCTGAGGCTTGCCGCTGCGCTTGAAAAGGGGAGCGAACACCCGCTCGCGGCCGCGATCGTCGAGGGCGCCGGCGAGCGGAAGCTGGAACTGCCGCGCACCGATAACTTCGCGTCGCACACTGGCAAGGGCGTCACCGGCAGGGTCGATGGCTGGGAGGTGGCTCTCGGCAACCGGGCGCTGCTCCTGGAGCTCGGCGTCGACGTGTCGCCGCTGCTCGAGCGCGCGGATGCGATGCGCGCGGAAGGGCAGGGCGTGATGTTCACGGCCATTAACGGCGAACTGGCCGGCCTCATCGCGGTTGCAGATCCGGTGAAGGAGAATGCCGGCGAGGCGATAGCCGCCCTCAAGCGCGACGGTGTCCGGCTGGTGATGCTGACCGGCGACAACCAGCGTACGGCGGAGGCCGTGGCCCGCCGCATCGGCGGCATCGACGAGATCATGGCCGATGTGCTCCCCGATCAGAAGCAATCGGTGGTCGATCGCCTCCGGCGGGAAGGCCGCCGTGTGGCCATGGCCGGCGACGGCATCAACGATGCGCCGGCGCTTGCCGCGGCCGACGTCGGCATTGCGATGGGCACCGGCACCGACGTCGCAATGGAAAGCGCCGCCGTTACCTTGGTGAGGGGCGATCTCGGCGGCATCGTTCGCGCCAGGCGCCTCAGCCGCGCCGTCATGCGGAACATCCGCCAGAACCTGTTCTTCTCGTTCGTGTTCAACGGTGCCGGTGTGCCGATCGCGGCGGGCGTCTTCTATCCTGCGTTCGGCCTGCTGCTGAGCCCGATCATCGCCGGGGCGGCAATGGCGTTCAGCTCCGTCGCGGTCATCGGTAACTCCCTTCGCCTGCGCGCGGTCCGACTGTAGGAGGAGCCGGCGATGAAGATCGGTGAAGCATCCTCGGCCTCCGGCGTCAGCGAGCGGATGATCCGCCATTATGAGAAGATCGGCCTGATGCCGAAGCCCGCGCGGCGCCAGTCCGGCTACCGCGATTATGACCAGCGGGATGTCAACGCCCTCCGCTTCATCCGTCGGGCGCGGGACCTCGGCTTTCCAACCGACGAGATATCGCAGCTGCTCGCGCTCTGGCACGACCGCGGCCGCGCCAGCGCCGAAGTCAAGGCGCTTGCCTCCGCCAGGGCCGCGGAGCTGAAGCGCAAGGCGAGCCAGCTCGACGAGATGCGCCGCTCGCTCGAGCATCTGGCGGCGAACTGCCATGGCGACAGCCGTCCGGACTGCCCGATCCTCGGGGAACTCGAAGGAAGCTCGATGGAGAGGAAGCCGGTTCGATGATTGTGCGTCTCTCGCGCCCGCTGCACTGCATCGCTCGTTTCTATTGCACTTTAACGTGAAGTGCGCTAATGATAATCAATATCAGAAAGGATCAGCCATGCTTTGCCCTGAATGCGGAGAGGTGACAGCGCCCGGCCCTCTTGTTGTCCGCAGGGTCGAGCCTGGTTTCGTCCCACTTCCGGGCCGCTGGCGCGGTTTCCTGCGCTTCTGGCGAAGGGAGCCGTCGTGTCCGATCCAGGTGCCAGAGGAGGCGGAGCGGTGGAATACGGCGAAGCCATAAACTCCGAAGCTCTGGAGCGAGCGGTTTCGATCGCTCGTGAACTGGTAAGAAAAGATCCGCGGCCATTGCCGTCGATCGCTGCCGAAGCGGTCTCGCGCGCCTTTTGCGTCTGTGTCGTCGAAGGCGAGGATGCCGCGGAAGACAGGCTGTCGGATGTCCACAGAAGTTTGATCGAAGCCGTCATTTGGCGGACGGAGACGGCGGAGGCGCCTGCTATGAACAGACATGTGTCACCGGCTAGCGGGGAGGACCGACCGTGGCTCTGAAGCATGCGCAGCCTGGCGAGGTGGTGCATCTGCAGCCCCTCGGCGCCGCCTTTGCGGCCGCAAGGACCTCCGCTCTCGTCAAATCCGACCGGTTCGAGGCCGTTCGCCTGATCGTGCCCGCGGGCACGTCGATCCCGTCGCACAAGGTGGAGGGTTTCGTCACCCTCTTCTGCCTTGAGGGACATGTCGTTCTCGAAGCGGGACGGGACATCGATCTGCGCGCGGGAGACTGGATCTATCTGGAACGCGGGGCTCCTCATGCGCTTCGCGGCATCGAGGACTCGGCGCTGCTGCTCAACATATTGTTCGATTAGGCACTGAACGCGCCGCGTGGTCGCTACGCCGGCAGCCTGTCCCTTTCAACGGAAGGTCCGAACATGACGAAGGTGGAAATCGGCGACGACAGCTTCGACATCGATGCGAGTCTCATCGCCGACGGACTTGGCCTCGCTCCTTCGGCCGTTCCGGAGCTGATGAAGGCTGGCCGGATCACCAGCCTCTGCGAGCGCGGCGAAGGCGCCGACGCGGGTCGGCACCGGCTCAGCCTCTTCCACGGCAACCGGCGCCTGCGTCTCGTCGTCGACGGCGACGGGAATATCGTCGAGACCAGCTACGCGTGAATTCGCCGAGAGGCCCCTGGAGCGCCGACGCGCGGCCAGGGGCTCAACGATCGATAGCCTACATGATGATGGCGGCTGCAACGCCCATGGCGAGGGCGGCGAAGGTGAGAAGAACCGGGACGATCAGCATCTGGACGAGCGTGGCCGCACCGGTGCTGTGTCCGGTCAGTGTCTCCAGGCCATCGCGCATGAAGCGGTCGAAGCTCGGGCGTTTGCCGGCCTTCGGTTCGACGCCCAGAAAGATGCGCGGAATCGTGAAGAAGGTGACGACGAACAGCGCGCTGATCGTGACGACGTAGAGCGACTCGGCCGAACCGACGGTAGCAAGTGCGAAGGCACCGATCAGGGAGGCATAGGCCGCGACGAGCAAGCCGCCCACAGCCGCAGGCACGTCCTGAGCCGCGGGCGTCGGAGCGAACGCCTCCGGCTGCTGAGGTTCTTCCAGATCCGGGGTCGGGAGCGGCGCCACCAGCGGGCTGGCAGGCCACACTGCAGCGACGCTCACCTTGCTGTAGCTGCCTTTGTCTAAGATCTGCTCGTGACGCATCGTCCCGCTCCCCTTGCCTGGAAATGATGCACAGCTTTTAACCCGCCGTCGCACCGCAGAAGTGACTTGGATCAATTGTTCCGCACGTCCCTGCTGCAAGTGCGGGATCGAACCTTTAACGGAGCGGACATGCAGACACGTGGCGAGCAGATGCTGGCGCTGAGGCGCTCGCGAATGGCGGCGGCGCCTGCATTCCTGAGAGGCGGCTTCCGGCCCTTCTTCTTCGGCGGCGCCGCTTATGCCGTCATCGCCCTCGCTCTGTGGCTGCTCGCTCTAGCAGGAGGGATCCAATTGCCGTCGGCCTTCGAGCCGCTCGCCTGGCACCGGCACGAGATGCTGTTCGGCTTCGTCGGCGCCATTGTCGCCGGCTTCCTCCTGACGGCGATCCCCAACTGGACAGGGCGCCTGCCTATCGCGGGGCCGCCGCTGGCGGCCTTGTTCGGCTTGTGGGTGATCGCGCGAATGGCGGTCCTGTTCTCCGCGTCCTTCGGGCTCGGCGTCGCCGCCTTGTTCGACGTGGGCTTCTACCTTGTCCTGGCGGCGCTGGGGGCGCGGGAAGTGCTCGCGGCAAAAAGCCGTAACGTCCCAGTCGTCGGCCTGGTGCTGCTCTTCGGGATTGCGAATGGCCTGGATTATGCGGGGGCTGCGGGGCTCTTGACCGACGCCGCACTCGCCTCCCGCGCCGGCATCACCCTCGTCGTGATCATGATCTCGTTGATCGGCGGCCGCATCGTGCCGTCCTTCACGCGCAACTGGCTTGCGAAGCGCGGGGTGAAGCAGGGCCTCCCCGGCCAGCCGAACCGCTTCGATCTCGCCACCATCGGCGTCACTGCCGTGGCGCTGCTTGGCTGGACGCTGTTCCCGTCAGGCTTGCCGACCGGCGCGATCCTCGTCGTGGCCGCCGCTCTCCAGGCCGTTCGCCTGGCGCGCTGGAAGGGCTACCGGACGCTCGCCGATTCGCTCGTGCTGATCCTTCATGTCGGCTATGCGTGGGTGCCGATCGGGCTTGCGCTGCTCGGCGCGTCGATCCTCGGCGCTGCCTTTCCGACATCGGCGGCGATCCACGCCCTGACCGCCGGAGCGATGGCGACGATGATCCTCGCCGTGATGACGCGCGCGACGCTCGGCCATACCGGGCGGGAGCTCCAGGCGAGCCCCGCCACGGCCTTCCTCTACATGCTGGTGACGCTCGGAGCGGTGCTCCGGGTGGCCGCGCCGATGGGCCTTCTCGACTACACGGTCGGAATGGAGTTCGCGGCAGTCGCCTGGGCGGGAGCGTTCGTCATCTTCCTGTTCGCCTACGGTCCGATCCTGTTCCGGCCCCGGCTGGGCGAGCAGCTATAGGAGCAAGGCCGCGGGATCCGGTCCGATCACTCGCGGATGCAGCCACAGGAGGAGGAGATAGAGCGCGCCGCCTCCGCCTACCGCCACTGCAAACCCGGCCGGGCGCCACCGCCGCGCCGCCGGATGGGAGAACCAGGCGCCGAACGGAAGCGCCGACGTCGGCTCCGCAAGCCGGTCCCATTCAGCTCCCATCTGCCGCCGCTTGCGCCGATCGACAATCATCATTCCGGCCAAGGAGAACAGGCCGAAGCCGCCGAACAGGATCAGCGACACGAGGTCGCCGTTCGCGAGAAGGTGGGCGAGCGCCCAGAGGGCAAAGCCCCACAGCAGCGGGTGGCGGGTCACGCCGACAATCCCAGGCCGCGACGGATCGTAGCCGGCGGACCTGAAGCTCACGGAGAGGGGATTGGCGGTCGCGGCCCCGCCGACAAGCAGCATGCAGGCCGGCAGCATGACCGCCAGCGCGAAATGATAGTGCCACAGCTCGGTCTGCCATAGCGGGACCAGCGGCGCCCGCAGCGCCGCGCCGATCAGCCAGATGAGCAGCGCCAGCGACAGCAGCGAATAGACGAGAAGATAGGTACGCTCGCCGAATCGCGCCGCGAGACGGCTCCGCAGCCCGGTGCGCGCGGGCAGGACATGCGCCGCGAGGAAGGCTGAAAGGGCGAGCAGGAATTCGGTCATCAAGGTTCTCATAGCCAGGCGAGTCAGCTGAGGAACGCTCGCCCCGTGAAAAAGAAATCGGCAATGCGCTAGATCAACTCACCGCATTTTGTGAGCGGCTATTCCTCCATCCACAACATGTGGGAGGGACGAATGTCATTCGAGGTCACGCTCGCCGAGGAAATCTGGACCGCCAAATACCGATTTCTGCCGCCCGAAGGGGATCCGGACAAGGATTTCGCCGACACCGCCGCCCGCGTCGCCCGCTCTGTCGCGGAGGCGGAGAATGCTGACATCCGCGACGAATGGCGCGCCCGGTTCTTCGATGCAGTGAGCGACTTCCGGTTCATCCCTGCGGGACGGATCATCGCTGGGGCCGGCACCGGGCGTTCGGTCACGCTATTCAACTGCTTCGTCATGGGCACCGTGCCCGACAGCCTCGACGGGATCTTCGAGCATCTTCGCGAGGCAGGGATCACGATGCAGCAGGGCGGCGGGGTCGGCATGGACTTCTCCACCATCCGGCCGAATGGTGCGCCGGTGCTCGGCGTGGGCGCCGAGGCGTCCGGGCCGCTCTCCTTCATGGACTGCTGGGACTCGATGTGCCGCACCGTCCATTCGGCGGGCCAGCGCCGCGGCGCGATGATGGGCTGTCTGCGCATCGATCATCCCGACATCGAAGCTTTTATCGACGCCAAGCGCGACCCGCAGCGGTTGCGCAACTTCAACATCTCCGTGCTCGTCACCGACGCGTTCATGACGGCTCTCGGCAGCGACGCAGAGTGGCCGCTCGTCTTCGATGGCCATGTCTACCGCACCGTCCGCGCCCGCGATCTGTGGGAGAGGCTGATGCGGGCGACCTACGACTGCGCTGAGCCCGGCGTGATTTTCGTCGATCGGGTCAACCAAGCGAACAATCTCGGCTATTGCGAGACGATCAGCGCCAGCAATCCCTGCGGCGAGCAGATGCTGCCGCCCTACGGCGCCTGCCTGCTCGGCTCGATCAACCTCGCCCGGCTGGTCGAGCGTCCGTTCGAGCGCGAGGCGCGCCTCGACGAGGCGGAGCTGGCGGACCTCACCCATACCGCGGTGCGCATGCTGGACAATGTGATCGACATCTCCCGCTATCCGCTCCCCCAGCAGGAGAGCGAAGCGAAGGCTAAGCGCAGGATCGGTCTCGGCATTACCGGCCTTGCCGATGCGTTGCTCTTCTGCGGCAAGGCCTATGGCAGCGGCCCGGCCGTCGAGCAGATGAAGGCGTGGCTCGAGATCATCAAGCGAGAGGCCTATCGCGCCTCCGCCCTGCTCGCCGGAGAGAAGGGGGCCTTCCCGCTGTACGACGAGCGGATGCTCGACGCGCCGAACCTCAGGACGCTCGACGAGGAGACCAGGGGCCTGATCGCCAAGTTCGGCCTCCGCAACGGGTGCCTCACCTCGATCGCACCGACCGGAACGACCTCGCTTCTCGCCGGCAACGTCTCCTCCGGAATCGAACCGGTTTTCGCCTACGCCTATGAACGCCGGATCCTGCAGGCGGACGGCAGCGCGCGGCACGAGCCGGTCGAGGATTATGCCATGCGCGTGTGGCGCCGTCTCAAGGGCGACCAGCCGCCCCCCGAAGAGCTGTTCGTCAGCGCCCAGACGCTGAGGCCCGCCGATCATCTGACGATGCAGGCGGCCGCGCAGGGGCTGATCGACAGCTCGATCTCAAAGACGGTGAATTGCCCCGAAGACATCAGCTTCGAGGCCTTCGCCGACATCTATGTCGAAGGCTATCATCTCGGCTGCAAGGGCCTCACCACCTACCGGCCGAACGCTGTGACCGGCTCGGTGCTCAAGGTCGTCGAAAAGGAGAGCCCGAAGGCGCCGGAGCCGGCGCTGGCGCCGCGCGGGGAGGCGCTCGACGGCACCACCTACAAGCTCAAATGGCCCGACAGCGCCCATTCGGTCTATGTCACGATCAACGATGCCAAGGTGGACGGCGAGCGCCGCCCGTTCGAGATTTTCATCAACTCGAAGAACATGGAGCATTACGCCTGGACGCTCGGCCTGACGCGGATGATCTCGGCCGTCTTTCGTCGCGGCGGAGACCTTTCATTCGTGCCCGAGGAGCTGAAGGCGGTGTTCGATCCTCGGGGCGGGGCCTGGATGCAGGGCAAATATGTGCCGTCGCTGCTGGCCGCGATCGGCGGCGTGATCGAGCGGCATCTCGGCCTCGTCGAGCCGCCGCTGCCACTACCGGGCGTCGATCTTCCGGAGGCAAGCCGCAGGGCGCTGCCCAGTTGTCCGCAATGCGGCGCGGCCGCCCTCGTCAAGGTCGAGGGCTGCAACAATTGTCTGGAGTGCGGCTACTCCAAGTGCGGCTGATCAGCCGAGCTCGCCGCACGCGAGCTGCTCCAGCCTCCGCCGCTGGAGCAGCTCCACGCGCTCGCCGGGCAATAGCGCGATCATCTCGGTGCGCCGCAAGGAGGTGAAGGTGCGGCTGACGGTCTCCTTCGTCAGCCCGAGATGGTCCGCAATGTCGGTCCTCGTCATCGGCAACCGGACGATCTCCCAGTCGGCGTTTCGGCATCGTGCCCGGTCGAAAAGGGTGAGAAGGAAGCTTGCCAGCCGTTCGCGCGCCGTTTTTCGCCCGAGGAGTACCATCTGCTCACGTGCCGCGGCGAGCTCATGGGCCGCCATCAGATAGAGCTCCCGTCCCATCTCCGGATGCTCGTCGACGAACGCATCGAAGCGCTGCCGAGGAAAGCGACAATATTCCACGGGCTCCAGCGCCTCGGCAGTATAGGCATGCACCTTCTCAAGGGTCAGGCCAAGGAAGTCGCCCGCCTGCGGGAAGGCCGCGATCTGTCGCCGCCCGTCAGGCAGGAGCCGGTAGAGCTTCAAACTGCCCGATGTGATGCTGTATACGAGTTGGGCGGGATCGCCTTCATGGAACAGACACTGGGACGGCTCCGCATAGCCGCTCGAACTCAGCGATTTGAAGTGCCCCAGCTCCTTCGCCTTCAGAGTGCCACAGATGGTTGCGGCGCGGACGGCACAGCGTCCGCAGGGATGGCCCTCCGGCAGCGTCGTAAGCCGCAGACTCTTCTCCGTTCCGGGACTCCCGGCTTGCCTGTGCTCAGACGGCGCGGGCATGACGTTCTTCACTGCCGGCAAGATACGCGTCGAATGCCGCCGCCACCGAGCGGACCAGCGGGCGTGCTTCGGCCTTGACCTTCAATCGGGTTCCGCTTCGCTCGATGATCCCGTCGCGGAGAAGCTCTTCCAGCTTGGCCTCGTCTAGCAGCATCCTGGGGTTGAGGCCGGGGCTGGCGCACAGCGCGCCGACATCGACCTCATAGTCGCACATGATCCGTTCGATGATCCGGCCCCGAAGGCGATCCTCGGAGCTGATCGCCCGGCCCCTCGTGATCGGAAGCTGACCGGCTGCTACCCTTTTCTCATATTCGGAGATCAGCACCGCGTTCTGGACATAGCCGCCGGGAAGCCGCCCGATTGCGGACGCGCCGAGGCCGATCAGCGCCTCCGCGGCGTCGGTCGTATAACCCTGGAAGTTGCGATGAAGCCGCCCCGCACCAGCTGCCTCGGCGAGGCTGTCGCCCGGCTTTGCGAAATGATCGAGGCCGACCTGCACGTAACCGGCCGCGATCAGGGCCTCGGCGATTGCGCGGGACTGGGCCAGCCGCTCGGCGGTGCCGGGGAGCGCCGCCGCGTCGATCCTGCGCTGGTGGCGCTTGAACGAAGGGACGTGCGCGTAGCCGAAGACGGCAAAGCGATCGGGCTCGAGGCGGAGCGCCTTGTCGACCGTGTCGAGGCAGGAGGCGACGGTCTGTCGCGGCAGGCCGTAGATCAGGTCGAAATTCATGCCCGCAACCCCGTTGAGGCGCAGAGCCTCGGTCGCCGCAAATGTCTCCTCGAAGCTCTGGATCCGATTGATTGCGCTCTGCACTTCGGGGTCGAAGCTCTGCACGCCGAGGCTGGCACGGTTGAAGCCCGAGCCTCCGAGGGCTGCAGCCATCTCGGCGCTGAGCGTCCGCGGGTCCACCTCGATCGCGATTTCAGCCGTCGCCGCGAAGTCGAAGCAATCGCGCAGCCTGGCCATCAGGCTCGTCATCTGCGCCGGCTCCATAAGCGTCGGCGTGCCGCCGCCGAAATGAAGATGGGAGAGCCGCAGGCGCCGCGGCGCTGCGGCCGCGACGAGTTCCGCCTCCCGCTGGAGCGCCGTGAGGTAGCGCTCGACCGGCTCGCGCCGCGCGGTGACGGTGGTGTGGCAGCCGCAATACCAGCACATCGAGCGGCAGAAGGGGACGTGGAGATAAAGGGATATGTCGACGTGGCGGACCAAGCCTGACAGCCACCAGCGATAGAGTGCCTCGCCGACCTTTGGAGAGAAGTGCGGAGCGGTCGGGTAGCTCGTATAGCGGGGCACGGTGCGGCTGCCGTAGCGGGTGAGCGTCTCCGGCTTCATCTCCTGCTCCATCCCGCAGCGATAGATGACTCGCTCCGGGTCCCGTTGATCCAGATCACCTTGCAGATGGAACCAAGCTCTACGCGGATCGTCGTGGCATCACGACCGGGTATAAAAGGACGGCATGGACGGCGGGGGAACAGACGCACGCGGAATGATCGACAGCTTCGGCCGGCGCATCACCTATGTCCGGATTTCCGTCACCGACCGCTGCGATCTTCGCTGCCGCTACTGCATGGCCGAGCGGATGCAGTTCCTGCCCAAGCGCGACATCCTGACCCTGGAGGAGGTCGCGCGTCTCTCGGACATCTTCATCGGCCGTGGGGTGCGCCGAATCAGGCTGACCGGCGGCGAACCTCTTGTCCGGCGCGGGATCGCCGACCTGGTCCGCTGGGTGGGGACACGCGTCGGCGACGGGCTCGAGGAGCTCACCCTCACCACGAACGGCACGCGCCTCGAGCGCTTCGCCGGCGAGCTGTTCGAAGCCGGCGTCAGGCGCATCAATGTGAGCCTCGACAGCCGCCGCCCGGAACGGTTCGGGCATATCACCCGCGGCGGGGACGTCCGCCAGGTGCTGCGCGGGATCGACGCCGCTCTCGAGGCAGGCCTAGCCGTCAAGATCAACATGGTCGCTTTGGCCGGACTCAACGAGGACGAGATCGAGGAGATGCTCCTCTGGTGCGGCTCGAAGGGCCTCGATCTTACGCTGATCGAGACGATGCCGCTCGGGGAGGTGGAGGAGGATCGCACCAGCCACTATCTTCCGCTGGACGCGGTCAAGCGCCGGCTTGAGCCCCGTTTCGCCATGACTCCGAGCCTGCGCAGGACCGGCGGCCCCGCCCGCTATTTCGAAGTTCCCGCATTAGGGATCAGGCTGGGCCTGATCACGCCGCTCACCAACAATTTCTGCGCGGGCTGCAACCGCATCCGCGTAGCGGCGACCGGCACCGTCTACGGCTGTCTCGGCCACGACCAGAAGGTCGAGCTGCGCGACGCGCTCCGCGAAGGCGGGGAGGCCGCGGTCAACGCGCTGCTCGACGAACTTCTCGCCGGGAAACCCCGGCGCCACGACTTCCGCATCGCGGCGGCCGCGCCCGCCGTTGCCCGGCATATGAGCGTGACGGGGGGGTGATGCTGACAAATGATCTCGATCAACGGCTACGAATAAGCGGCTGGCAGAGGCGCGGCACCGCAACCGAAGGGTGGGGACCCGACAGATGAATGCCGCTGTGACCGAAGTGCCAGCCGCCGGCGCCGACAAAGCGCTCTGGACCAGCACCATAGCTTTCACCGCCTGCTTTGCAGTCTGGACGATCTTCTCGATCATCGGCCTGGGCGTGAAGGAAGAGCTGGGGCTTTCGGAAACGCAGTTCGGCTTGCTGGTCGGCACGCCCATTCTCACCGGGTCGCTGAGCCGCGTCTTCCTCGGCGTCTGGGCCGATCAACATGGCGGCCGCAGGGTGTTCGCTCTGGTGATGGTGCTGGCGGCGGTCGCGACCTTCCTCACCTCCTACGCCACCACCTATTCGCAGCTGCTCCTCGCAGCCCTCGGCGTCGGTATAGCCGGCGGCGCTTTCTCCGTCGGCGTCTCCTACGTCTCCAAATTCTACCCGAAGTCGAAGCAGGGAACGGCGCTCGGCATCTTCGGAGCAGGCAATGTCGGCTCCGCAGTGACCAAGTTCGTGGCTCCGTTCGTGATGGTGGCGGCGGGATGGCAGGCGGTGGCGCAGGTCTGGGCTGCCGCACTAATCGTCATGGCCGTCCTTTTCATGCTGCTGACCAAGGAGGATCCGGACCAGCTCGCCCGCGCCCGGGGCGGCGTGAAGGCCGAGGGCATGGCAAGCCAGCTCGCCGTCCTGAAGAACGTTCAGGTGTGGCGTTTCTCGCTCTATTACTTCTTCGTGTTCGGGGCGTTCGTCGCGCTGGCGCTATGGCTCCCTCGCTATCTGATCGGCGTCTACGGCCTCGACATCAAGACCGCGGGGATGCTCGCCGCCTTCTACTCGGTGCCTGCAAGCCTCTTCCGCATCTATGGGGGCAAGCTGTCCGACCGCTACGGCGCCCGCTCTGTCATGTATGTGACCTTCGGCGTGTCGGTGCTGTGCTGCTTCATGCTGTCCTACCCGCCCACCACCTACATCATCGAGGGGGTTAGAGGGCCGATCACCTTCCGCACCGAAATGGGCTTGGTTCCGTTCCTGGTGACGATCTTCGTGCTCGGCTTCTTCATGAGTCTCGGCAAGGCCGCGGTGTTTAAGCATATCCCGGTCTATTATCCGAACCGCGTCGGAGCGGTGGGCGGTCTCGTCGGTATGATCGGCGGCCTCGGCGGCTTCGTGCTTCCGCTGGCCTTCGGGGCCCTGCTCGATCTGACTGGAGTCTGGACGAGTTCCTTCGTCCTGCTGTTCGTGCTGGTGACGGTCGCTTTGGTTTGGATGCACGTCGCGATCCGCCACATGGAGCGCGGCGCCGAACGCAAGGGCACGTTGGCCAGCGTCCCCGAGCTGCCCGAAATGCAGGGTTTCGGCGAGCCGGGGATCGCGATGCGGCCGCGGCGCGCGGGTCCGATCGCCGACTGGCGGCCCGAGGAGCCCGGCTTCTGGAGCAGCGGCGGGCGGGCCATAGCGCGGCGGAACCTGTGGGTGTCGACCTACTGCCTGCTGCTCTCCTTCGCCGTGTGGATGGTGTGGAGCGTGGTCGTCGCGCGGCTCCCGGCGATCGGCTTCGACTTCACCACCGACCAGCTCTTTTGGCTGGCGGCGCTTCCGGGCCTTTCCGGCGCGACCTTGCGCATCTTCTATGCCTTTCTCGTGCCGATCTTCGGCGGACGTCTCTGGACCACCTTGTCCACCGCAACCTTGCTGATCCCGGCCTTCGGCATCGGCTATGCGGTGCAGAACCCGCAGACTCCCTACCTCATCTTCCTGGTGCTGGCCCTGCTCTGCGGCTTCGGCGGCGGCAACTTCGCCTCCTCGATGGCGAACATCAGCTACTTCTTCCCGAAGGCGGAGAAGGGGAACGCGCTCGCCCTCAACGCCGGCCTCGGCAATCTCGGCGTCAGCCTGATGCAGTTCCTGGTGCCGGTGGTCGTCACCATGAGCTTGTTCGGGGCGCTCGGCGGGCAGGCGCAGACCGCCGCCGACGGCACGCAGCTATGGATGCAGAATGCCGGCTTCGTCTGGGTGCCGCTGATCATCCTGGGGACCCTGGCGGCCTGGTTCGGCATGAACGACATCTTGAGCGCCAAGTCCTCGTTCGCCGACCAGGCGACGATCTTCAGCCGGGCGCACACCTGGCTGATGTGCTGGCTCTACACGGGCACCTTCGGGACATTCATTGGCATGTCCGCGGGCTTTCCATTGCTCGCCAACCTCGTCTTTCCGGAGGTGAACGCGCTTCGCTACGCCTTCGTGGGGCCACTCCTGGGTGCGCTGTCCCGGGCCGGCACCGGCTGGATTGCGGATCGCGTCGGCGGCGCGCGGGTGACGTTCTGGGTTTTCCTGATCCAGATTGTGGCCATCCTCGGCATGATCTGGTTCCTGGAGGCGCGCAGCTTCGGCGGCTTCTTCGGCATGGTGCTGCTGCTGTTCTTCGTGAGCGGGGTCGGCAATGCCTCCACCTTCCAGATGGTCCCCGGCATCATGCGCAGTGCGATCGACCGCGCCGAGCCGGGCCTTCCGGAGGAGCGCCGGCGGGCGCAGGCGGAGCGGGAGTCGGCGGCGGTGATCGGCTTCACGTCCGCGATCGCCGCCTATGGTGCCTTCTACATTCCCAAAGCTTACGGTTCATCCATCGAACTGACCGGGACGGCGAATGCCGCTTTGTGGGCCTTCCTTTTCTTCTACATCAGCTGCGCGACGTTGACCTGGTACGTTTATAGCGGTCCGCGCGGCTTGCTTCGAAACCTGGAGCGCCGGTCGGCGTCTCCCCAGCCTTCAGCCCTCCGGGCCTGACCAAGGAGCGATCATGAGTCACTTTCTCGACCGTCTCACCTACTTCCGCAGGACGCGTGAGAAATTCTCCGATGGTCACGGCATCACAACCGATGAGACGCGCGAGTGGGAAGATGCCTATCGCAAGCGCTGGGCCGCGGACAAGATCGTCCGCTCCACCCATGGCGTGAACTGCACGGGCTCCTGCTCCTGGAAGATCTATGTGAAGGGCGGCATCGTCACCTGGGAGACCCAGCAGACCGATTATCCGCGGACCCGGCCCGATCTTCCCAACCACGAGCCGCGCGGCTGCCCGCGCGGCGCGAGCTACAGCTGGTACCTCTACTCGGGCACCCGGATCAAATACCCGCTCGTCCGCGCTCGCCTGGTCCGCCACTGGCGCGAGGCGCGCAGGACCATGAGCCCGGTGGCGGCCTGGAAGTCGATCGTCCAGGACCCCGCCAAGCGGCGGGACTGGGTCGCCAAGCGCGGGCGCGGCGGCTTCGTCCGCTGCGGCTGGGATGAGGTCACCGAACTGATCGCCGCCGCCAACGCCTACACCATCAAGGAGCACGGGCCCGACCGGATTGCCGGCTTCTCGCCGATCCCGGCGATGTCGATGATCTCCTACGCGGCCGGCAGCCGTTATCTGTCGCTGATCGGCGGCAACCTCCTCTCTTTCTACGACTGGTATTGCGATCTCCCGCCTTCCTCACCGCAGACCTGGGGCGAGCAGACCGACGTCCCGGAAAGCGCCGACTGGTACAATGCCGGCTTCCTGCTGGTCTGGGGCTCCAACATCCCGATGACGCGCGCGCCGGACGCCCATTTCTATTCGGAAGTGCGCTATCGCGGCGCCAAGAGCGTGGTGATCGCGCCCGATTACAACGAAGCCGCCAAATTCTCGGACATGTGGCTGCACCCCAAGCAGGGCACCGACGCCGCGCTGGCGCTCGCGCTCGGCCATGTCGTGCTTCGCGAGTTCCACGTCGACCGGCAGGTCGAATATTTCGCCGATTATACCCGCAAATATTCGGACTTTCCGCTGCTGGTGAAGCTGGTGGAGCGGGACGGCCGGCTGGTTCCCGACCGGATGCTGCGCGCCGCCGACCTGCCCGGTGCGCTCGGGGAGGAAGCCAATCCCGACTGGAAGGCCGTCGCTGTCGACGAGCTCAGCGGAGAACTGGTCGTGCCGCTCGGCTCCGCCGGCCACCGCTGGGGAGACAAGGGCAAATGGAACCTCGAGGAGAAAGACGGGCAGGGGCGGGACGTCCGGCTCCGCTCCACGCTCGCCGGGGATAATGACGGGGTCCGTCCCGTCGCCTTCCCCTATTTCGGCGGCACCGCCCCGCATGATTTCGTCGCGACCGGCCATGAAGACATCCTGCTTCGCAACCTGCCGGTGAAGCAGCTCGCGCTCGCCGATGGCTCGACCGGCCTGGTGGCGACGGTGTTCGACCTGTTCTGCGCCAATTACGGCGTCGACCGCGGCTTCGGCGGCGACAATGTGGCGAAGAGTTACGACGAGGACGTGCCGTTCACGCCGGCTTGGGCCGAGAAGGTGACCGGCGTGCCGCGCCAGGCGATCATCCAGGTGGCGCGCGAGTTCGCCGCGAACGCCGAGACCACCAAGGGCCGCTCGATGGTGATCCTCGGGGCCGGCCTCAACCACTGGTATCATATGGACATGAGCTACCGGGGGATCATCTCGCTGCTCATCATGTGCGGATGCATCGGCCAGTCGGGCGGCGGCTGGTCGCATTATGTGGGCCAGGAGAAGCTCCGTCCGGCGACCGGCTGGCTGCCGATGGCCTTCGGTCTCGACTGGAGCCGGCCGTCGCGGCAGATGAACGGCACCAGCTTCTTCTACGCGCATACCGACCAGTGGCGCTACGAGTCGCTGAAGATGTCGGAGATCCTGTCGCCGCTCGCGCCGGAGGGCGACTGGTCGGGCAGCATGATCGACTATAATGTGAAGGCCGAGCGGATGGGCTGGCTGCCCTCGGCGCCGCAGCTCGACGTCAATCCGCTCGAGCTCGGTCGGCACATCCACGACACGGGTGCCAATCCCGCGACCGTCGTCGCCGACGGCCTCAAGGCGGGAACCTTCAAGCCTGCGAGCATAGATCCCGACAACCCGAAGAACTGGCCCCGCAACATGTTCTTCTGGCGCTCCAACGTGCTGGGAGCGAGCGGCAAAGGCCACGAATATTTCCTGAAGCACCTCGTCGGCTCGCTGCACGGCGTCGTCGGTACCGACGATGAAGCGGCCGGGATCGACCGGCCCAAGGAAGTGGTCTGGCACGACGAAGCGCCGGTCGGGAAGCTCGACCTCATGGTGAACATCGACTTTCGCATGTCGACCACCAGCATCTACTCCGACATCGTGCTGCCGACCGCCACCTGGTACGAGAAGCACGACCTCAACACGTCCGACATGCACCCCTTCATCCACCCGCTTTCGGCGGCGGTGGATCCGGCCTGGGAGACGAAGAGCGACTGGAACATCTTCCGGGCGATCGCGAAGAAGTTCTCCGACGTGGCGCCGGAAGTGCTCGGGGTGGAACATGATGTCGTCATGACTCCGATCCTTCACGACACGCCGGCCGAGCTCGCCCAGCCCTACGAGCCCAAGGACTGGATGAAGGGCGAGTGCGAGCCCATCCCCGGCAAGACGATGCCGGGCGTGCACCTCGTCGAGCGCAATTACCCGGAGACCTACGCCCGCTTCACCTCGATGGGGCCGATGCTCGAGACGCTCGGCAACGGCGCCAAGGGTCTCAACTGGGACACCAAGCGCGAGATCGAGCTTCTCGGCGATCTTAACGGCCGGGTGCTCGACGGACCCACGGCCGGTCGCCCGAAGATCGACACCGACATCGACGCCTGCGAGACGATCCTGATGCTCGCTCCCGAAACCAACGGGGAGGTCGCCGTCAAGGCTTGGGAAGCCCTGAGCAAGGCCACGGGCCGCGACCACAAGCATCTGGCCGAGGGCAAGGAAGAGGAGAAGATCCGCTTCCGCGACGTCGCCGCCCAGCCGCGCAAGATCATTTCGTCCCCGATCTGGTCGGGCATCGAGAGTGAGCATGTCTGCTACAATGCCGGCTGGACCAACGTGCACGAATTGATCCCGTGGCGGACGCTGACGGGGCGGCAGCAGCTCTATCAGGACCACCACTGGATGCGGGCGTTCGGCGAGGGGTTCGTCACCTGGCGGCCGCCGATCGACACCAAGACCGTGCTCCAGGTACTGGGCAAGCTCCCCAACGGCAACAAGGAGATCATGCTCAATATCCTGACCCCCCACCAGAAGTGGGGGATTCACTCCACCTACACCGAGAACCTCATCATGCTGAGCCTGAACCGGGGCGGCCCTGCCGTCTGGATCAGCGAGGACGACGCGAAGGCTGCGGGCATCGTCGACAATGACTGGATCGAGGTGTTCAACGTCAACGGCGCGCTGACGGCGCGGGCGATCGTCTCCCAGCGGATCATGCCGGGCTCCGCGATCATGTATCACGCGCAGGAGAAGCTGGTGAGCGTGGTCGGGTCCGAGATTACGGGACAGCGTGGCGGCATCCACAACAGCGTCACGCGCATCAACATGAAGCCGACCCATATGATCGGAGGCTATGTCCAGCTCGCCTATGGCTTCAATTATTACGGCACGGTCGGCGCCAATCGCGACGAGTTCGTGATCCTTCGGAAGATGAGCCAGATCGACTGGTTCGACAAAGCGGCGGACGACAGCGCCAATGTCGCCGGCGGCACGGCCGACTGGGGCACCGGCGATAACCGAGCCAAAACCAGGGAGATCGCGAAATGAAGGTGCGCGCTCAGATCGCGATGGTGCTCAACCTCGACAAGTGCATCGGCTGCCACACATGCTCGATCACATGCAAGAACGTCTGGACCAACCGCGAAGGCGTTGAATATGTCTGGTTCAACAATGTCGAGACCAAGCCCGGCATCGGTTATCCCAAGGACTGGGAGAACCAGGAGCGTTGGAAAGGCGGCTGGATCCGGAAGAAGAACGGCAAGATCGTTCCCAAGCAGGGTGCCAAGTGGCGCATCCTGTCCAAGATCTTCGCCAACCCGCACCTCCCCGAGATCGACGACTTCTACGAGCCTTATACGTTCGAATATGAGTGGCTGCAGTCTGCGCCGGAGCTCCAGGCTCAGCCGGTGGCGCGGCCGCGGTCGCTGGTCACCGGCGAGATCATCGAGAAGATCGAATGGTCGGGCAATTGGGAGGACATGCTCGGCGGCGAGTTCGAGAAGCGCAGCCACGATTATAATTTCGACGGGGTCCAGAAGGAGATTTACGGCCACTTCGAAAAGACGTTCATGATGTACCTGCCGAGGCTGTGCGAGCACTGCCTCAACCCGTCCTGCCTCGCTTCCTGCCCTAGCGGAGCGATCTACAAGAGGGCGGAGGACGGCATCGTCCTCATCGACCAGGAGAAGTGCCGCGGCTGGCGGATGTGCGTCTCGGGCTGTCCGTACAAGAAGATCTATTACAATTGGTCGACCGGCAAATCCGAGAAGTGCATCTTCTGCTATCCCCGCATCGAGACGGGGCAGCCGACCGTCTGCTCGGAGACCTGCGTCGGCCGCATCCGCTACCTTGGCGTGGTGCTCTACGACGCCGACAAGATCGAAGCGGCCGCCTCGGTCGAGGATCCGAAGGACCTCTATCCGGCGCAGCTCGACGTGTTCCTCGATCCCAATGATGTGGCGGTCCAGGAGGCGGCGAGGGCCGAAGGCATTCCGGATCAGTGGCTTGAGGCCGCGACCCGCTCGCCGGTCTACAAGATGGCGATGGAGTGGAAGATCGCCTTCCCGCTCCATCCGGAATATCGGACGCTGCCGATGGTCTGGTATGTGCCGCCCCTGTCGCCGATCCAGTCGGCGGCGGAGGCCGGCAAGATGTCGGTTCAGGACGGCATGCCGGACGTTCGCAGCCTTCGCATCCCGCTGCGCTATCTCGCCAACATGCTGACCGCAGGCGACGAGGAGCCGATCGCCGCCGCCCTGGAGCGGATGCTGGCGATGCGGGCCTATATGCGGGCCAAGAGTGTGGAGGGCCGGATCGACGAGTCCATTCCCGAGCGTGTCGGCCTCACCCGCGCCCGCATCGAGGAGATGTACAAGATCATGGCGCTGGCCGCCTACGAGGACCGCTACGTCATCCCAACTGCCCGGCGGGAAACGGACGAGGACGCTTATGTGCTCCGCGGCTCGAGCGGCTTCGGCTTCCGCGAAGGCACGCAGGGATCGTCGAAGATGAACCTGTTCGGTGGCGGCGCCAAGAAGACCCCCCGCAAACCCTATATGGACATACCGACATGAGAATGACCCTGAGAGCCCTTGCTGCACTGCTCGGTTATCCTTCGGAGGAGCTCCATGCCAATGCTGGCGAGGTGAGGGCGGCGATCCGCGACGAAGTGGCGCTTCCGCGGGTCGAGATGGAGCGGCTGGAGCTGCTGCTGAGGGGCTTCGAGACGGAGGATCTGCTGGACCTCCAGTCCGCCTATAGCGAGCTGTTCGACAGGTCGCGCTCGCTCTCGCTGCACCTGTTCGAGCATGTCCACGGTGACAGTCGGGAGCGGGGCCAGGCGATGATCGACCTTGGCCAGCAATATATGGAGCATGGCTTCTTCCTTGAGGCGAGCGAGCTTCCCGACTTCGTGCCGGTGTTCCTGGAGTTCGCCTCCTGCCTGCCTCCGGCCGAGGCGCGGGAGATGCTGGGACAGCCGGCGCATGTCTTCGCGGCCCTGGCGGAGCGGCTCGACAAGAGGCAGTCGCCCTATGCGGCCATCTTCCACGCTCTCGTCTCTCTCGCCGGGGTCCGTCCCGCGGCCGAAGCGGTGGCGCAGGTCGAGGAGAACACGCCGGCCGTGGACCCGCCGACGATCGATGAGGAATGGGAGGAGGCGCCGGTCTCCTTCAACCTCGCGGGCGCGCATGAGATGGGCGGTCCGACCGGCGTGGTGGCGAAGATCCGCGCGTCCAACCGCGCGGTCAACAGGGAGGCGGGACAATGAACGACTTCATCAACCAGCTGGCGTTCGGCTGGTATCCTTATCTCGCCGTGACGGTGCTGGTCGTCGGCAGCATTCTGCGCTTCGATGCCAACCAGTATAGCTGGCGCTCGCAGTCCAGCCAGTTCCTGCGCCGCAAGCAGATGCTGATCGGCTCCAATCTCTTCCATATGGGCGTATTGATCCTGCTGGTCGGCCATTTCGTCGGGTTGCTCACCCCCGTCACGGTCATCGACACGCTCGGGATCGGGCACGGCTTCAAGCAGGTCGCGGCGCTGGTAGTCGGCGGCATAGCAGGTGTGGCAGCGTTCGTGGGCTGCTCGCTCCTGCTCCATCGTCGCCTGTTCGACGCGCGCATCCGCCGAAGCTCGTCGATCGGCGACATAGCGGTGCTGGTGCTGATCTGGTTGCAGCTCGTGCTCGGCATCCTTACGACTTGGTGGACCCTCGACCATCTCGACGGAAGCGAGATGCTGCACTTCATGAGCTGGGCCCAAGGCGTGCTGACGCTCGATCCGGCGGCGCCGCAGCACATCCAGGAGGTGGCCCTGGTCTATAAGCTTCACATCATCCTCGGGCTGACGCTCTTCCTGATCACGCCCTTTACAAGGCTCGTGCACATCTGGAGCGCTCCGATCTGGTTCCTGCTCCGGCCGGGCTACCAGATCGTCCGGTCGCGCAGCGTTGGCAAACCGAATTACTCCCCCACCCGCGGCCCGGCCGGCGTGGCGCCAAGTTACGGCGGCGACACCGTGCTTCGCCAAGCCTCAGAGGAAGGTCAAGCGACATGAGCAGACGGCTCGACGTCATCAATCTCGGCGACCCCGCCCAGCGGCCGGCTCCGGTCATGCCCAGTGCCTGCGAGAGTGGCGGCTGCGGCGGCGGACCGGAACCGGTGATCCCGCCGCCGCTGTCGTTCGGCGAGGTTCGGGTCAACGGGGTGGAGATCACGCCGGAAGCCATTTCGCAGGAAATCCAGCACCATCCAGCCCCGGATGCCGAGACTGCCTGGATCGAGGCAGCGCGAGCGCTCGCGGTGCGCGAACTGCTGCTTCAGGAAGCGCGGCGGCTCGGTCTCGAACCCGAACCCGAAGCCGACGAAGCCGGGCGGAGCGAACCGGAAGAAGACGCGCTGGTGCGGATGCTGCTCGAGGAGGAAGTCCAACCGGCGGAGGCAGGTGAGGAGGAGTGTCGCCGTTATTATGAGTTGAACCAGGAGCGGTTCCGCACCCCCGACCTGTTCGAGGCCGCCCACATATTGATCGAGCCGGAGGGCGACGACGATGCCGCCTGGACCGCTGCCGAGGCTCGCGCGCGGACGATCGCCGATGAAGTGGGAGACGATTCCGCTAAGTTCGCCGCCGCGGCGCGAGCCTTTTCCGGGTGCACGTCCGCGCAGCAGGACGGCTCGCTCGGCCAGATCAGGCGCGGCGAGCTGGTCTCGTCGGTACAGGCGGGAATCGAGGCGCTCGCCGATGGCGAGACGGCACGCGAGCCCGTCCGGTCGCGCTTCGGCTGGCACGTGCTCCGCCTTCACCGGCGAATCGACGGCCGCACCCTTCCCTTCGAGATCGCCCGCGACAAGATTGCTGACATGCTCGAGGCGCGCAGCTGGTCGGTCGGCGCTGCACGCTATGTCGCGGCGCTTGCGGCGCGAGGCGAGGTCGAGGGCGTGCTGATCGAAGGCGCCGGCGGCTGATGCCGATGCTCGGCGACATGCTCGCGGCCGCGCGCGATTCGGCCGGCAACTTTCAGGCGTGGCTCCGGCAGTCCGATCCCGCTCTCGCGGCGAACGTCGCGGAAGCGGCCGAGCGGACGGGTCTCACCCCCACGTCCTATGTGCGCGCGGCGGTCGCGGATTTCTCGCGCTTCGCTGGCGAGGAGGACTGGGCGACGCTCACCTCCAGCCTCAGGGACAGCGGCGACCCGGGCACCATCTGCCTGCTTGCGATGGTGCACTGGCGCTTGACCGCCTCAGCCTGCGGCGACCATTCTCATTCCCACCACCATCAAGCCCAAGGAACGGCCGATGAGCGACCCATCGAGAGATCAGCCTGAGCAGGCTCCGCTCAATCCGGCCCTCAAGAGCCGGACCGACACGACCTACGACACGGAAACGAGCACGCCCGGACCGCTGGAGACCACGGGGGCGAGGGAAGGGCAGGGCGAGGGCTGGCCGGTCATCTGGCTCGTGGTGACGGTAATCTGCGTCGCGCTCGCGATCTACTTCATCCTCTGAAGCCGCCGCGAGCAGCGCTGCGAGCGTCAGGAGCGCAGCGCCCCGGACGGCTCGGCGACCTGCTGGACGAAGCTGACGGTCTCCATCTCCAGACCCAGATCCTCCCAGCTTAACCGGCGGCGGGATGAAGGATCGCCATAGCCGGCCGCGGCCATGGTGAAGATGAGGCTCCGGCAGCCCTGGCTCCGGGCAGTCTCCTCAAGGGCGGCGCAGAGCGCCTTGCGCACGCAGCCCGATCCGCTCAGCTCGAACGTGGCGATGACCTCGACGAGGAAGCCGCTTTCATGGCGGAGACTGCCGGTTGGCCGGTAAGCGGCGACGCCGTGGACACGTCCGTCCTCGGCGAGCACCGCCAGCACGCCGCCGCCATGCTCGCACAGGTCGTGCGCGAATGCCTCCCACCGCTCCGGGCTTACGCGCGCCGCTGATCGGATGAGGGGATAGGCCTCGCCGAGCCGATCCACTCCGAGCCGGGATAGGGTGAATTGGGGCATGGATTCCGTGGGACCAGTTGTCGGGAGTTTGAAGCGTAAGGCGAAAACGCTATGTGGCTGTTGAGCCAAATCATTTTTCATGCCGGCCAAGGCCGGTGCCTCGAGGTCGGATTGTCCTACAAACCCGCCGGCGAATTGACCGAGCTTCCCAAGGGGCATCCTTGCGAGGAATGCGTCATCCGCCCGATCACCATCTGCCGGCGGCTCGACCCTCGGACGCTCGCGAATCTGCGCGCTCTCGGCTCCCCGCAGCATCTTCAGGCGGGCCAGCCGATGTTCCACGAAGGCGATCCCGTGAAGCGTGTCTTCATGCTCGCAAGCGGATCGCTGAAAATCTATACATTGCTCGCGGACGGCCGGCGGCAAGTGACCGGGTTCATGTTTCCGGGCGACTTCCTCGGCATTTCCGTCGACGATGAATATGCCTTCACGGCCGAGGCGCTCAGCGACAGTGAGCTGTGGTGGTTCTCACGTCAGGCTTTCGACGCATTCGTCGAGCGCACCCCCGATGTGGAGCGCGAGCTCTACCGTCTTGCCGCGCACGAACTCGCGGCGGCGCAGCAGCAGATGGTGCTGCTCGGACGCAAAACGGCCGCCGAGCGGCTCGCCAGCTTTTTCCTGATGCTGCTGGAGCGCAAGGAGCGGGTCAGCGGGCGGGCCGAGAGACGCTTCGACCTGCCGATGAGCAGGCTCGACATTGCCGACTATCTCGGCCTCACCAAGGAGACCGTCAGCCGGATGCTGGCGCTTCTCCGCGACCGGGGGCTGATCCGGCTGGAGACGCAGGACCGGGTCCAGGTGACCGATCGTCCAGGGCTGGAAGAGATGGCGGCGGGATTCGGCGAGGTCTGAGGCACGCTTTCTCTAGAAGGCCCATTCCGCCTGGAGCCACATTCGGCGGGTATCGGTTCCGAAGCCCGATGCCTGATAGTCGGCGAGCTTGGCCAGAATGCCTATCGGACCGACCCGGAAGCCGATCGATGCGTTCCATTCGGTGCCATATTCGACGTCGCCCGCGGCGCTGTCGAATTGGTGGAAAGCCAGAGTGGCGTTCAGGCCGGAGAGCAGCCTCACGCCTTCGAACCTGCGCCCGATCGAGACATAGGCGTCCTCCAGCCCGGCTGGCGGAGTCGTCAGGAACAGATCGGCCCAGCCGTTGAACTTGTGAAGGGTCGCCATCGGCGTCTGCACCGCGCGGCCGCTGTCGCTGCCGAGCTGCTCCCACCCCGCGGTGACGGTAAACCCTGCCAGATCGGTCGCGCCTTCCACCGTCCAATAATCGGCGGCATATTCGAACGGGTTATTTCCATAGTCCGCTTGACGGGCATAGCTCCCGCGAAGGGTGATCCCCCCATTGGCTTGGAGGGGAACGGTGGTGCTCAGGATTGCGCCGTAGCTCTGGCTGCTGTTCGCGAAGAAGAAGTCCTCCTCATGGTCGAGCAGATAGGCAAACAGCCTGCCCCGGAAGGGGCCGAGACTCGAGGTAAAGCCCGCGAACAGGAAGTTGCCGTCATAAGCAGTGCGAGGACCGGCATCTTGCCCAAAAATGCTCCGCTGGCTGACGGCGTAGGTGAGGTCGACAGCGACGGGCCCCGCGATCGTCTCGACACGCAGCGCGTCGAACGTCTGCTCGTTCTGGCGCCAACCGACCGAACCCACCCAGCGCTGATCGTCGAGGTTGATCCGCTGTCGCCCGAGCGTGATCGTGCTGGCGCCGCTCCTGTACTGCAGCTGCAGCCGGTTGATTTCGGCATTTGTCGCGTCGGCGACTACCGCATAGCCCGGGCGGCGCTGGGCTTCGCTGGGGAGCGGGAAGGGGAAGGCGTTGTAGCTGTCGATCGGCGCGAGCGTCGCTTCCCCTTCCGCGAGCAGCGAGAATGAGCCGAGCCTCACCTCCGCCCCGGCGCGCATCCTTAGGGTGAGCGCGTCGGCGTCGAGGCCGGGTTGATCGACGCTCTCGTAGCGCAGACGTGTATCGAGGATCGGCTTGAGCTGCACCCGATCCGGAGCGCCGGCCTCCTGTGCAGCCGCGGCGGTGCCCGTTGCGCTGGCCAGAATGGCCGCGGCCATCGCGGCTCGAATAAACCTGATCGGCACGTCGGCTGCCCTTTGATCGCGCCAGCATCTCTTGACGCGGCACCGGACTAGCGGCTGGTGACGAGCGGCGGATGATTTGCGTCAATTGGAGCCATCCTGAAGCGACCAGAAGGAGGGAGATGGATCAGACGACCATTATTTGGATCGCGCTGCTGATGGGGCTGGCGGCGGCGCTCTACTCCTCCGTAGGGCACGGCGGAGCCTCGGCCTACCTGGCGATCATGGCTTTGTTCGCGATCGGCCCGGAGACGATGCGGCCGACGGCGCTCACGCTCAATCTCGTCGTGTCGGCGGTGGCGGCTGTCGGCTTCGCCCGGCTCGGACAGACGAACTGGCGGCTCCTCGCGGCCTTCGCGGTGACGGCGGTCCCGGCGGCCTTTGCCGGGGGGCTGGTCCAGCTCCCGCCCGAACTCTACCGGCCGCTGGTCGGCCTTGTCCTGATCGCGGCGGCCATTCGGCTGTTCTGGCAGCCCGAGCGCATGGCGGACCGGCCCGTCAAAGCGCCATCGCTCGCGATCAGCCTCCCCGCCGGGGCCGGCCTGGGGCTGCTCGCAGGCTTGACGGGAACCGGCGGCGGCATCTTCCTCAGCCCGCTCATCATCCTGTTCGGCTGGGAGGAGGCGCGGAAGACCTCGGGCGTGGCGGCGGCGTTCATCTTCCTGAATTCGGCCGCGGGGCTGCTCGGCAATGTCGCCGGCGTGCGGGCGCTGCCTGCCGAGCTGCCGATCCTCGTGGGCGCCGTGGCGGCCGGCGCTTTGATCGGCACCTGGGCGGGGGTCTGGCGTCTGCCGAGGCAGCGTCTGCTGCAGGCGCTCGGCCTCGTCCTGGTCATCGCCGGGCTGAAGCTGTTGCTGCAATGAGGGTTCCTTTGGTGGTCATCCTCGCCGGCGGCGAGGGGCGGCGGATCGGCGGCGGCAAGCCGCTGCGCGAGCTTCGGGGCGAGCGGCTGATCGACCGTGCGGTGCGCACCGCGCGACTTTGGTCCGGCGACCTTCGGCTTGCGCTGCGCGAGCCGGGCCAGGTGCCGGGCCTCGATGTCCCCGTCCTGGTCGACGATCACAACATTGCCGGTCCGCTGGCGGGTCTCGGCTCCGCTCTGCGGGCCGCGCGGGAAGCGAATCGCGACTTCGCGCTGACCATTCCCTGCGATGTCCCGTTCCTGCCGCCTGACCTGGGCCCGCGCCTCCAGGCGGCGATCGGCAACCGGCTTGCCGCCGTCCCGGCGAGCGGAGCCGACCTCCACCCGGCCTGCGCCCTTTGGCGGGCTGAAACGCTGGATTGTCTTCCCGCCTACCTGGCGTCGGGCAGGCGCTCGCTCATTGGTTTCGCCGAAGCAGTCGGCTTCGTTCGGGTGGAATGGAGCGGCGGGCAATTCTTCAACGTCAACAGCGAGAGCGACCTTGCCGAAGCCGAACGTCGGCTCGACTCAGAAATCGAGGACCTCGACGGTCTGCCCGGGACTGGTCCCGGCAATTCCCGGCCTTAGGCGCACCAGAAGGTCGCACTCCGCGAGGGCCTTCTGAGCACTGGAATCCTGATTGGAGAGGATCCGGACCCCATCATCCTCGGAGCGGCCGCGCGCGAAGGTCTCGCGATCGCCGACGGGCGGCACGGCGCCGGCGAGCGGGAGCTTGCGCCAGCGCAGGGCCGAGGCCGGGTCGCGGCCCGTCAGCCCGGCGAGCAAGGGTGCGAGGAACAGCCGTGCCGTCACCATCGCCGAGGTGGGGTTTCCGGGGAGGCCAAGCACGACGCGTCCGCCGGCGCGTCCGAGCCAGACCGGCTTTCCCGGCTTGATCGCCACCTTGGAGAAGACGAGCTCAAGCCCTTGGGGTTCGAACATCGGCTTGGCGAAGTCCTTCTCGCCCACCGACGCGCCGCCGGTCACCACGACGAGATCGGCGTCGCGCAGGGCGAGCGCCGCCGCCTGCTCGAGTTCGCCGAGCCGGTCCGCGAGTCCGGCCCGTCCCATGTAGCTCGCGCCCCATTGCTCGGCGGCGGCGGCGACGCCGAACGAGACGCTCTCCGGGATGGTCCCGCTTTGGTGGCGGGCGGTGCCCGGCTCGGTCAGCTCATCGCCGGTACTGAGCACCATCAGCTTCGGGCGGCGCCAGACGGCCAGCATGTCGAGGTCGGCAGCGGCGGCGGCGACCAGCTGTCTCGGCCCGAGGAAGGTGCCTTCCTGGAGCAGGATGTCGCCCTGCAAAAAATCCGAGCCTGCCTTGCGGATATGCCGGGCCGGTCCCGGCGCCGCCTCGAACAGGGCAAGGTCATCTTCACGTCGCACGACCTCCTGGACGACCACCCGATCGGCGCCGGCGGGAACCGGTGCTCCGGTGAAGATGCGGACGCATTCCCCCTGTTCCAGTAGACCTTCGTAGCCGCCGCCAGCGAACGACTCTCCGGCGATCCGCAGCCGCGCCGGCAGGCGCGCCAGATCGGCGTCCCGGACCGCGTAGCCGTCCATCGCCGACACGTCGGTTCGGGGAGCGGCGACGAGCGCCTTTACGGGCACGGCCAGCACGCGCCGGTGGGCCTCGGCCAGCGAAACCTCCTCCAGTCCGAGCGGGTGGGCGAGCGGCCGGATGCGCTCGATGGCTTCGTCGAATCCGATCACCGAGCCGGGTCGTCCTTCGCCCACGAGCCCGACTTGCCGCCGCTCTTGGCCGTCACCTGGATCGCTTCGATGGTCATCGTCCGATCGATCGCTTTCAGCATGTCGAAGAGCGTGAGGCAGGCGACGGACACCGCCGTCAGCGCTTCCATCTCGACACCGGTAACGCCGAGCGTCCGCACCTCCGCCATCAGCTGGAAACCGGGCAGATCTTCGTCGATCTCGATCGCGACCGCGACCTTGCTCAGCGGCAGAGGATGACAGAGCGGGATCAGCTCCGCCGTGCGCTTGGCTGCCATGATCCCGGCCAGCTCCGCCGTCTGGATGACCGAGCCTTTAGGCGTCGTCCCGGCCTGGACCTGCTCGAGCGTCGCCGGCAGGCACCGCAGTCTGCCTCCTGCGGTCGCGACACGGTGGGTCGGCACCTTTTCGGACACGTCGACCATGGCCGCGCGGCCGTCGTCGCCGACATGGGTAAGCTTGCTCATGCGCAGAGATGCCTCAGGCGTGGGATCTGTCCGGCGAGGGAGCAGGGGCGATAGCGGCTGTCGAGCTCGAGGGCGAGGACCAGGTCCCAGCCGTCGCGGCAGGCGCCGGTGGAGCCGGGCAGGCAGAAGACGAATGTGTCGTCGATCTGTCCCGCGAACGCCCTGGACTGGAGCGTGGAGACGCCCACCGTGCCGAGGCTCGCCTGGTGGAAGACGATCGAAAAGCCGTCCATTTCGCGGCGGAACAGCGGCTTCACGGCTTCGGGGGTCACGTCGCGGGGGGCAAAACCCGTGCCGCCCGTCGAAATGATCAGGTCGACGTTCTCGTCGCCGACCCAGGCAAGCACCTGCGCCTGGATCGCGCCGACCTCGTCCTTGACGATCGTCTTGCCGGCCAGCTCATGGCCGGCGGCAACAAGGCGCTCGACAAGGAGGCCGCCGGACTTGTCCGTCTGTTCGGTGCGCGTGTCCGAGATGGTCAGGACCGCGATCCGCAGCGGATGGAAGGCGAGGCTTTCGTCGATGCCAGCCATCACTCGCTCCAGCGCGCCCGCTCGGCGCGGTCGGAGTCGGTCGGCTCGATCCAGTGCGACCCGTCGACTGCGTCCTCGCGCTTCCAGAACACCGCGTCCGTCTTGAGGCGGTCCATGACGTAATCGGCCGCCTCGAAAGCCGCCCGCCGGTGCGCCGAGGCGGCGGCGACGAACACGATCGCCTCGCCCGGAGCGACCTCGCCGAAGCGGTGGACGACACGCAAAGCGCTGACGTCGAAGCGGTCGCCTGCCGCGCCGGCGACCTCTTCGAGCGACCGCCCGGTGAGACGCGGATGGTGGTCGAGGAACAGGCGCTCGACGGGGCTGCCGCCCCGCGTCGTCGGACGGGCGACCCCGACGAAGCTCACGATCCCGCCTTCGTCGCTCAGCTGACCGAGGAAGGTCGACAGTTCAAGTGCCGGATCGAAGCGGTCGCTCGCTAGACATGTGCTGTGGCGCAAGCTCAGCCTCCCGACAGCGGCGGGAAGAATTCCACGGTCTCGGAATCGGCGACCACATAATTCTCGCCTACGATGAGATCGTTGACGCAGGCCCTCAGCGAAGGCCTGCTCAGATCCTCGGAAGCAGCTGGATGAAGCTGCGCAAGCAGCTGCCGCAGGTCCGCCACCGTGCGCGTCTCCGGCGGCACCTCGACGTGAGTTTCCCGCCCCACCATGTCGCCCAGGCGACCAAAGAACAATATTTTCATAACCTCTTCTCCATTCGCCGCGCCGTACCCCGTCCCATTCCGCGGCCGGTGATTCAAATCAATGCGGACAGTATGCGCAGGGGCCACTCCCGGGGCAGGAGGGTTGCCATGTCGTCCGATCCAGACCGAGACTATCATATGCGCCGTGCCACAACCGAGCTCGATCTTGCCTACCGTGCTCGCGGGCAGGCCGCTGCGGAAGCCCATCTGCGGTTGTCGGCCTTGCACATGGCGCGGTTGCAAGGACATCCACCCTTGAAAGGAGAGCATCGCTTGGCGCATCGCTGAGCGGCGCAGACCCTGCGTCGCAATCATTGCTAATCGCTCGGCTAAGCCGTCAGATGTCAAACTGGAGATAAACCTTGAACCGAGCCGATATCGATCAATCTGCCGCCGCTTCGGCATTCTGGCGGCTCATCGACCATCTCGGCCACCGCAGCGATGCGCAGAATGTGGAGCTGATGGGACTTGCCGGCTTCTGCCGAAACTGCCTGGCCGATTGGCTCCGAGAGGCGACCGAAGCGGGCGAGCGGCCGCTCTCGAAGGATGAGGCGCGCGAGGCGGTCTATGGCATGCCCTACGAGGCCTGGAAGGAACACTTCCAGCAGCCCGCCTCACCCGAGCAACTGACACGGATGAAAGAGAGCGTCGCCCGTAACCCAACCGGTTAGGATATAGCGGTTTTGGCGATCAGACTGGCCATCGGCCGTCGGAGCCCCAGAGGCCGGGACGAAATGCCGAAGCGCGAGCATGGGCGGCCGCGCGTCCCGCCTCAGGGACTGATGCTGCTCACAACTTGCGGATAACGAGCTTGTCCCTCCGGCAGAAGCCGCAAATCCCTTTTCGCCGCTCGAGTCCGCCGGAGCCGGCCAGCTCTCTCGTCTTGTGATTCGCGTGCTGGCGAACCGTCAGACCGAGCTTTTCGGAGATGCAGTCGTCGCAGACCGCTTCCGGAGAAATGCGTGTGACGAAAGCCCGGACATTTTCGAGAACCGACACTTCGCCTCCTGCCACTGGCGGCCACTTGGACCGGGCATGACAAATGGTGGAAGCGGGAGCTTTCCGCAATGTGCGTCCCCGCCATCACCGTCGATCTGCCTGCACTGGTAGTGGCCGGTCAGGCAATTCCCCCATCGCATCCTCAGGATCGGCTCGAATGGCGTGAAGAGCCACCGAGCCGTCGGGCCGCCGTTCCAGATGGAGACTGAAGGCCGCGGCGAGGGTCTCCGCGAAGGCGCGGACATCGCCGGCACGGAACCCTCCAGTGATCCTCAACTCGCCGATGGAAGGGTCGGCGAGAATTAGCCGCGTGCGGCTGTGGCGATTTACCTCGACGACCGCCTGTGTCAGCGGAGCATTGTCGAACTCAAGCATCCTCGGCGCGGGTTCTACGCGGGGCGCAGACGCGCGCGGGGCTCGAGGCAGGGGAGGGGCCCGCACCTCCCCTTGAGGTGGGGTTCCGACGACGATCTGTTCCCCGGGCTGCAGCCGCCGCACTTGCCGACCTGATTCTTCCGGCTCGCCGGGATAAGAAACGTCCACCGATCCCTGGATAAGAGCGACTCTGGTCTGTCCAGGCGCGTAGCTCACTTCGAAAACGGTGCCGAGCGCCAGGACCTCGGCCTCGCCGGCAGCGACCCGGAAGGGTCTGGCTTCATGAGCCACGGTGAAGCGGCCCCGACCCCGCTCGAGGGTAATGCGCCGTTCGCTGCTGGTGAAGGAGGCGATGGCAATCGTCTCTGGCGCCAGCACCATGTGTGAGCCGTCCGACAGCTCGACATTCCGCGCAGTGGCAGCGGTGGCGTATCTGATCGGGGAGTCTCCGCTGGGCACGGGCGAGGGCGCGTAAGCGCTCATCAGGAAGATCAGCGCCACAGCGGCGGCGGCTGCGACCGCGCCGAACGCGTAGCGGAGCGGGACTGCCTTTCTCTGCGGTTCGGGGAGGTGACGGGCTTTGCCGAGTTCCCCCTGCCTCAGGACGCCAGCCTCCTCGAAACCGGCCGTTGCTTCTTCGAAGGCTTCGGCATGAGCAGGGCTCGAGCGGTACCAGCGTTCGAATGCCGAGCGGTGCCGCTCCCGCTCCGGCCCCCGCATCTTGCTCGCCCATTCGGCCGCCTTGTCATCGAGGCGATCGCGCGCGCTTCGGAACGGCCAGACCATCTGCGGTCAGCCCCGGCGCCGGGCGCGGGCGACTTGGGCGATGGCTTTGCTCATATGCTTCTCGACGCCCTTCACGGACAGGCCGGTACGGTCGGCGATTTCAGCGTAGCTCAGGCCGTCGAGACGATGCGCCATGAAGATCTCCCGGGTGATCGGCCGCAGCTTTAGCATAGCGGTTTCCATGCGGCGCAGCATATCTCGCGCTTCAAGATGCTTCTGCTGGCCCGCTCCGGCCAGGGATTGCTCATCGACTGTCACATGCCTGTCCGATTGGTGTCTCGAGGCGGTCCTCGCCACATCCCGCAGGAGGTTCGTAGCCATCCGGCTGAGATACGCCTCCGGCTTGTCGAGCTTCAGCGGGCGGGAAGCTCCGATCCTTGCGATCCGCAGAAAGATCTCGTGAACGAGGTCGTGCGCCTCTTCGCGGCTGGAGGTCCTGCGTGCGATTGAGCGAAGGAGCCGCGGAGACTGGTCGCGGTACAGGGCCTCGAGGCACACCGTTTCCGCGACTGCCGCCTGGCAATCGTCCATTGGGGCTGGGTGAGCGTCGCTAATCGGGAGCGGCTCGTCTCCACCTTGCCAGGCGTCGGCTGGAGCGGCCCGGTGCACGGTCTACCTTTGCCCGCGCAGCAGCAACGGCGAGCAAGGCTTGCCAGCAATATTCCGGACGGTCGCCAAAGCCTGCCTCCTTCGACGAGGCAGCCGGCGGGAAGCCGGGTGTTGAGAACAAGCTTGGACTTGCGCCGCCGCCTTTAACCGCAAGCGGTCTGGACATGCGCGACGGCCACCCGGCAGCAAGCCGGTCCCACAAGCGAGGTTCTCACGCCTCGGCGCCGCTGGACGGCGCATGTTTCAGGATAGAGTCGAAGCCGGAGAGCGCAAGAGGGTCCTTTCGCGCGGAGTGTCAGACATCTGCGGTCAATGAGCCGAGCGCTTGCAGCAGCCGATGCCGTTCGGAGTAGAATTTGTGAAAGTGCGGCCTGGCCACCGCTGCGCGAGATCGAGGAAGATTGAGGAAAAAAAGTTGGGGGGGGAGCCGCTCTCCCCTGCGTCATGGCCCCCGAACGGCGCTCCAACAATGCGCCGAAAAAAGGGGGAAGGATGTTCCACAATCATCTTGGGTCGCTTCTGGCGGCCGGTTCGGTCGCCGCCATCGTCTGCGCTACGCCGGCGGCAGCGCAGGTCGGTGACGAGCAAATCTACGGGCTGCCGGCGCAGGACCTCGCGACTTCTCTGCGGGAGGTCGCGACCCGGTCCGGCCGCAACATCATCGCTCCGAGCGAATTAGTGGCCGGTCGGCGAGCGCCTGCGGTCTCGGGGCCATTCACCGCGGAGGGCGTCGTTCGCCTGCTGCTCACGGGCAGCGGTCTGGAGGTTCGCCGGGTGGGAGAATCTCTGGTTGTTGCGCAGGAGAGCGCAGGATCGGAGGCGCGTCGGCCAGCGGAGCAGGGAGACGCAACGTCTGCCACGGAAGAGACAATCGTTGTCACCGGCACCAACATACGTGGGGCGCAGCCGACCGCCTCGCTGATCACCATCACGCGCGAGGAGATCGATCGTACGGGTGCCACCTCGGTCGAGGGTCTGATGCGGACCGTCCCTCAGAACACGCAGGGCGGCGTCAATGAGGAAAGCTTCGGGCTGCCCCTGCCGGATCAGGATCCGACCGAACACGGCGCCGGGCTCAACCTGCGCGGGCTCGGTCAGCGCGCCACTCTGGTGCTCGTCAATGGCCGCCGGCTGGCGCCGAGCAGCTCCGGGTCTTTCGTCGACGTTTCGCTGATCCCGGTCAGTGCGCTCGAGCGTGTCGAGATACTGCCCGACGGCGCCTCGGCCATTTACGGGTCGGACGCTGTCGGCGGCGTCGTCAACTTCATCCTTCGAGATGATTTCAGGGGGCTGGAGACGTCAATCCAGGCGGGTACCACGACGCGCGGAGGCGGCGAGCAGCTCCTGCTGTCGCAGGCGGCGGGCCACGACTGGACGAGCGGCAACGCGATGCTTGCCTATGAATATCGGCTCGAGAATGAGGTTGAGGCGGGGGAGCGTCCCTTCACGATCGGACTCCGTCCGCGCGCACATCTGCTGCCGCGAGAGCGCAGGCACAGCCTCCTGGGGACGCTGGAGCAGGAACTGCTGCCGAGTCTGAGCCTTGGCCTCACCGGAAGCCTGGCGCGTCGGACCACGGATCGTACCGTCTTTCAGTCGATTTCGCCCCTCCCGATCAGTGCCGAGGCCGAAGCCGAGTCGGCGAGCTTGTCGGCGGAACTCAGCTACGAGCTGCCCGGCGATTGGAGGCTGCGCCTTGACGGCAATTATGCGGTGTCGGATGCCGATCAGCGCCAGACGCAGCCCGGCGGGATCGCGCTCGTTAACTCCCGGCGGGTTCGCAATGCGATCCTCGAGGGCGGCTTCAGGCTCGACGGCTCCGTCGTCGAACTACCAGGAGGCCGCGTGCGGATAGCCTTGGGAGCGCAGGCGCGGCGGGAGGAGTATCGCGACGCGTTCGAGTCAACCTCGATCCCCGAGGTGGTGCGGGAGGCCGACAGAAATGTCCGCTCCGTCTATGGCGAGTTGCTCGTGCCGCTCTTCTCCCAGCTCAACCGGCGGTCGGGGCTCGAGCGGCTGCAGATCTCGGCGGCGGCTCGCTACGATCGATACAGCGGGACCGGATCGACGTTCGACCCGCGCCTAGGGGTGCTCTGGTCGCCGCTGCGCGGGCTCAACCTGCGCGGCTCCTACAGCACGTCTTTTCGCGCTCCGCTGCTGTCCGAGATTTCCGGGTCCTACTCGGTTATCTACGTGCCAGCAGTCTTCTTTTACGCCGACCCGTCGCAGGCTCCTGCCGGCAGCATCGCCGCGGTGGTGCAGGGAAGCGATCCTGACGTGCGGCCCGAGACGTCGCGCAACTGGTCGTTCGGCGCCGACTGGTCGCCCGGCTTCGCGACCGGCCTGACGCTCAGCGCCAATTATTACGACATCCGCTTTTCGGACCGTATCGCGTTGCCGACGGCGCGAGCGAACGTCATCGGCAATCCGGCCTTTGCGCCCATCTTCGATCTCAACCCTGATGTCGCCGCCGTGACGCGGCTTATCGGCGGCGCCCAGACGGTGCTCGACTTCAGTGGGCCTGGTTTCTCCAATGGCGGGTCCACTCCAGCGGATGTCGACGTCGTGCTCGATACCCGCATCAGCAATACGGCTTTCACCAGCACCCGCGGCTTCGACTTCGGACTGCGATACGCCTTCAGCCTTGGCACCAGCGATTTCGTGCTGGACGCGAACGTGAACCATATCATCGAATTCGATGAGCAGCTCACGCCGGCGAGCCCGATCATCAACAGCCTGGACCGGCCGTACAGGCCCCTCGACTGGCGCGCCCGGGCGGGTCTCGGGTGGAGCCGCGGCGGTTGGACCGGGAGCCTCTTCCTGAACCATGCCGACGACTACCAGGATGATCGCAGCGCGACGCTGCGGGAGGTCGGGGCGCACACGACCTTTGACGCGAGCCTCGCCTACACCTTCGGGGACCAGGCGTCCTGGCTGCGTGGAACGCGCATCTCGCTCTACGTCGAGAATCTTTTTGAAAACGATCCTCCGCGATTGCTTCCGGAGCAGGGGTCCACGACGGGCGCAGGGTACGATCCAGTGAATGCATCCGGCCGCGGCCGCTTTGTCGCGCTCCAGGTCCGGAGGACCTGGTAATGCGCACGCGGAGATCCATTCTTATCACGAGCGGGCGGCTGCGACTTCTTCAGAGGGTCGCGATGCTGACCATCCTGCTGGCACCTGTTGCCTCGGGCGAGGCGGCGCAAGCCGGCGGGCCGACGCTCCGCGAGCTGGTGGAGGTAGCCGACATCGAAGCGCTCGCGCCCTCGCCGGTGGGGCGAATGGTCGCCTTTCGGGTGCAGCGCCCGTCGGTGCTTGGGAACAGCTATGCAATCGATTGGTATGTCGCGGATCTTGCGACGGGTCGCAGCTCGCGCGTCGGCGACGGCGGCGCGCCCATCTACAATGACGGCGTGATCGAGAGCGAAGCGCCCGTCTGGTCTCCGGACGGCCGCTCCTTTTTTCACCGCGCGCTGGTCGACGGCGTCATCGGCATCTGGCGCACCGCCGTGGACGGCTCCGGTAGCCGGCTTGTCATGGCAGGCGATGCGGACGTCGAGAGTCTCGCGGCGGCTCCGGACGGGAGCTCGCTCATTTACGTGACGGGGCCGACGCGGGACGAGATACTGCGCGCGGAGCGGCGCGAATATGATGAGGGTATCCTTATCGATGAAAGCGTCGACATGTCGCAGAATATCTACCGCGGCGCGTGGGTGCACGGGCGCCTGGGGAGCCAGCGGCTCATTGGCCGCTGGTATTCGCGCGACGGTCTTCTCTGGCGCGCGCCGCGAACGCGACACCGGCTGGAAATGCGCACTCTGGCAACCACGTCGGAACCCGAGCCCGCTCCGGGGGTGGAGCCGCTGACGATCGGGTCCGCGCCGGCGGCGCTCACCGCGACCTCCGCCTCCGGCGACGTTGCCACTGCGACAGGCGAGACAGCCGCGCGGAGCCTGTCGGTGCGCCGCAGCAACGGCCAATCCATTGCCTGCCCAGCTGAGTCCTGCCGGAACGCCCGCATCGTGGCGCTCACCTGGCGCCCCGGGCAGGACTCGGTGTTGTTCACGACTGCCGATCTCCACTTCCGACAAAAGCTGCACGTCTGGAGCCTTGGCACCGGTCTCGTGCGGCAGCTTGCCGCGGGCGAGGGGCTTCTCAGCGGCGGGCGCCAGCCGCAGACACCCTGCGCGGCGACGGCCGAGAATCTCGTCTGCGTCGCCGCCGGCGCGGCCTCGCCCCCCCAGGTCGTACGCATCGACCTCGATACCCGCGAGCGAACCGTGTTGCTCGATCCTAATGCTGGCCTTCGCGCTCGCGGGACGCCGCGGGTGGAGTATCTGTCGTGGCGGCTCGCCGACGGCCGATCGACCACGGGGACGATCTTCTTCCCATCCCGTCCGTCTGAAACACGGGCGCCGGTCTTCCTCACTTATTATTACTGCCCCGGCTATTTGCGCGGCGGCGTCGGAGATGAGTTCCCGTTGCTTCCCCTCGTTGATGCTGGGTTCGTCGTCGGCTGCCTCAACATGGTTCCCTTTGAGCGATCGGCCGACGGTGTCGACCTGTACCGGTCGGCGCAGGCAAGCGTCGAGAGTCTGCTGGACATGCTCGAGCGGCGAGGGGCGATCGACCGGGCTCGCGTGGGAATGGGAGGCTTCAGCGCGGGCAGCGAAGCGGCGATGTGGATCGCCATGAACACAGATCTTCTTGCAGCAGCGTCGATCTCGTCCCCGCCCTACGAGCCTTCGGCTTATTGGATGGGTGCGATGCGGGGGCGGGACAATCCGCGGGTGATGCGCGAATTCATGCGAGCCGGGCCGCCGGACGAAGATGAAGAGCGTTGGCGCGTCTTTGCGCCCGCTCTCAACGTAGCGCGGATATCGACGCCGCTGCTGATGCAGTTCCCCGCACAGGAGGTGCGGCACGCGGCCGAGTTACACGCGCGCCTCAGCAACACGGCGACGCCGGTCGAAATGTACGGCTTTCCCGAAGAGGCACACGTCAAGATACAGCCGCGGCACCGCTATGCCGTATATCGCAGGAATGCCGACTGGTTCCGCTACTGGCTGCAAAACTATGTCGATCCTGACCCGGCGCGCGCGGAGCAGTACCGGAGATGGGAAGGGTTGCGGCTGCGGCAGCAAAGATCAGCGGCCGAATGACCGGAGCCATTGCTCGGCAGCGGCAATCTCGAGGATCCGGACGTAGCCGAAATCGCGCGGTTCCCCGTCGCGCCGCAAATACGCCCTAACCGCCGGCCCATCGATGATGCCGCGTTCCGCTAGTTCGCCTTCTGCAATGAACCGCTCGAGGCGCGGCCGCTCGGCCATATAGCCTTTCACGAACATGCTCTCGAGCGTTCCTTTGCCGCGACGGTCGAGGATTGCATCGGGCACCATGCCCCTGAACGCCTCGCGCGCCACCGCCCGGTCCCTTCCTCCGGACACCCACAGCCAGGACGGTATTCGCAGGCACAGCTCGAGCAGCGGCTGCGCCAACAGCGGGTGGAGGGAAGCAGGTGTCAGCGGAGCCGGATCGGTCAGAAAGTGGTGGATGCCGGCAACCATCCGGATCTGGTCCGCTTTTCCCGGCGCGAGCCAAGGGTGAGGCGCAAGCCAGGGGTGCGGCTCCGGCCTTGTCGCCGCCGCGTTGGCGACAAGGAACATCGTGTCTCGCGGCCATCTGGATGGTGCGCCGCGTCTCACTCGCCGAAGGGCGCTCCGGGCCGCGGTCCAGAAGGTGGAGCCGTGCACCTGTGCGACGTCCCGTAGTGTTCGAAGGGCGGTCGCGCTGCCTGCGCCCCGGAACGCATCGATGGCGGGCGCGGCAGTGTTGAGTGAGCAGAAGATGTTGTCGCCGCCGGCGCCGTCCAGAACCGTCCCGGTGCCGAGGTGCGCGAGTTGGAGCGCGAGGGCACGATGCATCGGCTGCAGCAGCGGGTTGGGCGGCGGGCGCAGGGGATTGGCTCGCCCGATGTCGAGGTTCAAGCGGGTGGTCTCCTCTATCAGCTCGAACAACTCCACCTGGCACCGGTTCGCCATCTCGCGCGCGAAGAGGCGTTCGTCGCCGCCGGGACCTAGCGTTGCGAAAGTAACGGCGCGGAAGCTTGTGCCGGCATGGCGAAGCGCGGCGGCGATGATTGAAGAATCGAGACCGCCTGAAAGCTGGACCGCTACCTCTCCGGCGGCTGCGGCCAGCGCAGGAACTGTTCGCAAGATCTCGTCGCGCAGGCTGGCGGCAGCCTCGTCGAAGCCGGTGATCGCGATGCCGGGCTCCGCGAAGGCAAAGGGCGACCATGCCTCGACCAGTCGGCAGTGCGGCGGGTCCACGCGCCGGCAGGTGCCCGGCGGGAGTTCCCGCACCCCTTCGGCGCCCGTCCGCGTTGCCCGCAGGAATGGGAAGGTCAGCCAGTGGCAGATGAACTCCAGATCGGGCCGAAACGCCTCTGGGCATGCCGCCTCGAGCAGACCGGCATCCGACCCATAGACCTCAAGTTCCCCGAGGGAGCCATAATAGACCGGCAGCGCTCCCGAGGGATCGCGAAGCACCGCATGGCTGCGCCCGTCACACGTGAAGAGCACGTACGCGCCCCAGCGGTCTTCGATGATCCGTTTCGAAACCTCTGCGCTAGAAAGAGTCCAGAGCCTCGCGCCGGTGGGCCGGTCGAACAGCAGGCCAACAAGAAGCGCACTCCCATCGGTAGCGGGAACGATGGGCGTGTCCGGCGCCGTCCAGACCATAAGGGTACTTTTTTCCAAAGCCTTCACCAGGGCGGGCTCCGCTCGCCTGCCGATCGTCTGCTTCAGCGCCTCCAGCGCCCCGGGCGGACCGGCCGCCGCAAGAAAGCGCAGCCTCATGAGATTACGAGCACTGGCGCAAAGGGCGACACGGTGTCGGGCGCGTCGTTGAGGATTGCGGACTCCGTTTGAACCCAGCAGTGGGCCGCGAACGGATCGAGCTTCACTCCGAACACGATGTCCGGGCATGCTCCACGCCGGGCGAGCCAGGTCCCAAGCGCGATCGAGTCTTGGAGGCAAGAGCGGGCGATCGGAACCAGCGCGCGCGCCACTTGAAAACGGGAGGCGAGTGCGAGCGTCTCTGCGGAACTCACCGGCGCCACGACTTTCGACCTGTGCCTTTTGAGCCGCGCCAGCGCCGACCCTAGCGCGCCTGATACCAGGGCTCGCCGCGCGTGCCAGAGCAGCACCCAGATCTCGGACACGTCGAGGAATGGGAGTCGGCTGGCCGCTTCAGGCGATATTTCTTTGTCCGGGACCCGAACCTGCACCGGAGGCATGGGCGTCCACTCGTCAGCCAGCGTGAACAGCTTTGTCGCGAGAAGGCGTCTCGTGTCCTCATTGGTGCAAGAATCTGCGCTTGGGGGCTGCCGCGCCCGATCGAATGCGGCCTCCGCCACCGGATCCAAACCCAGATAGCGGTCGCGGCTTACGTCGAGGAACACCGGCCGACCGGCGATCAGGCCGTAGCTTACGTTGGGATGAAGTCGCAGATGTGCCATGGCTTGGCTGCGCGCGGGGGTTGCCCCCCGCGCGCCAGCACTCATTCGTCGCTGATCCCGAGGGCGAAATAGCCGATGCCCTCGGAACGGTCGCCGGTCGGCACACCGAGGGTCTCGATGCTGGCGGTGCCGAGCTCGACGAGGCCGGTATTGTCCTGTTCGCGTTCCATGACTTTCTCCTTCTGCTGCACCAGTTGCAGCCGCAAAAAGCTAGGATCACGAAGGCAGGGCACGAAGCTTATACGGTAACTATAAGCCGATTGTTTGGGGAGAGCCGTGGGCATTCGGCGCGGCCGGGAGTCCGGCCGCGCCGGTGCTGGGCTCAGTCGTTGCTGATGCCGGACTTGTGCCAGAAGCCGATCGGCTCGAGCATGTCGCCAATCGGGCCCTGCGTGTCGGTGGAGACCGAGCCGAGGTCGATCAGATCGGCCGGCGCCGTCTTGGTGTCGCGTTCCATCTTCTTGCTCCTCAATCCCGCGGGATTTCGCGGTCCCGTGAGGCTAGGAGCGGCCATCGCATATATGAAATCTATAAGGCTGGTGTTCGCCGATTGTTTGGGATCAGCGTCGCCGATGCAGCGTGCGGAAGGCGATCAGGATATCGGGCGCGTGGCGCTGGCGACGCCGGTGGTATACGACGATACATCGTCGAAGTTCGCGATCGTCTCCTTGCTCCCACGCATTCCGTTGGATGCGGTGCTCTTCTGCGGCGTCTTCGAAGATCCGCGTTTCCGCGACTCGGAGCGGCGCGAGCCGGTCGTTGAGGTTTTCCACGGCTGCCTCAAGCTCGAGGCTGCCCGTCCTCCGCGCGATCGCGCGGAACAGATCCGCGGCGCTGATCAGAGTGTCCTCGCCGCCGATTTCCGCCGCCCGCAGCGCGGAGACCGGACTGCGGAAGGCCGAGGAGCGCAGCGCAAGCTCAAGGAGCGAGCGGTTCCAGCCATACAGGTCGCGGAGATCGGCTTCCGTCGGAGCGGGAACCCGGAAACCGTCGTTGCGCGGTGCCTCGACGATACGCTCGCCGACCAGCCGGTGAAGGGCATCCCGCACGGGCGTGATGCTAGCATTGAGCTCCGGCCCCAGCATCGCGGGTTCGAGATGATCTCCCGGCGCAAATCGGCCGCTCGTCAGCTGCTCCTTGAGAGCGAGATAGACGCGGTCGAAGGTGGGGCCCGGGCTCACAGCCGCCTCCGTCCGCGCCCTTGGCCTCGAGTCACGCCGCCAGCGAGCGCCGCTCCTGTGCGGCATGCTCGTCCACGGCCTCCTTCTGATCCGGGCGCAGGGCGTCGGCGGCCGCAAGCCGCGTCGGCAAGCCCTCCTGGAGCAGGACTGATGGGCAGCATCCCTCGAAATTGCCGAGGTTCGGCCGGTGCTGCCGGTACCCGATCAGCGCTGCCAGCTCCGGCGTAAAGGTGCGGGCGATCTCCGGCGGGTAGGCGAGGAACTGGTTCTCGTAGGTCTTGAGCCAGCCCAGGCTATATCCGGCGATCATCCCTCGGCGCACATCATGGCTGCGATTGGCTCCGGCCGCGTGGAGCGTCGAGCCGAGCATCAGGAGGGCGGAACCGGGACCATATTCGGGCACCTGCTCCGATGCCTCTGGAACGGGATCAAGAGCGCGATGGCCGTGGCTCTCCGGCCAGACGCGGGTGGCGCCGTTCTCCGCTCTATAGCTGGTGAACGGCCACATCACGTTGACTAGATATTCGACCTCGCCGACCTCGCCACGCCACATGTCCTGGTCCCGGTGCGGCATCTGGGCGAGCGCTCCCGGATGGACGGCGATCGCCTGGGTGAGGTTGAGCTGGAACGTGTCGCACCAGGGCGAGAGCACGCGCTCGACCACGCCGAGCACGAGCTCGTGCTGGACCAGTGCGGCGGCGCGCGGGGAGCGCGCGAGCAGGCGGCCGAACCGCTTCGTCCGCTCACCATAGAAGCGTCCCTCGCAGAAGGGTGTCGCCTCGAAATCTTCGGCAAGGTCGGCGTCAAGCGCCGCAACTTCCGCCACGGGGACGAGGTCAGGGATGACGCAATAGCCATCGACGAGCAGCCGCTCGCTCCAGCGATCGATCAGGGATCCGAGATTGTTGTTGTGCGACATGTTCTTTCCTCCGATTTCAGGCAGCTGCGAGAAGCTCGAGCGGGCGGACCGGCGCGGACCGGTAGATGCCGTTCGCCTCGAGCAGCGCCGGCGTCTCATCGTTGATGTCGATCCGCAGCGCCCCCAGCATCTTGCCGTCGATCCGGCGGGGGAGCCCAAGCGGCCGGCAGCGCCAGCCGAAGGCGAGGATCTGCTGAAGCCAGCCCATTTCGGCGACGCCGGTATAGGTCTCGACGCCGTTCTCCAGGGCATAGCGGACGAGCCCGGAGACGAGGCAGTTGCGGGTCTCGAGCCGCGCGTCGGCGCTCTGTGCGCGATCGAGGCAGAAGCGGGTGATCTCGAGCGTCCCGGCGCCGCGCGGCACCGGTGCTGCGCAGAGCTCCGGAAATAAGGTGTCGAGGATGTGCGGGCGGATCGTCTTGAGGAGACGCGCCGATCCGGCATGGCGGCCGTCCTCCCCGGGCACGATCAGGTAGACGGCGTCTTCATCGTCGAACTGGTCGACCTCGTATCGGCCCTCGAGGACAGGCACGTTCCACTTCAGCAGGTCGACGAAGACGCGCTTGCGCGCCTCGAACATGCCGCGGAGCGCGGGGAGGTGGAGCGGAGCGGGAATGCCTTCAGCGACGGTGACCATGTCTTTCTCCTGGCGGATGACATGGTCGCAATCGGCCGAGCGGCGGGTCGGCCGCTATTCCCCAAAAAGGGAATAGTCAGCGCCGGAGAATGTCTGTGAAGCTGATCGACCCCTCGAACAACGCGTGGACCGCCAGCATTGTCCTCTTTCCCACTCCATAACGCTCGCGGGCCTGCTTGACATGGCGCGCCACCGTGTCCTGCTTTACGCCGAGAATCCGGCTGATCTCCCAGTCGGACTTGCCACGGCCGACCCACAGGACGCATTCGCGCTGGCGCTCGGTCAGCTTTGGCAATCGCCGGGCGGCCGGCGCGCGCACGCGCCACAGCCGGCGCGCCGCTTCGAAGCCGAAGGCGCCGATCAGTTGTGCCAGCGGCAGCTTGTCCTCGTGGATGGAAACGCCTGCAGGGCTGGCGAAGGAGCAGGAGCCTTGGGATTCGCCGGGGACATGGGCCGGCACGGTGAAGCCGTTGCTTATTCCTTTCCTCTCGGCCCGCTCCAGGATCGCATGATCGTCGGGAGTCAGCTCAATCAGGTTGGGGATGTCGGACCAGGCGAAGCCGACGCTGGTCAGGTGGCTCGCGCGGAACACGGGGTCGGAGACGCCCAGGCGGTTGTCGTCATAATAATCGGCCCAATCGTCGGGATAATCGTGCAGCCGGATGGCGGGCTGAGGCGACCGCCTGATATCGCCATGGTGCGACAGCGCGAAATAGGTGAAGCCCATCTCGCGGGTGACCTCCGCCAGCGCTTCGGCGAGGTCTTCCTCGTTCGAGATCTCCGCGAGATCCCTGAGAAAGCACTCCGCACGCTCGAACGTCTGCACGCCCTGCACACACCCGCCGGGGGAACGCTTCCAAGCCGTCTTGTCCCCGGCCAGTCCTCTATGCGCCTCCGCCCGGGTCTCAACCGGTGGCGGCGCGCTACGTACCGGAGGCCGTTATTACCTTCTTTTCGCCGCGTGCCAATGGTCGGCGCCGTCCAGCCTCCTGTTATTTCGCGATTATTTTGGAGGGGATGTTGATCCAGTATAATGAACATTTTGGGCAGAAGGAGCCGTCGCGGGCTCCCATCTGAACGGCGTCTATTGCCTTACTCCCGCCTCATCGATCAGTTCGAAGCGCAGGCCGCTCTCTGTTCTGATGACCGCGATCTCGCCGGAGTGCTCCAAGACGCGGTGCGGGAGCTCGGCTTCGATTATTTCGCGTTGCTCCACCATGCCAGCCTCTGTTCGTCGAGGCCCGAGCTCATCCGCATCGACACCTATCCATCGGGGTGGGAAAGGGAGCTCGAGGCGCGAGGCTTAATCGGCGCCGACCCTGTTCACCATGCGAGCGTGCGCACCAATATCGGCTTCGCCTGGTCCGAGCTGCCGAGCCTGGTGCCGATCGGGCGGCGTGCGCGAGAGGTGCTGGAGCGGAGCAGGCGCTTCGACATTAGCGATGGCTTCACCGTGCCGGTCAATGTGCCCGGGGAGCCTTGCGGATCATGCTCCTTCGCGGTCCGCATCGGCGCCGGGCTTCCGCTTGAGCGGCTCCTCTGCGCCGAGCAGATCGGGGCCCACGCCTTCCGCGCGGCGCGGCGGCTTCATGGCTATCCAGCGTCGGCACGCTGTCCGCACCTCAGCCGGCGGGAGCGCCAGTGCGTGCGCCTGCTCGCGGCCGGCAAAACGGACTGGGAGATTGCCGCAATCCTCGGCATCAGCGTGGAGACGGCTCATCAATATGTGAAAAGGGCGCGCGCCGCCTACGATGTCGTCAGCCGCGCGCAGCTGGTCGCCTGCGTGCTGCGCGACGCTCTGGTCAGCTTCGACGACGCAATCCCCCCGGCGAGATGAAGTCGTTCGAGAAGGCTCGCACGCCATGCGCGCATCGCGAACGGGCGATACACGACATGGCATGGAGCTTTGGATCGGGGCTTACTTGGTCAGCTGGAACCAGTTCGACGGCACGACCTCGATCACCTCGAGGAGGTCGACGCCGGGCGTCAGGCTCCGGGCCAGCTTGCGGCCGAGACCTTCGGCGGTGGTTTCGGAGCTGCGGACGATCCAGGACGAAGTGGCGGTATGCGCCTCGTCGTCGAAATGGCGCGAGCGGAGCACGGCCTTGAGCTTCTCCAGCCGGCCGACGAGATCGTCATAGCGCTCCTGGCTCGTGCCGTTGGCCGTGGTTTCGCTCTTGATCCGATAGGACACCTGGAAGGCCTTGCCGGCCTTGATGATCTCCAACTTCCTCATGTTCGATTTCCTTCATTCGAGCGCGCGGCGGGACTGCGGCGCGGAAACAAATTGGTTTCGCGCTGGAATTACCGTCGCGCAGGGCCGGACCGCATTATTCGCGTGGCACGGGTGATCGCATCGCTTGGGGCTCCGAAGGTCCGATATCCTGTGCCTGATGGCTCAATTCCCCCATATGGGTGAATGGTTTAGCCGCCGGACCGCCGCTTCACTCGGGTCATGCGCCCGGAGGATCGACAGGCAGCGGACTGGAGGGAGGCGGCGGCTTACGCGCCGCTGCTCGCGGCCGATCGATCCATCCTCGCCTGGGAATGGCTTCGGCGCGACCCCGGCTATCGCGCAGCTGCCGATCGGGCCCTGGGGCAGGAAACCCAAGCGGCGCAGGATAGCCGTACCGACGCGGGCGAATGGGGCCTCCACGCCTTTGAGCCTGCGGAAATTGCCGCGCCCGCCGCGCGGCCCGTGTGGCGGTCCGGCTTCCATCCCTACGTGCTGGAGGCGGATGCCCTGCCAACCGGTGATGCCCGTAACGCGTTCGAGTTGGCTCGCGTCGCGGGGATGTCAACGATCGTCGTGGAAAGCGGGCAGGAGCATCTGCTCGTCTCCGACGGCCTTCGCGCCGTCCGGCTCGACCTCCTCTCCGGAAGTGTCAGGCGAGGGCCGGTGCGCCTGCACTACCGGCTTGCCGGCCTTGCGAGCGCCGAGCGGCCGCTCCTCACGCTGAGGCGGCTGCTCGCCCTCTGGCGGGCGGGACGGTTCTCGGCCCAGCTTCATCCGGTGGAGGCGAGGGCGGCTCGCTTCGTGCTGATGCTCCGTGCGCATGATGCGCTCGCCGCCGGCGCGACGCAGCGGGAGATCGCCGCCGTATTGCTCAGCGGGGAGGCGGGCGAGGCGCGGTGGCGCGTGCGCGCGCCCACCGTCCGCTCGCAGGTGCAGCGGCTGGTGCGGAGCGCCCGCTTCATGGCCGCGGGCGGGTACCTGGCCCTGCTCGGAGGCGAGGATCCGCTTGCTGGCTTGGGGGGCGTGCCGGAGGCAATTCCGGCCGTCGATAAAACCAATCGCTAACGAGCAGGTTGTAAGGTGTCAGAAACTGGCCTATGTTTCTGACAGGAGGTGAGCCATGGAACATCTGTCCGAGAAGATCATGAAGCATGCGGCCGGCCTCCCCGAAGGCGCGCCGATCGTCGCCAAGGCGCTGCTCCATCTCGGCAGCCGGGCGGCGGTCGACCAGGCTTTGTCGCGCCTCGTCCGGCGCGGCGCGCTGCTGCGCGCCGGCCGCGGCCTCTATGTCCGCCCTGTCGAGACCCGCTTCGGGACCCGCGCGCCCGCCGCCGAGAAGGTGGTGAGCGCGCTTGCCCAGCAGTGCGGCGAGACGATGACGTCGAGCGGCGCTTCGGCCGCGAACGCCCTCGGCCTGACGCCGCAGGTGCCGTCGCGCACCGTCTATCTGACGTCGGGGCCGAGCCGGAAGCTGCGTCTCGGCCGCCAGACGGTCGAGCTCAAGCACGCGCCGCGCTGGCAGCTGGCGCTTCCTGGCCGCCCGGCGGGGGAGGCGGTGCGGGCGCTCGCCTGGCTTGGGCCCGCCAAGGCGGGGCCCGCGCTGCGTACGCTGAAGCGCAAGCTTCCCCGCTCAGCCTTCCAGGAGATGGCGTCGGTCAGCCAGCTTCTTCCGGCCTGGATGGTCAAGCCCGTGAGCGAAATCGCCGCTTATGGCCGATGACTGGCTGCGACTGACCGAGGAAGACCGCCGCGAGGTCCTGAACGTCGCCGCCTCGGCGTCCGGACGGCCGCCCCATCTCCTCGAGAAGGACGTGTGGGTCGTCTGGACGTTGAACGCCCTCTTCGGAGCGCCCATTGGGGAGCGGCTCGTGTTCAAGGGCGGCACATCGCTGTCGAAGGTCTATGGCGCGATCCGCCGCTTCTCCGAGGATATCGACCTCACCTACGACATCCGAAGGCTCGCTCCGGACCTGGTGGGCGAGACGGGCGATGCGCTCCCCGCCACGCGCAGCGAGGAGAAGAGGTGGAGCAGTGCCGTGCGGGCGCGGCTTCCCGCCTGGGTGAAGGCGGAAGCACTGCCGCTCGTCGCGCAGCGGCTCGAGGAGGACAAGGTTCCCGCCCGGGCGGTTGCCGAGAAGGACAAGATCTTCATCGAATATGAGGCGCTGACGAGCGGGTCCGGCTATGTCGCGCCGCGGGTGATGCTCGAGTTCGGCGCCCGCTCGACCGGCGAGCCGAGCGATCCGCATGAGGTTGGCTGCGATGCCGCGCCGTTCGTCGAGAGTGTCGTCTTCCCCACGGCCCGGCCGCGCGTGATGCGGGCGGAGCGGACCTTCTGGGAAAAGGCCACCGCCGTGCATGTCTTCTGCTCGGAAGGCCCGCTGCGCGGCGACCGCTTCGCCCGGCACTGGCACGATCTTGCGCGGCTGGACGAGGTGGGTTTCGCCGACAAGGCGCTCGCCGACCGCTCGCTCGCCGACGCGGTCGCGGCCCACAAGAGCTGGTTTTTCGCCGAGAAGGACGGTGACCGTCAGACCATCGACTATCGCGCCGCGGTCTCCGGCGGGCTGCGGCTGGTCCCGGACGGTGCGTCGCGGGACGCCCTCGCGGAAGATTATGCGAAGATGGTCGAGGACGGTCTGCTGCTGGACGAAGCGGAGCCGTTCGACGATCTGATGGCGAGGATGGAGGCCTTGCAGGATCGCGCCAATGCCGCGGCGGCCGCATCGGCGGACGAAAGCTGACGGTCGGGAAGGCGGGCAGAGATGGAAACGACCGAGAAGATCGTCGAGGCCTATGTCCGCTACATCAAGGGCTGGGCGACCATCCCGAACCTGCGCTGCGCCGGCCAGTACGAGATCGACCTTCTCGCCATCGATCCCGTCTCGCTCGATCGCTATCATATCGAGACCAGCGTCTCGGGCTCCCAGAATTTCTCGCGGCTGACGACCAAGGCGTTCGACCCCGAGCTGCTCAAGGAGAAGGTGCAGAAAGCGGGGCAGCGGCGGACGCTCGGCTTCTTCCTCGAACGCAAGTTCGGCGTGCCGGCGGTCAAGGCGGAGCTCGCCAAATATGGGTTCCTCGACGGCGAATATCGCAACGTGATCGTCACCTGGGACTGGACTCCCGAGGCAGCCGCCGAAGCGGAGAAGGCCGGTGTGGCGCTCTGGAGCTTCCAGGAGATCATGCGCGAGATCGCCGCGACGATCCGCCACAAGCGCAGCTACTTCACCGACGATACGCTGCGCACGATCAACCTGTTCGTGCGGGCGCTCGCCGCCGCCGAGGAGAAGGAAGAGCCTGCCGCCCTTGTCGAACCGCCGGCTTCGGCGGCCGGCGGCATCCAAGGGGGAGCTGCGCCTTTCTGGGTCTACCGCAACTGGATCCATCACCGTGCCAGGCTGCATCGGGCCGAGTGCGGCTATTGCCGCGCCGGCGCAGGCGCCCAGGGCGCGACCGGGAACCTGACGGGTGAATGGAAGCCGTTCGAGACGCTCGCCGAAGCCGAAGCCTTTCTGGCGGGTCTCGGCTATGAGGATGCCGGCTTGTGCGGGATTTGCCGCTGAGGCTCGACTTCCGGCGGCGCAGCTTCAACATCGAAAATCCCGACCTGCATTGAGCGCGGGCGCTCGCCCCTTATCTTAGGTGGCTATTGAAAGGGGAGGCGTCATGCCGAAGCCGTTCAACCTGCTTGCCGAGCTCGCGACGTTCGGCGTCGAGCGCCGGCTTTCGCTGCGCGACCCGGCGCTGAAGGAGGCGTTCGGCGCCCATGTCAGCTCGAGCGTCGATGAGGCGCTCGCGGACGATATCCTGCTCCATGGCAAGCGCACCGAAGCGATGTTTGAGGCGCTGCTCGTTGCCCTGGGCGAGTACAGGCTTCTGAAGACGGAGGATGGCGGCCGCGTCCATTCCGCGGAGGGGCTCAGGGTGCCGGATTTCCGGGTCGTGCTTGCGGATGGGGAGCAGTGGCTGATCGAGGTCAAGAATGTCTATGAGGCGGACCCGCTCAACCAGCGCCGGCTGCTGATGAAGAGGGACTATCGGCAGGCGCTCGAAGCTTATGCGGAAGCGACCGGCGCGAAGCTCAAGCTGGCGGTGTTCTGGGCACGCTGGTCGATGTGGACGCTCGTCTCGCCCGACCGCATGGTCGACGAGGGCGGCGACCTCGTTCTCGAGATGAACGAGGCGATGATCGCGAACGAGCTTGGTCGCCTCGGCGACCGCACCATCGGCACGCGGGCGCCGCTGCGGCTGCGCTTTACCGCCGATCCAAAGCGCACGAGCGCCGTCGGAGAGGACGGGCAGGTCACGATAACATTCAACGGGTGGCAGCTGCTGGGCGGGGAGGATGTGATCACCGATCCGGTCGAGAAGGAGATCGCCACGATCTTCATCGAGCATGGCGAATGGGAGTGCGACGGGCCTCTGGCGGTCCTCGAGGGCGAGCGGCTGACGGCCGTCGAGTTCCGGTGGGATCCGGCTGAGCCGACCGATCAGGGCTTCGAGTTCATCGGCAGCCTCAGCCGGATGTTCGCCCGATGCTATGCCGAGCAGACGGTGAAGGACCAGTCGATCGTGCAGCTGCGGGCGCCGTTGCGGCCCGGCTGGTTTGCGCCGCTCATCCGCACCGACCATGTCTCCGACGCTCTGCCGCTGTGGCGCTTCACGCTGCAGCCCACCTATCGCATCAGCGTGGGAGTCTGACGAGGTGGCGTCGATCGATCACTCGGACAGCGGCGCGAATGTGTTGCTCGCCAACCTGAAGCAGCCGGGCCGAACCCTCGTCTTCTGCGACGATACCGACATCGCGCCCCAGCCGGTGCCGTGGCTCCAGCCCAACCTGCGTATCCTCGTTGCCGTCGAGATGGACTCCGAAGCTTATGCCGCCGCGGCGGCCAAGCTGACGGCCCGGCTCGCGAGCCTCGGCATGCCGGAATTTCACGCCGCCGAGATCGCCAACCCGAAGGGCAAATCGCCGTGGAAGGCGCTTTCGCCGGAGGCCCGTGCTTCGGCTCTCCATTTCCTTGCCGGGGTCTTGAACGGCTCAGGCGCCCGCGTGCATCAGGCTCATGTACCGAAGGCGCAGTTCGCCACTCTGAAAGCTCAGGCTCAGCTCGTCGGCAAGGTCGGAGTGGGGGGGAGGATGCCCTCGCTTCAGGCTCAGCGTGCTCTGGGTGACCGGCACCTGCGGCACGTAGGTGTGGCCATAAGCGAACTGCCGCCCGAGTTGCTCGAGCATCAGCGCCGACTGCTCGCCGATACGTTCCGAAACCATGTCCCGCAGCTTTGCTTCGAGCGCCCGGAGGAACGCCTGGCGGTCCCACTGAACCACGGTTTCGGCCTTTCCATCCGCCTTGAGTTGCGAAAGCGCGGCGTCGATTTGGTCCGCTACTTTCTGGTTGCGGCTGTCTTGGTTGTGGATGACGACATAGGCGTCGGTCGTGAGCCCGGATTTTGCGAAACTGGCAATCGACTTCGCAAAGGACGCGAACTGATCGTCCTGGAGCCCCTCCGCCTTGAAGACTCCTTTGCACTGGATCACGACCTCAAGGCCGCCGTCATCCTTGAAGGCGACGAGGTCCGCGCCGGCGCTATCGTAAGTCGCCATCCCGCGCGGCTGCACGAGCGCGGGCCAGATCGCGCGGGCAATCGGGAGCACCGCACGCTCGAAGTCGCGCCCCGTCGCCGCTACCAGCTCTCCGCTCAGGCGCTTCCATGGACTTGTTCCCGGCACCCGGTTTGACTGCAGGATTCCAGCCGCCAAGTCCAACCGGGCGGGGAGAGCGGCTCCGAAACCACTAGGTGCTCGTCACTACGGGAATTAGGGGACCAGCGACCACTGCCGGTTCCCGACGCGGCTGCTAGAGCCGCGAAATCGTCCACGCGCATCCGCCTCAGTCCAAGCGGCTATATTGGGGATGGATTGGGGATGCCGGAGACCGGAGCTTAGGGAGAGCTCCTAAGTCATTGATTTCGCTGGTGACCCCTACGGGACTCGAACCCGTGTTTTCGCCGTGAGAGGGCGACGTCCTAGACCGCTAGACGAAGGGGCCATGGGGCCAGGCACCGGCGCATATGGGGGAGGGGGCCGCCCTGTCAAGGAAAGCTGGCGTTTCGCAGGAATCCAGGCGGTCGGCAGGATCTTGGGCCGCCGATCGACCCGTTCGGCTATCGTCATGGCGCGGGAAGCATGTTGAGGATGTTGACGCGGCCAGGCGAGGGGTAGAGGGAAGGCATTGTGAAGGCGTTATTTCCCCATAGTGCGACCACGCGCGACGTCACCGTCCGCGTGTCGGTGAGCTTCCTCCCCGAACAATCGGAGCCGGACAGGGGGCGCTGGTTCTGGGCCTATCATATCCGCATCGAAAATGACGGCGCGCGGCCGGTGCAGCTGATCAGCCGCGAATGGACGATCAGCGACGGCCGCGGCGGGCGTCACGAGGTGCAGGGGGAGGGCGTGGTCGGCGAACAGCCGGTGATCGATCCCGGCGGATCCTTCGACTATGTTTCGGGTTGTCCCCTGGCCACGCCGACCGGCTGGATGGAAGGCCTCTATCATATGGTCGGCGCGGACGGCGCCGCCTTCCCTGTTTCGATTCCGCGCTTCCCACTGGTCGCGCCCGCCGTCGCGAGTCCGGGCCCCGCCACCCGGCCGTCGAGATGAAGATGCCGGTCGCGGGCCAGATTGCAGGAGCCTGTTGATGCCGATGTCCGTTCTGATCGCTGGCCTGCTGGCCGCCGCGCAGGCCTCTCCTCCCGCCGAACCGGCGATTGTGGAGATCAGCTGCCCGATCGGGGGTGCCTCGTTCGACTATGTCCGCCCGGTCCCCGAGGCGGTGACAGGCCTGCGTCCCGACGGAAAGCCCTATAGCGGCGCCACATATCCGCCGGCGCTTCCGGAATGTCCGGACAATGGCCTCGTCCTCTACAAGGATTATGACGAGGCGGAGATCGCGAAGCTGAAGCCGGTGATCGAATCCGCCGATTACCAGGCGCAACGCGGCACCGACACGGCCTATTACCGGGCCTATCGGCTGATGCGCGTTCTTGGCGAGGCTCCGGACGATTATCTCTGGACGCTGCTGCAGGCGAGCTGGGAGGCCGACGACCGGCCCGAATTGCGCACCCGCTACCTGACCGAACTGGTCGAAGCCGCCGCCGAGGTTCCGGCGCGTCCGGAAGACTTGAACTGGATCGGCATGGAAGCACGGACGGTGAACGCATTGCGCGAGCTTGGGCGCTTCAACGAGGCCAGGGCAAGACTGGCCTCGCTTCCGCTCGCTTCGCTGGACGTCGCCGTGCCGGAAGCGGGGAAGGCGAGCGAAGCGGAGATCCGGTCCGCGCGCAGCCGCCGCAACTGGTCGATCTATTTCAAGCTCTTGGCCGGTGCGATCGACCGTTGGGATGCTTCCATGGAACCGCCCGACATGATCCCCCGCACCGTCGCGCTCGCCCGCTGCGCCGACAAGGATGCCGCGCGCGGCGATACGTGGCGCACCTTCTGCGACGCACAGGCGTCAGCCGCGCCGGCGGCGGAGCAGGCCGATCCCGGCAAGGAGATGGAGGTTCTGCGGCGCCCTCGGAAGGAAAGCGGCCGCTAAGGCATCGTGCCGAAGTGCGAGATCGGTCGTTCGCAATAGATGATGCGGCAGCAGATATTTCAAGGTCGCATCCCGCATGTAACGCCGCGCGCTTTGCGCAGTGGAAACGTCAGGCGTCGATCGATTCCTCGTCCACCTCTGCTGCGTGGCTCTGGATGAAGGCGAAGCGATGTTCGGGATTGCGGCCCATCAGCCGCTCGACGAGGTCGCGGACCTTGTGCTGTTCCTGATATTCCTCGGGCAAAGTGATCCTGATCATGGATCGCGTCTTCGGGTCCATCGTCGTTTCGCGCAATTGCTGCGGGTTCATCTCGCCCAGTCCCTTGAACCGGCTCACATCGACCTTCTTGTTCTTGAACAGGGCCGCTTCCAGTTCGCCGCGATGCGCGTCGTCCTTCGCATAAGCGACCGTGCCGCCGGCGGAGAGGCGGTAAAGCGGCGGCTGCGCGAGATATAGGCAGCCGCGGCGGACCAGTTCGGGCATTTCCCGGAAGAAGAAGGTCATCAGCAGGGTCGCGATATGGGCGCCATCCACGTCGGCATCGGTCATGATGACGATCCGCTCGTAACGCAGTGCGTCCGGATCGCAGCGGTCGCCGGTGCCGCAGCCGAGCGCCAGGGCCAGATCGGCGATTTCCTGATTGCCCCTGATCTTGTCGGCGCTGGCGGAGGCGACGTTCAAAATCTTGCCGCGGATCGGCAGGATCGCCTGGGTCTTGCGGTTGCGCGCCTGCTTGGCCGATCCGCCGGCGCTGTCGCCCTCGACGATGAACAATTCCGTGCCGGAAGGATCGTCGTTCGCGCAGTCGGTAAGCTTCCCCGGCAGGCGCAGCTTGCGCGGTGAGGTGGCGGTCTTGCGCTTGATCTCCCGCTCGGCGCGCCGCCGCAGCCGTTCGTCCATCCGGTCGAGCACGAAGGCGAGCAGGGCGCGGCCGCGTTCCATATTGTCGGCCAGGAAATGGTCGAAATGGTCCCGTATCGCCGTTTCGACCAGCCGCGCCGCGTCCGGGCTGGTCAGCCGGTCCTTGGTCTGGCTCTGGAATTGCGGTTCGCGGATGAAGACGGAAAGCTTGATTTCGGCGCCGGTGACGATGTCGTCCGCCTGAATATCCTTGGCTTTCTTGTGCCCGTTCAGCTCGGCGAAGGCGCGGATGCCGCGGGTCAGCGCCGCCCTGATGCCCTGCTCATGGGTGCCGCCGTCGGGCGTCGGGATGGTATTGCAATAATAAGAAGATCCGCCCTCGCTCCACAACGGCCAGGCGACCGCCCATTCGACCCTGCCTTGCGCGTTGGGAAAGTCCTGCTGGCCCGTGAAGAACTCCGCCGTCGCGCAATTGCGCTCGCCAATCTGTTCCTTGAGATGGTCGGCAAGGCCCCCCGGGAACTGGAACACCGCTTCCGCGGGCGTGTCGTCGGAAATCAGGCCGGGATCGCAACGCCAGCGTATCTCGACGCCGGCGAACAGATAGGCCTTGGATCGGGCGAGCCGATAGAGGCGGGCCGGCTTGAAGGCTGCATCGCTTCCGAAAATCTCGGTGTCCGGTACGAAGCTTGTGGTCGTGCCCCGCCGATTCTGGGTGGGACCGATCAGTTCCAGCTTGGACACCGGCTCGCCGCGCGAAAAGCTTTGCCGGTACAGTTCCTTGTTGCGCGCGACCTCGACCACGGTGCTGCTCGACAGGGCATTGACCACGCTGACGCCGACACCATGCAAGCCACCGCTGGTGGCATAGGCCTTGTTGGAAAATTTGCCGCCCGAATGCAGCATGGTCAGGATGACTTCCAGCGCTGACTTGCCCGGATATTTGGGATGCGGGTCGATCGGAATGCCGCGGCCATTGTCGCTGATGGTCAGGCGGTTTCCGGCCTCCAGCGTCATTTCGATCCGGGTGGCGAAGCCTGCGACAGCTTCGTCCATGCTGTTGTCGAGCACCTCGGCCGCAAGATGATGGAGCGCGCGTTCGTCGATACCACCGATATACATGCCGGGGCGGCGCCGGACCGGCTCCAGCCCTTCCAGCACTTCGATCGAATGAGCATCATATTCCTGGGTCGGCAGGGCGCCGGAAGCAAACAAATCGGACATTGCGAAGCTATAGGCGGGCCGGACTCCCGATGCCAAGGCACAAGCGCTCAATCGAAGCCGCGAGCCGAAGCGGGAAGGTCCATCAATCCTTAACTGCAACGCCTTAAATGCCGATGGGCAGAAGTGCGATCGCTGGTCGGGCGGCCGCCAGGGCCTGGTCGTTTGGGGTGGAAGTGCTTTGCGCTACCACCGATGACGGGAACCAGGCTCTATTCTAAGTAACGGTAAAAGAGGCTGATTTTGGCGAAAATGGAGGTGCTGAGTCCGGAATTGCCGGAGCCGGGTGGTGTTGCCGGGTCCGCCCATTCGCACGAATCCCCGGCCGGGACATCGGTTTCGGCCGTCCTTCACCGGATCGGCACCATTCCCGACATCCTTTATCCGGCCTGGCGCGATCTGGCGCTCGACGCGTCGGAGCCGAACAGCTTCGGCGAAACATGGTTCCTGGGCGCAGGCCTGCGCGCCTTCGCCGTGGAGGATGATGTCCGGCTCGTCGAAGTGCGCCTGGGCGATGGCGCCGATGCCCTTCTCATCGGTCTGATGCCGCTTTGCCTCCGCCGCGATTATGGCCGGATGCGGGTGCTGCACGTCCAGAATTGGGGGCATTTCCACACATTTCTCGGCACACCGCTCATTCGCAATGGCTTTGAGCGCCGATTCTGGACCGCCATCCTCGAGGCGCTCGATGCGGCCGACTGGGCCCCGAACTTCCTCCACGTTCATGGCCTGGTCGATAATGGTCCGGTGCTGGCCGGCCTGGAGGCGGCCGCGGACATGGTCGGGCGTTCGTGCCCGATCGTCCACCGGTCGGCACGGGCATTGCTGGCGAGCCATTTGGCACCCGAAGCTTATTACGAGGCGACCGTCCGCAAGAAGAAGCGGAAGGAGTTGCAGCGCCTGTCGCGGCGTTTGGCCGAACTGGGGAAGCTCGAATCGCGGAGCCTGGCCGCCGATGAGCCCGTCGAACCTTGGTGCGAGGCCTTCCTCGCCCTCGAATGTTCGGGATGGAAGGGCGAATCGGGCTCGGCTCTCGCCAACAGCGCCGAAACCCGATCCTTCTTCCTGGAAGCGGTCCAGGGCGCCGCCGCCGAAGGGCGGCTGCAGATGCTTCGCCTGGATCTCGACGAACGGCCGATCGCCATGCTGGTGAACTTCCTTGCCCCGCCGGGTAGCTTTTCCTTCAAGATCGCTTTCGACGAGGCTTATGCCCGCTTCTCGCCCGGCGTCCTCATTCAGCTCGACAATCTGCAGATCCTTCGACGAAACGACATTGATTGGATGGACAGCTGCGCCGCCGAAAATCATCCCATGATCGAAAGTCTCTGGGGCGAAAGGCGCAATATCGTCCGCGTGACGGTTCGGCTACGCGGATTTCGCCACGGCCTCGTCTATGGGATCTGCCGCACACTCGAGACCGGGGCCGCCTGGGTTCGCGCGCTCCGGCGGCCTGAACGGGAACCTGTCGAATGAGCGCTGATCGCTCCGTTTCGACGGACCGGCCGCAACTGTTCGTCGTCGTCGATACCGAGGAAGAATTTGACTGGTCCAGGCCCGTTTCCAGGACCAATGTCTCGACCGGCTCGATCGCCGCCCAGTCTGCGGCGCACGACGTCTATGACCGTTTCGGTCTCGTCCCGACCTATGTCGTCGATTATCCCGTCGCCACGGATCCGGCTGCGGTCGAATTTCTTGCCGCGCTGCGCCGACAGGGCAAGGCCGAGATCGGCGCGCATCTCCACCCCTGGGTTTCTTCGCCGCATGTGGAGGAGGTCAATCCGCTCAACTCCTACCATTGCAACCTTCCGCCGGCGCTGGAACGCGCCAAGATCGAGACCCTTACGGCCACGATCGAAGGGGCCTTCGGGGAGCGGCCGACCATCTTCAAGGCCGGACGCCACGGCTTTGGCCCCACCACCCAGCAGGTCCTGGTCGATCTCGGCTACGAGGTCGATTGCAGCATCGTCCCGCATGTCAGTTTCGCGGCCGATGGCGGTCCGGATTTTCGCGGCAAGCCTGACCAGCCTTATTGGCTCGATCGCCGCCGTCGCTTGCTCGAGGTGCCGGTGACGAGCGGCTATACGGGTTTGCTCGCGCCGCTGGGGCCCCGGCTGGGCCGGTGGTTCGACCATCCCGGGGCGCAAAGGCTGCGCCTGCCGGGCCTGCTCGCGCGGACGGGCCTGCTGGAGCGCGCCCGACTCACCCCCGAAGGGATGAGTGTGCTGGAGCAATGCCGCTTGCTCAGGCAGTTGGTCGCCCGCGGCGCAACTTCATTCTATCTGGTCTACCACAGCCCCAGCCTGGCGCCCGGGCACACGCCCTACGTCCGCTCGGAATCCGATCGCGATGCCTTCCTGGCGAATATCGCCGAGGTGCTGACATATTTCCGTGACGCGCTCGGCGGGCGGTTCACCACAATTCGCCAGGTCTATCGGCAGGCTCTGGACAGGCTGCTGCGGGAAGGAGACCCGGCGGAAGCGGCTTAGGCTCCAATCCAATGTTCAGCCCATGATCACGCTTCAGATCGGTCCGACCTCGAACGATCATGGCCTAGATGCCGAAAATTCCGGGTGCGCGTCGGGGACAATCGCCGTGGATCCGGTCGAGATAGGCGGAAGCCAATTCGTAATGAGCTTGCGCAACTTCACTCTGCTGCGCTTGTTGCGCCAAGGCGATTTCCGCTTCGGCACGGCGTTCCAGATAATCCGCTTCTTCCTGAGACATTTCGGCAGGCAACTCCCTTTGCAGATGCGGGAGATAAACCTGCCGGAATGATCCGCGTTCCCTTCGGCTCGCTTTCTTCCGGCGGTCCGGCTGGGAGGCTGCTCGCCTCAGCGTATCCTGGGGCCGCCAAATGGCAGCGGCGGCGGCGGCCGCCGGTCGCGGCGCGGCAATTGGGCCTGATAGGCCACGCCGCAATGCTCCACGCAATAAGGAAAGCCCGGATTGGCATTCTTGCCGCAGAAATGGAAATCGGGCTCGCCCGGATGGCCGATCGGCCATTTGCAGATCTTCTCGTTGAGATCGAGCAGGCTGGTCTTGTCCGCGACCTCCGCGCTCGGCTTCGCCGGCACCAGCCGCCGCGGGGGCGCCGGCGGGATCGGCGACTGCATGTCGCCTGGACCCTGGCGCAGAAAGCCGCCCGGGCCGACCGAGCGGATCTGCGGCTGCGGAGGCGGTGGCGGTTGCGTTGCGTTCGTCTGCGGGGCCGGTGCCGCAGGCTGCGACTGGACGGGCTCCGCGACGGGGCGGGGAATCGGGGCTTCCACCCGCTTTTCGGGAACCGCTGGCGGGGCGGCTTTCGCCGCTGGCGCGGGCTCATTGGGTTTGACGGGGGAAGGGCGGGATTGCAGACCGAGGCGATGAGCCTTGCCGATCACGGCATTGCGCGACACGCCGCCAAGCTCCTCGGCGATCTGGCTTGCCGTCATTCCCTTCGACCAGAGCTGCTTCAGCTGATCGATACGTTCGTCGGTCCAGGACATTTCATTTCCTTCACGGCTTGCCGCTTCAACCGTCTGCCTCTAGCGACGGCTGCGTGAACGACCAGCCTTCAAATTGGGTTCGGACCGACCCTGGCGTGCCGGTGATCCGGAACGTCAATTGGGGCGGCCTCAAGACCCTCTATGTGAAGGAGGTGAGGCGTTTCTTCAAGGTCCAGCTTCAGACGATCTGGGCTCCGGCCATCACGACCCTCCTTTTTCTGGTGATTTTCACCGTCGCTTTGGGGCGGACCGGGCGTGAGGTGATGGGCGTACCGTTCGCGGATTTCCTTGCGCCCGGGCTCATCATCATGGGCATGATCCAGAATGCCTTCGCCAATTCCAGCTTCTCGCTGCTGGTCGGAAAGATCCAGGGCAATATCGTCGATTATCTCATGCCGCCTTTGTCGGTCGGTGAGCTCATCGCCGGTTTGATCGGTGCTTCGGTGACTCGCGCGCTCCTGGTCGGAATCGCGGTCTGGCTGGCGATGCTGCTATGGCCCGACGTCCATGTGGCGATCCGCCATGGCTGGGCGATCGCTTGGTTCGGGATCATGGGCAGCATGATGCTGGGCTTCATGGGTCTGCTCACTTCGATCTGGGCCGAGAAATTCGATCATGCGGCCGCCGTCACCAATTTCGTGGTGGCGCCGCTCTCGCTCCTGTCCGGCACCTTCTATTCCATCGATACGCTATCGCCCCTTTTTCGGGCGGTAAGCCACGCCAATCCCTTCTTCTTCATCATCTCGGGCTTTCGTTACGGATTTCTGGGCGTCAGCGATTCGCCGATTCTCTTCGGCGCCGCTTTGTTGCTCGTCATCAATATCGGGCTGTGCCTGCTATGCTACGCCCTTCTGCGGGCGGGCTGGAAACTGAAAAACTGAACATGTTCATAAAAGTAGGTCTGAAACTGAACGGCGGCTGACGAGTCCGTTCAGTGCCGTCACATCCTGCGAATCCTAGAAAGGCATCGTCCAATCAAGAAGGAGTCGGACGATGCGTAAGTTTCTTGTTCCAGCCATTCTCATCTCGGCGGTTGCCGTCTCGGCTCCCGCAGCGGCGCAATATCGCGGCGGCCACAATCAGGGCGTCGGCATCGAGCGGCAGATCGATCAGCTTGAGCGGCAGATCGACCGTGCTCGCGATCGCCGCCTGATCACCCGCCAGGAGGCGCGCAGGCTCGACAATCAGGCCGAATATATCGATCGCCTGCATGATCGCTATCGCCGCAACGGGCTGAATCAGCGCGAACATCATGATCTGCAGAACCGGATCAATCGCCTCCGCCAGCAATTCCGTTGGGAACGGCGCGACGGACGTCGATAAGCGCAAGCAGGGGGGGCGGGCGTCGTTGACGCGCCGCCCGGCCCCCGATTATAGCGAATATGTGAAAGGCGACCCATCAGGGTCGCCTTTTTCGCATTCCATTCTTGCTCGAGGATCCAAGATGACGATCACGCCGCTCATGCCCGTCTATCCGCGTTCGCCGGTACGGCCGGTGCGCGGCGAAGGCGTCTATCTCTACGGCGAGGGCGGGGAGAAATATCTCGACTTCGCAAGCGGCATCGCCGTCAATCTGCTGGGACACGGCCACCCCCATCTGACCAAGGCGATCCAGGATCAGGCGGCGACCCTGATGCATGTGTCCAATCTCTACGGCAGCCCCCAGGGCGAAGCCTATGCGCGACGCCTGACCGAAGCGACCTTCGCCGATACCGTCTTCTTCACCAATTCCGGGGCGGAAGCGGTCGAATGTGCGATCAAGACCGCGCGTCGCTACCACCATCATCACGGCCGTCCCGAAAAGAATGTGCTCATCACATTCGCCAATGCCTTTCATGGCCGCACCATGGCGACGATCAGCGCGACCAACCAGGAAAAGCTCCGCGATGGCTTCGCGCCGCTCCTGCCGGGCTTCACGGTCATCGAGTTCGACAATCTGGACGCGGCGCGGGAAGCCGTCACCGAGCATGTCGCCGGCTTCCTGATCGAGCCGATCCAGGGCGAAGGCGGCATCCGTCCCGCCGGCTTGGCGTTCATGAAGGGGCTGCGGGCTCTGTGCGACGAACATGATCTGATGCTTGTGCTGGACGAGGTCCAGTGTGGCGTCGCCCGCACCGGCAAGCTCTACGCTTATGAACATTATGGCATCGAGCCGGACATCATGGCGTCGGCCAAGGGCATTGGCGGTGGCTTTCCGATGGGCGCCTGTCTTGCCACCGAAAAGGCGGCGGCGGGCATGGTGATCGGGACGCACGGTTCCACCTATGGCGGCAATCCGCTCGCCATGGCGGCCGGTCAGGCGGTGCTCGACATCGTCGGCAATGAGGAATTCCTCACCCGGGTCGAACGGATGGGCGAGCGCCTCCGCGGCGCGCTCGAACAGATGATCCCCAATCACGACCATCTGTTCGAAAGCGTTCGGGGTCTCGGTCTCATGCTGGGCGTCAAGATGAAGACCGACAGCCGCGACTTCGTGACCTACCTGCGGCAGCATGGCCTTTTGACGGTCGCGGCGGGTGACAATGTCATGCGCGTGCTGCCGCCGCTCATCATCGAGGAAGCGCACGTCACCGAGTTCGTCGAGCGCCTGTCGGAGGCCGCCCGTCGCTATGAGCTGCCTCAGGCCGCCGCCTGAACCCGGGGCATATTGAACCGGGCCGGTGCCTTGGCCACATCTGGCCCATGACCTCTCTCGACATAAGAACCGCGGCAAAGGCCGCCAATCTGGATGAAGCGCTCGGCTTCACCATTTCCGCCCGCAATGCGCGCGGACGTCTGGTGCGCATCGGACCGACATTGGATCAGATCCTGTCGGCACACGATTATCCGGCGCCGATCGCGCGCATCCTGTCCGAAGCCCTGGTGCTGACGGGGCTGTTCGGTGCCATGCTGAAGGATGCCGGCGGCCAGCTGACCGTCCAGGCGCAAACCGAAAGCGGCGTCATCGATCTGCTCGTGTGCGACTATAAGGCCGGCGAGCTCAGGGGCTATGTCCGTTTCGACCGCGAGAGGCTCGGAGCCGTGCCCAGCCATCGTGACCTCTTCGCCTTGTTCGGCAAAGGCTATCTGGCGATCACTTTCGATCAGGCCGTGTCGGGGGAGCGTTACCAGGGCATCGTCCCCCTCGAAGGAGCCTCCCTTGCCGAGGCAGCCCAGAATTTCTTCTCGCAGTCGGAGCAGATACCCAGTCTGGTGCGGCTGGCGGTCAACGATACCGGCCACGTCGCTGGTGGAATCCTGGTCCAGCATCTGCCGGAGGGCGAGGAGGGGCGTGAGCGCCTCCACACGCGGCTTGATCATCCCGAATGGGAACATGTCAGGGTCTTGGCTGAAACCATCAAGGGGAACGAGCTGGTCGATCAAACGCTGCCCCTCGAAACCTTGCTGTGGCGCCTCTTTCATGAAGAGGAAGAGATAAGGATCCTTGCCCCCATTTCGCTCGCCAAGGGCTGCCGCTGCAATTTCGAGCATATCCGCTCCGTCATCTCGAGATTTCCTGCGGAGGACCGGGAGCAGATGGTCGACCAGGACGGTTTCATCAGCGTCGATTGCGAATTTTGCTCGCGGGTGTTCCCGATCTCCCTGAGCGATTTTTCGGACCCCGACTCCGCTGCCGGCTGATCTCTCGATTTCCGCGGATTTTGATGATATCTGCCCTGATCCGATTGGGGGGACAGATGCCTAGGAAAAGCTGGTCGATCGCGGCGATGGCTGTGCTTCTGCCGGCCCAGACGCTGGCGACTGCGGAGCTGCCGGCTCTGTCGCGCCTGGAAAAGGGGCGCTGGCAGCTGAGCGATCCGGCCGACGCCAAGGCGCAGTTCGATTCGGTCTGTCTTGGCGACCCCATGCGGCTGATCAAGCTGGAGCATAGCGACGTCAACTGCTCGGAGGAGGTCGTCGCGAGCGGGCCCAACAGTGCATCGATCCATTATATCTGTCCTGGCCGCGGGTTCGGCCGGACGAACATTCGGGTCGAAACCTCGCGCCTGGTGAAGATCGACACCCAGGGCCGGGCCAATAACCGTCCTTTCGCCTATCGTGTGGAGGGCCGCCGCGTCGGCTCTTGCTAGGGTCCGGACCCAAGAGGCATTTCAGTCGCGTTGCATGGTCTCACGACACGGCAACGAGGCTGACAAAGGGCTGGGCCCCGGAGTGACGTGAAGACCGGCCCTTGCGCGGAAAAGCTGATCTTCGCTTGGAAAAGAACGCGACCGCGTCGTGATAAGGGCGCTACGTTAAGCCCCCGTTTACCCTGATGCGCTTACAAGGAGTCGGTGCCGGTATTTTTGTGGCACGCTTTCCTCCCTAGATGGCCTTCTGGCCTAACTGGGCCGCTCTTCACCGGGCGGCCCTTCTTTTTGGAAGCCGCGCTTGCGCGCCCGCTTGATCGGGATTAGCCGCCACGGCCGTGATCCAGAACCAGCCTCATGCCGTCGTCCTGCTGTCCGGCGGCCTAGATTCGATGACGGCCGCTGCGATGGCGCGGGAGCGCGGTTACCGGCTGCTGGCCCTGACGCTCGACTATGGCCAGCGCCATCGCATCGAACTCCAGGCGGCGATTCGAATCGCGGAGGCGCTCGGCGTGGAGAGGCACGTCGTCATTCCGCTCGATCTGCGCGCCTTCGGCGGTTCGGCTCTTACGGACGACATCGATGTGCCGAAAGACGGGTTGGGGGAGGATATCCCGGTTACCTATGTGCCGGCCCGTAACACCATCTTCCTGTCGCTCGCGCTCGGCTGGGCAGAGGCGGCGGGCGCCCGGGATATGTTCATCGGCGTCAACGCGCTGGACTATTCGGGCTATCCTGACTGTCGTCCCGACTTCATCGCCGCCTTCGAACGGCTGGCCGGCCTCGCCACCAAGGCGGGCGACGAGGGACATGGATTTCGCATCCATGCGCCTTTGCTCGATCTCAGCAAGGCCGATATTGTGCGCGAAGCGGCGCGATTGGGGCTGGACGCCGGCCTCAGCTGGTCCTGTTACGATCCCGTCGACGATCAGCTGCATTGCGGCATGTGCGATTCCTGCCGCATTCGCGCCAGGGGCTTTGAGGAAGCGGGGATCGTCGACCCGACCCTCTATGCAGCCACGCCATGAGCTACAGCGTGAAAGAGATGTTCGTCACGCTGCAGGGCGAGGGCGCCCAGGCCGGCCGGCGCGCTTTGTTCGTGCGCTTTTCCGGCTGCAATCTCTGGACGGGGCGCGAACGTCATCGCGCGACCGCCGATTGCCGCTTCTGCGACACGGACTTCGTCGGCACGGACGGCCTGAATGGCGGCCGCTATGATTGCGCGGAACTGGTGGCGAATATGGTCGGGCTGTGGGGGGAAGGGGAGAGCCGCTTCGCGGTGATGACCGGCGGCGAACCCTTGCTCCAGATCGATGCGCCCCTGCTGAAGGCGGTGCGCGACGCGGGCTTCGAGATCGCCGTTGAAACCAATGGGACGATTGCCGCTCCGGACGGGATCGACTGGATCTGCGTCAGTCCCAAGGCAGGAACGCGCATCGTCCAGCGCAGCGGCAACGAACTGAAGCTTGTCTGGCCGCAAAATGGCATCGACCCGGACGGCCTGCTGGACTGGCGCTTCGACCATTTCCTGATCCAGCCGATGGATTGCGTGGAGGGCGATGCGGCCAGAGCTGCCGCCATCGACTTCGTGATGGCCAATCCCCGCTGGCGCCTCAGCCTTCAGACCCACAAGCTGCTGGGATTGCCCTAAACATTTGAAGGGAGTCTGATCACGTCATCGGCAGGAAGCGCTCTACCCAAATGACCAGGCTCTGAGGAACTCGCCGCAGCGATCAGACGGCCGCGCCGCATTTCTTGGAGAGATAGCGGCCCTTCTTGTTCCAGCATTCGGCGCGGAGCGGTGGCGCAGGCGGCTGAGTGAAGCGGATCATGTGGGGGTTGTAGACGGGCCCTCTTTCATAGGCGGGCACCAGGCTGTTGCGAAGCTCACGCATGCGTGCTCCGGCCGTCACGTGAAGCTGCCCCTTGGGGGTCGCCAGTGCCTGCTTGGCGATATTGGTGGCGACCTGGCAGAAACCATATTGGGCCTGCAGCGTCGAAAAGCCGTTATAGGTCATCGTGGAATAATCGTCGAAAAGCTTCAGGCCCTTGGCGCCGTTCACGCGTTTGAAATAGCCACTGAGTACCTTGTAGGCGGCCGCCAGCTCGACGGCATGGTGGGCAAGGATCCCGTTATAATTGTCGACGGCCCGCAGGAAAGGCGAGAATTGGCACTGCAGCGCCGCAACATTGAGGCCGGATCGAAGGTTCCACAGCAGATGCGCCTGATATTCGGCGGGTGTCGCTCCGGGGATGGGCAGGCCGACAAGCGGATCGCTGCCGGTGATCGGTCCCGGCTTGAAGTCAGGCTTGGCGAGGAACATCTGCGCGGATGCGGACTGGGGAGAGACGAAGGCGGCGAAGGCACATGCCGCCAGCATTGCGGCCCCCACGCCTTTATCCAACAGGTTACGCATATCCACCCCTTCACATTCGCGCACAGGATAGGCGCCTTTTGCTTAACAGCGCCTGTCCACCGATCCAGACGATATGGTCATGCCGGTCGTGGAGGTGGCACGGTTCGTCATACTAACCCGCTGGCGGAAAATGAAAAGCACCACAAAAAGAAAAGGCCGCCCGGTCGACCGGGCGGCCTTTTCCCAAAGCCAAGGCCTTCGGAAATTACATTCCGTTGGTGGCGTTCATGTCCGTGGTCGTCGTCGCGTTCATGTCGACGTCGCTCATGTTGCTGTCCATCGACATGTTGGCGTCCAGGCCGAGGTTGGCGTCGGCACCGGTGGTGCCGGCGTCGATGGCCGTGACGTCATTGGTGTCGCCCATCAGAGCGTCGTCGGTTGCATAGCTGGTGTTGTTGGCAGTGGCGTCTTCGCCGCCGCCGCATGCTGCGACGAGGAGGGCCGCACCGGCAACCATCGAGCTGGTCATAACTTTGGAAAGAAGGTCACGCATTTAGAAACTCCCTAGTTGACGATTTGGCCGGGTTGGCCCCTTTTTTGCCAAATCAGTTGGACACACTAAACGGAAAGAGTACGGCTCTCAAGCCTTCTCGCGTCCCACCTCGAGAGATCGCAGAAAATGGTCGAGCCCCTGTCTCAGTGCCAGATCGAAACGTTCCTGTCCTTCAGACACTCCCATCTCGTCGAGGCTGGTCACCGGAAAGTCCGCAATACCGCACGGCACTATCCCTGAGAAGTGGGAAAGTTCGGGATCAAGATTTACCGAGAATCCGTGCATCGTGACCCACCGGCGCACCCTGACGCCGATCGCGCCGATCTTTGCCTCGGTGCCGCTGCGATCGGTCCAGATGCCGATCCGGCCCGGCGCCCGGCGTGCCTCGACACCAAGGACGTCCAAGGACGCGATCACCCAGCCTTCCAGCGCATGGATATAGCGTCTGAGGTCGCGGCCGCGACGGTCGAGATCGAGCAGCACGTAGCCGACACGCTGCCCGGGCCCATGATAGGTGTAGCGGCCGCCGCGCCCGGCCTCATAGACCGGGAAGCCCAGCGGATTGAACAGTTCGGCAGGATCGGCGCTGGTCCCTGCAGTGTAAAGCGGCGGATGTTCGAGCAGCCAGACGAGTTCCCGGGCGCCGCCCTCGCGAATCGCGGCGGCGCGTGCCTCCATCTCCGCGAGGGCGTCGGGATAGGGAACAGGTCCCGGCGTCTCACGCCATTCGATTTCGTCGGAACGCATCGGTCCCATCTCGTCGCAACCCCCATGAGGTTCAAGCCTTCCTTGATCGGCCTGCCGGGGCTATGCCGCCCGAAAGTCAGCAAGGATGCGCCAGAATGAGATTTTCCTACAGCGCCGTTTGGGAAGATACGGTCCGGCTGATCCGCGGCAACGCATCCTTGCTGATCGCGCTTGCCGGCGTTTTCATGTTCCTGCCCGCCTTGCTCATGGGCTATTTCCTGCCCGCTCCGCCAGCCGCGACCATGACCGAGCTGGCCAGGCTCGCCGAGGAATATTTTCACGCCAACTGGGCCTGGATGCTGCTGGCCAACCTTGCCAACATGGCCGGCGCCCTTGCCATGCTGCAGCTGCTGTTCGGCGCCCGGCCCACCGTCGGGCAGGCCATCGCCCACGGTTTGGCGCTGCTGCCTTTCTATTTTCTGGCGACGATCCTTTCCGACATCATGATCGGGATCGGCGCGATCCTGATCCTGCCGGGTTTCTATCTTTTCGGCAGGATGGCGGTCCTTGCGCCGGTCATGGCGGCGGAGGATCGCCGCAATCCGATCGATGCGATCGGCAGGTCCTTCGCGCTCAGCCGGGGCAATGGCTGGGCAGTGATCGGCCTCGTGGTCATGGTGGCCGTCACCGCCTTCGTTCTGAGCTTTCTCGTCAACGCCATATTCGGCTCGGTCTTCATCATCCTGCTCGGCCAGCACATTGGCGGCATGCTGGCCTTGATCGTCCGGGCCGTGACCAGCGCGGCCTTTTCGACCCTGATGGTGATCCTGTTCGCGGCGATTTACCGGCGGCTGGCCGGCGAATCAGCCGCCGGGCCGAATTAAGGGGATTTGCGGCGCGGATTCCGGCGGCAGCAATCCGGATATCCTGGGGTCGGGAAAGCTCTCGAACGCGCGCCCGCGGGCCTTGAATCCTGCCTTCAGATAGGCCGGCAACGCCGCCGGATGGTCCAACGTGCAGGTGTGGACGTGAACCCGCTTTATGCCCTGGCGCCAGGCGAGCAGCAGCACCTGGGCGAACAGCCAATTGCCATGGCCGCGGCCTGCCAGTTCCGGGATCAGGGCCAGGAAGCGGATCAGGCATTCCTCGCGGCGGCTGAAATCGAGTTCGATCATCCCCACCTCGATGCCTGACCGGTCTACCACGGCATGGACTTCGGCGATCTCCTTCAGCAGGGCCGCATCGTCCATCGCCAGCCGCGAAAACCAGAGCCAGCGGCTTCCGACCCGTTCGAACAGCAGGCGATATTTGGCTGGTTCGACACTTCGCCATGGCACCAATCGCAGCGGCGAATCGGGCATCGGCCGCATCCGGGGGCGCTCGGTCATCTCCAGGTAAGTGACGACTGCCCCGATTTCGCCTGGGGCAAGTTCGGTCAGCGCCATGTCGCCATCGGCGGCAGGCTCATCAGGATCGCATCGACATTGCCCCCGGTCTTGAGTCCGAACAATGTGCCGCGGTCGTAGATGAGGTTGAATTCGGCGTAGCGTCCCCGCCATTCCAGTTGCCGGGCCTTGTCGGCATCGTCATGCGGCATGTCCATCCGCCGCCGCACGATCTTCGGGAAGATATCCAGGAAAGCCTCGCCGACATCGCGCGTGAAAGCGAAATTCTGTTCGAAATAGCCTTCGAGATGGTCGTAGAATATGCCTCCCGCCCCGCGGGCGACGCCACGATGGGGAATGAAGAAATATTCGTCGGCCCATTTGCTGAACCGGGGATAATAAGTCGGATCATGCGCGGCGCAGGCGGCGCGCAGGCGTGCATGGAAGTCGGCGATATCCTCTTCAACGGGAATCGGGGGATTGAGGTCCGCGCCGCCACCGAACCAGCGCTTCGACGTCGCCAGGAATCGGGTATTCATATGGACCGCCGGCACGTGCGGATTGGCCATATGGGCGACGAGGCTGATGCCGGTGGCAAAGAATCTGGGGTCTTCCTCCGCCCCGAGGATCGTCTTGGCGAATTCCGGGTTGAAGCGGCCACCCACGGTGGAGACATTGACCCCGACCTTCTCGAATATCCTGCCGTTCATCAGCCCGCGGACGCCGCCGCCGCCGGGCGAGCCGTCCGCATCGACCCGATCCCAGGGACTATAGTCGAATGTCGCGTCGCTTCCGGCCTCGCGTTCGATCGCTTCGAACGCCGCGCATATCCGGTCGCGAAGCGATTCGAACCAGTCGCGGGCGGCCTGCTGTTCTTGGTCGAGTTCGATCATCTGGGCCATTCGTCCAATTGCCTCAACGCCTCGGCGAGCGCGATGCCCGCGGCGACGGCGATATTCAAGGACCGGGTTCCGGCTGCCTGCGGAATCCGGAGGCGGAGGTCGGCGCGGGCATGGACGTCCGCCGGCGCGCCCTCGCTCTCGGAACCGAGCAGCAGGATGTCGCCGGGCACGAAACGCGCATCGGGCAGGCAAAGCTCCGCCTTGGTGGTCATGAGGACGATCCGTCCGGTGGCGGCGTGCGCGAATCCCTGCCATCCGGAATGGCGGGTGACGTTCGCCATCTCGGCATAGTCCATTCCGGCGCGCTTCAGCGCCCTGTCGGAATAAGCGAAGCCGCACGGCTCGATGATGTCGACCGGCACCGCCAGGCAGGCGGCAAGGCGCAGGATCGTGCCGACATTTCCGGCCTGATCGGGCTGGTACAAGGCGATGCGCATGACGTTCGGATAGCGGCGAAAGGGGCGCCTGTCACAGACGTGATAAAATCGCTGTTGGCAAAGCGGCGTTCGCGCGGCTATCAGGCCCGCCAAGCCGCTACAGGGGAGGTCCGGCTGTTCGTGCTCGGCACGGACGGCAGGTCCTTGGACGCGGCACTGTGTGAGGGCGTTGCTCCCCGGCGAATCCAGCCGAGGCGAGCTTTTGCACATCCGGTTCGAACCGCTTGAAGGATGTTATGGCGACGGTTGAACATAGCGACGGAAGCATGGCTGCGACTCCCGAGGACGGGGTGCGCCGCCGCGATTTCATCAATATCGCCGCGGTGAGTTTCGCGGGCGTTGGCGGAATCGCCGTCCTCTATCCGCTCATCAATCAGATGAATCCTTCGGCAGACGTGCTGGCGCTCGCCTCGATCGAGGTCGACGTGTCGGCGATCCAGCCGGGCCAGGCGATCAAGACCATTTTCCGCAAGCAGCCCTTGTTCGTGCGGCATCTGACGCCGCAGGAAATCCAGGCGGCCCAGGCCGTGCCGGTCGGCGAGCTTCGCGATCCGCAGACGCTGGAAGAGCGGACCGCGGAAGGAAAGACGCAATGGCTGATCACGATGGGGGTCTGTACCCATCTCGGCTGCGTTCCCCTCGGGGCGGCAGAGGGCGAGAACAGGGGCGAATTCGGGGGCTATTTCTGTCCTTGCCACGGCTCGCACTACGATACCGCCGCGCGCATCCGCAAAGGCCCGGCGCCCACGAATCTCGAAGTGCCGGAATATGAATTCACCTCCGACACCATTGTCCAGATCGGCTGAGGTAGCATCCAATGAGCTTTCCCTGGGCGGAAGAATATAAGCCGCAAAATCCGTTCATGCGGTGGATCGACGATCGCTTGCCGCTGCCGCGCCTCGTCTATGGCGCCGTCGGCGGCGGTTATCCGGTCCCTCGCAACCTCAACTATTTCTGGAACTTCGGGGTGCTCGCGGGCATCGCGCTCGCCATCCAGATCGTTACCGGCATCGTGCTGGCGATGCATTATGTGCCGTCGGGGACCGAGGCCTTCGCGTCGGTCGAGCACATCATGCGCAACGTCAACCAGGGTTGGCTGCTGCGCTACGCCCATGCCAACGGCGCCAGCTTCTTCTTCATCGTCACTTATATCCACATCTTCCGCGGCCTCTATTACGGGTCCTACAAGGCCCCGCGCGAGATGGTGTGGCTGCTCGGCCTCGTCATCTTCCTGCTGATGATGGCGACCGCATTCATGGGCTATGTGCTGCCCTGGGGGCAGATGAGCTTCTGGGGTGCCAAGGTGATCACCGGCCTGTTCGGTGCCATCCCCTTGGTCGGCGAGCCGATCCAGCAATGGCTGCTCGGTGGCTTCGCGCCCGACCAGGCGGCGCTGAACCGCTTCTTCTCGCTCCATTACCTGCTGCCGTTCGTGATCGCGGGTGTCATCATCCTGCATATCTGGGCGCTGCATATCCCCGGATCGGGCAATCCCACCGGCGTCGATGTGAAGACGGCGCAGGATACGGTGCCTTTCCATCCTTATTATACGGCGAAGGACGGTTTCGGCCTCGGCATCTTCCTGATCCTGCTTGCGATTCTTGTCTTCTACGCGCCCAATTATCTGGGGCACGCCGACAATTATATCCCGGCCAATCCGCTCTCGACCCCGGCGCATATCGTTCCCGAATGGTATTTCTGGCCCTTCTACGCGATCCTGCGCGCCTTCACCGTCGACTTCATCCTGCCGGCCAAATTGTGGGGCGTGATCGCCATGTTCGGCTCGATCATCCTGCTCTTCTTCCTGCCCTGGCTGGACAAGTCGCCGGTGCGCTCGGGCAATTATCGTCCGCGCTTCCGCCAGTTCTTCTGGATCCTGGTCATCGACGTGCTGATCCTCGGCTATTGCGGCGGCGCGCCGGCCGAGGAGCCCTATGTGATGATCAGCCAGCTCGCGACCATCTATTATTTCGCTCACTTCCTGATCATCCTGCCCATCCTGTCTTCGGTCGAGCGGACCTTGCCCTTGCCCAATTCCATCTCGGAATCGGTGCTGCACGGCGAAAAGCAGGAAGCGGCTCCGATCGGCAGCGGCAGCACGTCCGCGCCGACTGTCACGGCTTAAGGGGAAAGAAGGCTCATGGTTCGGATCCTCGGATTCCTCGTCGGCCTCGGCTTCGTCGCGGTTGCGGCCTGGTCGCTGCTCTGGGGCGTGATCGCCTATCTCGGCGATCCGCCCGAGCCGACGGTCGAGCATGAATTCCACAAGGCGCCGAAGCACGTCGCCTTCGCCAGCGACGGTCCTTTCGGCAAATATGACCGGCAGCAGCTCCAGCGCGGCTTTCAGGTCTATAAGGAAGTCTGCGCGGCCTGCCACGGCCTTGAGTTCGTCGCCTTCCGCAATCTGGAGGATATCGGCTATAGCGAAGCCGAGGTGAAGGCGATCGCCAATCAGTGGCAGATCGAGGTTCCGGACGTGAATCCGAAGACCGGCGAGGCTTCGACCCGCAGGGCCTTGCCCGCGGACAATTTCCCGAATCCCTATGCGAACGAAGTCGCCGCCCGCGCCGCCAACAACAATGCGATGCCGCCCGATCTTTCGCTGATGACCAAGGCTCGCCACCACGGCCCGGCCTATGTCTACTCGCTGCTGACCGGCTACCAGGATCCCGATCCGAAATTGCCGAAGGAAAACCAGCCGGGTCCGGGGCTGTATTACAATCCCTATTTCGCGAACCTCAACATCGCGATGCCGCCGCCGATCACGGCCGACGGTCAGGTCACCTATGCGGACGGCACCAACCCGACCGTCGACCAGATGGCCAAGGACGTCGCCGCTTTCCTGACCTGGACAGCCGAGCCGAAGCTCGAAAATCGGCACCGGACCGGCCTTGCGGTGGTGATCTTCCTGCTGATCGCGACGTGGCTCGCTTATCTTTCCTACCAGAATATCTGGTCGTCGAAGAAGGCGCGGAAGGTGCGGGTCACCGGCGTGCTTGATCCGGAAAATCAGGCCAAGACCGACCACGCCAAGCGCGACGCGGGGATCGAGGGCTGAGCATCGATCCCGTCCCCGATCCTCGGGGCGGGATTCGATCATAGGCTCCGCTTGCCGCCAGGCTTTCCCTGTGCCTAAACTCCCGCGTGGCGGGGGAGAGTAGGATGGTTGCCGCGGTTTCCGACGATTATGTGGTGGATGCGAAGCGGGACCGCAGGGTCATCGTCGCGTCGTCGCTCGGCACCGTCTTCGAATGGTATGATTTCTTCGTCTATGGCACGCTGGCCACGGTCATCGCCAAGATGTTCTTCCCGGCCGCGAGCGAGACGGCGGGCTTCCTGCTGGCGCTCGCGACCTTCGGCGCCGGCTTCGGCGTCCGGCCGCTGGGCGCGTTGCTGTTCGGCTATCTCGGCGATCGGCTGGGGCGGAAATATACCTTCCTGGTCACCATCACCTTGATGGGCGTCGCTACGGCGGCGGTGGGGCTGATCCCGACCTATGCCCAGATCGGCATTGCGGCGCCGATCCTCCTGGTCGTCTGCCGTCTGTTGCAGGGTCTGGCGCTGGGCGGCGAATATGGCGGCGCCGCCATCTATGTCGCCGAACATGCCCCCCGCGATCGCCGCGGCCTCTACACCAGCTTCATCCAGGCAAGCGTGATCGGCGGTTTCCTGCTGAGCGTGCTGGTCGTGCTGATTTCCGCTTATTTCGTCGATCCGGTGGCATGGGAAGCCTGGGGCTGGCGCGTCCCGTTCCTCTTCTCTCTGCTGCTGCTCGCCATCTCGCTGTGGATGCGCCTGAAGCTGAAGGAGAGCCCGGTCTTCCAGGCGATGAAGCAGGCGGGCAACACGTCCCGCAATCCGGTCAAGGAAAGTTTCGACAGCTGGCATAAGGTGAAGCTGATCCTGGTCGGCCTGTTTGGCATTGCCGCCGGTCTCACCGTCATCTGGTACACGGCCCAGTTCCAGGGCCTCTATTTTCTCCAGAACACGCTTCGTATCGAGGACACGGCGGCCAGGATGATGGTGGGTGCGGCCGCGGTCTTCAGCATCGGCTGGTTCATCCTGTTCGGGTGGCTGTCCGACAAGGTGGGACGCAAGAAGCCGATCGTGCTCGGTTATGTCCTGACCATCGCCTTGATGTTCCCCTTGTTCCACTGGATGTCGGCCGCCGCCAATCCCGATCTCGCCCGGTCGATGGCGCGCAATCCCGTCGTCGTGACGGGGAGCGATTGCAGCTACGATCCCTTCGCCAGCAAGGGCCAGGAGACGGCGTGCGGCCGCTTGCTCGATACGCTGACGCGCAAGGGCGTCGCTTATGCGACGGCCGAAGGCGCACCGGGCGCCGCGCCGGTCATCACCATCGGCGGCGCCCCGGTCGACGCTGCGCCGGAAATGCTCGATCCGGCCCTGGAGGCGGCAGGCTATAAGCTCGCCAAGTCCGTGCCGAGCTTGTTCCAATCCGCTCAGGTCGTGCTGGCGATCACAATGATCGGCATGTTTTCGGGTATGACCTTCGGCCCGGCGGCCGCCTTGCTGGTCGAGCTGTTCCCGGCCCGGATACGCTATACGTCCCTGTCGATATCCTATCATATCGGCACCGGCTATTTCGGCGGTTTCCTGCCCTTCATCAGCCTCTATATCGTCGCCAGGACAGGGGACCCGTTCGCGGGCCTCTGGTACACGATCGGCGTCGTCGCCATGGCGCTTGTCGTCACAGCATTCTGGCTTCCGGAAACCTCCGGAAGGACGTTGGACTAACCGCACCATGAACGCTATCGGCGCCTTCGTGAACGCGGCCCATTGTCCCCTCAGGTTGAAGATCGAGGCCGATGCCTTGACCGCCAATTGGCGCTGGCTGGCTGGCCTCGGCGGCCCGGCGGCCTGCGGCGCGGCCATCAAGGCCGACGGCTACGGCCTGGGCGCGCGGGAAGTGGCGATGCATCTCGTCCTGGCCGGCTGCCGCGATTTCTTCGTCTCCACCTGGTCGGAGGCGGAACGCGTCCTGCCCTGGCTCGGCGAGGCCGCCCTGTCGGTCCTGCACGGCGTTTCCGACGACGAGCTGCGCACCGCTTTGGCGCTGAGGGCGCGGCCCGTTCTGAACACGCCGGCACAGGTGCAAAGATGGCGCGCCGAAGGGCAGGGACGTCCGTGCGACGTGATGATCGACAGCGGCTTCAATCGGCTCGGTCTTTCGCCCGGCCATCTCGCCGAGGGCATACTCGAAGGGCTCGCGATAGAGACGCTGATGAGCCATCTCGCCAGCGCCGACGAGGATGTGGAAATGAACGGTCGTCAGCGCGAGATGCTGGTCGGCGTCGCCGCGAACGTCGGCGCCAGGCGGGTCAGCCTCGCCAACAGCGCCGGCATCTGCCTCGGCCGCGATTATCATTTCGATCTCACCCGCCCCGGCATCGCCCTCTATGGCGGCATTCCGCGGCCGGAAGCCGAAAATCATCTGCGCCAGGTGGTCCGGATCGAGGCGCAGATCGTGCAAAGGCGGCGGGTCGGGCGTGGCGATCCGATCGGCTATAACGCCACGTTCGTCGCCGATCGCGACATGGAGCTCGCCATCCTCAATATCGGCTATGCCGACGGCTATCTCCGCGCCTTTTCGGGCGCCGGCCGGGCCGTGCTGGGCGACGCCTACGGACCCGTGGTGGGCCGCATCTCGATGGACCTGACCACCATCTGCGTCGATGCCGCGCCCCACCTTGCCGAAGGCGATTGGGTGGAAATGGATTTCAACCTGCCAGCGGCCTCGGCCCAGTCCGGACTCTCTCAATATGAGCTGCTGACCCTGCTCGGGTCGCGCTATGATCGCATCTGGTTCTGAAACCGGAGCCCGTCCGGCTCGTTGAGTCCCGATGGCCAGCATAGCCCACCTCTCGGACGTCCATTTCGGGCGCCACGATCCGCATATCGTGCAGGCGCTCGAAACCTGGCTGGCGGCCCGGCGGCCGGATCTGGTGGTGGTGAGCGGCGATCTCACCCAGCGTGCCAGGGTGGCGCAATACCGGCTGGCCGCAGCCTTCATCGAACGGTTGAAGGAGGGCGGCCTTCCGGTGCTGGCCGTGCCGGGAAATCACGATGTCCCGCTCTACGATATCTTCCGGCGCTTCGCGCGGCCGTTGCGCCGTTACCGCCGCTTCATCGATCGGGACCTCTGCCCATGGTTCGAGAATGACGAGCTGGTCGTGCTGGGCATCAATACGGCACGCTCCCTAACCATCAAGGATGGCCGCATCAGCCACGAGCAGATGGCCCTGATCCGCGAGCGCTTCCGTGCGGTCGAGCCCGGCAAGACCCGGATCCTCGTCACCCACCACCCCTTGTTCGCGATGCCGATTGGCGAAGAGGAAGAGGAATTGACCAAAAGGGTCGGCCGCCACGAAGGCGCGCTGGCGGCGGTGGCCGAGGCCGGCGTCCACATCCTGCTGGCCGGCCATTTTCACCGCAGCTTCGCCCGCTCGGCGCGCGAGATGGTGGAGACGGCGGGCCCCGAGCTGGTGATCCAGGCCGGCACCGCGACCTCGACCCGCCTCCGCGCGGAGGAAAGGCAGAGCTTCAACTGGATCGAGGCGAAGCCCGATCATGTGACGGTCGAGGTGCAGAGCTGGGACGGCGCGGCCTTCCTGGGCGGCACGCCCGCCGCCTATCGCAGGGACGGCGCGCATTGGCATTTCGCCGGCCCGGGCGGAGCGGCGAGGGCAGGGGCCGCTGGAGCATCGCGCGAAGACGTGGACATCGATCTTTCGCCATAGACGTTGCGGCAGCGAAAATCGGGTACGCACGAATGCGTCACCCCTGACGGCCGGCCCGGTCGATCCAGGCGGCCAGCGGCTGCCACAGGGCCCGGCGCGCACTGCCGCCGATCACCATGCCGACATGGCCCTGGGTCAAGGCCAGGCGTTCGTCGCCGCCGACGGCGCTCGCTTCCGGGACGATGCGGTCGCTGGTGGAAACGATCTCCAGCCGGGGGCAGGCGAGGGTGGCCGGATCGATCCTTTGTCCCCCCACATGCCATTCGCCCTTTCCCGGGCGGTCCGCCTCCAGGAAATCCTCGAACATCTCGCGCGCGGCGGCGATCGGGATGGGCGGGCCGTCATTGGCCCAATCCTCCAGCGCCACGAAGGCCGCCGCTTCGGCGCTGTCCGGCGCCATGTCGGCAAAGGCCGCGAACTTGCCGACCGTGCGGGCGGGGTCCAGGCTCCAGAAAGCGCTCTGCAGCACCTCCATCGGCAGCACGCCCAGCCGTTCCGCCGTCCCCCTCGCGCCTCTCCAGAGCGCGCCCAGCCCGGTCCGCGCCTCGTCCGGAAAGCCGGCGAAGCGCCACGGTGCGGCGATGGTGGCGAGGCTGCGGACTTCGGCCAGCTGCGCCGCCGCCATCGTCATCGTGCCGCCCAGGCAATAGCCGACCAGATGCGGCGCTTCGCCGAGTTCGGCCATCAGCGGCAGCAGGATCTGCTCGACATGGCCGGCGACGCTCAAATCCGCCCGTTCTTCCGCCCAGCCCCAGTCGAGCAGCAGGACGCGATGGCCCCGGTCCGCCAGCCAGCGCAACAGCGATCTGTCCCGGCCGAGGTCGAGGATCCGGGGCGGGTTGATCAGGGACGGCACGAACAGCACGGCCGGACCCTCGCCGCCATAATCGCGCAGGGCGGCGCCGTGGCGGCTCGCAAGCGCCGGCTTGGCCGCCGCCGCCGGCCCGCGCGGCGCCTCCTGATAGGCGCGCAGCCCGGCCAGGGCTTGCGCCATCAATGCAGGTTTTGCTGCGCTTTCGCTGCGCAGCATGGCCAGGAACAGAGGGAGGGGCCGGGGCTTGTGTTGCGGTGCGGCAAGCTTTGGTGTTAGGGCCGATGCTACAGATTCAGAGGGACTTCCCATGGCTGCTCCGGAACCCGGCGATGATGTCGTCATCATCAAGAAATACGCGAACCGACGGCTCTATGACACGGAAAGTTCGAGCTACATAACGCTCGAGCGGCTGGCGGAGATGGTCCGGCAGAAACGCGAGTTCAAGGTCGTCGATGCCAAGAGCGGGGAGGACATCACCCACAATGTCCTGACCCAGATCATCATGGACGAGGAATCGCGCGGCGGGACCATGCTGCCGATCAACTTCCTGCGCCAGCTCATCTCCATGTACGGCGATTCCATGCAGTCGATGGTGCCGCAATATCTGGAAGCCTCGCTGGAGGCGTTCCAGCGCAACCAGTCGCAGTTCCGCGACGCCATGGCCGGCGCCTTTTCCGGCGGCCCGTTCGCCGATCTGGCGCGGCGCAACATGGAGATGTTCAAGTCTGCCGCCGGCGGCAATGCGGCGTCTGCGGCTGCGGCGCCCACGTCCGAGCAGGAAGATGAGATCGACCGGCTCAAGAACCAGCTCGCGGAACTGCAGGCCAAGGTCGACAAGCTGGTCAAATAAGCAGGCGTTTGCCGGCAACCGTTCGCCGGCCGCGCGCCCTCGCCCGAAACACCGTTCAAAAAAATCCTCCCCCGGTCGCCCGGAGGAGGATCTTCAACCTCTGCGGTTCGAACCCTCCCGGCATGGCCGGGAGGATTGCGAACGGATCAGAAATTGGCGCGGACGCCGAACGTGAAGTAGCGCCCGATCAGATCGTGATAGGGCGATCCCACCGCACCCAGCGCGGGGTCGCGATCGAACAGGTTCTGGACCGAACCATAGATCGTGATCTTCCTGTCGTCGCCGATCGGGAAGTAACCGCGCAGGCCAAGGTCGATATAGGTGCGCGCCGCGATCCTGTTGTCGCCCTGGTTCGGCAAGACCGATGCCGGCGCATATTCGCCGCCGCCGACATAACGGGCGCGGATGTCGCTCCCGAAACGCTCGCTTTCATAGGTGGTGGACAGCAGCCCGCGCCATTTCGGTACCAGGTAGACGGCCTGGGCGCCGAGATAGCCGGCGCCCTCGATCGCGGCGACGCCATTGTCGAGCACCAGGGTGTCGACATAATTGGCGAGTGCGCGAACGTGCAGCTGCCCCGGCAGGCCGATCCCCTCCATGCGCGTCCGGTAGGAGGCTTCGAGGTCGATGCCCTTGTTCCGGAAATTGGCGATGTTGATGAAGCTCGCATTGATCTCGCTGAGCACGCCGCCGACGCGGACGAGCTGGTCGCAGGCGCCCTGATTATTCTGCAGATAGCAGGTGTTGACGATCTGCTGAGCGCTCAGGGTGGTGATCACGTCCTCGATCTTGATGTCGAAATAGTCGATCGAGAAATTGAAGCCCGGCATGAAGCGGGGCGACAGCACCGCGCCGACGGTGAGCGTGTCGGCGATTTCCGGGCTGAGGTCCGGATTGCCGCCCGTGCGCAGGATGACCTGCGTGGTCGGATTGCCCGGCGAGCCGAGATCGCTGACGTTGGTGAAGAACGTGCCGCGCTGCGCGAACAGCTCGGTGATGGCCGCGGCACGGATGTCGCGCGAACGCGTCCCGCGCAGCTTCAGGCCGTCGATCACGTTCCAGACGAGGCCCAGCTTCCACGACCAGATCGACCCGCTGTCGCTATAATCGGAAATGCGGGCGGCGCCGTTGAAGTTCAGCTCCTGGACGATCGGCAGATCGGCAAGGAGAGGGATGTTCACCTCCGCAAAGGCTTCCTTCACATTGTTGCCGGTCTTGGCGATGTTCACGCCGTTGATGGTGTTGAAGCGGCTGGCGAGCGAGAACGGATCATAGGAGTTCGAGAAGGATTCCTCGCGATATTCGACACCCGCCGCGACCGAGACCGGCCGGTTCCACAACTGGAAGGCCTCGCCGCTGATGCTGGCGCCGACATGGTCGAGCCAGGTCTTGGCGATGACGTTCCAATCCTCGGTCACATAATCGATCGCCTCGGCCGAAGCATTGCCATTGCCGAACAGGTTGAGCGGACGGCAGTTCGGATCATTATTGTTCGGATTGGCATCGGCATTGATCCGGCAGACGATCTGGCCACCGACCTGCACGGCATCGACCGCAGCATTGAATTCGGTGCGGAGCGTGATGTCGCGCAGCCGCTGATTCTGGGTCTGCTCGCCATGCGTGTAGAAGGCATTGTAGCGCCACTTGCCGCCGCCGAACCGGCCGTCGAAGCCGATCGAGCCCTGGATCGATTCGCGGCTATATTTGTAGCGCGCGAGCGACACGTCGGTCAGGGCGCGGCCCATGACGAAGCTGGTTTCGCCTGCCGCGGCGAGCTGGTCGCGAATATCCTGCCGGAGGAAGGGATTTTCGGCCTGGATCGTGATCTGGTTGACGCCCAGGTCCGGGAAGTAGACGCGCTGGTCCCAGACCCGGTTGAAGCTGCCTTCGACCCACAGGTTGAGATTGTCGGTGACGTCGAAGCTGGCGCGCGCGAAGACGTTGGCGCGCTGGATCGGCGCCGACAGCGAGCGGTACTGATCCGTATTATAGGCTTCGGGATCGGGACTATCGATCTGCAGCGTCGGGGCGCCCGGACGACGGGTGCCATATTGGAACGCGCGCAGCGTCCCGTCATTGTTGAACACCTGTCCGGCAAGGACGCCGGTGTTGATCAGGCCGGTCTGGGTCCGGTTCGACTCGGTGATATTGGCGGTCGGATAAAGCTTTCCGTCCGGGCCCGGCACAAAGGCGGTGGCGCCGATCAGCGGGCGGGAAATGCCCGGGATGACGCCTTCGTCCTTCAGATAGTCGGCGCCGATCATGAAATGGCCGCGGCCGTCGGCGAACTTCGCGCCGAACGAGCCTTCGAACAGATATTTTTCGCCGTCGCCGCGCGTCGAGATGCCGGTCTGCGCGCCGATCTCGAACCCTTCCAGCTCGTCGTTCAGGAGCAAATCGGCTGCCAAAAACGGAAATGTGAGGCCTCTACAGGATCAACGCCCTGCTAACCAATTTACATCAAAGGATAAACCATGACCCGGCGGGGCGAAAGATCGGGAAAATCCGGCCGATTTTGCTGTTGCTTTCATGTCACAATGGACAAGAACCTGCAAAAAAGCGCCGAACGGGCCGCAAAGTCCGGCGATCGCGGCCGGGGAAAAGCCCGATCCCAACCTGTCCTCGCGCCGGCGCCAGCCCGGGGTACCGGTCAGGAATCCATAGGTCCAGAGCAGGCGATTCGCCCCTTCTCAAGACGGAATCCGGGCACCCACCCGCCCGGCGCAGGTCGTTACTCCGGCTTGACGAACTTCAGCGTCATCCGGTCGCTTTCTCCGATCGCGACATATTTCTCCCGGTCCTTGGCCTCCAGCGCGAGCGAGGGCGGCAAGGTCCATACCCCGTCCGGCCAATCGGCGCTGTCCCTGGGATTGGCATTGATCTCGGACGATCCCGCCAGCCGGAATCCGGCCGCCTCGGCAAGCCGCCGCACCGTCGACACCTTGATATAGCCGCTCTTCTTCTCGCGGTCCGCCGACGCATTTTCGGGCAGCCGATGGTCGACGATGCCGAGCACGCCGCCCGGCTTCAGCATCCGGTAGATCTGGCGGAAGGCATCCTCGCCATAATCCTGCTCGTTGTTGCGATAGCCCATCCGCCAATTGTGGACGTTGCGGAAGGTGAGGACGACATCGGCGGTCCCGTCCGGCACGATCTGCTCCCCGGCTTCGAAGCGGGGGAAGGTCGCGGTGCGGACGCCGTCATAGAGCGCGGGATTGGCGGCTTTCAGCTTCTTGATGCCGCCCATGCCCCACTCCGGCGCGACCGCCCACAAGGTGCCGCCGCCCGACGCGAGATAGGGCGCGAGGATTTCGGTATACCAGCCGCCGCCCGGCCAGATCTCGACCACGGTGTCGCTCGGGCGGACGCCGAAATAACGCAGGGTTTCGACCGGGTGCCGGTACCGGTCCCGCGCGACATTGGCCGGCGTGCGGGTAGAAGCCGCCACCGCCGTCTCCAGCGCGCGCGATGCGGAACCGCCGTCCCGCTCCACCGGCGCGCAGGCCGCGGTCCCCAGCAACAGGATAGTCGAGAACGCGGCAACAAGGCTCTGGCGCATCGGATTCCTCCCTTTACATGATCGGGTGGATCATGATGGACGCAGGGACATGACGCAAGCGGGACTGTGGTGGGGGGCAGGGGTGTCGATGGCGATCGCCCTGCTCGCCGGCCTGGCGGAGTGGCGCCGGGGCAAAAGACGGGATCTGGACCGGGTGGGCATCATGCCCTGGAACGCGATCCAGATATTCGCCTTGCTGATCGCCGTGATCGCGGCGGCCTTGGCCTTGAAGGGTTGAGATCGCGCCCCGCCTTGCCACCGCACGCGCTCTGCGCATAGGATCGAAACGATCCCGACAGGAGACGATGTGAAGCCCTGGTTGAAGCCTTGCCGCCTGCTCTTCCTCGCACCGGCCCTGCTGCTCGCGCCGGTCCTGTCGGCCTGTCAGCAGCGTTCCGTGGCGGAGGCTGGCCTACGTTCGCCAGCCCCAGCCTTTGCCCAGGCCCCGGCCTTTGCCGAAACATCGTGCGGGCGCTGTCACGCCGTCGCACCGAACCGCCTGTCGCCCAATCCCGCCGCGCCGCCCTTCGACCTCATCGTCAACAAGCCGGGGCTGACCTCGGAGACGCTTTCGGTCTGGCTGCGGGATGCGCATAATTATCCCGAGGAAATGGCCTTCGCGCTCGATCCGCGCCAGGTGGACGAACTCGTCGCCTATATGCTGACGCTCCAGGATCCGGACTTCCGGCCGCCCACCTGAGTCGGCGGCCCGCCGCTACCGCTTCGGCCAGATCCAGTCCGGCGGATCCTGATTTTCGACATAGGTCTCGCCGGCTTTGCCGAGCGCGATTTCGTGGACGCCGTAATTTCCGCGCAATATCTCGATCAGCCGCTCGCTGTGGGAAACGATCACGATCTGGGTCGCCCTGGATGCATTTTTCAGCAGCCGGGCCAGCGCGTCCAGCAAGGAAGGGTGCAGGCTCGCCTCCGGTTCGTTGAGGATCATGATCTCGGGCGGGCGCGGGGAAAGCAGGGCGGCCGCGAGCAGCAGATAGCGGAGCGTCCCGTCCGACAATTCCTTGGCCTCGAGCGGGCGCAGCAGGCCGGGCTGGTCCATCTCCACCACGCCATAATCTTCGCCGGTCACGTTCAGCCGCGCGCCCGGAAAGGCATCGTCCACCGCTTCTGCGAGCGAAATATCGTCGCCGATCGCCATGATCGTCCGGACCGCGGCGGCAAGATCGGCGCCGTCTCCGGCCAGGACCGGCGTGAAGGTCATCACCTGCGGGCGCCGCGCCGGCGCCTCGGCATCGGTGCGCAGATTGTCGTAGAAGCGCCAGTTGCGCATCCTCTCGCGCATCACCAGCAGCTCGAGCCCGTCGTCCGGATCGGCATAATGGCTGATCATGGAATCGAACGCCATCAGGTTGCTCAGCGATTTGCGCCAGCTGCCGTCGCTGGCGTTGCGCAGATTGACCGCCAGCCCCCGCCGCTCAGCGAACAGATTGGATCGTCCGAGCAACTCGCCGGTCCACATCGCCTCCACCTTGATTTCCGGATCGCGCTGGAACGGATACATCCGCTCCGGCAGGCCCAGGTCGATCGCATAGCCGAATGCCTCGCTGGAAAAGCCCAGGCGCATGCTGATCCCGCCTTTGCGCAACGTGCCCTGCACCCGGGTCTCGCCGCTGCGCATCCCCTGGCTGTAATTATCCGGCCCGGCCCACAGCACCGAGGACAGCCCGCCTTCCGCCGCGAGCGATCCGATCAGTCTGCCCTGCGCGGTTTCGGAAAGCAGGCGCAGCGCGCGATAGAGGTTCGATTTGCCGCTGCCGTTCGGCCCGGTGACGAGCGTGAACTGGTCGAGCCCGATCACCAGGTCGCGCAGCGATCGATATCCGGCGACGGCAAGGCGGGTGATCAAACGGAACCTCCTGAATCGGCTGGGTCCGTGCAGCACCTGCAACGCCCGGATCGCTCGACCTTCGGATTCGGGATCGCGCAGGATGCCGGCGACGGAGGATCGATCGATCGCCTGTCATTCCCATTCCTGGGCGCGGCGGTCAATCCGACAATCTGGCGGCGGGGATGCGCAGCGAGACCGAAAGCCCCTCGGCGGCCCAGTCATGGGCGATCCTGCCGCGGAATTGCCGCTCGATCGTGCGCGTGACGAGCAGGGCGCCGAAGCCGTCCGCGTCCGGCGGGCCTGCGACCGGCGGGCCGCCGCGCTCGCGCCAGTCGATGACCACATCCTCCCCCTCGCGGCGCCAGCCGATCTCGACGAGGCCGCGATCGTTGGACAGCGCGCCATATTTGGCGGCATTGGTGGCAAGCTCGTGGATCACCAGCGCCAGGCCGTTGATCGCATGCGCCCCGCAAAAGATCGGCGGGCCGTCCACAAGCAGCCGGTCCGCCCCCGTTCCCGCTTCATGGGCCCTGACGATCGATCTGATCAGGCCGCCCAGGTCGATCTGGGCCTGGCCACCGATCGACCTGACCTTGCGCTGGACCATCGAATGGGCATCGGCCAAGGCGTGCAGCCGTCCCGACAGCGCCGCGGCGAGATCCTCCACCGTCTCCGCCTTGCGGGCGCTGCCGCGGATCATGCCGTCGGTCATCGCGAACAGATTTTTCAGCCGGTGGCTCATTTCCTTCGCCAGCAATTCCTGTTCGTCCAGCGCGGCACGCAGATTCTCCTCCTGGCGGATCATCTTCAGCGCCATGCCCGCAAACCGCCCCAGCGCGGCCAGCGTGTCGGCATGGCCCCGGTGGAATTCCCCCTCCCGGGCGGCGACCACCCAGAGCGTGCCGAGCGGCTCCTCGCCGGCGAGGTGGAGCGGCACCAGAAGCACTTCCGGGATCACCAGATCTTCGGCGGCGATCCAGTCATAGGCGCGTTCGGGATGGCTGGAGAGCGTCACCTCGTCCCGGTCCAGCGTCACCCCGCACGGGCTGTCGTCGCGCGGCGTCGTCGCCCCTTCGAACGGCGCCAGATTCCCGTGCAGGTGGCGCCACCGGAACAGGCCCGGCGCCGGCTCCGGCTCGTAGAGGCTCAGGCCGGCGGAAACCGCGCCCGTCAGCTCCATCGCCAGTTCGACGAACCGGGGCAGCATGGTCGCCGGCGCCTTGGCCATCGCCCCGGCCAGCTCCTGCATCGCCCGGCTGGTGCGGCTGGCCGCGACCGGGCGGCGCGGCCGCCGGTTCAGCCTGTCGCTGATATAGACGTCCGAATTCGCCTTGTCGGCGATCGAGGCCAGCAGGGTGCTCATGAAACGAAGCTAATCGCAATTCGGCCGCGGCGCGAGTCGCTATCGCCGCAACCTATGTTCATCTTTCGGCGGTGCCTGGATGCTTCCGCCGCTCAGCGCGCGCGGCTGGCGCGGACTTCCTCGTCGCTCAGCCGTCGCAGGCTGCTGATCTGGCACTGCCGCGGGCCGATCGGGCTGGGCACGATCAGCTCGGCATCCAGGCCCTGGCACACCCAGCTGGATCCGCCGGTGGCACGGATGCCGATCCGCTGCGCCCAGTCGATGTCGGAGCAATTGCCGAAAAGCTCCAGCTGATAGGTCTGCGAAGCGCCGACGCTGACATTGACCGTGTCGTCGTCGACCGCGTTGAAGCCGTTCACGTCCGCGGCCCTGAAACAGCTGTCGCCCCTGGTCTGGGCCGCGCTTCTTCCCGGCTCGTCGGTCGCCGCGCAGGCCGCCAGGCCGAAGCTCGCTGCGCCGAGCATGACGCTCATCAATATACGGGTGGAGGAATATACCATATCGGGCTCCTGTTTCCGGAACGCCCCCTATGACCAACCGAAAAACGAACCGGGAGTTCCGCCGGTGCGGCCCTCGGCACCGAATCCGGCAAGGACCAGGGCCGGCCTGCCTGCGGTCCAGGCCGCCGCACCGGCGGAACCGCCCCGGCGGGGATACGTTCCCGAAAAAAGGGGCAGGGCGGATGGATGCAAAATTCTCCGGCCCTGAAAGGCGCGCACGTTTCCGGCCGGACACCTTTCCGGCGATTCCGCGCCCAACGATCGCACCGTCTCGAAGGAGCCTCAAATGCCAGACTGGGCCATCACCCTCGCGGTCTTCATCGCCTTGTCGACCTTGCTTTTCATCGCGTTCAAACTGTCCGAGATCGCACGCATCCTCCGCTGCCGAGGGAAGGACTGATCCTGTCGCGGGGGCGGGGACATCTCGCGCCCGATCGGAGGCTCGATCGCCTCCGCCGACGCGTGACGACTAGCCGACGACCTCGCCGATCACGCGCAGCCAGTTGCCGCCCAGGATCTTCAGGATATCGTCCCTTTTGTAGCCGCGCCTGATCAGCCCGCCAGTGGCATATTTGATCTTGTGCTGGTCGTTCATCCCTTCCGTGCCCATCGGATAGCGGAAGCGGTAGCTGTCCTTGAAATAGGGCTCGCCGTAAAAGGCCAAAGTCTCTTTCTTCAGCTTGGGATCGGTCGGCCAGCCGCGGATCAGCGTGTCGGTGCCGAAGCCGACATGGTTGACGCCGACCAGCTTCACGACATGGTCGACATGGTCGAGGAACCGGTCCATCGTCGCCGGGATGGGATCGTTGGTCACCATCGGCCCGACGGTGGTCAGCCCCATCACCCCGCCCTTGGCGGCCAGCGCCTTGATCAGCTCGTCGGGCTTGTTGCGCGGATGCTGGCTGATCGCATGGCATTCGGTGTGGGAGAAGATCGGCGGCTTCTTCGAAAATTTGATCGCGTCGGCGCAGGTCGCCCAGGCCGAATGGGACGTGTCGACCATGATGCCGAGCTCGTTCATCCGCTCGACCACCGCCACGCCGAAATCGCTGAGGCCGGAATTGGTCCGCTCGGTCGCGCCGTCGCCCAGCAGGTTGCGCTCATTATAGGTCAGCTGCATCTGGCGGATGCCGAGCTCGTGGAACAGGTCGATATTCTCCAGCTTGCCGTCGGCCGGGCAATTCTGGGAATTGAGCAGGATGCCGTTCTTCCCCTCCGCCTTGGCGCGGCGGATGTCGGCGGCCGACGTCACGTGCAGCAATTTGTCCTGATGGTCGTCGATGAACCCTTGCCAGGCGATGCAATCGGCGATCAGGCCGTCGCGCGGCCAGGCGTTGAGCATATGCGATCCCTGGGGGCTTTCCGGCGATCGCGTGCCCAGGGTCGTGCTCATCACCGTATAGCCGCTCTCCTGGATATAGCGCAGCCCTTCCGCGTCGCGCCGCTCGTCGGCCAGCAGGTCGATGACGATCGCTTCCTTGTACAGATCCTCGGCATCCTTCATCAACGGCGCGAGATCGGCCGCCTTGCCGAGTGCGGGCAGCGCCCAGGCCAGGAGCGCGGCCGACCCCCCGAAACGCAGCAGCTCACGCCTGTCGAACATATCCTTCTCCCCGTCCCGTGCGGCACCAACCCGCCTATATGTTAAGAGCCGCACGCCCGGAGCAAGCGAGTAAGGCTGACCCGCAGGTGAAGTTTTTCTGACCCTGCCATAATTCGGGGACACTATACTATTTTTGTGCACGGCGCTCGCCGCGCCAGGCGGCACGCGGCGTTGCATTCCGACGCGTCCCATGATCCTGTGCGGCGGGCAAAAACCGACGATCCGGCGCACCATCGCCGGCAAGGATGAAGAAGCGAATGACAGTCCGGACAGGCAGCTGCCTTTGTGGCGCGAGAGCCTATGAGATCGATGGCGAGATCGACGGCGTCGTCGTCTGCCATTGTTCGCTATGCCGCAAGGCCTCCGGCGCGAACGGAAACTGGATCCTGATCGTGCCGAAGCAAAGCTTCCGCTGGGTGCGGGGGGAGGATCACGAAATCACCTTCGCCCTGCGCCCGACCTACGCCATCACCCGCTGCAAGACCTGCGGCACGCCGCTTCCGGCCGAAACCGATGCGAAGAATGTCTATGTCACCGCGGGAACGCTCGACGTCCCGCTCGGCAAGGGCATAACCGCCCACCTGTTCTGCGCTTCCGGCGCCGACTGGGACCGCGACGAACCCGATGCCCGCTCCTTCGACGAGCGCCCGGGCTGACGCCGGCGGCACTGCACGGATTTTCCAGAAGGACAGGGGGTTGAACTGCCCCTCAGCCGAAATCTTCGCCGTTCAGCGTACGTATCCAACCGGCCAGAAAAGCGCCGGGAATACTCCCGACGGACGTCCAGAACATTACGGCGGGAATTTCCAGGACTGCGGTCGAAGTCCCGTAGCGCCAGATCAGTAGGGAAGCCGCGATGATCAGCCCGGTGACCATGGGCACGAGACACCCATATGTCGCTGGATGGACCCGGGTGAATAGCGAAAGAAGCAGGGCGAGCATGAATGCACCCAGTATCAAGGCTTCGATGCTCATTCTGGATCTCCGCCATCACCGTCGCAGCCAGAGCCCGCTCCCGCCTGCCGCCTCCGGCCTATTCTTCTGGCCGATGCGGTGCGCTCAGGCGCTCTCCGCCAATGCCTCGGCGATACGGTCCTTCAGCGTAAGCCGCCGCTTGCGCAATTCCGTCTCATGCTCCTGCGTGACCGGGACGACGTTCGTCTCCGCCACATGGATCTCGTCATTGACCGCGTCATATTCCAGCAGCAGCTTTGCAAATCGGGCATCCGAGGCCTTGAGGGCGTGGATCCGATCGAGCTGGCCGGGGAATTCTTCACCCAGCGTGTGCGGTGTATTCGACATTCGTTCCTCCGATCGCGATCGAGACCAAGGCTGCAGACCGGATTGAAGGACGGGCGCATATCCGGACCCGATGTCTGTGACGGCTGTCGGGCCGGCTTTTCTACCGTTTCCGACCGCCCATGTCGACGCCGTGCCGGCTTGGCCGCAGCATGGGCCCGCGGCATCCGCCGGGACGGACCCCGCTTTCACTGTCATCCCGCACCGGCTCTTGCTACCAGCGCCGGCAGATCGAAAAGGAACCTCCACGATGCCGAACGCCGTAACCGCAAAAGCGCGCCTCGAGGACCAACTCCGCGAACTGAACGAACGGCAGGATCGCATCGCCCGGGACCTGGCCGAGCCGCTCAACGCGGATTCGTCCGAACGCGCCGTAGAGACGGAGGATGATGCATCGCTGGAAGGCCAGGCGGCGCTGATCGCGCGCGAGATCGCCTCCGTGAACCGGGCGCTGCTGCGGATCGAAAACGGCACTTATGGCGAATGCACCCGATGCGGATCGGAAATCGCTCCCGGACGCCTGGAAGCCCGGCCGGAAGCCGCCTTGTGCATATCCTGCGCGAACCAGGAACGATGACGATCCGGTCCCGGAGAGACTTCAAGCCAGATGGAATGATGGGCTGACTTTCTGCCGATCGGCGCCACGCACCCCGTCACCAACCCCGGCGACAGCGAATCCGTCACCAGCTTTGATGAAGCTGCCACGCTTTTGAAAGTGTAGTGCTCGGCCCGGGACTCGAACAGAACGCCGCCGCCGAACATGGCCGGCGCACCGATTCCCGACAGGAGGAGCGAATGGATACCAGAACCGGTCGGTGCGCCTTCCTCTGCACCTTGTCCGCGGGCCTTTGCAGCCTTGCCGTGCCGGCAGCGGCGGCGAATAGCGGCCTTCCCGCCGCCCCAAGCGGCCCCGTGGCGGGCCTCGCGGGCCACATCCTGGGCGACGAAGCCCTGGCGGCCATCCGCGCCCGCTACATCCTTCCGGGCAGCACGGTGATCGTGCAGATCGGGAACGGGGACGATACGTCCACGACTTATTATCAGAGGGACCCCGCGACCCCGGGATCCGCCATGGTGAGCGTCACGGGCAGCACGACGACGACCGCCTATGCGGCCACCGGCGGTCCGGGCACCAATGTGAGTGTCAGCCGGACTCTCTCCGTCTCGAGAAGCTTCAGCTCTCGTCATTGAAGCGGACGTGTCCCATGGCGCCGACGGCCTGCCATGCGAAAACAGGGACAGTATATATTTATTGCGCATCGAAGCGGACCTGAACCCGCAAGAATGAGAACCGCCCCTCCGTCAGCTTAAAAAAATGGCGATCCAGGCGAGATCGACAAAAACAAGAGAGCGCTACCCGATCGACAGCAGCCGCCAAGGATAGTGCCTGCTTGCAAAGCAGCCCAAAAGGACGGCAGCGACGAGCAGCGCTGGGCTGAGCACCAGGATGGAAAGGATCGACGCGCGCCCCTCCGTCTCCTGAATTACCCTGCCGTCGGCCTCGCTCTCCCCGCCCGCCACCGCGCCCACCGTTCCACCCACCCGCCATGATAGGATCCCCATTCCCACACGGCGATCGCCACGAACAGGCCGGTCGCGGCCATGTGGAGGTGGAGCGGGGCAGGGTGGACGGCCACCGCCCAGGCGCCGAGCAAGGCGAACATCCCGATCCCGACCAGATGGGAAAGCGGCCACCGCCCCGAAACGCCCGTCATCCGCTTGAACGCCGCCGTGCCGCCGATGAACAGCAACGCTCCGCCCAGCAACGCCGCGAGCAGGAACGGCCCGCCATGGCCGGCCGGGTGGACCAGCACCTGTTCGTCCGCCACCGCCAGCACGATGATGCCGGCGACGATCGGGATATGGCAATAGGTATAGGCCGCGCGGCCCAGCAGGCCGGGCCGGCTGTCATGTTCGATCCGGTCGCTGCCGCGGCGCGCGCCGGTATCGAAATAGATCCACCACATCGCCACCGATGCGGCAAAGGCGCTGACGAAGGCCGCCACGGTCGCGCCGTCCGCCTCCAGCCGGGCGAAGGTCGCGCCGGTCACGAGTATCCCTTCGCCCAGCGACAGGATGATGAACAGCGCGCAGCGTTCGGCCATATGCTCGCCGCTGATCGCCCAATCCTCCGCCGTCGACCGGCCGAGCCCGGGCACGGCGAAGAAGGTCGCCGGCCCCGCATATTCCACCGCGAGCGCCGCGCTCCACCACAACAGCCGGCGCGTCGGATCCGCGTCCAGCCCGCCCGCGATCCACAACGGCGCCGCCGCCAGGAAATAGAAGCCGGCGCGGGTCATGTTCCACGATCCCGCCTGCCACTCGCCCCGCGCCCAGGCGGTATAGAAGGTGCGGCTCACCTGGATCGCGACATAGGCCAAGGCGAAATAAAGGCCGTAGCGCCCGAACGCCTGCGGGATCGCGCTGGAAAGGACCAGTCCCAGCAGCATCACGAACGCCAGCTTCAACCGCACCGGCGCCCGCTCCGGATCCAGCCAGTTGGTCGCCCAGGCCGTGTAGATCCACGCCCACCACACGGCCAGGAACATCACCAGGGTCTGCAGCACCCCGGCGAGATTGTGATGCTCCAGCAGGTAATGGGAAAGCTGGGTGACCGCGAACACGAAGACGAGGTCGAAGAACAGCTCCATCGGGTGGACGCTATGGTCGGCGGAGGGGCCGGTGGGGCGGGTGAAGGGGAGGCGGGGCATAGGGGATTAGGGTCGACTAAAGCCGTATGCGTAAGCGTCAGTCGCCTTCATAAAGACCCCGCTGAAAGCCAAGGAAGGTTGACCGGATCTCTTTCACCGATCCAAGTTGACGGACTGCATCCATCGGCGTGCCATATTTTAGTTCCAGCAACGCAGGCAATTTACCGTCGTCCAGTTCGCTTTCCCCGACGGTCGCATATTGCGACAGAACGAAATCGAGAAAGTCCCGCTGCTTGTCGCCATATTGGGACAGAATGGCCTCCCGGCGGGCATCGGCTCGATCTATCCTCTTAAGCGGCGGATGCGCCCAGGCAACATAGGCAAGCACGTCGAAGAGATCGCTTTCCTGCGAATCCGTAGCTCGCCGGATGCCGTCCAGCGTCTCGCCCGTGAAGCCACGTTCGGCGAGCCCTTCTACCAACTTTCGCCGCGTTTCCGGCTTGCTCCAAATCGCGCGCAGTTCATCTTCATCGCGGAACAGGTCCGGCAATTGGCCGAACAGGTCTTGGATGAATTGCTGCGCCGAAACCGGTTTGCCATCGACGCTCCAGAAGGTGGTGGCACTGATATGCTGGAAGGTGCGATGCTTTCCGTCCGCTAGCTTGATGACCAACTTCGCATTGGGCGGTTCCGGGTCTTCAATAATCGGCGGCTCCGGCGGCTCGCCTTCCGGCTGGGGAGGTCGCGGCTCGCCCGACGGCTCTGGGTCCAGCGGCTCGCCGTCCCATTCAGGATCGTTGAAATGCTCATAAGCCTTCACGAAATCCAGGATCGTGAAATAGTCCTTGCCGTCGAACAGTCGCGTGCCGCGCCCGATGATCTGCTTGAACTCGATCATCGAATTGACCGGCCGCATCAGCACAATGTTGCGGACGTTGCGGGCATCGACCCCGGTGGACAGCTTCTGCGAGGTCGTCAGGATGGTCGGGATGGTCTTGTCATTGTCCTGAAAGGTGCGCAGCCACTGGTCGCCGATCGCGCCGTCCGAGGCGGTGACGCGGACGCAGTAGTTCGGGTTGGCGCTGGTCTTCACCTGATTGATCAGGTCGCGGACGATACCGGCATGTTCCTGCGTCGCGCAAAACACGATCGTCTTTTCGCGCTGGTCGATCATGTCCATGAAGGTGCGGACGCGGTAGGCCTCGCGCTCGCGGATTTCGATCGTGCGGTTGAAGTCGCCTTCGGTGTAGCGCTTGCCATCCTCCACCTCGCCTTCGACCACCTCATCATCGGACGTGTAGACATATTCGTCGATGGTCGTGCCGATCTGGCGAACCTTGAACGGCGTCAGATAGCCGTCGTTGATCCCCTCTTTCAGCGAGTAAGTATAAACCGGCTGGCCGAAATAAGCGTAGGTATCGGCATTGTTCTTGCGCTTGGGCGTGGCGGTCAGGCCGATCTGCACGGCCGGTGCGAAATAGTCGAGGATCGCGCGCCATTCGCTTTCATCCTTTGCGCCGCCGCGATGGCATTCGTCGATGATGATGCAGTCGAAGAAATCGAGCGGGTAATCGCCGAAATAGGGCGCGGGATCGCCATTGACATCGGTGCCGCTGGTGAAGGTCTGGAAGATGGTGAAGAAGATGCTGGCGTTTTTCGGCACCGCGCCTTTCTTCCTGATGTCGCCCGGCGTGATCCGCGCCAGCGCGCCGTCGTCGAAGGCGGCAAAGCTGTTGTAGGCCTGATCGGCGAGGATGTTGCGGTCGGCCAGGAAGAGGATGCGCGGATGGCGCGTCGGTTCGCCTGCCGCCTTCCAGTCGGAGAGGTTCCAACGGGCATGGAACAGCTTCCAGGCGATCTGGAAGGCGATGGCGGTCTTGCCGGTGCCGGTGGCGAGCGTCAGCAGGATGCGGCTGCGGTCTTCGCTGATCGCCTCCAGCACGCGCTCGATGGCGTTGTGTTGGTAATAACGCGGCTCGAAGCGACCGCCGCCGGTTTCATAGGCGACGGCGGCGAAGCGGTCGCGCCAGCGGTTCGCCTCGGCAAAGGTCGCGTCCCACAGTTCCTGCGGAGTGGGGTAGCGATCGACCAGACCTTCCGCGCCGGTCTCCATGTCGATGCGGTAAACCTGCTTGCCGTTGCTGGCATAGGCTAAGCGGCATTGCAGGCGGGCGGCATAGTCTTTCGCCTGCCCGACACCCTCGGTATAGCTTTTGGTCGCCGCCTTGGCTTCCAGCGTCGCCAGCTTGGTGTTGCGATAGACCAGCACATAATCGCAGGACAGCGCCCGGGCGCGCTTGCCCTTGCCCATGATCCGGCCGGGCGCAATCACCTCGCGGCGGGTGCGGCTGCCATCGACCACGCCCCAGCCGGCCTCGCGAAGCGCGGGATCGATCAGTTCGGCGCGGGTCTCGGCTTCGTTCAAAAGAGCAAGGCCTCCTGCCCACCGACGCGCTTGGCTGTGCCGTCTGGCACGATGCTATTACTTCGGATGAAGCGGATTGCATCGTGGAACCTGGAGGGGTCAAAGCGTAGCTTGTCGCGATGCCATTTATCACGAGCAGCCAGCACGATGTCGCCATCCGTTGCGGCACATTGATCTATGATCAGGTTGTTCCACGCCGCATATGTCGTAGCAATCAGCTCAGCGAAATCTCGGTCCATATCGACCAGCAACTCTATCGCTTTTTCGACCGCCGTGCCGGCGATGGCCGTTCTCGCGTCCTCGATCATCCGCGAATACGACGCTAGCTTCTCGAAATCATGGCCACCGCCGCTTCGTTTGTTGAAGCGGAAAAAGTTCTGTGATCTTGCCCAGTCCCATGTCGCATGGCGGTGCTTTGCATCGTCCGGTCCCGCCGCCTCACGCAAAGGCTGGCGACCAAGATCAATGCCGGCAATGGCCTCAACCATGTGCAGGATTTTCTCCGCTTTCACAGTGCCGAAGTTACGAACGCGATTTTTTATCACATGCCGTTCGTAAGCAAATGCGACGATTTTTGCGGCGAACTCTGGCGTCGCAAAGTTGTCATTCAGCGCAACGACCGCTGCTGCCTTTGATGTCAGCTCGCCGGAAAACGCGCGGTGAAGCAAAGATCGTTTGAGGCTCAGAAACGCTGCGAGCTTCGACTCCTGAAAGGAGGCCAGTCGTGCGCAGCTATCAGCGAGCGCATCGATCCGTTCGGCGATTTCCCGCTGAATCTCAACCGCTGGCAATCTGATTTGGTATGCGAATAGGTGATCGCGGTTTACTTTAGGCATGCCGGAACGCGCCGATCCGGCCTCAGCATATGCGGTAAATTCGCGGCTCATCAGAACGTGGAAAAGAAAGTCTCGGTCGAGCTTTTCGGCTACGGTCGTCAAAGGATAGACGTCTGCGCTGCACAACCCGGCAAAATCAGGGCGGCAAGCTTTCATCAAATAGGGACGAATTTTGCTGTATAGCACCGTCGAAGCATCGAAGAGGAATTTTCCGGATATCAACTTCTCTTCGCGCGCTGTCATCACCCCGTTAATCGCGCCAGTCCGCGCCTCCATGTTACCTGCACCGACATGCGGCAGGTCGATAAACTCGGGCAAACGAGGGTCGACCAGCTTTGAACTGATCGCACATACTTCGCCGAGGGGCTTCGCCTGCCACTCGCTGCCGCTGAGCAGAGCCGAGGTGCTATTCTCAAACAGCTCCTGCGCATTGGCGAGATTCTTTTCGGCGTTGGCGGTTGCGGTGGCGATGGCGGCGAAGGCCTCATCCAGCACCGCCACAATCCGCCGCTGTTCTTCGAGGGGCGGCAAGGGGATGACTTGATCACGAATGTCGCCGTCCGTTACGGCTGGATAGCTAGCGCCCCGCTGCCGCTTCTCCATCTCAGAGCGAAATGCATCAGAAAATAGCCAGTAGAACAGATAAATTCGGTCTAACCGTGGTCCGGGTCGCATCACAAAATAGCCGGTGCTGCATACTGCTCCATCGAGGTGGTCAGGAATGATCGCAATCCGTTGCAGCGTAGGTCGGACAGTGGCAAATATTACGTCACCAGCAGCCACTTGGCGGCGCGCGCGGCTGGGGGCCTCACTGCCGAGCAACTCCTGCGTCGCTTCGACGGTAAACGAGACGTTGGAGACGCTCGAAACATCGACGTACTGAAATGACCTGTCAGGCGCTCGCGCCGGATCAGTTGTCGCAGTTTTTAGTAGTAAATCGCCCAATCGATGAGAGTCCCAGCCGCTCACAGCAATTCCCTCATCCGCGCCAGAATTTCCGCACCCTCGGCATCCAGCGCAGCGATTTCGTCGAGTATCTCCTGCGGGCTGCGCAGCACGTCGGCTTCGGGCGCGTTGGGGTTGCGCACGGTCAGGTCGAATGTCGCGGGATCAAGCGTGTCCGCTGCCACACTCCATGCATTCGGCGTTTCGGCAAAGCTCGCCTGCTTGTCAATGAAATCCGCCATATCGGCATCGTTCAGCGGGTTCGTCTTGCCCATGCTGCGGCCGGGATCGAGCCGATAATACCAAATGCTGCGGGTCGGCTCGCCCTTGTCGAAGAACAGCACCACTGTCTTGACGCCCGCGCCCTGAAAGGTGCCGCCGGGCATGTCAAGCACGGTGTGCAGGTTGCAGCTTTCCAGCAGCTCGCGGCGCAGCGCCACGCTGGCATTGTCGGTGTTGGACAGAAACGTATTCTTGATCACCACAGCTGCCGATCCGCCCGCGCGCAGCGACTTGATGAAGTGCTGGAGGAACAGATAGGCGGTCTCCCCAGTCTTGATCGGGAAGTTCTGTTGGATTTCCGGCCGTTCCTTTCCGCCGAAGGGCGGGTTGGCCAGAATGACGTCGAAGCGGTCCTTTTCCTGAATGTCCAGCACCTGTTCGGCCAGCGTATTGGTATGGATGATGTTGGGCGCTTCGATCCCGTGCAGGATCATGTTCATCGTGCCGATGACGTAGGCGAGGCTCTTCTTCTCCTTGGCGAAGAAGGTGCGTTTCTGGAGCCGTTCGAGATCACTGGCTGTCTTCGCCAGCGGCCGGAGATAGTCATAGGCTTCACAAAGGAAGCCGCATGATCCGGCCGCGCCGTCATATACGGTGTCGTTCAGCGTCGGCTTCACAACCCTGATCATCGCGCGGATCAGCGGGCGCGGAGTGTAATATTCCCCGCCGTTACGGCCGGCATTGCCCATGTTCTTGATCTTGGCTTCGTACAGCTCCGACAGTTCATGCTTCTGTATCTGGCTGCCGAAGGACAGTTCGTCGATCGCATCGATCGCGTCGCGAAGCGAGTAGCCCGACTGGAACTTGTTGCGGATTTCGCCGAAGATTTCGCCGATCTTGTATTCGATGGTGTCGGCGCTGGTGGCGCGGCCCTTGAACCCCTCCAGATAGGGGAACAGCTCACGGTTCACATAGGCGATCAGGTCCGGTCCGGTCTTGGCGCGGTTGTGGTCGAGCTTGCCGCCGCCATTCTTCGGCGCGGCCCAAAGGCCCCAGCGATGCGCGGCGTCGATGATCGGCGTGTAGGCCTGCCCGCGCAACTCGGCCTCGGTGGCGCGGCTGGTCTCCAGATCGTCAAGGTATTTGAGGAACAGCAGCCAGCTGGTCTGTTCGGTGTAGTCCAGCTCGGAAGCGCAGCCGGCCTCTTTGCGCAGAATATCGTCGAGGTTCTTGAAAGTTTGTTCGAACATGCATGCCGTCTCCCCGAAGCCCGACATCTATCGTGCGTGATGGAAGAGGCAACTTGTTCCGTAGCGGGGTTTCCGAAGAAAGGAACGAACTCCGCGTCCGTATTGGCGCGGGCCAGCTCGATCTGGGGAGCGGTGAGGCGATAGCGATTGCACATGTCGCCGATCTAATCGCGCCGTACAGAAGCGTCTAGCGACGGCACTCATGTTCCTACTATGTTCCGGCAATGCGATTCGACGTCGGCCAACTCAAATTCAAGGCGCTTTGTGTCCTGCACGATGCTGCCGATCAGTCCATCAAGGGGCCTGTGCCCAAGAGTCTCGGCCTGCGTTTCGCGCTCGCTTACCTCTTCAGCGTCAGCCGTACGGGCCGTGAATGGTTCGACGAATTCTGGCGGACGGCCACCGCGCCGGAGGCCCAGCATCGCCACCCGACCGCGCTCGGCGTCGAGCGATCGCAGTCGCTCAACGCAATGTTCAACAGGATATGCCGTGAAGTCGGCATGGAGCGCACCGGCGCCCTGGATGCGGCTTTGCGGGCGGCAATAAGGCGTGATCGATAGAGTTTGACTGGTGCCTTCAGTAAATTGATTGACCCGCAAGCTTCCCCGACCTCGCGACTGCCTTGGAGCTGGAGTCGTAATGGTCGTCAATCCCATTGACGCGCTCCTCCAAAAAGCGGAGTTTCCAGATATGGGAAACTCATCCGTAAGGGAAAATCGCGATCATGATCCGATCGGTTCTTAAAGCCGCCTTGTGCGCCGGCGTGGCCTTGGCCGGCGCCGCCGCCTCCGCCGAAACCTATGATATCCTCATCAAGGGCGGCAACGTCATCGACGGCACCGGCAAGCCCGGCTTCGCCGCCGATGTCGGCATCCGCGCCGGCAGGATCGCGTTCGTCGGCACGGCCGCGGATGCCACCGCGCCGGTCACGATCGACGCCAGGGGCCTGGCCGTCGCGCCCGGCTTCATCGATGCCCACAATCACATGCCGGAGGAGGCGCCGACGGCGAAGGCGCCGTTCCTGGACGAACAATTTCTGACGCAGGGCGTGACGACCGTGGTGGCCGGGCCGGACGGGCGCTTTTCGCCGAACCAGCTGCGGCCGGTGCTCGATGCGATGAAGACCAAGGGATCGGGCACCAATTATGCCTGCTATATCGGCGGCAACGGCATTCGCGAGGACGTGATCGGCGGGGCCAATCGGGCGCCGACCGCGGCGGAGCTGGACAGGATGAAGGCGCTGGTGCGCGAAGGGATGGAGATGGGCTGCGTCGGCCTGTCGACCGGCCTGATGTACGAACCCGCAATGTTCTCCAAGACCGACGAGATCGTCGCCATGGCGAAGGAGGTGACGCCCTATGACGGCACCTATGACAGCCATACTCGCAATCCGGTGAAGGACATGGTCGGTTCCGAAAAAGAGGCGATCGACATCGGCCTCGCCGCCCGCATCCCGCCGAAGCTCGGCCATCTGAAGGCGGTGGGCCTCGGCAACAAGGGCCGGATCGGGGACGTCGTGTCGCTGGTCGAGGCGGCGCGCGCGCAGGGCGTGGACGCGGTCGCCGATCAATATCCCTATGATGGCGCCGCCACCGCGCCGCTCGCTTATGCGATCATCTTCCCGGGATCCCCGCCGGGCGCGCCGCTTTCGCTGGCGCAGGTGCAGGCGAAATTGCGGGAGGCGATAGCCGATCCGGCGAAGAAGGCCGCCGTGCGCGCCGCCACCAACAATGGCGTGGATGGCGGCTTTTCCTGGGTGAAGGCGGTCGGTTACGGCAGCATGCGGATCGTCGATTCACCGGACGATCCGGCGCTGGTGGACAAGAATCTGCAATTGCTGGCGGACAGCCGCAAGCAGGATCCGTTCGATCTGCTGGCCGAACTGGTGCTGAACAGCAAATCGGACGTGCTGATGACGCTCGGCTCGATCGACGAGGCCGACGTGCAGAAATTGATGGTCCAGCCCTGGGTGATGATCGCCAGCGACGGGACGCCGATGAGCTATTCGCCGCACCCGCGATCGACCGGCAGCTTCACCAGGGTGCTCGGCCATTACAGCCGGGATCTGAAGCTGTTCCCGCTGGAGGAAGCGGTGCGGAAAATGACGAGCCTGCCGGCCGATCACCTCCGCCTCTACGATCGCGGCCGGATCGCGGAAGGCAAGGTGGCCGATATCGCCATCTTCGATCCGAAGACGGTCCGCGACCGTTCCACCTATGTGCAGCCGAACCTGCTGTCGGAAGGGATGGTCCACGTGCTGGTAAACGGCCAACCCGTCATCCGCGACGGCAAGGTCACCGGCACCGCCCCGGGCACCTTCGTCGCCCGGCAGAAGAAGGGCGGCTGACCGGGGAGGGGGCGGCGGTCTGCGTGGCGCCTCCTCACCCATCACCGTCATGCTGAACTTGATTCAGCATCCAGGGTAGAGGAGGGCGTTGCGGCTGGCTGGTCAAGCGCGGTGCGGGCCTCGGGACTGGACCCTGAATTAAATTCAGGGTGACGCCTGGTTGGGAGGGTGGAACATGCGGCACCCTCCACCCCACCTCCCACCAATCCTCGTCATGCTGAACTTGTTTCAGCATCCAGGGTGGTGACGGGCGTTGCGGCCGGCTGGTCAAGCGCGGCGCGGGCCTCGGGACTGGACCCTGAATTAAATTCAGGGTGACGCCGGTTGAGGGGGGGGAGCAGGCGGCACCCTCCACCCCACCCACCACCCATCCTCGTCATGCTGACCTTGATTCAGCATCCAGGGTAGTGGCGGGCGCCGCGGCTGGCCGGCCGAACGCGGGGCGGGGCTCCGGACTGGACCCTGAATAAAATACCGGGTGACGCCGGTTGAGGGGGGGGAGCAGGCGGCACCCTCCACCCCACCCACCACCCATCCTCGTCATGCTGACCTTGATTCAGCATCCAGGGTCGTGACGGGCGCAGCGGCGGGCAGTGCAAGCGCGGCGCGGGTCTCGGGACTGGACCCTGAATTAAATTCAGGGTGACGCCGGTTGTGGGGGTGGAGCATGCGGCACCCTCCACCCCACCCACCACCAATCCTCGTCATGCTGAACTTGATTCAGCATCCAGGTTAGTGGCGGGCGCAGCGGCTGGCCGTCCGAACGCGGTGCGGGCCTCCGTACTGGACCCTGAATTGAATTCAGGGTGACGCCTGGTTGGGAGGGTGGAACATGCGGCACCCTCCACCCCACTCCCCACCAATCCTCGTCATGCTGAACTTGATTCAGCATCCAGGTTAGTGGCGGGCGCGGCGGCTAGCCGGCCGAACGCGGCGCGGGTCTCGGGACTGGACCCTGAATTGAATTCAGGGTGACGCCGGTTGGGAGGGTGGAGCACGCGGCATCCTCCACCCCACCCCCCACCAATCCTCGTCATGCTGAACTTGATTCAGCATCCAGGGTAGTGGCGGGCGCGGCGGCTAGCCGGCCGAACGCGGCGCGGGTCTCGGGACTGGACCCTGAAGTGAATTCAGGGTGACGCCGGTTGGGAGGGTGGAGCACGCGGCATCCTCCACCCCACCCCCCACCCATCCTCGTCATGCTGAACTTGATTCAGCATCCAGGGTGGCGGCCTGCGCCATAGCCTGCCGATCATACGCCGAGGCAGCCCCCAAACCCGGCTACGTTCTTGATTTGTTCCCAATTCCGTGCTAAGCAAGATCCGATCGAAAATTCACGCCGGCGTCCTCGGGAAGGGGGATTTTTTCCTTCCCTTAGGAAGCCGAACCTTCTGAACTTTCCAGGGGCTTTTTCTCATTTTGGGACAATCCATGCGATGCGGCGCCGGCCTCCTTCTCACTCCCGCGCCACCCGATCCGCGACTGCCGAAACGCGGCCTCCATTCCCTGTTGCGCATTTGCGTCACTCTCCGGCCTTTCGGCCGCGGCGCCCTGGGCGCCCTATGCCGCGCGACGCGGGGAACATAAGGACGGCTGCGTAATGACCGGCTTTCACAAAATCCTCGCGAACAGCCTGATCGCCGGCATCACCAACGCGACCGTCTGGTTCGCGGTGACGTTCTGGACCTTCCTGGAAACCCGGTCGGTGTTCGCGACCGGGATGATCGCCGGCTCGCACCTGGTGCTGACGGCCATGTCGGGAATGTGGTTCGGCAGCCTGGTCGATCATCATCCCAAGAAATATGTGATGCTGGGATCCAGCCTGGCCTCCTTCCTGCTCTATCTGGTCGCGCTCGCGGTCCATCTCAGCGTGCCGGAACGTGCCTTTACCGATGTCGGCAGCGTTCCCTTGTGGCTGTTCATCCTGCCGGCCATGCTGGGCGTGATCGCCGGCAATGTCCGCGCGATCGCGCTGCCGACGCTGGTGACGGCGATGATCCCGGCGGATCGGCGGGACAAGGCGAACGGGCTGGTCGGGATGGTCGGCGGTGTCGGCTTCCTGGTTACCTCGGCGATGAGCGGCTATCTGGTGGCGAAGACCGGGATGACCGGCACGATGGGCTTCGCGCTCGTGCTGACGTTCGTCGCCTTCGTTCACCTGCTGTTCGTCCGCTTCGATATGCTGCCGGAGGCGGCGGCGGCGAAGGATGGGGCGGCGGAAACAAGAGACGGCGCACAAGACTATGCGGCGGCCGAAGCCGCGCCAGCCGCGCCGAAGGTGCCGAAGCGGGTCGATATCAGGGGCACGATCCTGGTGATCGGGGCGGTCCCCGGGCTGTTCGCGCTCATCTTCTTCGCCTGTTTCAACAATATGCTGGGCGGCGTGTTCATGGCGCTGATGGATGCCTACGGCCTGTCGCTGATGAAGGTGGAACAATGGGGGCTGTTATGGGCGTTCCTGTCCTGCGCCTTCATCCTCAGCGGGATGGTGATCGCGAAGATCGGGCTGGGTCCGAAGCCGCTGCGCACGCTGCTGCTGGTCAATCTGATATCCTGGGCGGCGGCGGCGCTGTTCACCGTCCAATCGTCGATCCTGCTGCTGACGGCGGGCTGTTTCATCTTCCTTTTCTTCGGGCCCTTCGCGGAGGCGGCCGAACATACCACCCTGCAAAAGGTGGTGCCCTATGAACGGCAGGGCCGGGTGTTCGGCTTCGCGCAATCGGTGGAGCTGGCGGCATCGCCGCTCACCGCCTTCCTGATCGGGCCGCTCACCCAGTTCCTGTTCATTCCGTTCATGACCGACGGGGCCGGCGCGGATGCGATCGGCGACTGGTACGGGCGCGGGCCGGAACGGGGTATCGCGCTCGTCTTCACCGTCGCCGGCCTGTTCGGCGTGGCGCTGACCCTGTTCGCCTTCGGATCGAAATATTATCGGCAGCTGAGCGCGGCCGCCGGCACGGACAAGGCCGACGGGGCCGCACCTGCGGCGAATTTAGGCTGATCCGTCATGGGGTTGTGCTTGCCGTGGCGGCTGTTCTACCTTCACCCGGCCGGGACAGCCAAAGGGCGCCCGGCCGACTTCGGATCGTAAAAGGGGGTTTTCGAATGATGCAGGGCAATGGCTTTTCCGCGCGCGCCAAGGGCGTCCTGGGGCGTACCGCCGCTTTGCCGATCCTGTCGGCCCTGGCCTGCGCGCCGGCCACCGCGCTGGCGCAGGACCAGGCGCCGGCCGCGGCCGCTGCCGATGAAGATCCGCGCACCGAAGCGCCGCGCAACGAGGAAATCGTGGTAACCGCCTCGAAGCGGGGCAATGTCTATATCCAGGACATACCCTATAATATTTCCGCGGTGGGCGGAGAGCAGCTCGAAAAGACCGGCGCCACCAATCTCGAGGATATCAGCCGGCTGGTCCCGGGCATCGCCACCACCGGCGGGCGCAGCAACCGGACGGTCATCATCCGCGGTCTCGCCGCGTCGGCGGGCGCGCCGCAGGTCGCCATCTATCTGGACGAAACGCCGTTGAGCGGCGTCGGCGGCATCAACGTCCGGCAAAGCGATCTCGGCCTCTACGATATCGAGCGGGTCGAGATCCTGCGCGGGCCGCAGGGCACGCTCTACGGCGCCAGCTCGCAGGGCGGCACCATCCGCTACATCACCAACAAGCCGGACACGAACGACTTCGAAGGCGAGATTGCGGGGCGGGCGGGGCTGCGCGCGCGCGACGGCGGCATGCGGCTGGAAGGCAATGCGATGCTGAACCTGCCTTTGGTCCAGGATCTGCTGGCGGTGCGGGCGGTCGGCTATGTCCGCCATGTCGACGGCTTCGTCGATCTGCCGGCGCTGGGGCTCGACGGGACCGATGTCGAAAAGACCCATGGCGGCCGCGTCCAGGTGGCGCTGACGCCCGGCCCGGATACGACCATCACGGCCATGGGCCTCTACCAGAATACCGAGCTGGAGGATACGAGCCGGGTGCTGGCGACGGCGGATTTCCGCGGCAATCCGGTGATCGAGCCTTATGAGGACGAACTGAAGCTGTTCAACCTGACGGTCGAGCAGAGGTTCGATTTCGGCACCTTCACCGGCACCTTCTCCACCTATCGCCGCAACTCCTTCTTCGTCTTCGATCAGAGCCAGTTCGTCGCCCCGCGCTGGGGGTCGATCAACCAGACCGGCCAATTGGATTCGACCAGCGGCGAATTCCGCTTCTCCTCCGATTTCAAGGGGCCGTTCCAGGTCGTGGCCGGCCTGTTCTACGAAAAGCGCGACTTCGAAGGCGTCAGCGCCGGCTATTATGTCGATCCGGACGAAGGGCTGCCGGCGCGTCCGCCCGAACCCTTCTTCGTCCAGCCGAGCGAACAGTTCGTTCGCAACAGCGCCGCCTTCGTCAACGCCACCTTCGACGTCACCGACCGGCTGACCGCGGAGGCCGGCATCCGCTTCTACAAGATGAAGCGGCGCAACGAGACCGAGCTGGTGCTGGACGTGTTCGGCCGGCCGCTGGGTCCGCAGCCGACCCAGCGCGCGAAATCGGACGGCAATGTGAAGCGGTTCCAATTGTCCTACGAGATCAATGACGACGTGCTGGTCTATGGCATCTTCTCCGAAGGCTTCCGCGAAGGCGGGCCGAACGCGCCGGGGCTGCTCGGCAATTATCCGCTCGCCTTCGATCCGGACCTGGTGAAGAATTACGAGGCGGGCTGGAAATCCACCTTCCTCGACCGGCAGCTGCTGCTGAACGGCGCGCTCTATTACATGACCTGGGACGATATCCAGGTGGCGCAGCGCGATCCGACCGGGGCCTTCGTCTACACCTCCAACGCCGGCAAGGCCGATCTCAAGGGCGCCGAGCTGGAAGGGCGGATCAGCCCGCATTCGCTTCAGGGCTTCACCGCCAATTTCGCGGTCCGCTATTCGGACCAGAAGCTGACCGAGGATAATCCGCTGGTGGTCGGGCCGCCGCCCAATCCCAATGCCGGGCGGGAGGGGGAGCGCATTCCCTTCACCAGCAAATTCTCCGGCAATCTGGGGATGGAGCAGAAGTTCGAGGTGCAGGGCCTGGACATGTTCGCGCGCGCCGACATCTCCTATATCGGGTCGGCTTACACGACCTTCAGCAGGACGGATCCGCTGCGGCGCAAGGTCGGCGATTATGCGCTGGTCGATCTTCGCCTGGGCGTCGAGGAAGGCGGCTGGGATGCTTCGCTCTACGTCCGCAACCTGTTCAACGAACGGGCCTTCACCAACTGGACGATCGAAAGCCGGCCGGGCATCCCGGACCGGGTGCTGACCACCGATCCGCGCGAGGTCGGCATCCAGGCCGCCTACCGCTTCTGATGAAGGGAAGGGCGATCATGCGGCTTCGTCTCGCCCTGGCTGCGGCGGCTGCGGCGCTGCCGCTGGCGCTCGCCTCGGTGCCGGCCCCGGTGCAGGCGCAGCCCGCCGCAAGCGCGGCCGATGCGGCGGCGAAAGGCGAGGTGACCGTCTATCGCGGCGCGACTTTGATCGACGGCACCGGGGCGCCGGCCCGCGCCGATGTCGCGATCGTGGTGGAAGGGGCGCGGATCGCCGCGGTCCAGGCCGCCGGCGCTGCGGTCCCGGCGGGCGCGAAGATCGTCGATGCGCGCGGCCTCTATGTGCTGCCGGGGCTGATCGACACCCATGTCCATCTCGCCACGCCGCCCAACCGCAAGCGGGCCGAGGCGGTGATGCGGCGGCAGGTCTATGCCGGCATCACCGCGGTCCGCGACATGGCGGACGATCTGCGCGCGATTGGGGAGCTGACCCGCGCCTCTTTGGTCGGCGAACTGGCCGGCCCCGACATCTATTATGCGGCGCTGATGGCCGGGCCCAGCTTCTTCACCGATCCCCGCACCATCGCGGTGGCGCAGGGCGCCGTCCCCGGCAAGGTGCCGTGGATGCAGGCGATCTCGGACGAAACCGATTTGCCGATCGCCGTCGCCATGGCGCGCGGCACCTCCGCGACCGGGATCAAGATCTACGCCAACCTGCCCGGATCGCTGGTCGGCCGGATCACCCGCGAGGCGCATCGCCAGGGCGTGCCGGTCTGGTCCCATGGCATGGTCTTCCCGGCGCTCCCGGCCGAGATCGTCGATGCCGGCGTCGATGTCGTCTCCCACGTCTGCTACCTCGCCTATCAGGTCTCGGACGTGCGGCCGGGCAGCTATCAGGATCGGGTGCCGGTCGATCTCAAGCCGTTCGCCGCCGGCGACAATCCGGTGATGGCCGATCTGTTCGGCAGGATGAAGCGCAAGAACATCATCCTCGACGCCACCAACCGCATCTATGTCGAGGAGGAAAAGAGGGTGAAGGCCGGACGCCCCGGCGATCCGCCGCGCTGTCCCTCCGATCTGTCGGTGCGGCTGACCCGGCAGGCCTTCGCCCAGGGGGTGATGATCGCGTCCGGCACCGACGGCATGACGCCCTGGGACGATCCCTATCCCGCCCTGCATGAGGAACTGGATATATTGGCGAAGCGGGTCGGCATGCCGAACCTGGAGGTGATCCGCGCTGCGACCGAGACCGCCGCCCGGACGATCGGCAAGGAAGCGGAGATGGGCACCGTCGCGCCCGGCAAGCTTGCCAATCTCCTGTTCCTGGCCCGCGATCCTTCCGCCGACATCGCCAATCTGCGCTCGGTCCGGTTCACGGTGAAGCGCGGCCGCGTCTATGATCGCGGCGATTACAGGCCGGTCACGGCCGAGGAGTTCGGCGTCGAGGCCGAAGGCAAGAAGGCGGACGCGAAATGAGCGAGGAACGGAAGATGGATGCGGCCAATCGGCGCGATTTCCTGATGATGGCGGGCGCGGGCGCCGCCGTCGCCATGGCCGGGCCGTCGCCGGCACTGGCGCAGCGGCCTGCCGCCGGCCGGTGGCGCAACGCGATCATCGTCAATGCGCTCGGCGGACTCAGCAATCCCAACGTCTTCAGCAAGGGTGCCGATAGCGCGATCCAGCGCGGCGTCCGCCGCCGCAGGACGCTGGACGCGCGGACCTTGGCCGATGCCCATGCCTCCGGCGTCACCGCCGTCAATTGCACCTTGGGCTATGTCGCGGGGGAGGGCGATCCGTTCGAGGTGACGATTTCCGACATCGCCAATTACGACCAGATGATCCGCGCCCAGTCGCGCGACCTGGTCAAGATCCTCACCGCCGCCGACATCGTCCAGGCCAAGCGCGACCGCAGGATCGGCCTCATCTACGGCTTCCAGAACGCCGTCATGGTCGGCGACGATCCGACCCGGATCGACATGTTCGCGGATCTGGGCGTCCGGATCATCCAGCTCACCTACAATCCCGCCAACACGATCGGCGACGGATCGATGGCGCCGCAGAACAGGGGGCTGACGCCCTTCGGCCGCGAGGTCGTCGAACGGCTCAACCAGAACCGGATCATGGTCGATCTGTCGCACAGCGGCCAGCGCACCTGCCTGGAGGCCGCGCGCGTGTCGAAGCAGCCTATCTCGATCAACCATACCGGCTGCCGCGCGATCACCGATCTGCCGCGCAATAAGACCGACCAGGAATTGCGCCTGGTCGCCGATCGGGGCGGCTTCGTCGGCATCTATTTCATGCCCTTCCTCGATCTCGACGGCAGCGCCATGGCGGAGGATGTCGTGCGCCATATCGAGCATGCGGTGAAGGTCTGCGGGGAGGATCATGTCGGCATCGGCACCGACGGGCCGGTGACCCAGATCGACGACCTGGAATCCTATCGCGAACGGCTGGCCGAAGAGGTCGCCTTCCGCAAGCGCTCCGGCATCGGCGCGGCCGGCGAGGGGCCGAACACCTTGCCGTTCGTCATCGACCTGCGCGGGCCCACCCAATTCCATCGCCTCGCCGAACTGCTGCGCGCCCGCGGCCATTCGCGCCTGCAGATCGAAAAGATCCTCGGCGGCAATTTTCTGCGCCACGCCCGCACCGTCTGGGGCGGCTGACGGGCCGAAATCCCGCCGGCCGTGCAAGCGGGCCGCCGGGATGCGGAACGGACCGGGAATCGGGTCGTTGCCCCCTCACGAGGATGAAGGAGGTTGCAATGGGCCAGCGCGAATTGATCGAGCCGCACAAGGGCGACAAACGCTATCAGCGGCGGAACGAGGACGGCACGTTCGGGCAGTCGGACGACGTCACCAAATCGCTGTCGCAGGATGTCCGCCGCCATGCGGAAACGAAGAAGCCGAGAGGCGAGGGCGATCGCGGCGACTGAGTGAACCGGTGGGCCGCATGAAGGCTGGCGGTGCCGCCGAAGATACTTGCGCCCGGATGGGGCAGGCGGCCTAGAGGCACGCCTCCAGATAGGGCTGGTCGAAGCCGAACATCTTGGCCTTCTCGAGCGTGTAGGGCCTGAGGCCCATGCTGCGATATTCGCCGATGATCTTGCCGTCGGCGGTCTCGTCCAGATACTCGAACTTGAACAGCTCCTGGGTGACGATCACGTCGCCTTCCATGCCGATCACCTCGGTGATGTTGGTGGTGCGGCGGGATCCGTCGCGGAGGCGCTTCACCTGGACGATCAGGTCGACCGAATCCGCGATCTGGCGGCTGATCGCCTCCTTCGGGACCTTGATGTCCGACATCATCACCATATTCTCCATACGGGCCAGGCATTCGCGCGGGCTGTTGGAGTGGAGCGTGGCCATCGATCCGTCGTGGCCGGTGTTCATCGCCGCCAGAAGGTCGAAACATTCCGGCCCGCGGATTTCGCCCAGGATGATCCGGTCAGGACGCATACGCAGCGCGTTGATGACGAGGTCGCGAATGGTGATCGCGCCCTGGCCCTCCAGGTTCGGCGGGCGGGTTTCGAGCGGCAGCCAGTGCGGCTGCTGCAGCCGAAGCTCGGCCGCGTCCTCGATGGTCAGCACGCGTTCGCCCGGATCGATCAGCTTCGACAGAGCGTTGAGCATGGTCGTCTTGCCCGAGCCGGTACCGCCGGAGATGATGATGTTGAACCGGGCGGCGCCGGCGATCTTCAGCGCGGTCGCCATCTTGTCCGACATCGAGCCGAAGCCCTTCATCATGTCGAGCGTGATCGGCTTCTCGGAGAATTTACGGATCGAGATGGCGGTGCCGCGCAGCGACAGCGGCGGCACGATGACGTTGACGCGGCTGCCGTCCTGGAGGCGGGCGTCGGCGAGCGGGGTGGTCTGGTCGACGCGGCGGCCGACCTTGTTGACGATCCGCTGGGCGATCTGGAACAGATGCTCCTCGTCGCGGAACTGGATGTTGGCGAGCTGCAGCTTGCCCTTCTTTTCGATATAGGTCTGGTCCGGGCCGTTGACCATGATGTCGCTGACTTCCGGATCGTTGAGCAGCTCTTCCAAGGGGCCGAGGCCGAGCAGTTCGTCGACCAGCACCTTCTCCAGCGCGAACTGCTCGCGGCGGTTGAGGTTGATCTTCAGCTCGGCGAGGACTTCGCCGATGATCGGGCGGAATTCCTCGGCCAGCTCGTCCTTGGACAAGGTAGCGGCGGCTTCGGGATCGACGCGCTCGAGGAGGCGCGGAAGGACCTGCTCCTTGATGCGGTGGATTGAGGCTTCGAAACCTTCATTCTTGGGCTTGTCCGAATCGACGAGTGTTGCCTGGCGCTCGGTCAGGCGCGACATCGCGTCGCCGCGGTCCATGCTGCCGGGGAGAATGTCTTCGCCGGGAAGCTCGACGGAATCGAGCGGCGGGAATTGGTCGCCGCCATTCTCGGTCGGAAGAACCGGCGCGGCGCCGCCGCCCTTCATCGGACGGGCTACGCCGAAGCTCGGCCTGCCATTATTGCCGCCAGGGCCTCGTCGTCCAAAAGCACTCATCTTGCGCTCACCCTTATCCTTCAGACCGGTACGATCGGTCGCGAGAAGTGGTGAATAATGCGGAAACTTTGACAATTGCCTAATCCCCCGGAACAGGCTTCGGGACGGGCGACGCGGGGAATTTATGGAATCGGGCAATAAGGGATCCGCGCTGCTGCTGGCGCTGGCCGGCTTCGCGATCCTCTCGGTCGGCGACGGGCTGGTGAAGTCGATGGCGGGAGACTGGCCGGGGACCGCGGTGTCGGCGCTGCGCTATGTCTTCGGCGCGATCGGCCTAGCAGCGGCGGTGGCGATCCATCATGGCCGCAGCGGATTCGTGCTGCCGCGGCCCTGGCTGCAGCTGGGGCGGGGATTTTCCGTCTCGCTGGCGACGATCTGCTTCTTCATGGGGGCGATGGCGATGCCGCTCGCCGATGCGACGGCGATATTGTTCACCAGCCCGATGATCACCGCCTTGCTGGCGGCGATCTTCCTGGGCGAGAGGACGCCGCGCGCGGCATTGGGGGCGATCGCCTTGGCCTTTGCCGGGGTGCTGGTGGTGCTTCGTCCCAATGTTCTCGAACTGGGCCTCGCCGCCTTCTACCCGATCGGCGCGGCGCTGGGCATGGCGATGCTGATGATCTTCAACCGCAAGGCGGCCGGGGCAGCGCCCGCTTTGGTGATGCAGCTGCTGATCGCAGGGCTGGCCACGCCGATCCTGCTGGCGGCGGCGACACTCCTGCATCTGAGCGGAGCGCCGCAATTCGCCATCGGCATGCCGAGCACGGAAGTCGTCGTGAAATGCCTGGGGGTCGCGGTCACCGGCACGGTCAGCCACCTGCTCATCTATCTGGCGACGACGCGGATCAGCGCGGCCTTGGTGTCGCCGATGACCTATGTGCAATTGCTGGTGGCGGGCGCGATCAGCTGGATCTGGTTCGCCGATCCGCCGGACGGGGCGACCTTTGCGGGCGCCGCCCTGATCATCGCCGGCGGCCTTTGGCTGTGGCGGTCGCAGCGCGTGCGCGATCTGGGCGGGGCGCCGGACTAGGTGGCGATCTTCCTCCCGCGAAGTCGCAGGGAGGACAGAAAGCAATTACGCCGTGATGTCCGCCTTTTCGGCGAGGATCGTCAGGCCCTTTTCGCTGACTTCCGCGAAGCCGCCCTCGACCGGGATGCGTTCCGGTTCGCCGCTGTCGCGGTAGATGGCGATCTCGCCGTTGCGCAGGGTCGACATATAGGGGGCGTGGCCGGCGAGGACGCCGAAATCGCCCTCCGTGCCGGGCACGACGACCATGCGCACCTCCTCGGAGCGGATGAGCCGCTCCGGGGTGACCAGTTCGAAGTGGAGGTCGGCCACTTATGCCGCCTCGGCGGCCAGGCGCTGAGCGCGCTCGATAGCTTCCTCGATGCCGCCGACCATGTAGAAGGCCGCTTCGGGAAGATGGTCATATTCACCATCGACGACGGCCTTGAAGCTCTTCACCGTATCTTCGACCTGGACGAACTTGCCGGGGATGCCGGTGAAGACTTCGGCGACGTGGAACGGCTGCGACAGGAAGCGCTGGATCTTCCGGGCGCGATTGACGGTCAGCTTATCTTCCTCGCTCAGTTCGTCCATGCCGAGAATGGCGATGATGTCCTGGAGCGACTTGTAGCGCTGCAGCGTCTCCTGGACGCGGCGGGCGGTGTCATAATGTTCCTGGCCGACGACGCGGACGGTGAGCACGCGGCTGGTCGAATCGAGCGGGTCGACCGCCGGATAGATGCCAAGCTCCGAAATCGCGCGCGACAGCACGGTGGTCGCGTCCAAGTGAGCGAAGCTGGTCGCCGGGGCCGGATCGGTAAGATCGTCGGCGGGGACGTAAATCGCCTGCACCGAAGTGATCGACCCCTTGTTGGTCGAGGTGATCCGCTCCTGCAGCGCGCCCATGTCGGTGGCGAGCGTCGGCTGATAGCCCACCGCCGAAGGAATGCGGCCGAGGAGCGCCGACACTTCCGAACCCGCCTGGGTGAAGCGGAAGATGTTGTCGACGAAGAAAAGGACGTCCTGGCCTTCGACGTCGCGGAAATATTCGGCGATGGTCAGACCCGAGAGAGCGACGCGGGCGCGGGCGCCCGGCGGCTCGTTCATCTGGCCGAACACCAGGGCGACCTTCGAGCCCTCCGGGGTCGGATTGCCTTCGGCATCCTTGGCGATGACGCCGGCGTCGAGAAATTCGTGATAGAGATCGTTGCCCTCGCGGGTGCGCTCGCCCACGCCGGCGAACACCGAGGTGCCGCCGTGGCCCTTGGCGATATTGTTGATCAGTTCCTGGATCAAAACCGTCTTGCCGACGCCGGCGCCGCCGAACAGGCCGATCTTGCCGCCCTTCGCATAAGGCGCGAGCAGGTCGATCACCTTGATGCCGGTGACGAGCATGCTGGTCTCGGTCGACTGATCGGTGAAGATCGGCGCGTCGGCGTGGATCGGAGCGGTGTCGGTGTGACCGATCGGGCCGCGCTCGTCGATCGGCTCGCCGATGACGTTCATGATTCGGCCGAGGGTCATCGGGCCGACCGGCATGCGGATCTGCGAGCCGGTGGCGGAGACGGCCTGGCCGCGGGTGAGGCCCTCGGTCGAATCCATCGCGATGGTGCGGACGATATTCTCGCCGAGATGCTGGGCGACCTCGAGGACGAGGCGATTGCCATTATTGTCGGTTTCGAGCGCCGAGAGGATCGCCGGCAGTTCGCCTTCGAAGCTGACGTCGACGACGGCACCGATGACCTGGCTGACGCGGCCGGTGTTCTTGGCGCTGCCGGTGGCGGCGCTGGGGGCTTTGGTCTTCGCGGTTGCGGCTTTGGCCATGGCTTCTTTCCTTGCCTCTTAAATGTCCTAGAGCGCTTCGGCGCCCGAAATGATTTCCACCAGCTCGGTGGTGATTGCGGCCTGGCGGCTGCGATTATATTGGATCGACAGGCGATTGATCATGTCGCCGGCATTGCGGGTCGCATTGTCCATCGCCGTCATGCGGCTGCCCTGCTCCGATGCCGCATTCTCGAGCAACGCGCGGAAGATCTGCACGGCGATATTGCGCGGAAGCAGTTCGGCGAGGATTTCCTCCTCGTCGGGCTCGAACTCGATCGCACTAGTGGCACTGGCGGCGGAGAGCTCGGTCGTGGGGCTGGGCACCGGAATGATCTGCTGCCCGGTCGGTTCCTGGACCAAGGGCGAGCGGAAGCGGGCATAATAAAGGTGCACGACGTCGATGCCGTCGGTCATGTACCGGTCGACGATATCGGCGGCGATCGCCTGGGCGTCGGCGAAACTCGGCTGCTTGATCGCACTGGTGTCGAACTGGTGAAGGATCTGCTTTGGATAGATCCGGCCGATGACGGCCCGGCCCTTGCTGCCGACCAGGTAGAAATAGACGGTCTTGCCGGCGGCCATCAAAGCCTCGGCTTCCTTGCGGACGGCGCGGACGATATTCGTGTTGAAGGCGCCGGCAAGGCCACGGTCCGAGGTGCAGACGACGATCAGATGGGTCTGGTCACTGCCGGTGCCGGCGATCAGCTTCGAGCTGTTCGGACCGATGGTGACGCGCGACGCCAGGCTGGTCATGACCGCCTCCATGCGCTCGGCATAGGGACGACCGGCGACCGCCGCCTGTTGCGCGCGGCGCAGCTTGGCCGCGGCGACCATCTGCATCGCCTTGGTGATCTTCTGCGTCGACTTGACCGACGCGATCCGCCCTTTGAGCGCCTTGAGGCTGGCCACTTGCCGAGATCCTTATGCGAACGTCTTGGTGAAGTCTGCGACGATGTCCTTCAGCTTGGCCGTAGTGTCGTCGTCCAGCGCCTTGGTATCGCGGATGGTGGCGAGCACGCCGGGGTGATCGTGACGGACATGGGCGAGGAGAGCGGCTTCGTAGCGAACGACGTCCTCCTTCGGGATCTGGTCGAGATAGCCGTTGACGCCCGAAAAGATGGAGACGACCTGCTCTTCCATCGGCATCGGCGAGAATTGCGGCTGCTTCAGCAATTCCGTCAGGCGGACGCCGCGGTTCAGGAGGCGCTGGGTCGACGCATCGAGGTCCGAGCCGAACTGGGCGAAGGCCGCCATTTCGCGATATTGCGCGAGCTCCAGCTTGATCGATCCCGACACTTTCTTCATCGCCTTGGTCTGCGCGGCGGAACCGACGCGGCTGACCGACAGGCCGACGTTGATGGCCGGGCGAATACCCTGGTAGAAAAGCTCGGTTTCCAGGAAGATCTGGCCGTCGGTGATGGAGATGACGTTGGTCGGAATATAGGCCGAAAGATCGCCCGCCTGGGTTTCGATGATCGGCAAGGCGGTCAGCGAGCCCGAACCATTGGCCTTGTTCATCTTGGCGGCGCGCTCGAGCAGGCGCGAGTGGAGATAGAAGACGTCGCCCGGAAAGGCTTCGCGGCCCGGCGGGCGGCGCAGCAGCAGCGACATCTGGCGGTAGGCGACGGCCTGCTTGGAAAGATCGTCATAGACGATGACGGCGTGCATGCCATTGTCGCGGAAATATTCTCCCATCGTGCAGCCGGTATACGGCGCCAGGAACTGCAACGGGGCAGGCTCGGAAGCGGTCGCGGCAACCACGATCGAATATTCCATCGCGCCATTTTCTTCCAGCGAGCGGACGAGCTGGGCGACGGTCGAGCGCTTCTGGCCGATGGCGACGTAGATGCAATAGAGCTTCTGGCTCTCATCGTCGCCGGCATTGGCCAGCTTCTGGTTGATGAAGGTGTCGATCGCGACCGCCGACTTCCCGGTCTGGCGATCGCCGATGATCAATTCGCGCTGGCCGCGTCCGACGGGGACCAGGGCGTCCAGGGCCTTGACGCCCGTCTGCACGGGCTCGTGCACCGATTGCCTCGGGATGATGCCCGGCGCCTTGGTTTCGACGCGGCGCCGCTCGGTCGTTTCGATCGGTCCCTTGCCGTCGATCGGGTTGCCGAGACCGTCCACGACGCGGCCGAGCAGGGCCTTGCCGACAGGAACGTCGACGATGGTGCCGGTCCGCTTGACGGTGTCGCCTTCCTTGATCTGGCTGTCATTGCCGAAGATCACGGCGCCGACATTGTCGGCTTCGAGGTTGAGGGCCATGCCCTGGATGCCGCCGGGGAAGGCGATCATCTCGCCGGCCTGGACATTGTCCAGGCCGTGGATGCGTGCGATGCCGTCGCCGACCGAGAGCACGGTGCCGACTTCCGAGACCTGGGCTTCGGTACCGAAGCTTGCGATCTGGTCGCGGATGACCTTGGAGATTTCAGCGGCGCGGATATCCATGTTCAGCCTTTCATCGAAGCCCTTGCGGGCCTTAGCCCTTCATTGCCTGGGCGAGATCATTGAGTTTGGTGCGGATGGAGCCGTCGATCATCTGCGAGCCGACCTTCACGACGAGACCGCCAAGAATGGCGGGATCGACGTGGAGATCGACCGAGACGTCGCGGCCGAGACGGGTCTTCAGATTAGTCTTCAGGGCCTCGACCTGATCGGAATCGAGTGGACGGGCCGAGACGATCTCGGCCGTCGTCTCACCGCGGAAATCCGCGGCGAGCAGGTCGAAGGCGCGGATGATTGCGCCGAGCTGACCGAGGCGGCGATTCTGGGCGAGGACGCCCAGGAAGTTGGTGGTGACCGGATCGAGCTTCATCGCCTTGGCGGTGGCAGCGACGGCGCCGGTCGCCTGCTCCCGCGAGACGAGCGGGCTCGCCGTCAGCGTCCGGAAATCCTCCGAATCGGCAAGGCCGGCCTTCAAGGTGGCGAGGCTTGCGCTTACCGCCTCCAACTGCTTCTCGTCACGCGCCAGACCGAACAAAGCCGTCGCGTAGCGCCCTGCCAAACTTGCCTGTATGCCGCCGGAATTATCCACGCGCGCCTCTACTCCCAGATCGGATAGCCCATGCGGAAAGAGGGGCTTGAAAAGCGCCCCCTGAATGGGTCGCGGGCGCCCTAGCAGGGGCTTTGCTGCGATGCAAGGTGGCCTGTCGGGGTTTTGCGACCGCGCATGTTTTGAAAGCAAGTTGTGGGACGCGCGGCCTTACGTGGCCTATTACAGGAAGGTCATGGAACAGCATATCGATCCGAAAGACGCCTGGGCGGCAGTGCTCGCTCGCGACAGGAGTCGGGACGGGGAATTCGTCACAGGCGTCCTCACCACTGGTATCTATTGCCGTCCATCCTGCGCGGCGCGGCATCCCAAGCCTGAAAATGTCCGCTTCTTCGCGACATGCGCGGAGGCGGAAGCGGCGGGGCTGAGAGCCTGCCTGAGGTGCAAGCCCGACGAAGTCAGCCGGGACGCGGCCGCCCTGGCCAGCGCCTTCCGACTGATCGAGCAGGCCGAAACGGTGCCGTCGCTGAAGCGGATGGCCGCCGATGCGGGCTACTCCCCGCACCATTTCCACCGATTGTTCAAGCGCGCCACCGGTGTGACGCCGGCCGCTTATGCCAAGGCAAGGAGAGCCAGGATCATGACGGAAAGCCTTTCGACCCAGGAGCGGGTCACCGACGCCATTTATGATGCAGGCTATTCTGGCCCGGGCCGCTTTTATGCCGACGCCAAGGGACGCTTGGGCATGACACCCTCGGCCTGGCGCGATGGCGGGCGCGGCGAGACGATCCGATGGGCGATCGCCAATACCTCGCTCGGCCCGATGCTGGTCGCCGCGACCGACAAGGGCATTTGCCGGCTATCGTTCGACGAGGACGAGCAGGCGTTGCGGAGCCGCTTTCCCAAGGCCCGTATCGAGCGCGGCAATGGCACATTGGATGATCTGGTGTGCAAGGCGGTGGACGCCGTCGAGGCTCCGGCCCGGCCGCACGATCTGCCGCTCGACGTGCGCGGGACGGCCTTCCAGGAGGCGGTGTGGCGGGAATTGTCCCGGATCCCGCCGGGCGAGAGCCTGAGCTATGCAGCCCTCGCGGCCAGGGCTGGGAAACCCGGCGCGGCCCGGGCGGCGGGAAGTGCGTGCGGGGCGAACAATGTCGCGGTCCTGATCCCCTGCCACCGGGCGCGGCGCGGGGACGGCTCGCCCGGAGGCTTCGCTTACGGTCTCGGCCGCAAGGCGGCGCTTCTCGAGCGCGAAGCGAAAGGTTCGAATGACGGATAGCTGGAGTCTTCAGCGGGCGTTATCTTTCTGATCCCCCACCTCTTCACCTGCGGCGTTTGTCTTGCCGGCTTTCTCCCAGGCCTTCAGCGCAGCGGCAGTGTCGCCAGCGTCGAGCTGGTCCATGATGGGTGCAGCAAACTTGCTCATCTCACCCGCATGAGGATCGAAGGCGATGGGGGCGAGCGCCGTCCGCGCTTCCTTCGCCTTGCCGTCGACAAGATATTGATAGGCCGCCAGCATCCTCAGATCCCGGTCCTGCTTGGCTAGATAGAAAGCCTCATTGAGGCCTGCGACGGCATTGGCCGTCGGCTTTATCCCTTGCTGCCGGAAGCTGTTGTAGAAAAGAATGAACGGCACCGCATGCATCGGGTCGACCCGATTGGCGGCGTTGATGGCGCGGCGCACTTCGTCCCAGACATTCGGATCTGACGAACCATTTGCGCGCCGCATCTTCACCATCGCCTTGTGGATCAGAGCGTCGATACATTTCGGATCTTTTGCGATCGCGCGATCCGCCGCGGCCTCGGCCTCCGCGTCATTGCCTGCATCATATTCCGCTTCCGCGAGGGCCGCCTGGACGGCTGGATCGTCTGGGAAGGGCGCTGCTTCCCGGCGCATATCCGCCACCAGGGCGACGGCCTGGTCGCGGGTCACGCCCCGCCGGGACTGAATCTTGGCATCCATGACGGCATCTTCGCCGGGGCTGACTTCGCGGATCTCCAGATCTCCGATCGGCAGCGGCTGGATTGGCACATAGGACATTTTGCGGCGCATCAGATATCGGTCGAGTTCCTTGCTCATCTGCTTCAGATCGCCGAACGCTGCTTCGGCCGCATCGAGGCTGGATTCGCCTTGATTGATGCCCCGGAGATATGCAGCGAGCTGATCTCGCCGATCCGGCTCGAAGGTCAGAAAGTGGGTCAGCAGCCAGCCACGGCCGTAAAGGGCTTCGCGCTCGGTTGTGTTCAGCTCTCCCGGCTCGGCCGTCATCATCTTTTCCAGCGGCAGTGGATTGCCCGCAAGCAGACCCCAGCCCCGGTGCAACGGCGGCATGCCGATGCCGACCGTGCCATCCTTTTCGAATTTCGCAGAGGAGTGAAACTCGGCAAAGCCTTCTATGAACCAGGCAGGGAAGGCGCCCGCATAATTCTGATATGTGAAATGGTGAGCATATTCATGAAGAAGGACGTTCTCGGCATCCATATTCCATTCTTCTCCCGAACCGATGCTCGCGGGAATGAATGCGACTGATGCGGAGGCTCTCGGAATGTAAAAGCCGGCGACCGTCCCGCTTTTGTCGCCCATGAGACGCCTTACGCGGGAGGCGTTTGGCACGACATAAATTGTCAATCGATTCGCCGGACCAAATTGCGTATCCGGAACATTCCGAAAATAACGCATGGCAGCGTCGTATCGCTCGAGCCTGGTTGCAAATTTTCGGAGAGCTTCCTCTCGCTGTTCCGAATAGATGATGAAATGTCTGGTCTTCGCCTCCCGCCAGGTCGCGGAAGCGGGTGCTGCTGCGAGATGAGTCAGCGCGAGCGCGAGCAGATGATGGCGCAATGCGAAATACCCCCTTGGCGGCCGCGTGGCCGTCAAGGCACTGTTTCACAACATGTTGTGCCAATCAATCGGGCTTCGGCGCGAGGAATGGTCCGTTTCGGGCCTATTGGGCAGCGGTTGCGGCCGGGGCCGATTCCAGTTTCTTTTCGAGGCGATCGAGCATTTGCCAGGGTTCCTCGGCATCGACCGGTTCACCGGCGACCCGATTCTTCGCTTTGAGCTCGGCCTCCTTCCTCTTTTCGGACTCGCTCTTGTCGTCGTCGGAATGAAGGGCGTAGGCGGCGGGCTTGATGATGTCGATCGCATCCTTGATCATGTTGCGCTGCTCGAAATCGGAGGCCAGCTTCTGCCGAAGCTGGGGAACCTGCGGCATCAATTCGAACGCATGATAGAGGCCATTTTGAGCTCCAGCCGGCGGCAACAGGTTCTGGGCGCGGAAGCTGTCATAATATGCGATGAGCGGAAAGGGATCGTCCGGAGCCAGTTTGATCGCGTCGACGATCTGCTGGCGGGCCGCGTTCCACGCCTGTTCATCGGTCGATCTGGCGGAAGCCAGCGCTTCCACCTGCATCTGCGCCCGGTGGGTCAGCGCCTTCGGGTCGCGTGGCTGGAGCGCCAGCCAGCGATCGAGTGCGGCCATTGCCTCGTTCGTGTTGCCGGCGGCGCGTTCCGCCTCGGTAAGGATGCGCAAGGCATAAGGATCCTGCGGATAACGGCCTGCGATTTTGCGGACATCCTCGGCGAATTCCGCCGCCTCGCGAACGAGGATGCCGCGGCTCAATTCTATATCCTTCTTGATCAGGGCGTCCTCGGCGGGCGAGAGGGTGCGCACGGCGAGGGGGCCGATGTCGATCGGCTTGAACTGTGTGCGCGTCGCGTTGATGGCGCGCTTGCGGGCATAAGCACGAAGCTCCGAATCGAGCTCCTTGGCATCCTTGCCGAAGGCCGCGTCGGTCGCGGCCTCGAAGCTCTGACCGGCATTGATCAAGGCCAGATACTTGTCCAGCTGACCGGCGCGGGCCGGGGTGTTCGCCAGATAGTGAACGAGCAGCCAGCCTTGCGCATAGAGAAGGTGGAGATCGCGCTTCACATCCTCGTAATTCTTCGCGGCCAGCATCTTCTCGAGCGGCAGCCATTGCTTGCTGGTGAGCGAATAATAGCGGGCCAAGGCCGCATGTCCCAGTTCGATCGCGTCATTGTCGAGAATCCTGGTGGTTCCGTAAAATTCCGCAAAGCCTTCACTGTACCAGGAGGGGTAGGCGGCCGGGAAATACTGGAACATGAAATGGTGCGTATATTCATGGAACAGCACCTGTTGCGCGCCCATGCCGTCAATGTCGTTGGGGTCGCGCTCCAATCCGACGAAATAGGGGCCGCGCATGCTCGGATCGTAAAAGCCGAGGACGCCCATGTTGCGGCCGCCGCCGAGCGCGGCCTGTACGTCTTGCGGCGTGGGGACGAGATAGATTTTAAGCTTGATCGCGCTGGCCGGTCTGTTGACCTTGGATCCCCAGCGCAGGATGAAATCATATTTTTCCAGCTTGGTCGCCACTTCACGAAGCTTGGCTTCGCTGCCCTCGCTATAGACCAGGAAATGCCTGGTGCTGGCTTCGCGCCATTCGGCATGGGCGACACCCGGCACCAGCGCGAACAGCAGCAGTAAGGCTATGCGAATCATGGATTTTCTCCCCGCTGGATAAGTATCGCCCCCTCCGGCCGGCGACAAGCGGTCACAAAAAGCTGTATGGATCCACGTCGACCGCCACGCGCACGCCCCGCGGCCAAGTCAGGGCGCCCAGCCATTCGCGGATGACATCCTGAACGTCGAGCGAGCGGGCGGCGTGGACGAGGAGACGCTGGCGATGACGACCGCGCAGCATCGCCAAAGGAGCGGGAGCGGGACCGAACACCGCCATATTCTCCACCTTCGGTGCGGTCCGGCCGATCAGTCGCGCCGCTTCCTCGGCCTCCCGGGCGTCTTCCGACGAAATGACGATCGCCGCGAGGCGCCCGAAGGGCGGCATGGCCGCGCCGCGCCTGGCATCGGTTTCGGCCTGGTAGAAGCTCTCGGTGTCCCCGCTCACCAGGGCGCGGATCACGGGCGCAGCGGGCTCGTGGGTCTGAACGAGAACCCGGCCCGGCTTCTCCCCGCGACCGGCACGGCCGGCGACCTGGGCGATCTGCTGGAAACTGCGCTCCGCTGCCCGCAAGTCTCCGCCCGAAAGGCCGAGGTCTGCGTCGACCACGCCGACCAGGGTGAGGTTGGGGAAGTGATAGCCTTTGGTTACCAATTGGGTGCCGATCACGATGTCGATCTCGCCCGCTTCCATGCGGCCCACGAACTCCGCCGCCTTTGCCGGCGACCAGATGGTGTCCGAAGTGACGATCGCCCGTCGTGCGTCCGGGAATATGGCGGCGACTTCGTCGGCGATTCGCTCGACGCCCGGTCCCACAGGGACGAGACTGTCTTCCTCCTGGCATTCCGGACAGAGACGAGGGGGCGGCATGACATGACCGCAATGATGGCAGGCCAGACGGCGGACCAGCCGGTGTTCGACCATCCAGGCGGTGCAGTTCGGGCATTGGAAACGGTGGCCGCAAGCCCGGCAGAGGGTCAGCGGCGCATAGCCGCGGCGGTTGAGGAAGAGCAGGCTTTGCTCGCCTCGTTCCAGGTTGCGCTCCAGTTCCGCGACCAGAAGCGGCGCGAGCCAGCGGCCGCGAGGGGGAGGGTCCTGGATAAGATCGACGGCGCGGATGTCGGGCATTTCGGCGACGCCGTAGCGGTCGGGGAGGCGGACTTCGCGATAGACGCCGATCTCCGCCATCTGGCGGCTCTCTATGGCCGGCGTGGCCGAAGCGAGAATAACGGGCACCCTTTCCAGCTTTGCCCGCATGACGGCGACATCGCGGGCATGATATTGAACGCCTTCTTCCTGCTTGAAGCTCGTCTCATGGGCCTCGTCGACGACGATCAAGCCGAGATTCCGATAGGGAAGAAAGAGGGCGGAACGCGCACCCACCACGACCCGGGCATCTCCGGTCGCGATTGCGCGCCAGGCGCGGCGGCGTTGCGATTGGCGAAGCCCCGAGTGCCAGGCCACCGGCTCGTGGCCGAAGCGCGCCGTGAAGCGTTTGAGGAAGGGTTCGGTAAGCGCAATCTCGGGCAAAAGAACCAGCGTTTGCCGGCCCTTGCGCAATGATTTTGCGATCGCTTCGAAATAGACCTCGGTCTTCCCGGAGCCGGTGACCCCGTCCAGCAGAAAAGGCGCGAATTCTTCCGCCTCGACCGCTTCGACGAATTGAGCGGCGGCCGCGCTTTGCGCTGCTTCCAGCCGTGGCGGATCATGGTCCGGGTCGGGGAAAGGGAAGGGATCGTCGACCGTCACTTCGACCGCTTCGATGGCCCCGGCCTTCACCAGGCCGCGGATCACAGCATCGGACACGCCGGCGGCCAGAGCCAGTTCCCGCACCAGGCCTTGCCGTTCGCCGATCCGCTCGAGCGCCTGCACCCGCTGCGGCGTCAGCCGATCCGGCACGCGTCCGGTGGCGCGATATTCGATCACGGTCCTGCTGCCGTCGAGGGCGCTGGCGGAAGCCAGGCTCATGCGGAGCACGGCGGCGATGGGCGCCAGATAATAATCGGCGGTCCATTCTATGAGCCTGCGCAGCGGCGCAGCGAGCGGCGGCAGATCGTAGAGCTGAACCAGCGGGCGAAGGCGATTGTCGCCCACTTCCTCGGTTTCGAGTCTTTCCGGCTCCCACACGACGCCGGTCAGTTGCCTGGGCCCGAGCGGAGCGAGCACGATCGAGCCCGGTTCCACCTCCATTCCGTGCGGAACGCGATAGTCGAGGGGGCCAAGGGCAGCATTGAGCAAGATGACGCGGGCGCGGTTGCGGTTCATCGAGCTGCCATATCGTTATTCGTGCCAGTCCTGAAGGATGCGGTGGTGGTCATGGCAGCGTTGCAGGACCGCGGCCGACGGCATAGAAAGGACAAAGGAGGCTCCGCTGCAAAAATCTCCGGTCATCGTCATCGGTCTCGACGCCTTCGATCCCTGCACGGCTCTGGGCTTTGCCGAGGATGGACAACTCCCCAATATCGCCCGCCTGCTGGAAAACGGCGCGCGGGCCAGGGTCTGCAATCCGTTCGGCCTCTATGTAGGCGCGGCATGGGCCAATTTCACGACATGCCTGCGCCCCGATCGTCATGGATTCCATTGCTGGAACAGGATCGAGATCGAGACCTACCGACATCGCCTGTCGCCGCCCCGCTTCGATGGCTTTCCGACCTTCTGGAAAACGGTTGCCGATAGCGGCCGCCGTGTCGCCATAGTCGATGTTCCCCATGCCCGGCTGGAACCGGGTTTGAACGGTGTCCAGGTGGTGGAATGGGGATGCCACGACAGGCATTGGGGGTTGTGCAGCTGGCCACCCGGCAAGGCGAAAGAGATCGTAGCGACCATCGGCACCCATCCGGTGCTCGGCATTCCGGCCATTACCCATGAGGATTTCGCGCCGGACGATTATGTCCATCGCGCAGGCGCGCTCCGGACGGCCCAGGAGGAAGGCAAGCTGCTGGACGGGCTGATCGAAGGCGCTGCTGCCAAGGCTCGCTTGCTGTCGGACCTGTTGGCCGATGAAGAATGGGATCTGGTCGTCGGCATATTCGGAGAGGCCCATGCCGGTGGCCATCAATTGTGGCATCTCCACGATCATGCGCATCCCCGCTTCGATGCGTCTGTGGCGGAGCGTCTGGGCGGGGATCCCATTCTGACCCTTTATCGCGCGGTGGATGCTGGCGTTGGCGAGGTAGTGGCAAAGGCCGGTCCCGACGCCCTTATCTGCCTGCTCATGAGTCATGGGATGGGGCCACATCACGACGGCGTTCACATGCTGGACGAATTATTGTCGCGGCTCGATTCTCATCATTTCGGGTCGGAGGGTCGCCGGTCGGTCTCCGCGAGCGCACCGCTCAGGGCCGCGATACCCGGGCTGCGCAGACTGGCCTCGCGCCTCGGCGTACCGCTTTCGATCCGGGAACGGGTCGGGCGACTGCTGGACGAACGGACCTTTTCCACCGCCCGCGCACGCCAGCATTATTTCCTGGAACCCAACAATTATGTCTATGGGGGCATCCGCCTGAACCTGGTCGGCCGGGAGCCGGACGGATGCGTCGCTCCAGAGGATTTCGACAGGGTCTGCGCCCAGCTCGAAGAGGATCTGCTCGAGCTCGTGAACCTGGACACGGGCCGGCCCGCCGTCAGGGCAGTGATCCGGTCGGATACGCGGCACCGGCGTTCTCCCCGAGACGTAATGCCGGATCTGTTCGTCGATTGGAACCGCGAAGCACCCATCGAGCGGGTCTCGTCTCCGAAGATCGGGATCCTGCACAGCCCTTATGACGGCTGGCGGACGGGTGACCATCGCGATGACGGGCTGCTGATCGTCCATGGCCGGGGTTTTGCCGCCGGCAGCGAATATCCGGATATCGACATGGAGGATATCGGGGCAAGCATTGCCGCCAGGTTCGACGTCGCGCTCGGCGATATTGACGGGCGCCCTGCGGACTGGCTGGCACGCAACCATGAAAAGGATCCGGCAGCCTGCATGTCCTCCGCGATTCCGGAGCGGCGAAATCCCGCTCAGGCGCTATAGGGCCCGGGACAGATTTTCCGAATCGAGGGACAGCATCCATGAAATTTTTCGTCGACACCGCCGATACGAACGACATCAAGGAGCTGGCCGAAACCGGTCTGCTGGACGGAGTCACCACCAATCCTTCGCTGGTTCACAAGGCCGGCCGCAACTTCCTGGAGGTGGTCGCCGAGATTTGCAGCATCGTTCCGGGGCCGGTTTCGGCCGAAGTCGTCGCCACCGAACATGCCGCGATGATGCGCGAGGCGGAGGTGCTGCGGAAGATCGCCGACAATATCACGATCAAGGTCCCGCTCACCATCGACGGGTTGAAGACCTGCAAGGCGCTGACCGGCGAAGGCACGATGGTCAATGTGACGCTCTGCTTTACCGCTAACCAGGCCCTGCTCGCGGCCAAAGCCGGAGCGACCTTCATATCGCCCTTCGTCGGCCGGCACGACGATATCGGCTTCGACGGCATGCAGATCATTTCGGAGATCCGGCTGATCTACGACAATTACGGCTTCGACACGCAGATCCTGGTCGCAAGCGTCCGGCATCCGGTTCATGTGCTGGAAGCCGCCAAGATCGGCGCCGATGTCATGACCGCGCCGCCGAGCGTCATCCGCCAGCTTTTCAAGCACCCTTTGACCGATCGCGGGCTGGAAGCCTTCCTTTCCGACTGGCAGAAGACAGGGCAGACGATCGGTTAGGCTGTGCCGCCCTCCGAAAAGGGGTCCCGGATTCCCAAGCGTTCGAATTAGGGATTTTCGCCATCGCATCTTAACCATCTTGTGGTTAAGCTGATCGGGCGATGGGAACAGTGATCAATTTCGAAGACCGGGCGGTGGCGAATCTGCGCGCCAGGGTCGCGGCGGTGGAGGAGGCCAATCAGGACCTCATCGCCTTCGCGCGGGGCCATTCCGGTGCGGTCGCCTCGATCCATGCCGCTGTACTGGCGGCGGTGGAGGCCGAAGGTTTCGACCATCTCATCCACATCGTCACCCAGGAATGGCCGCAGATATTGGGGCTGGACGCGGTCGCCGTGGGACTGTTCGTCGGCGGCAAGGGCATGCGCGCCGATGCATCAGGGATTCAGTTCGTCGACGCCAAGGTCATCGAACGATCCGTTACCGGCTTTGACGGGGTGGTGCTGCGCGGCGTCAAGCGCGGCCATCCCTTGTTCGGTCCCGCCTGCGACCTCATCCGCGCCGAAGCTTTGGTCCGCCTGGAGAGCGATCCGCCCTTGCCGAGCGGGCTTCTCGCCTTGGGCCAGCGCGGCGAGCAAGGATTCGAGACGCGCCACGGATCCGAATTGCTTGTCTTCCTGGGACGCGTGCTGACGCGCTGCATGGGCCGGTGGCTGATTCCATAGAGCCGTTGCCGCCCGACCATCCGGCGCGCGAAATTGCCCACAGCTGGCAACATCATCTGAGCAAGGACCGCCGCCGATCCGCCCATACCGTACGTGCTTATGCCGCGACCGCGCACCGGCTGATCGCCTTTCTCGGGCGGCATTTGGGGACAGCGGTCGATGGAGGGGCGCTCGGACGCCTGCAACCCGCCGATCTCCGCGCCTTCCTGACGACGCGCAGAATGGAAGGACTCGGCAACAGTTCGGCGGCACGTGAGCTCTCGGCGGTGCGCGGTTTCCTGGCCTTCGCCGCTTCGGAACGAGGCGACCAGACGGCCATACCGCGCCTGAAGGGGCCGAAGCGTCCGCGGAGCGTACCGCGCCCCATATCCCCCGACGAAGCCTTCAGCCTGGCCGGGGAAGCCGGCGAGGAAGCCGTCCACGAATGGATCGCGGCGCGCGATTTCGCGGTTCTCCTCCTCCTCTACGGGAGCGGGCTGCGCGTGGCCGAAGCGCTCGGCCTCACCGGAGGCGCGCTGCCGCTCGGGGACGCCATCGCCGTGCTCGGCAAGCGCAACAAGACACGGATCGTGCCGCTGCTGCCGCTCGTGCGCGACGCGATCGAGCGTTACATCGCCTTGTGTCCTTATCCGATGACCAAGGACCAGCCACTGTTCCGGGGCGCGCGTGGCGGTCCGTTGAACGGGGAGCTGATCCGGCGCGTGGTACGCAAGGCGCGGGCGACTTTGGGGCTTTCGGACCGGACCACGCCGCATGCCCTTCGCCACAGTTTCGCGACCCATTTGCTGGGCCGGGGCGCCGATCTGCGGTCGCTCCAGGAACTGCTCGGTCATGCGAGCCTTTCTTCGACGCAAATCTACACAGCGGTCGATGCCGCCCATTTGCTGGATGTCTATCGGAACGCCCATCCGCGGGCTTGAAGAGAGATTGAAATCAGCTTTCCGGATGGCGCTTGCGCCACGTGATCTGTCGCCAGACATAGCTCAGGACGATGGCGGCGATGATGGCGGAGGAGAGCGGCCCCAATATATCCTCGATCTTGGAAAACCGGCGGCCGAGGGCGTAACCGGCGATGGCCAGACCAGAACTCCAGCCGGCCGTGCCGATCGTCGACCAGATGAGAAAGCTTTTGAGCCGCATCCTCAGCAGTCCCGCCGGCACGGAGACGATCGATCGGATCGTGGGCATCATCCGCCCGAACAGGACCAGGAGCGAGCCGAAGCGGCCGAACAGCCGCTCCGCCTTTTCGACGTCATACCAGTCCAGGGTCAGCCAGCGCCCATGTTTCTCGATAAAGGGCCTGAAGCGCTGCATGCCGATGACCCGGGCGACCAGATACCAGAAGATGTTGCCGAACATGGCGCCGGCCGTGCCGCTGGCGATCACGCCCAACAGGGTCATCGATCCCCGCGCCGCGGCGATGCCGGCGACCGGCATGATCACCTCCGACGGAATTGGCGGAAATACGGTTTCCAGGAACATCAGGAACCCGACACCGAGATAGCCCGTCTGGTCGATCAGGCGAATGACCCAATCACTCACCGCTTGCCGACCTTCGCCTCGATCGAGTCCCAGATGAGGCCCGGCGTGTCGCTTCCATTGAAACGGTCGATCGCGACGATACCGGTGGGTGAGGTGACGTTGATCTCGGTCAGATATCCGCCGATCACGTCGATGCCGACGAACAGCAGTCCGCGTCGGGCAAGCTCGGGACCGAGCGCATCGCAGATCTCGCGTTCGCGGACGCTGAGCTCGGTGGCTTCGGCGCGGCCCCCTGCGGCGAGATTGGACCTTATCTCGCCTTCGCCGGGAATCCGGTTGATCGCGCCCGCCACCTTGCCGTCGACCAGGACGATGCGCTTGTCGCCCTCGGCGACGGCGGGCAGGAAGGCCTGGACCATGAAAGGCTCGACCCAGACCTCGTTGAACAGATCGGTGAGTGCCGCAAGATTGCCGCCGTCGCTGCGGATCCGGAAGACGGCCGAACCGGCATTGCCGTAAAGGGGCTTTACGACGATTTCGCCATGGACGGCCTGGAAGGCGCGGGTTTCCTCGAGCGAACGCGTGATCAAGGTTGGCGGCATGAAGCGGGCGAAATCCAGCACGAAAAGCTTCTCGGGCGCGTTCCGCACGGCCGCCGGATCGTTGAAGACCAAGGTCCGGTCCTGGATCCGCTCCAGCAGATGGGTGGCTGTGATATAGCCGAGGTCGAAGGGTGGGTCCTGCCGCATCAGGACGACGTCCACGTCCTCGGCCAGGTCGATCTTCTGCCAGTCGCCATGGCTGAAATGATCGCCCGACTGGTCACGGAGCACGACCGGCCGGGCAAGGGCGGTCACCCGGCCATCGGCATAATTGAGGTCGCGAGCGAGATAATGGAACAGGTGATGCCGGCGCAGCTGAGCGCCCAGCATGATCGCGAAGGTGGAATCCCCGGCGATATTGATGGCCTCCATCGGGTCCATCTGGACGGCGACGCGCAAATTCATGTCGAACCTCTCTGGCGAGCGGAGCCCCGCCTAGGGAAGGCGGTGGACTTTGTCACTCGTTGAACGCCGGACGTCGGCTACCCGGACCTTTAGTCGCCGAACATCGAGACCGTATTCATGCGCGTGTCGAAATTGCGCTGCATCATGACGTTTCCGAAGGCATTGCGGATGACGATCCGCTGGCTCGCCGACCCGGCCTTGGCAGCGCATGCGGCGTGAAAGGCCAGCATCTGGCCGATCTTGTCGCGTCCGTCCGCCCCCATCCGCATCCACAAGCTCTCCTCCATCACCGCCGTGCCATCATCCTGATAGTCGATCGCTCCCTTCTCGGTCATCGTATCGAGTGCGCCGCGAACCTCGGTGCAGACCTCGCCGGGCGGCGGCCCGCTTGCCTGCTGGATCGCCACCTCGTCGGCGGGATCGTCGAAGCAGCCCGCCAGGGGGAGGAGGGCGATGCCGAGGAGGAGAGTGGGAAGCTTAAGCATGAAGAACCTCGTTCGGGGAAGATTATCAGCCGCACCAGACATTTGCGAGATGGCGAGGCAGGCGCCCCGGCACGATGAACATGGCGTCGATCCTGATAGTGTCGCGCGGCCGGGCATAGAGGTGCGAGACGGCCTGGGCGGCCGCTGCGACGCGGCGCAGGCGATAGTCGTCGAGACAGAAAGCGGCCTGATCCGCCGTCGCGCGGGCCTTTACCTCGACGAAGGCCAGCGTGCTGCCACGTCGGACGACGAGGTCGATTTCGCCGACCGGGGTTCGCAGCCGCCGTGCCAGGATCGTCCAGCCCTTGAGGCGCAGCCAGAGGCCGGCGATGGATTCGGCCCTGCGGCCGCCGCGCTCGGCGCGTTGTCGCTTCATTCCAATTCATCCCTGAGCTGCAGCGCGCGCTCATAGACCATCTTTCGTTTCAGCCCGAGGGATTCGGCGATTTCGGCTGCGGCGCGTGAAGGGGAAAGGCGGGCCATGGCCTGCCGCAGCGCCTCGTCGATCTGCTCCTCGCCGGCGGCTTCCGGTGCACCGGGCGGAGCGACGACGATGACGATCTCGCCCTTTGGAGGTGATTCCCGATAGCGTTCGGCAAGGCCCTCCAGCGATCCGGTGACCGTTTCCTCGAATCGCTTGGTGATTTCACGAACGACGGCAGCTTCGCGGTCGCCGAGCATGTCGCACAGCGCAGACAAGGTGGCACCGAGGCGAGGCCCGCTTTCGTAGAGAATCAATGTGGCCCTGACCTGCGCGACTTCCAGGATGGCTGCCTTGCGGGCGCCGGCCTTGGGCGGCAGGAAACCGAGGAAGAGGAAGCGATCCGTCGGGAGGCCGGCAAGCGTCAGCGCAGCCACGGCCGCGGACGGACCGGGAATGGTGGTCACATCGATGCCGGCCGCGCGTGCGTCGCGCACCAGCTTGTAGCCGGGGTCCGAGATGAGCGGCGTTCCTGCATCGGAAACCAGGGCAATCGCGCGATCCGCCATCTGGGCGATCAATTGCGGCCGCACATGTTCGGCGACATGATCGTGATAGGCTGTCATCGGCCGCTTGACGCCGATATGGGCGAGCAGCTTTGCGGTCACCCGGCTGTCTTCGACGGCAATCAGGTCGGCTTCGGCCAGCACCGACGCCGCGCGGGGGCTGAGATCGGAAAGATTGCCGATCGGGGTGGCGACGATATAGAGGCCTGGGGGCAGTTTCGACTTCATGAGGTTCGGTGATGGCAGAGCAACCCTATAGCCCGCAAGCGCGTCGCGCCTTTCCCGCCAGGATCGCAATGGCGCTGCTGGCCCTGTTCGTGGCGGGCTGCCAGATCGTTCCGTCCAGCCGCGTTCCCGATCGGCCACCCCCGCAGAGACCGCAACCGACCCCGGAGGAGCCGGACGTGTCGCCGCTCCCGCGCGACGAAACCCGCAATCGTGTGGCGGTGCTGGTGCCGATGACCGGGCCCAATGCCGGCGTCGGCATGTCCATCGCCAATGCTGCCAACCTCGCCTTGCTGGATACGGGCGGGGAGAAGATCCGGATCACGGTTTACGACACCGCCAGGAGCGGCGGTGCCGTCGCCGCCGCCAACGAAGCGCTTGCGCAGGGCAACCGCCTGTTCCTGGGCCCTCTGCTGTCGGAGGATGTCCAGGCGATCGCGCCGATCGCGCGGCGGGCGCGGGTGCCGCTCATCTCCTTTTCCAACGATGCGAGCATCGCCGGCAACGGCGTCTACATGATGGGTTTCACGCCAGATCAGTCGGTGGCGCGCGTCGTAAGCTTTGCCCGCTCGAAGGGGGTTCAGCGCTTCGCGGCCCTCGTTCCCGACGGGGTCTACGGCCGCCGCGCCTCCCAGGCCATGATCGAGGCGGTCGAGGATGCGGGCGGCAGGCTGATCGGCATGCAAAGATTCGACCGGAGCCCCAACAGCCTGAGGACGGCGATCACAAGGCTCAAGGCGCAGGGAGGCTATGATGCGGTGCTTATCGCGGATGGCGGCAGGATCGCCGTCAGCGCAGCGCCGCTCCTTCGTGCCGGGCCATCCTCATCGGCCCGGATATTGGGAACCGAGCTTTGGTCGACGGAGACGGATCTCGGCCGGACCGCCGGTCTCAGGGGTTCGTGGTATGCAAGTGTTCCCGATACGATGTTCAACCAGCTTCGCACCCGTTACCGCGCCCGTTACGGCGCCAACCCCTATCGTCTCGCCAGCCTGGGCTATGACGCGGTTCTGCTCGCCGTGCGGGTCGGGCGGGACTGGCCTGTCGGCAGGAATTTTCCGGAGCGGGCGCTCAGGGACGATGCGGGTTTCACCGGCGTCGACGGCGCGTTCCGCTTCAGGTCCGACGGCGTGGCCGAGCGATCGCTGGCCGTGCATGAAGTGACGCCCGGCGGCACGACGATCCTGTCACCGGCACCGCGAAGCTTCACGGATTAGACCCGGATCAGGAGTGGTTTCAAGGGCAGATGAAATCATCTGACCACTCGGAAACAACGGAAAACAAAGAGAAACAAGACTAGTTCACGGTTTAACATGATTGTGAACGAGCCTAGCCCTTCACGATTTCGGCCAGGATCGCATCGAGAAGCAGCATTCCCGCCGGCGTGACCCGCAATCGGTCGGCATCGGTGGCGAGCAGGCCCTGTCCCTCAAGCCGCGCGACGGCGTCCCGATCGAGCATCGGGCGAAGCGCGCCGAGCGCGATGCCCTCGCGCAGGCGCAAGCCCATCAGCAGCGCTTCCACCTTCCGGTCGGCGCTGCTCAACTCCATTTCTTCCTGAATGCCGTGGCCTTGCCGTCCGATGGCCGCGAGCCAATTCTCCGGCTTGCGATGGCGTCGGGTGGCGATGGGACCGCGGCGGCCATGGGCCCCGGGTCCGATGCCTGCATAAGCCTGGTAGCGCCAATAAGCGAGATTGTGGCGGCTTTCATGCCCCGGCCGGGCATGATTGGAGATTTCATAAGCGGGAAGGCCGGCTTCCTCGGTCATTGACTGCGTCAGCTCGAACAAGGCCGCCATATGATCGGGATCGGCTTCGACGAGCGCGCCCTTGGCGGCGAGTGCCGCGAAGCGGGTGCCGGGCTCGATGGTGAGCTGATAGAGCGACAAATGGCTGGTTCCGAAGCTCAACGCATGCTGCAGCTGCGCCCGCCAGGCCGCCTCAGTCTGGCCGGGAAGGGCGTAGATCAGATCGAAGCTGACACGCTCGAACACTCTCTGGGCCGTCGCCAGCGCCGCGAGCCCTTCCTGCACATCATGGGCGCGGCCGAGGAAATGCAACGCCGCGTCGTCGAGCGACTGGAGCCCGAGCGAGACGCGGTTGACGCCGGCTTCGGCGAGATCCGCGAACCGGGCCGCTTCGACCGAGGAGGGATTGGCTTCCAGGGTGATTTCGATATCCGGGGCCTGCCGCCAATGCGTGCGCGCTGCCGCGATGATCGCGGCCACGGTCGCCGGCGGCATCAGCGAAGGCGTGCCGCCGCCGAAGAATATCGAGCCGAGCGTCGCTCCTTCGGTGAGTCCCGCCTCATGGAACAGGTCGGTGAGCAGGGCGTCCCGCCATTCGTCCTGGTCGACGGAGGCGCGGACGTGGCTGTTGAAATCGCAATAGGGGCATTTGGAGACGCAGAAGGGCCAGTGGACGTAGAGGGCGAGGCCGTCCTGCCGGCGTGGCTCCGATTCCCGGAATGGCTGATGGACGGTCACTCGATCAAGGCTGCGACCAGCTTCCGAAAGGCATCGGCGCGATGATCGATCGCATATTTTTCCGCGGGATCCATTTCGGCGAAGGTCCGATCGTAACCGATCGGCTGGAACATCGGATCATAGCCGAAGCCATTGTCGCCGCGCGGCGGCCAGACCAGGGTGCCGTCGACCCGGCCTTCGAAGCTTTCGCACTGCCCGTCTTGCGGCCAGCAGACCGCCAGCGCGCACACGAAATGGGCGTTGCGGCCAGCCTCCGGATCCACCGCCAGCATCTCGCGATGGACGCGTTCCATCGCGATGCGGAAATCCTTGTTCTCACCCGCCCAGCGGGCCGAGTAGATGCCCGGCCGCCCCTCCAGAGCATCGACGCACAGGCCGCTATCGTCGGCGAGCGCCGGCAGGCCCGAAAGATCGGCGGCGCTGCGGGCCTTCAGATCGGCATTGTCGACGAATGTCACGCCGATCTCGTCCGGCTCGGGAAGGTCGAGATCCGCCGCCGACACGGCCTCGATGCCATAAGGACCGAGCAATTCGGCGATCTCGCGCACCTTGCCGGGATTGTGGCTGGCAATGACCAGTTTGCCGGCGCCCAGTTTTCTCATCTTCCCGTAGCCTTATCCTGGGCGGCGAATATCTCCTTGCAGCCGATGCGGGCGAGACGGAGGAGCCGAAGCAGGCCTTCCTCGTCATAGCATTCGCCTTCCGCGGTGACCTGTGCCTCGACGATATTGCCATCCTCCGTCAGAACGAAATTGCCGTCGGCGCCGGCCGTGCTGTCCTCGTCATAATCGAGATCGAGGACGGCTGTTCCGCCGTGGATGCCGCAACTGACTGCGCCGACTTTCTGGCGAATCGGATCCTTCTGGATGAGCCCTTCGCGCAGCAACCCGTCGACGGCGATCCGGAGCGCGACCCAGGCACCGGATATCGCGGCCGTGCGGGTGCCGCCATCGGCCTGGATAACGTCGCAATCGAGCGTGATCTGCCGCTCGCCCAGAATTTCCATGTCGACCACGGCCCGCAGGCTGCGGCCGATCAGCCGTTGGATCTCCTGCGTCCGTCCGGACTGCTTGCCGCCCGCGGCTTCACGCCGCCCGCGCGTGTGGGTAGCGCGCGGCAACATGCCATATTCGGCCGTGACCCAGCCCTTGCCCTTGCCCCGAAGCCAGGGCGGAAGCGAGGTTTCGACGGAGGCGGTGCACAGGACCCGCGTGTCGCCGAAGCTGATGAGGCAGCTTCCTTCGGCATGGCGGGTGTGGCCCGCCTCCATGCTGATCGTCCGCATTTGATCGGGGGCGCGTCCGGATGGGCGCATATGATTTTTCTCCTGTGGCTTTGGCGCGGCTTTAGACATGGGTCGTTCAGGGGTCTAGCGCGAAGGGATATTGGCTAAGCGTCAAGGGAAGGCGAGAGAATGACGAAGCGGAAACGATCGGTTGCCGACGGCAGGGCCATGCTCGGCCTTGCCGCGGCTGCCCTGTACGGAGCCGGTTTGGCTGGATGCGCCACGATCGACGGGTCGGCTTCGCCGGAGGCGGCACCTGCCAGCATCACCTACGAAACCGGGCCATGTTTCGGAGCCTGCCCGGTCTATCGCGTGACGGTCACGGTGGACGGCCAGGGATGGTTCGAAGGCAGGCGTTTCACTGCGGTGGACGGCGAGCGGCGCTTCAGCCTGAGCCGCGCCCAATATGAAGCCTTCGCGCGTCACCTGTCTCCGCTTCGGCCGGACACGGGATCGATCCGCTATTCCGGCGAGAACTGCACCATGATGGCGACGGACATGCCTTCCGCCTCAGTGGAATGGAAGGATCCCGGCGGCAGCGTCCAGAATCTCTATTTCTATTTCGGATGCGACATGGAAAAGAACCGGGCGCTCGCGGAACGGCTGCGCGCGGCGCCGGAACTGCTTCCGATCGCCGCCTTCGTCAGGCCGGCGAAGTGACCTGTTGAGCCGGACGCGCCCGCGCCCTACATCATTATCATGCATTTATCGCCCGTCACCGAACTGACCGACCGCGCCCGGGACGTCTTCCGGATGATCGTCGAAAATTATCTCGGCACCGGGGTTCCGGTCGGCTCGCGGACCATTTCCAAGCTTCCGGGCATCAATCTGTCCCCGGCCTCGATCCGCAACGTCATGCAGGACCTTGAGGAGCTGGGCCTGCTCAGCCATCCGCATACGTCGGCCGGACGGGTGCCGACCGAGGGCGGCCTGAGGCTGTTCGTCGACGGCATGATGCAGGCGGCCGAGCCGAGCCCGGCCGAGCAGGCGGCGATCGAAGGGAAGCTCGAACGGGGCGCCGGCCCGATCGAGGATGCGCTGGCGGCGGCGACGTCGGTCCTGTCCGGACTTTCCGCTTGCGCCGGCATCGTCCTCGTTCCCAAGCGCGAGCCCGTGCTGAAGCAGCTTGGCTTCGTCATGCTTTCCCCCGCACAGGCCCTGGCGGTGATGGTGGGCGGCGACGGCAGCGTCGAAAACAGGGTCGTCGATCTGCCACCGGGCGTTACGCCGGCGGCGCTGACCGAGGTCGCCAATTATGTGAGTTCGCGCCTCTGCGGCCTCACCTTGCAGCAGGCGCTTGCCAGGCTGACCGAGGAAATCGGGGCCGGCCAGGCGGCGCTCGACCAGGCTGCCCAGGAACTGATCGCGCGCGGGCTGGCGCTGTGGTCCGAAGACGGGAGCAAGCGTCCGGTACTGATCGTCCGCGGCCAGGCCAATCTGCTTGACCAGGCGGCCGCCGCCGACCTCGAGCGTGTGCGCCAGCTGCTCGATGAACTGGAGGGCAAGCAGGAGATTGCGCGGCTGCTCGACAGCGCCCGGGCGGGGCAGGGGATGAAGATCTTCATCGGATCCGAAAATAAGCTCTTCGCGCTGTCCGGCTCCTCTGTCATAGCCGCGCCCTATCGCGGCGGCGACGGCAAGGTTGTCGGTGTCGTCGGGGTGATCGGTCCGACCCGGTTGAACTATGCCAGGGTCGTTCCCATGGTTGATTTTACCGCACAGGCGCTAACGAGATTGATGGCATGAACGACGAACAGAATTTAGGGGACGACATCCAGGATTCGGGGCAGGAACAGGGCCAGGATCGCCAGGGCGAAGGCGCCGAGGCGCCGGCCGAAGCCGACCGGCTTTCGGAACTCGCCAAGGAACTGGAGGAGGTCCGCCAGCATGTCCTCTACGCCCAGGCCGAGACCCAGAATGTCCGGCGTCGGCTGGAACAGGAAAAGCAGAATGCGGCCGCCTATGCGGCCACGGCATTCGCGCGCGACATGCTGTCGGTGAAGGACAATCTGGACCGTGCCCTTGCCGCCATTCCCGAGGATTTGCGAAGCGACGAGAAGATGAAGCCGCTGGTGACGGGTATCGAGGTCACGGGACGCGAACTCGACACCGTCTTCCAGCGCAACGGCATTACCCGCATCGAGGCAATGGGCCAGCCGCTCGATCCCAACCGGCATCAGGCAATGGTCGAGATTCCGAGCGCGGAGGCCGAGCCTGGCACGATCGTGCAGGAAATGCAGGCCGGCTACATGATCAAGGACCGGCTGCTTCGTCCGGCGCTGGTGGGCGTGGCCAGGAAGGATTGAAGACGGCGCCGCTCCGCGGCCGCATTGGCCGGAATACTCCAGGAAGATCCGGGGGTTTCCGCGATCCACTGGATTTGAATGTCCCCAACGGATGGGTAAGGCGCTGGCGGTTCGGTCCGGCATTGGCCGTCGCGCGGCGACCATGTCGCCGGTGCGCGGCGCTGGCATAAGCGGCAGAATGGTCTAGGCTCCCTCTCCAAGGGGGATCCTCATGGCATCGACCGGGACGGCACCGGCACATGAAGTCCAGGCCGGCACGGGTGACCGTGCCTTCCTGGGCCATCCGAAGGGCCTGGCCTATCTGGCCTTCACCGAGGCCTGGGAGCGCTTTTCCTATTATGGCATGACGGCGCTGGTCGTCCTCTACATGGTCCAGCAATTGCTGCTGCCTGGCCATGTCGAGAATGTCGCGGGCATGGCCGCTTTTCGTTCGACTCTGGAAGCGGTGTTCGGTCCGCTCTCGGTCCAGGCGCTGGCCTCACAGACGTTCGGCCTCTATACCGGCCTAGTCTATTTCACGCCGTTGTTCGGCGGAATGATCGCCGATCGGCTGCTTGGCGCCAAGCGGACCGTTATCATCGGCTCCCTGCTGATGAGCGCCGGCCATTTCGCAATGGCTTTCGACCAGAGTTTCCTGCTCGCGCTGCTGCTGCTGATTCTCGGGTCCGGCTGCCTCAAGGGGAATATCGCGGCCCAGGTGGGGCATCTCTATCCCGTTGAAGACGTCACGCGGCGCACCAGCGCTTTCACGCTTTTCAGCATGGCGATCAATTTCGGAGCCGTCGCGGGCCCGCTGGTGTGCGGCCTGCTGGCGCAGCTCTACGGCTGGCATACCGGGTTCGGGGCCGCCGGCGGGCTGATGCTGCTGGCGACATTGATCTACCTGGCCGGCCAGCGCCATCTTCCCGATCAGCGTCCGAGGAAGCGTGATCGTGCTCCGACGCCACCGCTGACAGGACCCGAACGACGGACTGTCGCGCTGCTGCTATTGGTGGCTGCGATCACGATCTTCCAATCGGTCGCTTATTATCAGATCTACAATGTCGGCCTCATATGGATTCAGGGCCATGTTGATCTGGCCACGCCGCTGGGTGCGATCCCGGTGCCATGGTTCAACTCGATCGACGCATTTTTCAGCATCATCGCCGTTCCACCATTGATCTATCTATGGGCCCGCCAGGCGCACCGCGGCCGCGAGCCGAGCGACGTCGCCAAGATCGGGATCGGCGCCATGATCGCAGCCGCATCCGCTGGGCTGATGGCGGTGGGAGACCTGCTTGCCGGTTCCGGCAAGGTGAACGCGCTTTTCCCCTTCCTGGCGTTCGGGGGAATGGGCATTTCGTTTCTCTATTACTGGCCGCCGCTTCTCGCTCTCATCTCGCGCGCGGCCCCCGCCAGCGTCAACGCCACCATGGTCAGCGGCGCTTATCTAACCTTGTTCGTCGGCAATATCCTGATGGGCTGGGTCGGCAGCCACTATGAGAAAATGACGCCCGCGGCGTTCTGGACGATCGATGCCGGCATTGCCGCAACGGGCGCATTGCTGGTCTGGCTGTTCGGAGGCCGTCTCACGCGCGCATTGTCGACTCCATGATGTCCGCCACGAGTGGAGGGTCTTGAGAAGTCCGGACTTCCCTGGAACACCATTATCCGGTCGATAAATTCCGGTCCAACCTTCCCAGGAACTCGGCGATGCCCGGCATCTTCACGTCGAATCCGCCCGGCACGTTGGAAGATCAGGTTTCGGGCCATGGCGTAAAGGGGAGGATGGAGCGATAGGTCGACTGCGGCGGCGCGCCCGGCACGATCGCTCCTTCCCGCAGCAGAAAGAAGTGGCGAACGATTTCCGCCTGCTGCTCCAGCCCATAGCGGGCGAGCGGCCATGATGGGCGAAGCGCATAATCGTAGCGGCAACAGGGATGACGCATGAGCGGCAGATAGAAGCGGCCCCGTTCCTGGGATTGCCAGACGTGGGTCATCTCATGGATGAACAGGCCTTGCGCAGGCAAAGGTTCGCGGGAAAAATCCTCCGACCAGAGATGGCTCTTCGGATGGAAATGAATGTGGCCGCAGGGCGCCATGACGATGTTCCGCGGCTGAAAGGGAAACCATTTCCCGCGCACGATCGTAGCCTTCGAATAATCTATCGAGGATCCGAAGACGGACCCGGCAAGCGCGCATTCGCCCGGCGTGAGGGGTCTGGCCTTAATGTCCCGCATGCTCCGGGCCGCTTTCGCCGAGGGCCTTCAACTCGGCCTGGACGGTGACCGGAGGCGCCGATCTGAAGCGGAAGGACAGCGGGATCTTCTCCCCCGGGCGAAGCTTGGGATCGAGGCCGAACAACATCAGATGCTTGCCGCCGGGTTCGAAACGGATCCGATCTTCGCCGGCGAAGGACGCCACGGAAAGCGGGCGCATCATCGACATGGTGCCTTCGGTGACCGTCTCGTGCATCTCCACCTTCGCCGCGGGGCTGGAGACCGCCACGATCGCCTCGTCCTTCGTCGTCGCCGTTGCGGTAAAATAGGCTGCCGCCGGCCGGCCCGGAGCCGCCGGGAGGCGGACCCATATATCCTCTACGGAGACGCGCGGAGCCTGCGGCTCCCTCCCGCAAGCGGAGAGGAGGAGGGCGAGAGCCAGCGAAGCCGAGCCGGCGATAGGGCGCAAGCTGTTGATCATGCGCGCTCCCTTAACCGCCTTGCGCTTCTTGTCGCCAAAAAAACGACCCCTATATCGGTTCCGAAACACTCGCGTGCCTCGTTTGCAGGGCGCGGGCGAGATTCATTTTGGGGCATAAGAGGTTCATATGGCAAAAGTTATCGGTATCGATCTTGGCACCACCAACAGCTGCGTCGCCGTAATGGAGGGGAGCAAGCCCAAGGTGGTCGAAAATGCGGAGGGCGCGCGCACCACGCCGTCCATCGTCGCCTTCGCCAAGGATGGCGAAAGGCTGATCGGCCAGCCGGCCAAGCGCCAGGCTGTCACGAATCCGGACAATACGATCTTCGCGGTGAAGCGCCTGATCGGGCGCCGCTTCGACGATCCGGTGACCAAGAAGGACACCGAGCTCGTTCCCTATCATATCGTCAAGGGCCCCAATGGCGACGCCTGGGTCAAGGCGGGCGGCCAGGATTATTCGCCCTCGCAGATTTCCGCCTTCATCCTGCAGAAGATGAAGGAAACCGCCGAAGCCTATCTCGGCGAGACGGTCAGCCAGGCGGTGATCACCGTTCCGGCCTATTTCAACGACGCCCAGCGCCAGGCCACCAAGGATGCCGGACAGATTGCCGGCCTGGAAGTGCTGCGCATCATCAACGAGCCGACGGCGGCTGCTCTGGCTTATGGCCTGGACAAGCAGGACGGCAAGACGATCGCGGTCTATGACCTTGGCGGCGGCACGTTCGATATTTCCGTGCTGGAGATCGGCGACGGCGTGTTCGAGGTGAAGGCGACCAACGGCGACACCTTCCTGGGCGGCGAGGATTTCGACGCCAAGATCGTGGAATATCTCGCCGACAGCTTCAAGAAGGACGAAGGCATCGATCTGCGCGGCGACCGGCTCGCGCTGCAGCGGCTGAAGGAAGCGGCCGAGAAAGCCAAGATCGAGCTGAGCTCGGCGCAGACGACGGAAGTCAATCTTCCCTTCATCACGGCCGACCAAAACGGCCCTAAGCACCTCGTCAAGACGATCACTCGCGCCGATCTCGAAAAGCTCGTGGCCGAGCTCATCAAGCGGACGCTCGAGCCGTGCAAGAAGGCGTTGGCCGATGCCGGCGTCAAGGCGGCCGACATCGCCGAGGTCGTGCTGGTCGGAGGCATGACCCGCATGCCGCGCGTACGTGAGGTCGTGAAGGAATTTTTCGGCAAGGAACCGCATACCGGCGTCAATCCCGACGAAGTCGTCGCGATGGGCGCGGCGATCCAGGCCGGCGTGCTGCAGGGCGACGTCAAGGACGTGCTGCTGCTGGACGTCACGCCATTGTCGCTTGGCATCGAGACGCTGGGCGGCGTGTTCACGCGAATGATCGACCGCAACACGACCATTCCGACCAAGAAGTCGCAGACCTATTCGACCGCCGAGGACAATCAGAATGCGGTGACGATCCGCGTGTTTCAGGGCGAGCGCGAAATGGCGGCGGACAACAAGTTGCTCGGCCAGTTCGACCTGGTCGGCATTCCGCCGGCGCCGCGCGGCGTGCCGCAGATCGAGGTCACGTTCGACATCGATGCGAATGGCATCGTCAATGTCTCGGCGCGCGACAAGGGCACCGGCAAGGAGCAGCAGATCCGCATCCAGGCGTCCGGCGGCCTCAGCGATGCCGACATCGACCAGATGGTGCGGGACGCCGAGCAGTTCGCCGAAGACGACAAGAAGCGGCGGGCTTCGGCCGAGGCGCGAAACAATGCCGAGAGCCTGATCCACACGACCGAGCGCCAGCTGGAAGAGCACGGCGACAAGGTGGACGAAGCCTTGAAGTCCGAGATCCAGGCTGCGGTCGATGAGACCAAATCGGCTGTGGAGGGCGGCGATACCGACCAGATCCAGGCGAAGGCGCAGGCTCTCGCCCAGGTCGCCATGAAACTCGGCCAGGCGATCTACGAGAAGGAGCAGCAGGCGGCTGCATCGGCCGGCGGCGCTTCATCCGGCGAGGGCGCCGGAAATGCGGAAGCCAATGCCGGCGAGGATGTGGTCGACGCGGAATTTTCTGAAGTCGACGACGAAAACAAGAGCTGAGAAACATGATCAGGCCCCCGTCCTTCCTCGAAACGTTTCGGGAAGGGCGGGGGCTGCCGCTTTCGGGGTGGGGCAATTCTTTCAATGTTTGACGCGGATTATTACGAACTGCTGCAGATCGAGCGGACGGCGGACGAGCGCACGATCAAGACTGCCTATCGCCGGCTGGCGATGGAATGCCACCCCGACCGCAATCCGGGCTGCAAGGATTCTGAGGCGCGCTTCAAGGCGATAAGCGCCGCCTATGATTGCCTGAAGGACCCGCAGAAGCGTGCCGCTTACGACAGGTTCGGTCACGCCGCCTTCCAGAATGGCGGGATGGGCGGTGGCGGCGCCCAGGATTTCGGATCCTTCTCCGACATATTCGAGAATATTTTCGGCGAATTCATGAACAGCGGGCAGGGCGATCGCCGCAGCAACGCGCTGCGCGGGTCGGACCTGCGTTACGATCTCGAGATCAGCCTGGAAGATGCCTATCAGGGCAAGCAGATCGATCTGCGGATCGACACGAGCGTGCGATGCGAGCCGTGCGACGGCACCGGTGCCAAGGCCGGAACCAGCGCGCGTCGCTGCACCATGTGCGACGGACGTGGCCAGGTCCGTGCCAGTCAGGGTTTTTTCGTGGTCGAGCGAACCTGCCCGACCTGCCGCGGGCTCGGCGAAGTGATTGCCGATCCGTGCGACCAGTGCCGCGGCGAGGGGCGGGCGGAAAAGCAACGGTCGCTGGAGGTAAGGATCCCGGCCGGAGTCGACGAAGGCACCAGGATCAGGCTTTCAGGCGAAGGCGAAGCCGGCGTGCGGGGCGGCCCGTCGGGCGATCTCTACATCTTCATCCACCTGGCCCGCCACGCGCTCTTCCAGAGGGACGGCACGACGTTGTTCACCCGCTGTCCGATCAGCTTCACGACTGCGGCACTCGGCGGGGCGATCGAAGTGCCGGGGCTCGATCGTCAGATGCATGAGATCCGTATTCCCGCCGGCATCCAATCGGGCAAGCAGCTTCGCCAGCGCGGCGCCGGCATGCCGGTGCTGAACGGCCGGGGCCATGGCGATCTCGTCATCCAGGTCGAGGTCGAAACGCCCACCAAATTGTCGGCGCGGCAGAAAGAGTTGCTCGAGGAGTTTCGCACAACCGAAACGGGCGAGGAATGCCCCGCTTCTTCGACATTCTTCAACAAGCTGAAAACGGTTTGGGAAGGCCTGACGGACTGAACCCTGCCGCTTTCCGGCACGGCATGGCTGGATTTCAGGCGCCGTCCTGATCGCTTCCCGCGCGGCTCTCCACAAGCGCACCGAGCGCGCGGGCAAGGTTCGAATAAGTATAGGGCTTTTGCACGACCTTGCGTTCCCGATGCGGTGCCGGGAGCTGGGCCTGCTCGCCATAGCCCGTGGCGAAGATGAACGGGATGCCGAGCGCGGCCAGACGGTCGGCAATGGCGTAGCTGTTCTGATCGCCGAGGTTGATATCCAGCAAGGCGAGCGCCGGAGGCTGGAGCCTGATCTCGTCGAATGCGGCCTCGACGCTGGCGGCCGTCGCGATCTGCGCCGCGCCGAGACGCGTCAGGATGTCCTCCGCGTCGAGTGCGATGATGAGGCTGTCCTCGACGAGCAGCAGGTCGAGCCCTTCGAGGATCCGATCCGAGCTGGAATCGGCAACCACTGGTGCGGGCTCGGGGAATTTTATCGCAGGACCCTTATGATCCCTGGGCTCGGACACGTGCCGACCGGGAATGCGGAAGCTCGCTTCCACGCCTGTCGGCGGATAGTCGATCTTCGCCTTGCCGCCGAGGTCGTAGGGAATGGAGCGGTTGATGATCGTCGTGCCGAATCCCTGCCGCGTGGGTGGTTTCACCGGAGGCCCTTCGCTCTCCTTCCATTCGATGCGCAGATCGCCTTCATCGTCCCTCGACCAGGTCACGTGGACGGTCCCGTGATCGGACAATGCGCCATATTTCGCCGAATTCGTCACCAGTTCATGGAGGACCAGGGCCATGGTCGAGAAAGCCTGGGGGTTGAGCAGGACGAGCGGCCCTTCGACCTTGATCCGATCTGCGCGGTCGGCGAGGAAAGCTGCGGCCTCGGCATCGATCAAGGCCCTGAGCGGCGCCGGACCCCAATGATCGTCGGTGATCTGATTGTGGGCGCGGGCCAAAGCATGGACGCGGCCATCCACAAGCCGGACGAAATCCTCGACGCTGGCGCCCTCGGCCGGCTTGGACTGGCGGATCAGCCCGCGGATCACCCCCAAGATGTTGCGGACGCGGTGGTTGAGCTCGGCGATCAGCAGTTCCTGCCGCTCACTGGCCTGCTGTCGTTCGGCGCTGGCTTCGTCGGAAAGACGCAGCACCACCTCGATCAGGGTGGCTCGGAGCGTCTCGGCGACGCGCAGCTCGGACTGGGTGAAGGGCTGTGACCGCCCTCGGACGGTTTCCTTCCACTCCTCGAAGCTCTGCCTCGGCGTCAGCCGCGGTCCATTGGGACCGAGCTCCGTCGGCTTGTGCGGGTCGCCGCCCCAACGGACGGAGCGAACCAGCTCGGACCGAAACAGGACGACATAATCGCGGGAATTGCGCGAGATCGGGATCGCCAGCATTCCGGCCACGGGGGCAGCGAAACCCTCCGGTTCGGGAACCAGCGAGGCGATGCAGTCGGTCGCATGGATTTCGCCTGGTGGCAGGACGCTCAATGCGCTGATGATGCGGGCGAAATCGCCGCTGTCCGGGGTCATGCCCGAGGAGGCGTGATTGCCGTTGATCCAGACGCCGACGCCATCGGCCGGGATCGTCGTGGTCAGGATGCTGCTCAGCCAGTCGGGATCATTGAGCAGGGTTTCGTCGGAAGCAACCGCGCCGAGCAGCTGATCGGAAATGTCGCGGGCCCGGCGCTCGAATTCGACCGTTTCCTTGCGCTCCCGGCTCTCCAGGCGGAGCGAGAACATCTGGGCGAAAAGCTCCGAGACCGAGCGCCGCTCGAACGTGATCGTACGTGCCGAATAATGATGGCAAGCGAACAGGCCCCAGAGCTTCCCTTCGACGATGATCGAGATCGACATGGACGCCCCGACCCCCATATTCTTCAGATATTCGATATGGATGGGGGATACGGCACGCAGGATCGACAGCGACAGGTCCAGAGGGTCTCCATCCGCGTCCCGTTCGGGGACGATCGGCACCGGCTCGGCATTCACATCCGTGATGATCCTGAGCAGGTTGCGGCGATAGAGCTCGCGTGCTTGTTGCGGTATGTCGGTGGCAGGATAATGGAGGCCGAGGAAAGAGCCGATCCCCGATCGGACGCTTTCGGCCACGACCTCGCCCGAACCGTCCGCGGCGAAGCGATAGACCATGACGCGGTCATAGCCGGTGAGGCCGCGCACCTGGCGAGCCCCTTCGCTGAAGAAAGCTGGGAGGTCTTCGACCGTATCGAGGCGGGCGACCATGGAACGCACGGTGCTGGTGGCATCGCCATGTTCGTCGCTGCCGGGCTCCGCCTCGACGACGGTCAGGTCGCGCGAGGCATGGACGGCGATGTCATAGGCCCGGTCGTCGTCGAGCAGCTTGCAGCCGAATATCCGTTCGACCGAATCGGCGCCGCGCAATATGGCCGTCCTGTTGCGAAGCATGTGGATGGCTTCGGATGACAGGATTTCGGCGAGCGGCCGGCCGATCAATTCTTCCGGACCCGAGCCGAGGAAATCGGCGACATTGGCGGAGACCCGGGCAATCACCCAGTCTTGCGTCAAGGCGATCAGGAAGCCGATCGGCTGGATGGCTCCCAATATATGTATCGGCTCGCGGTCGCAATTGGTGAGGTCGACCCTCGAGTAGCTTTGGTTCACGCGGGCTCGGCCCCTAAATGACGCCGTCCGGCGGCCTCGAAACAAGCGAATGCGGCCCGCGCGGCTTGAAGCGCAAGGCCGATTCGAACGGTTCCGTAAAGATATTCGTCCAATATTTCCAGCAGCTTCGGCCAACTTCCGGGCCTGCCCTTCGTCCCCAGGAAATTTTGCGGCAGATCGGCCGGAAGGTTGCGCTTGAGCAAGGCTCCGCCCAGCCGCGATCCCTCGATCACATAAAGGGCGCCGAGCGCCGAGGCGTCGTCGGTGAAGGTCATTTCCGCCATCGGCATTGCAAGGGGAAGGCCAAGCTCGCGCAAATCCTGCCGGAGCCGGTCGCCGCGTCGGCGGGACGGCCAATCGGCTACGAGATGCGCGATGTCATGCGCATCGATCGCGGCCTCAATCGGCAGGAAGGCCTCTGCCTGGGCAATGAGGAACCGGCCATACTCGCCCGGGTCGCGAAGATCGAAGCCGCCGAACAATGCGTCGACCCGTTCGTGATGCCGCGCCGTCCCGCCCCGCAAGGCGGCCCGTACGCTCATGCTCCGAAGACGCGCTCGAAGATCAGGTCGACCTGCTTCAGATGGTAGCCGAGGTCGAACCGTTCCTCGATCTCTTCGTTCGAAAGCAAGGCGGAGACTTCCGGGTCGGCCTTCAGCAATTCCATCAGGGAAAGCTGTCCGTCCGATTCCCACACCTGCATCGCGTTGCGCTGAACGAGGCGATAGGCATCCTCGCGCGCGGCGCCCGCCTGGGTCAGGGCCAGCAGCACCCGCTGCGAATGGACAAGACCGCCCATCCGATCGAGATTCTTCTGCATGCGGTCCGGATAGACGAGCAATTTGTCGACGACACCGGTCAGGCGGGCAAGGGCGAAATCGAGCGTGACGGTGGCGTCCGGCCCGATATAGCGCTCCACCGAGGAATGGCTGATGTCTCGTTCATGCCACAAGGCGACATTTTCAAGCGCGGGCGTGACGTAACCGCGCACCATGCGGGCAAGGCCGGTCAGATTCTCCGTGAGGATCGGGTTGCGCTTGTGCGGCATGGCCGAGCTGCCTTTTTGACCCGGCGAGAAATATTCTTCCGCCTCCAGCACTTCGGTCCTCTGAAGATGGCGAACCTCTGTAGCCAGCCGTTCGATCGACGAGGCGACGACGCCAAGGGTGGCGAAGAACATTGCGTGGCGGTCGCGCGGTATCACCTGGGTCGAGATCGGCTCGATCTTGAGACCCATCCTTTCGGCGACATGGGCTTCCACGCGGGGATCGATATTGGCGAACGTGCCGACCGCGCCGGAAATCGCGCAGGTGGCGATCTCTTCCCTGGCCGCCACCATCCGTTCGCGGCATCTCGAGAATTCGGCAAAGGCGAAAGCCAGTTTCAGGCCGAACGTCACCGGCTCCGCATGAATGCCGTGGCTGCGGCCGATCGTCGGGGTGAGCTTATGTTCGTAGGCGCGCCGCTTCAACACGGCGAGGAGGGCATCCAGATCCTCGATCAGCAGATCGGCGGCGCGGCTCAGCTGCACTGCGAGGCAGGTGTCGAGCACGTCCGAGCTGGTCATGCCCTGGTGCAGGAAGCGCGCTTCGGACCCTACATGTTCGGCGACATTGGTCAGAAAGGCGATGACGTCGTGCTTCACTTCGGCTTCGATCGTGTCGATCCGCTCGACTTCGAAGGCACCCCGTTCCCACACCGCTGCCGCGGCTTCCTTCGGTACGATTCCGAGCTCCGCCATCGCGTCCAGCGCATGGGCTTCGATCTCGAACCAGATGCGGAACCTGGTCTCCGGCGCCCAGATGCTGCTCATCTGCGGCCGCGAATAGCGGGGGATCATGCCTGTTTTCCTAATAGGGGGCGGAAGGGGCGGCGGTAGCAAAGTCGTTGAACGCCATCAATCAGGCTCGATTGCCGATTTTTCAGTGGATTCGCGGCTCCAAGCCTTTCTCCCCTAGGGGGCGATCTCGGCTGGGGCGGTAATATCCTCAGATCAATCCCATGGCCCGCAGGCTGCTATGTCCTGTTGCCCCGATGATGACATGGTCGTGGACCGTCACCTTCACATGCCGCCCGGCCTCGACGATCTCGCGGGTAAGGCTGATGTCCTGGCGGCTGGGCTGCGGATCGCCGCTAGGATGATTGTGCAGGAGCACAGCCTCAGCGCTTAAATGGTTGAGTATCGAGCAGAAAACGAGTGGATGCGAGTTCATTGAGAGCGGTGAATGGGATCGGCATCGCATGCCTCCCCATGATGATCAGCCCTGATCCTGCTCGGTCAGCGTGGGTCCACGTGACGCACGGCACCTCACGAGATTCTTTTCGTCCCAAGCGTCGAGAGCGTTAATGGGGTAGAGTACCGCCTTCCCAATCTTCACAAATGCCGGCCCTACGCGCATAGCCCGCCAGTTGCGCAACGTGCCTACGCTTATCTCGCCGCGGTAGCGCTCTGACACCTCCTCAGCCGTTAGATACCTCAAGCGCTCCACCCTCGTCCTCCTCAGCAACTGTGCGTACCGTGCAGAACTTGACCGTCACGAATAGCCTTGGGAAGACCCTTGAACTAGATGTGGAGTGAAGACAGGCGATCGGCGGGTCTCGTAGGCTGTGCCGGAGGAGAGGCCGGATTGCTTTACTACGAATCTGGGGGTCAGAGGTTCGAATCCTTTCGGGCGCGCCATTCTTTTCAAGTGCTTAGATGCGTCCGCTCGTTCTAAAGAAGCTGCTTAGAACGGTGGTTAGAACAGCAAAGTGGACCTACACACCTCGGCGCGGGCATCAGCGAGTCGAATTCCTCACCTGGGACTGCGTATGGAGCTAAGCTGCGCCGAATGGCTCAAGCTCCTCGATTGGTGAGCATCGGCTCCGGCGGCATGCTGGTTACGCCGCTCAACAGTGCCCACCCCCTGGGGAGCGGAGCAGGTTTCGTCGTAGCACTGGTGACGCGAACTCGCTTCAGCTTCAAAATTTCAGTTCTCGAGTCTGTCTCGTTGGTGGCGCCGGCTCGCAACCGCGCAGCGTTGATGAGGCAGCTTGGACGTCAACCGAAATCGACAGGTTCATGGCTTCAGAGTGGAAGTTCAGTGAGAAGTGGCAGTCGCAGCGCCTATGCCGGTTTCCGCTCGCACCCGCTGTTCGAGATAGCCTGCGCGATCTACCACTGCGCGGGAACCCCGATCGAGGACCGAAACTACCCAGATTGTGACAAAGGCAAGTGGCATAGAGAAGATGGTGGGCGAGGTGTAGGGATACACCGCCTCTGCATGCCCAAGCACGTTCACCCATATCGTTGGCGAAAGAACGGTCAAACCGAGAGCCAGCAGGACACCCGTCATCCCGCCCCAGACTACGCCGCGAGTCGTGCAGCCCTTCCAGAGGAGCGACAAGAGCAAAACAGGAAAGTTGCCCGAGGCGGCGAGTGCGAAGGCAAGACTTACCATGAACGCGACATTCTGCTTCTGAAAGAGAATACCGAGGATGATTGCGACCGCCGCCAAGCCGACGACGGTTACCCGAGACACGCGCAACTCGTCGTCCGAGCTCGTGTTTCCCTTGCGGATGAGCGAAGCGTAGACGTCATGGCTAACGGCCGACGCGCCGGCGAGGGTGAGGCCCGCTACCACGGCGAGAATTGTCGCGAACGCGACTGCGCAGACGAAGCCCAGAAAAAGATCCCCGCCGATCGCCTGCGCCAGGTGAATGGCGGCCATGTTTCCGCCGCCGCGGAGCCCACCCGTGGAGTCAAGGAATGTTGGATCAGTCGCGACCATAACGATTGCTCCGAATCCGATCACGAAGGTAAGAACGTAGAAGTATCCAATCCAACCGGTCGCCCAGAAAACGGAATTTCGTGCGGCCTGAGCGTCCGGAACGGTGAAGAATCGCATCAGGATGTGCGGCAGGCCAGCAGTCCCAAACATCAGCGCCATTCCGAATGAGATCGCCGACACCGGATCCTTGATGAAATTGCCCGGCGCCATAATCGAGGCACCGCGCGCTGTCGCTTCTGGCTGGGACATGCCCTCCGCCGATGCAAGGGCAGTCTTCACCTCAACTGCGCGGGCGAAAAGCGCGTCGAGCGAGAACCCGAAGCTCGCCATCACCGCTATGGCCATCACCGTAGCGCAGCCGAGAAGCAAGATCGCCTTGATGATTTGGACCCAGGTCGTTGCTATCATGCCTCCGAAGAGCACGTATGCCGTCATGAGTGCGCCTACTATCATCACGGCGTATTCGTAGGGCAATCCAAATAGCAGTTTGATGAGTTGCCCAGCGCCAACCATCTGCGCGATCATGTAGAAGAGGACGACTGCGAGCGTGCTGAATGCGCCGAAGAGGCGAACGGGCCTCTGAGCGAAGCGGAAGGCGACAACGTCGGCAAAGGTGTACCGGCCAAGATTGCGCAAGCGCTCTGCGAGAAGAAACAGTATGATGGGCCAGCCGACAAGAAACCCAGTCGAGTAGATCAGCCCGTCGTAGCCGTCAGCAAATATCTGCGCTGAAATGCCTAGGAAGGACGCGGCGGACATATAGTCCCCTGCTATGGCGAGGCCGTTTTGGAAGCCAGTGATGCCGCCACCGGCCGTATAGAAGTCGGCCGTTGTCTTAGTTTTAAGCGCGGCCCAACGGGTAACACCGAGTGTTACCAGCACGAAGCAGCCGAACATAATGATCGCTGCCCAGTTCGGGGAGCGCGGTTTGATCGTTCCGTCGATCGCTTCCGCCAGCGCTGCGGCTGAGGCGGTCACGAGGAGGACGACGAGCGCAAGCTTCGAGATCTGGCTCACTCGCTTGTGTACTTTTCCACAAGCGCCCGCGCGGCGGGATCGAAGTCTCGTTTGGCTCGCCTCACATAAATCCCCGTCAGAAGTATGGCGACAAGGATCACACCTAGACCGACTGGGATGCCCCATGTCGTCGAATGATCTCCTATCGGACGCGCGAGCAATTCTTTGTTGAAGGCAATGACAAGGATATATCCGAAAAAGACGACGAGCATGACCCCGCTAAGCGCCCAAGTGAAACGTGCGCGTCGAGCAACAAGGGCTTGGTAGCAAGGATCTTCCGCAATCTTTCTGAGTGGCATGACCATCTTCGGATCCACAATTGACGTGAGTTAAGAACTATTTTAGCGCCAATCCGGCGAGCGCGGCCAACGACTACTTAAAGGAACCGAGCGCCCGGATCAGTCCCGTAGCCATACCGGGCTCGTAAGGTGAGTGTGCTCCGTCGTTGACCAATAGGAGTTCGGCGTCTGTCAGCTTTTGAGCCAAATCCCAAGCTGCGCGGGGCGGACAAGTCAGGTCATATCGGCCTTGAACGATTTTGCACGGGACGCCTTCAAGCACATGCACCGCTTCTAGTACATCAGGTAGATAATCCAGAAAGAATCGGTGGTATGTATAATGACATTCTATGCGCGCCTTCGAAATCAACAACGTATCTTCTTCTTTGGCTGCCGAGTCGTTCGAGGTGAAATTCTCCTTCGAGAATGTAAACATGGATTCCTGCCATCTCAGCCATGCTGGAGCGGCTTTCTGTGCCGCCGTCTGATCCTCTCCGATCAGGAGCCGATGGTATGACGCCACAATATCGTCATCCGTGAGTGCTCCAGATGCTTGACGATAGCGACGCCACTCTTCGGGGAATACGGTGGCAGCACCATGTCTTCCATGAAGCCAGGCAATCTCCTCACGCCGTCCGAGGAAGACGCCCCGCAGGATCAAGCCTGCGACTCGCTCACGATGTTCGACAGCGTAGCACAGGGCGAGAAGGCTGCCCCAGCTGCCGCCAAAAATCAGCCAGCGATCTATGTTCAGATGCTTCCTTACTACTTCCAGATCCTGAATGAGGTGCCGCGTCGTATTCTCCGAAAGCTCTCCTAAGGGATGGCTGTCTCCTGCACCGCGCTGATTGACAAGAACCACTCGGAAGGCTTCGGGATCGAAGAAGCGACGATGCTTCGGGGATATGCCGCTCCCCGGCCCCCCGTGCAAAAACACGACCGGTCGACCAGACCGATTGCCCATTTCCTCGAACGAAATCGTGTGGATGCCCGATACTCGGATCGAGCCTCGATTGTACGGCTCGATAGGTGGGTAGAGCCCTGACGGGGTGGCTTCAGTCATCTCTTCAGTACTTCTTCAAAGCCGAGAACGGCCGTGTCGATATCTGCTTCGCTAACGTCCAGATGAGTGATTGCACGCAACTCAAATTCACTCTCTACGCCTATGTGAATTCCGGAGGCCAGCAGTCGTTCGCCAATTGCGGCAGCCGGGATGGCAGTACCACTGACGTCGAGGAAGACGATATTCGTTTCTGGTTCTCCCCACTTGGATCTTACCCCGTTAAGGCGCCCCAACCCGGCCGCGAGCTTTCGAGCGTTTTTGTGATCTTCTTCCAGCCGCTCGATGTTGTGCACAAGCGCATAGAGACCTGCCGCGGCGAGTACTCCAGCTTGCCGCATAGCTCCACCCAGGCGGTGCTTCCAAACCCATGCATTTTCAATAAGGGCAGAGGATCCAGCGAGAACCGCGCCGACAGGGCACCCCAACCCTTTGGAGAGATCTATCCAAACTGTATCGAATGGTGCCGAATACTCGGACGGTAACACCCCGGATGCTACTGACGCATTCAGAAGCCGAGCGCCATCCATATGCATTGCGATCCCCCGATCGACTGCAATTTGGCGGATCTCCCATATATGACCCATAGGCCATACGCTGCCTCCCCCACGGTTGCAGGTATTTTCGATGCTGATCAAGGTTGGGTTTGGGACGTTCCGCTTCCGCGTCCAGGGAATAGTCCGCAAGATATCATCGGCAGAGAATATTCCGCCGCTTGCCTCTATCCCCCGGACAGTCACTCCAGCGATCGCGGAAGGTGCAGCGCATTCCATCGTAAGTAGGTGCGCGCAGCTGCTAGTCAGCACCTCTTCTCCCGGTCGGCACTGTACGAGAATGGCAATCGTGTTGCACATCACTCCCGATGGCAGAAAGACCGCTGCCTCCTTCCCGAGCAACTCTGCCACTCGATCGCAAAGGGCATTGACGGTTGGGTCCGTCCCCTTTTGCTCATCGCCGAGTTCAGCGGTGACCATAGCTTCATACATCCCGGGGGAGGGACGCGTAACTGTATCGCTGGTTAGATCGATGGTTCGTTCGCGCGGCCGCTGCATCACTGCCCCGCGGCAGCGCGTGCGAGATGCGCCGTAAAAAACGCTAGATAGTTGGCCACCGAATAACAGACGATCGCCATCAGGATCGAAACCGGCACCAATGCGGCACGTAGGTGGGCGGCTACGATTGGAGCGGACGCCACGCCGCCGATGTTCGCTGCCGAGGCGATTGCTGCGGTTTGAAGATCAACGCGCAGTATCCGAGCTCCGATGACGCAGATGATCCCGTGGATCAGTATCCAAATCGCCGCCCCGAGAAGAAACACTGGCGCCTCCGCCAGGTTCGTGAATACCGCGCGTGCACCGATACTCGCCGCGTACACGTAAATGAGAACGCTGGCGATTTCGTTGGCGCCTCGCAAACGTACGCCTGGCAGGACGGAAATGACGAGTGCAATGGTGGTCACTAGGAGAATGCGCCATGCTTGGACCGTAACGGCATCACCAACCAGCGGCGCTCGAGATGAGACATATGTCTGGACGATGGGTGACAGCACATCGGCGATCCAAGTTACGGTGACCGCCACCAGCGCCAAGTACAGGTAGTCGAGCATTGATGGGGCCGGCGCGAGCGCATCCTCCGAGGCTGATGTTGATTCCTCTAGCGCCGCGAGCCTCGAGGCGGGCACCCGCGCCCATGCGTTGAAGCGGTCGGCAAAATTCCGGGATCCAAGTAGTACTGGCAGCCAAAATGCGAACAGGAGTCCGTCGGCCATCACAACCAACCCAAACTGCTCCGGGCGCGTTCCAAGCATTTCGGCGACAGCTGCCATGTTTCCGGTGCCGCCGATCCAGCTGCCGGCCAAGGCTCCAAAGCCCTTCCAGCTGTCGCCCGCGAGCCAAGGATGCACAATAGTATATGAAACGACCGCGCCGGCCATAACCCCACCGGTTGCAATCATTAGCAAAAAGAAGCCTTTGCCCAAAATGCGCACTGACTTAGGCAAGTCGATATTGACGAGCAGCAGCACGATGAGAGCGGGCAAGAGATATTGGGCCAAGCCGAGATATAAAGGAGCAGAGGTGGGGATAACGTAAAGGTTTGTCAGAAGAATCGGAGTGAAGTAGACAAGAACAAGTGGCGGGAGAAACCTGAAAATCTTCCAGCTACTGTGCCGTTCGATGCTGAACCAGAACGTTGCAACGCCAAGAAGAACAGCAAGGATCCCCACGCTACTGGTAATCAATGCGCCGCTCATTGTCGACTCGCGGTGGCTGGCGGAGCTGATGTTGATCGCAAAAACGTCCCCGCAACCGCATCCTCAATTTCTGAGGACGAGTACGGCAGTCCTTTTGTCAAAACTTCGTGTCCATTGTCCGTCACCAAGATCATATCCTCGAGATAGTAGGCATCATCGCCGACTGAAAATTGTGGCTCGAATGCCAGCACATTTCCTACTTCAAGCTCGTCGAATGATCTTTCCCCAGCATCAATGCCGACACCGTGGACGTGCCAGGCGTCACGGCGGGCCATACTTGCAAGGATTGCGAGTGCGCGTCGTGCATAGTCAGACCGAACAGAGGGCTGCAGCCGCACAACTTCCTGATGGCTAGCCTCCATCACGTCGACCACACTTGCTCCCGCTCGCAGGACTGACAGCCCTTTCTGGTAGGCTGCAACTAAAACATCCCAAACTTCACGCTGCTCGGGCGAGAACTTCCCCGAGACAGGTACGGTCCTTCCAACATCGCCCTCATAGTGTCCAAGCGTGCATCCGATATCCACTCGCACGAGCTCGCCGGTCTTCATAGGCCTATCTACTCGACGATAATCGAAGAAAAGGCGCCGGATCGCATCACGATGAGCATTCGGCCCCGTCATGGCGAGCGGCCAGAACGAGATACCGTCTCCTGATGCCTTTATGCAGGATGAAACAACACCAACTTCGACTTGCCGTTGCGAGGTTCCTGGCGACACTGCGCCTATGGCCGTCATAAGTGCACCGGCTGAAGCGCGTGCGACTCTTCGAAGAACAGCGACTTCCGATGGGGACTTCGTCCAGCGCATTCTCTGTATGGCCTCATTTGCCGAGATGACCTGAACCCCGGGGAAGCCATGAAGAAGCGAACGACGCCAGAGTTCCTTCTCATTCGCAATCGGCCAAAGCGGCTCGGGTACGCCCGTCATTTCCGCTCGCCTCGGCTCGTCAATATAAAGTTCTTTGACGCCGTCGCGCATGCGGCTCTGAATATACGGCACGAACTTCGACCAGTCCAACACCTGAGATAGCCCGTAGGCACGGGCGCTCGCTTCGCCCGGCTGCAGACTTACGCCCCGTGCCACACGACCATGGGCTGTCGCCTCCGCTGGGACAAACAGAATAGACTGCTTACGAACGCCGTCTAAAACCAGGATTCCGGAAGGCTGAGAACTCAAACCCGTGAAGTAATAAAAGTTTGCATCCTGCTTGAAACCGAATTCCCGAAGAGTCGCTGGGGACGACCGACCGTGAAGAACGACTAAGCCACGAGCATACATGGCCATGAGCTTCGCTCGACGTGCCGCGTATTCATTGAATTGCGCTGATTGGGCGAGTTCTTCACTAGTTCTCTTCTGCGCAAGCGCAGCACTTGCAGTGAGCCACAGCACGGCTGCGACCGATAGGAGCGCGATCTTCGCCATTAATTCGTATGAACTGGCTTGTCTCTGCATCCACAGCCCTCTTCCGCTACTGGCGCTTCGAGCCGGCGCAAAAGCGCTCGCCGCACGTAAGCAGGTTCGAATTCCTATCACGGGAGAGCATCACCCTTGTTGAACCTCCGCGAAAGTATCTGGATTCGCAACTCTAGGTTGCGAATCCATCATCCATCCCGCCCCCCGCACGTAAATACCAAGAAGCTGTAAGCAGGATGGCGTCAATTCTGATCGTGCCGTTTTCGCAAACAGTCAGTTACAAAATGGAAGGCTTTCTCAAGGTGCGTTACCCACTTAGCTTTTGAGCCACACCTCACAGCCCAAGACCCGTCTTCGAAAGCCGCTGGAGCTGCGAACCGAAGCGGACCGGGATGGTGGGAGGGGCGACAACTCGGGAGGGGAGCCGATCAATGCGCAACAGTAGACTAGCTCTTAGCAGTAACCTTTCCCTGAAGATCGGGCTGCTGATTGGCGTCAGCACGATAATCACTCCTCAAACGGCATCGGCTCAAGAAGCACAGCCCGCTACCGCAAGCGACGAGCAACGCGACGATCAGGCCGACACGGCCTCGAACGAAATTATAGTCACGGGTTCACGCATCCCGCGCGCAGGCTTTGATACGCTGGAACCCGCTATAACCGTGGACTCCAGTTACATCGAAAATCGGGGTTTCACCAATGTAGCCGACGCTCTGACCGCCACACCGAGCTTTGGCACCGGTCAGTCCACGACAGGGCTACAGGGCACGTTCAATGCAGGACAAAGCTTCGTTGACAGGTTTGGTCTTGGATCATCGCGAACGCTGACGCTGGTAAACGGTCGCCGTTTTGTTTCAACCAACGCGCCGTCGGTCCAGGGCAATGTCGTTGGATCGCCAGCACCAGCAGGACTCCAGGTGGATCTGAACGCGATCCCGGCCATATTGATCGACCGGGTCGAGAATCTTTCGATTGGCGGAGCGCCGGTATATGGCTCGGACGCCATTGCGGGCGTGGTCAACATCATTCTGAAAACCAAGTATCAAGGCGTGAGATTGACCGCTCAGACTGGGATCACGGAGCGAGGAGACAATTTCCGGGCGAACCTCGCCGGCCTGGCGGGCTTCAACTTCGGCGGTGACCGCGGCAATGTCATGGTCGCATTGACCTATGATCGAAGCGAGGGTTTGGTCGCGACGAGACGCGAGCGCTTCGATCGCGCTTTCAGCTTTCGACCGAATCCGTTGGCAACCTCAGCCTTGGCGCAGATTCCGGGGCGGACGCCAGGCAATGACGGCCGCGTAAACCCGAGCATTCCTTTTAACACGGGCAATGCAGATGGCATTCCCAATAACGTGCTCATCCGAGATCGTCGCGTCGGCCCGTTGACCGAGGGCGGTCTCTTGCTCCCAACAACGGGTTTCCTGGCTGCTGACGGTAGGCCGCTGGGCTTCGGCCCGAGTGGCCAGACGAGGTTGCAATTCGACCCGTCGGGTAATCTCATTCCGTTCAATCCAGGTGTCCCGTTCAGCGCGACCGCATTCTCGGGGGGCGATGGCTTGCACATCGGCAGACTCGAACCATTGCTCACCGACAACGAGCGCTACATGGCGAACTTCAACGCGTCATACGAAATCACTTCAGGGTCATCAATTTTCCTCGAAAGTAGCTTCTTCAAGGGGACCGGTCGAGAGGTAGTGGATCAGGCATCATACAACTCCCCGTTGTTCGGCAACTTTACCAATGTTCAAGGTGGTCTTCAGTTTTCCGCAACCGACCCGCGCCTTAGCGCCGCGTCGCAAGCTACACTTGCCGGTCTCGGCGTGACCCGCTTCGTGTTATCGCGCACCTTTACTGACCTAGGCAATGGCTCAGGTCGATCTGACAATCAGGTCTACCGCGTTGTGGGCGGATACCGCAACAACTTTGACGTCCTGGGTCGACTGATGACCTTTGAAGCGACAGCGAACTATGGTCGCACCAAAGGTAACTACTATCAGACCGAAATAGTTCAGCAGAACTTTGTCAATGCGCTCAACGCGCGACGTGATGCCGCCGGCAACATCGTTTGCGATCCGAATCCGGCTTTCAATGCGGCTCCGGGAACGCTGAGTCCGATTGCTGACCCGAACTGCGTGGTGCTCGATCCCTTCGGGTTCGGGCGGCGGAGTCAGGCGGCCTTGGACTATGTGACCGAAGTCACCCGAGCGAGGTCAACCATCGAGCAGAGGATCTTTTCCGTCAGCCTTTCGTCGCCCAGCCTTATTGATCTTTGGGCTGGTCCGGTTGGCTTCAGCATCGGTGCCGAGGCGCGGCGCGAATCCGGCGCTTTCAATCCGGATCCACTCCAGCTCGCAGGCAGAGTACGCAATGGAGCCATCGTGGCAACCCAAGGCTCCTTCAACACCAAGGAGATTTTCGGCGAGCTCGTGATCCCGCTGGTGTCCGAAGACAACAACATCCCGCTGATCCACTCGCTTGAGACCGAGGGCCGTGCGCGTTATGTGCACAATTCGGTAAACGGCGGCTTTCTAACCTACACCGCGGGTGGGCGCTACCAGCCGGTCCGGGATCTTACATTCCGCGGCAACTATACTCGCTCGCTTCGGTCGCCATCGATAACCGAGCTGTTCATGCCCACTGGTATCGGTCCAGCAAACTTCACCGACCCATGTGGCGCGGCCAACGTCGTGAGCGGCAGTAACCCGACGATCCGACAGCGCAACTGCGCCGCCTTTTATAAATCCTATGGGATTGATGGAGCGACCTTCAATCCGGTTATCTTGGCGTTGCCGGGCCTTACGGGCGGTAACATCAATTTGGACAACGAAGTGGCAAACGCCTACACCTTCGGGGCGGTATTCTCCCCGCGCTTTTTCCCGAAGCTCTCGTTGGCGGTCGACTGGAACCGCATCAAAGTCACCGGCAACATCTCTCAGCTGACGCCCGCGAATATTGGGGAAGGCTGCTATGACAATCCCGATTTTGACCTCGACAACCCGGATCAAGGAAACGCATTCTGCGAGCTGTTGCGACGCGATCGCTCACCGACACGGCTTGGGCAGATTTCGAACGATCCGCTGAACCCGGGAATACGGCTGACCTTTGTGAATGGGGCCTACATCTCTTTCAAGGGCCTGACCGCGACGATGAACGTTCGAGATATTGAGCTCGAGGGACTTGGCTTAGGAAACACTACCCTTAACCTTCTTGGTGACTTCTACTACGTTGATGAGCTTTGCACGTCTAATAACGCGGTTACTGAGACTTGCGTGCAGGGTACTACGGAGAACCCCCGATATACTCTGAGGGCCGCGGGTATCCTAAAGCACGGACCGGTCAGCCTATTTGCGGAGGTCAATTACCGACCGAGCACGAAGTTTAACCTGCTCTTCAACCGCGAATCACAGGACATTTTGGAAGTGTCTGCGCTGACCACCGTCAACGCTGCTATCTCCTTCGAGGAAGACGATTGGTCTATGCGGCTATCGGTCACCAATCTATTCGATAAAGAACCACCATTTCCGTCGACTACTGGCGACAACCTCGGCCGGCGGTTCGTGTTCCAAGCCGCTAAGTCCTTCTAATTGGACCGACTCTGCCAGTACGATTGAATGGGTGCGGGGATGCACCAATTTGACATCATTTTGGCGAGCAATTTCTGGGGACAGTGCACTGACCCCAGAGACAATTTCAAAGAAGCCTCTCCTACGGCGCATCGACGCTCCTGTGAAGCTTGCTGGTGCGGCCGCCACGCGATGAACCGCCCGGTTGGGCAAAGGCCCCCTTGGTGCGCCTGCTGTCTGGGAAGAAAAGGTAGGCAATGTTGGATGAGGACGACCTGTACCATCTGCCGCACTTTTCGGTGTCGCTGTCGACGCCGGCAAGTACTGGTGCAGTAGAGTCCGTAGGAAAATGGCAGGGCGAAATGTGGATAAAGAGGCGAAGTGCACCCTTGGAATGCAGGGTGATATATCGCGCCGTGATTTCCTCAATGGGACGCTTTTGGGTACTGGAGCGGCCCTACTTAGCGCGTGCGGCCCTGCGGATACTGCTGAATCTCGCTTCGCCCCCTCCGGCTCTCCGTGGACTGGGTATGGGGGTATTGGCGACTATCGATGGGCGAACGGAAATACAGAGGACGTGCGCGACGCCGCACACGGCATTCGGGATAGCTTGTACCCGAAGGACGCTGCACTACCCGTGGCAGAAAGCTATGATGTCGTTGTAGTGGGTGGGGGGTTCTCAGGGATTTCCGCTCTGTATGAATTAAGCAAGCAGTCGAAGGCGAGTCAGCGCTATCTACTGCTTGAGAACCATGCGATATTTGGGGGAGAGGCCAAACAGAACGAGTTTGAAGTCGATGGTCAACGCCTGGTTGCGCCTCAGGGGTCTAACTCGGGTGCGATTATACAGCCCGACTTCGCGCGTGGCGTCTACGGGGGCGGTCGTTACGATGTCTACGCCGACTATTGGCGGGAACTCGACATGCCCAGCGAATTTCCACTTGAGCCCCTCGCTGGCGGCGCCGAGCGCTACGAAATCGCGAACGACCACTATGATCCGATGGTGCGTGAGTCGCGATACGACGTCGGATACTGGTTCAAAGGCCATGGCTGGGTTAAAAATCCAATGGTCGATGATTTCGCTCGTACGCCCTGGCCTATTGAGACGCAGCGCAGCTTGTCTGATTTCGTTGCCAACCGTCGGGACGCGATAACCGGGCGCCAGGATGTCGATGAATGGCTTGATGGAATGACCTATGGCGCCTTGCTTGAGCGGCTGGGCTATGGTCTTGAAGCGAGGCGGTATATCGACCCATTTATAGCGGTCAGCAACTTTGGTGTTTGCGGGGATGCCATTTCGGCGTTCGCCGCTAAGCGGCTGGGCCTGCCGGGCACGATTCCTTCGGGCGAGAAGTCTCGGTTTGCCACGCGCAATCCGATCTCCTTTCCGGGCGGCAATGCTGCAATTCTCCGAACGATGCTGTCACGCATAATTCCCGACGCGTTCATAGGCGGTCGATCGAAACCACCCGTCATGGAAGGGCAAGTTAACTTTGGAGCGCTCGACCGGGAAGATGCACGTGTGCGCATTCGCCTCCGAGCAACTGTCACCCGCGTCGCCAATGTCGGCAATCCCGAGAGATCTGAACATGCCGAACTGATTTATGTACGCGACGGCCGATTAGCCAAGATAAGGGCTCGCGCCGTGGTGATGGCTACCGGAGGATGGGTAAATCGACGCGTTGTCGCGGATTTACCCGACCAAATTCGTGACGCCTACGGCCGCTTCAACTACGGCCCTATCCTCACGGCTAACGTTGCGATTCGAAATTGGCGCTTCTTTGACAAACTTGGTTTTACTGTGGCGCGGTGGTTCGAAGGGCTCGGATGGCATGTCTGCGTGAGGAGAAATGTTGCTAATGGTGCCGACGCTCGGCCACTAACACCGGATTCTCCGATCGTCCTGACTTTCTATATCCCGTTTCTCCATCCCGGTGCCGACCCCGCGTCACAAGGAGCGCTTGGACGTCAGCAACTACTGGAAACATCGTATGCGATATTTGAACAGCAGTTGCGAACGTGTATGACCGAGATGTTCGGCGCAGCCGGGTTCGACGCGCGCCGCGATATTGCCGGAATTGTCCTCAATCGGTGGGGGCATGCATATTTGGCTCCGCCGCCCGGGTTCTTTTTCAATAAGGACGCAGGCGGGACGGTATCGGACATTATTCGAATGGGTCACGGTCGGATAATCTTTGCTCACTCCGACCTGCAAGGTAATATGAGCATGGCCCACGCGATGCGCGAAGGGAAGCGAGGGGCGTTGACTGCTGCGAGTATGCTCTGAGGGAAGAAAAAGTGCTTAAGAACGAATCGTTCAAGCGCAAGCGCTGTGCTCATGGCCTGGAATTACAACGTGGCCTGAGCACAGCGCTTACTCGCCATCAACACCTCCACCTCATCGAGAGCGATGAATCAGCTCCTTAGCAAGGATTGCAAGCTATTGAGTCCGGATCCTAATCCGCGCCTCGAGAACACGCTTGCGGGTCATGCGATCGAGCGCACGTTGGATACCATGCCAGCGGCGGCCACTGGCCAATCCGCAGCATGGTCGCCGACTTCGAGCTTTCGCAGACCACCATGGTTTGGGTATACGGCGCACTTGGGCCTGTAGCCGCACGGTCCGAGATCTCCAAGCTATCCACAGATTGGCTCTTTGTGGACCCGGCGTTGGTGGAGGGTTGCCTCCTCAGCAGCAGCGGCTGACCCCGCCAAACCTTTTCTCCAACCGTTCCGCGTAGAATTTGCCGCGGTCCATCACCGGTTCTCCCGGATGCGCGACCGCTCGATGACTGACATAAGCCTCGTAGCTCGGCACGCCGACCATCAGCCGCGCTGTGAGCTTCGCAAGTTCAAGCCAGTGCATCGCCCACCTCCCGCGACGTCGGCGCATCGGATCGTATCGCTTCCGAAACCGCCTTGACCCCGTAGAACACGATTGCGGCCACGACGATCATGAACAAGGCGCACAGGCTTGCATTCACATAATCGTTGAAGATCACCTGCCGCATCTGCCCCACTCCTTTGGCAGGCGGAAGAAGCTCGCCGCGAGCTAAAGCATCGGAATATTTCCCCGCATGCGCGAGAAATCCGATCCTCGAGTCTGGATGGAACATCTTCTGCCAGCCCGCGGTGAGCGTGCAGATCAGAAGCCAAGTAAGGGGGAGCAACGTCACCCACGCGTAGCGCGCGCGCTTCATCCGGAAGAGCACCACCGTGCACATGGTAAGCGCGATAGCCGCAAGCATCTGGTTCGAAATACCGAACAAGGGCCAAAGCGTATTGATGCCTCCGAGGGGATCGGTCACGCCTTGATAGAGGAACCAGCCCCAACCGCCCACGGCGACCGCGGTGGCGAGGAGGTTCCCGGTCCAGTTCCGCGTGTCCTTGAGCCGTGGTACTGCCGTCCCGATCAGGTCCTGGATCATGAACCGGGCGACCCGGGTCCCCGCATCGACTGTGGTGAGGATGAACAAAGCCTCGAACAGGATCGCGAAATGATACCAGAAGGCCATCATCCCAGGCCCGCCAATCACGTTGGACAGGATATTCGCCATGCCGACGGCGAGCGTAGGGGCGCCGCCGGTGCGCGACAGGATGGTCGATTCACCCAACTCGCTTGCGAGCTGGTCGAGCATCACCGGAGTGACTGTGAAGCCCCAGCCAGAGACCGCAAGCGCTGCTTCGTTGGTGGTGGAGCCGATAAGGGCGGCTGGGCTGTTGAGCGCGAAATAGATGGCCGGATCGAGCACCGAGGCTGCGACGAGCGCCATGATCGCGACGAAGCTTTCCATCAGCATCGCTCCGTAGCCGATGAAGGGGGTGTGGACCTCGTTCTCGATCATCTTCGGGGTCGTTCCCGATGAGACGAGGGAGTGAAATCCGGAGACGGCGCCGCAGGCGATAGTGACGAACAGGAACGGGAAGAGGGTGCCCGCGAAAACCGGCCCGGTGCCGTCGATGAAACGGGTGACCGCCGGCATCCTGAGCTCCGGCTGGACGATCAGAATGCCGATGGCCAAGCCGACGATCGTTCCGATCTTGAGGAAGGTCGAAAGATAGTCGCGGGGGGCAAGCAGCAGCCAGACGGGAATAACCGAGGCAATGAAGCCGTAGGCAATCAGCATCAGCGCCAGCGCCTCTCCGGAGAAGGTGAAGGCGGGGGCCCAGACCGGGCTCGCCGCAACATGTTCGCCGAAGACGATCGCGAGGATGAGGCCAATGAAGCCGATCAGCGAGACTTCGCCGATGCGCCCGGGCCGGATGTAGCGGCCGTAGATGCCCATCAGCAGCGCGATCGGCATTGTCGCGAAGACGGTGAAGGTCCCCCAGGGGCTGTCCGCCAGCGCCTTCACAACCACTAGCGCAAGCACGGCGAGCAGGATGATCATGATCATCAGGATTCCGATCATCGCGATCACGCCGGGAATGGTCCCCATTTCCGTGCGGATCAGGTCTCCAAGCGAGCGCCCGTCCCGCCGCGTCGAGATGAAGAGGACGACGAAATCCTGCACGGCGCCCGCGAAGACGACGCCGACCAGAAGCCATAACGTTCCCGGCAGATATCCCATCTGCGTCGCCAGCACCGGCCCCACCAGCGGTCCGGCCCCCGCGATCGCCGCGAAATGATGGCCGAATAGCACATATTTGTGGGTCGGCACATAATCCAATCCGTCATTGTGCCGCACCGCCGGCGTCCGCCGCGCTGGATCAAGACCAAGCACGCGTCGCGCGATAAAGAGTCCGTAAAATCGATAAGCCGTGAGATAGACGCACACCGCAGCCACCACGATCCACAGCGCGTTGATTGTCTCGCCGCGATGAAGCGCCACGACCCCGAGTGCTGACGCCCCGAGCAACGCCACTAGAACCCACGGCCCCCAAACAAGGACCGATCTGTTTGCCATCATGTCCTCTCCCTGTGCGTTACTGGCCGCATACTAGTGCGGCGACGAGCGCTACTAGCAGAGCGCCAAGCAAATACGTCATACTTAAGGCTCGCAGGATTCCCGTAGGAACGCGGAAAATACCGCGTGTTCAGCTCTTAACTTGAACGATAGGCAAACCTCCCTTTGATGGCACCAAATGTCTGGACCTCATACTTCGGTCTCGCTGGATAGAAATGTTCGACATCCGACAGCATGATCGCTCCTTACCACGCGCTCAGCGCACCACGGGTAGGTCGATGTATGACTGCTGGCCGGCTGAATGATGGATGACGTTCTCGGCGACGATGCCTGTAGCCTCGAACTCGTTCGGCCCGCCGGTGTTGAGGTTGCGGACGAATTTCGGGAAGTTCGAAGACGTCACCTCAATGCGAATCCGGTGGCCTTTGCCGAACTGGATGCTGGTCGCGATCGGGGACGGCTTGATGGTGTACGTCTTGCCCGGCTCCATCAAAACCGGCGTATCGAAACCTTCCCGGTAGCGCGCGCGGAAGATGGTATCGGCAATAATCCACGCGGTTCCGTCGGGCGCTACATCGACCAGCTTGACGGCGAAATCGGTGTCTTTCTCGCTCGACGATACCTTGAGGACCGCGTTCACGAAACCGCTCACTTCCATGTCTGCCGGTAATGGATCACTGGTGTAGACGAGCACGTCGTTGCGCGCCTCCACCCCCCGCTGGTCGAAGGCGCCGGGAACGACGATGCCCCCGTTGCAGCAGTCGCCGCCGCCAACTGTCGGCACGGGGTTCATCGGATCGTAGCGAAAGCGATCGGCAGGCTCGTTGCCTGGTGGGACGCGATCAAGCCGACCATCGCCGTTCAGGCTGTTCGCCGCGCCACCGCTGCGTAGATAGAAGCGCACCGTCTCCGCGCCTTTTGGCGGCCAGCTCTCCGAAGAAGCCCAGCGGTTTGCGCCCATCAAGAAATAGCGGACGTGCGGCGTCGACGCGGGGAACGCGCGTCTATCGCCCTTCAGCCAGCGGTCGAACCAGCCGAACACGGCGCCGTTCATGTCGAAGGTGGTGTCGCCCATATCGCGATCGCCGATGCGTGTGTCTCGCCCCAGGCTGGCGTAGGCGCAGTGGGTGACGGGCGCGATCACCGCGTATTGGTTCGCGCTCGCCTCGCGGTCGGTGTTGGCCGCGCGGGCATGGTTGAACAGCTCGAGGTTCGGACCTATCGAAACATCGTACCAGGCGTTGAACCAGAGGGCCGGTACGCCCCAGCCCATGTCCTCATGGTACAGCCCCCCCTGGCGCCATCTCGCATCGGCCGGAGTGCGCGCGATGAACTGCTCAAACGTCGCCGGCGGCTCGCCGAGCGAACTCAGCAGTTCGGACACGGGCAAGTGCTTTATCTGCCTGTTCCAATCGATCTTGGGCTTTGTTGCATTCAGGTCGTTATATTGCGTGATGTGGGCGCGGGTCTTCTCGTCGAGATTAGCAGGCAGCTGCGCACGTAGCGGGTTGTCGACGCCATACAGCCACACGAAGAACAGGTTGCGCGGGACGCCGCCGGTGTACCAGTTGCCTTGTTCCTGAAACCGGCCGATCTTGCCGATTCCCGCGCCGGATGACATCGGCACCATCGCCGCATGCGCCGGATGATTCATTCCCGCGAGCGCGAGCTGCCATTCAGCGGAGGACGAGCAGCCGAGCGTGCCTACCTTGCCATTCGACCAGCCCTGGGCGGCGATCCAGCTCAGCATATCATACCCGTCGGTCTGCGGCTTGCCGAGGATTTCCCACTGACCTTCCGAGAAGAAGCGCCCGCGCTCGTTCTGAACGATGAACACGTAGCCGCGGCGGACCGACTCGATTGCATAGCGCAACGTCGGGCCGCGCAGCTTGTGCTCGTTGTACGGCGTCTTCCAAAGGATCGTCGGCAGCCGGCTGCCCTTGGCTTTGGGCGAATAGATGTTCGTCGATAGTCGTACACCGTCGCGCATCGGCACCATCACCGCAGTCCGCGCATCGGCGATCGTTGCGATCTCGCGCTCCTGCGCCTCCTGACTGTACTTTGACAGGTCCTGCGCAGTGACCGGTCGCGCGACAGATGCTGCACACACGAGAACAACAATCGAGAGCGAGCGCATTCTGGGGGGGCGTCGCACCAGCAGCGGCTGCGAGCACGCAACGGCTCTCGTCATCGAACAGCGCTTTTGACAAACACGCTTTTGGGCAGCATCGCGTGAATGCCTTTTGTGCCGTCTACCACCTGAGTGACGCGCAAATCTACCGCTGCACTGCAGAGTATATATGCCTCTTCCCGACTGAGGCCTTTTGTGCTCACCAGATATTCGACCATTTCTTCGACAGCACGTTTTGCCGCCTCGTCAAGGTCCGGATCAAGACCCATCGTGATATAATGAGTTGGTGTTTCCGCCTGGGGCCATCTCAGCTTCAAGTCCTTACGAAGGAAGATCTGCAGCTTGCCCCGAAGGGATGCTTCAAGGGCGCTGCCATTGACCTCCCCGTCCCCCTGGGCCGCATGCCCATCACCCACGGAGAGAAGGCCACCTTTCACATGAACCGGCAAATAGAGGGTCGAGCCCGCGACCAATTCCTTGTTGTCGAAGTTGCCCCCATGATATCCTGGAGGTCTGCTGGAAAGCCTGCCGACAAGGACTGGCGGTCCCACGCCGATGTTTCCGAAGAAGGGGCGTACCGGGACCTCGACTCCGGAGGTGATGGTGGCGACCTTTCTTTTAAGATCGATAGGGACGAATTTCCCGCCTTGATACGGGAAGAGGTGTGGCAGGGTGCCTCCTCCCGGGGTGAAAACGTTCACGGCCCATGGCTCCGCCATCGCCATGTCGCGGATCCTGATTTCTAAGACATCACCGGGTTCAGCCCCGCGAATGGCAATCGGGCCCACCAGGATGTGGCTTCCCTCCTGTTTTACCTTCTCATCCATTTCTATCATGGAGGGTCGGATCACCCGTTCAGGTACACCCAGGAGCCTTAGTATGCGTGCGCCCGTAACCATCGTCTCTACATTGACGGTATCGCCGGGCTCGATCGTGAGAACGGGAGACTTCGACCCGTCAAAGTACCCCCACACCACCGTCGATGGTGACGCTTTCAACGTGTGTTCGCGAGCAGTTGGTGCCTGATCTGCCGCCTTCGCAAAAACAGCAGTTGGGAAGAAAACAGCTGCGAGCAGGGCTACGCCACGTGAGGGCGTTCGCCGAAGGATTTTATTCATTGCACCATCCCCTCAAGTCGCGTTCGGGCCAGCGCGAGCCGCGCACGCAAGGCTGTCGAATAGGGTAGCTGCTTCAAAGATCTAGCCTCTGCAGCACTTAGCGCGAGCAGAAGGTCGTGCACTGCGGCTTGTCGAGCCTTCTGATCGAAGCTACTCCGGTGTGAAATCCATATCGGCGCGGTATGAGCGAATGGGGGTGTTCCCATGCTGGGCCATCGCGTCTCGCCGCCACGTGCTTTTGCAGCAATCCAGCCGCCCCGCGGGAGCATTACAACGCCTTCATATACTTTCCTGCTACTTGCTAGGGACCGATTTGTACCCCAGATTACGGCTCCATTTGCTATGATCTCGATCCGTTCGACATTGGCTGCGGAGGGAAGCTCCAGACGCCATCGCACGCGGCTGTCCCCGTGTGGAATTACTTCGCCAACTTCCTTGCCGGCTACCTGAAAGAGAAGTATCGGGCCGTTTGTGATGAAGCTGCGCCCGCTCTTGAGCGCGCTCTGATAACTGCTCCAGCTTAGAGGCGCTCCGTCGAGCTGAACGTATGTTCGAACCGTCCCCAACGCCATGCCCCGGTGAGTATCCACAAAGGCGTCCGTCCCTGCGATCGGAACGATATCGAGGCCCGCATTCAGTAACCTGTACCATAATTGACTGTTGCCCTCACCGCTACTCCATAAGCCTAGCAGTTCAAGGGCATCGACCTCGCCCAGAACGGCGTCGGCTACGAGTTCCAGCGGGATCTGCCCTATTGCATCCTTCGCAAAAGGATCGGCAACTCGTATCGCATGGACGTAAGAACTGAGGCCACCCTCGCGTCTGGTGAGCTGCAAAGCCTCGGAGTTAATTCGATCCCCAAAGCCGTAATCTGGATATGGGGGGCCCCAAAACCATGGCTCGTAGAGCTTCTCGATTCCGATTAAGCCGAGGTGACCCAGTAGATCGGCGCGAACTTCCTGGCCGAACTTCAGGATTGAACCATCCGTGCCCACACGCTCCGTTCCGGCCCATTCGGCATCCAGCAGTCGGTTGTTGATGTTGGCCAGCAGAGGTGTAGCAACATCAAGTGCTTCGCCCGCCATCAACGGTAGTAGAGCGTCCGGAGTTAAACGATAGATACCATCATACGTCATATGGAAATGGTGATCTCCCGAGACCCAGCCGGCGGCTCTTGGGTTCCAGAGACTGGAGAGGCGGACGCGGACGTCGCTGTCACGGCCTGCAGGTATCCGATCGACGCGCGTCTTGGAGAGGGCGGTGAGACCTCTCGACGCTGTGACGCGAAATCCTCCAGCAGGTGCCTCTAACTCGATGGTGCCCGGAGAAAAGAAATAGACTCGGCCACTTTGAGAATCGAAGTAGCTGGGACCGGACGCCGGCACCAAGGGGTGCCCACGTTCATCTTCGATCGTCAGGCGCACCGGTATCGGTGTGTCGTCGTCTTCCATAGTCGTGACAATTCTGATGCGTCCAGTTTTGGCTCGCCAATCCCAGGATTCGACTTTTACTTCTTCGGGCGTGCCGCCTGCCGCGCGGACCCGGTAAAGCTGTGACCGATTATTCAGATCCCCCTCTACGAAGTAAATAGTCGCACCATCGGCACTCCAAGCGGGAGAACGAGGGAGGCCACGGCCTTTGGTGACCTCGTATGCAGGTACGGGATCTGCCCGATCAATCGCCTCAATCTGCCAACGGGAGCCATTAGGCCATGCATAAACGAGAGTTTGTCCAGCGGCGTTTAAATCAAAAGAAGCTTGCCCCGCTCCCGACTTCGCTCTTAATATCCGCTCTGAGCCGTCGCTCAAGGATATCTCCCGAATTTCCTTCCTCAGTCGAGTGTCGGCGGACAGATACGTGAGCTGCTTCCCGCCAGGTAAGGAACGCGGGTTACGCTCTACGCCGACCGCACTGGTGACCCTTGTCCGTTTCCGGCTACTGAGGCTGATCCGCCAGATATCGAGATCTCCAGCCTCGGCCGACGAATAGAAAACGGTTTGTCCGTCGCGCGAGAACTCAGGATCGAGATTGAGCGCGCCGTTCTCGACTAAGGGATCTTCTAGTCCTCGAGCTAAGTTCAGGCGGACAATGCTCGTAACTCGGCCGCTGTCGCGAACAAACACAAGCTCTCGAGAATCCGGAGACCACCGAGGCCGTGAGTCGATGGCCTTGCCGCGGGTGACGCGAGTAGCGACACCGTTGGTAAGGTTGAGCACCCATATCCAGCCCTGCGCGGCGAACGCAACATGCAGACCATCGGGAGCCGGCGCGGGATCAATCGGCCCCGCTGAAAAAATGGGAAGCTCGTGCCCCTCATAATAGACGCTATGCCGAAGCCAGTCTGGCCTTGGATATCGGTTGGTCCACTGCGCCTCCGCCGGAGAGAGCAGCACCACCTGCAGGAAAGATGCGAGGCCGGCGCATAGGAGAGGCCATCGGCAGGGAAGCCGCTGTATGGACATGCGCTGAACCACCTCTGTCAGAAGCTGTGGCGCGGAAGGATCACGCTTCTTTGCTCATGTTAACAGTATCTAAAATCGCAACTCACAGTTGCGAAGCGGTTCCTCTTCCGGGGTGTTCAAGTTGAGGCTATCGAGAACCCTAACCTCGGCGCTGCGGGAGGCGGGCCATTGACGATCGAAATCAGCAGGAGTGAATTTTTCGCGTTGGCGCTTGGCTCAGCCGCAGCGTTCCAGGCGAGCAAAGTGAACGCCACTCCCTTAGTCGAAAGCATCCCGCCAGGCCGGCGGGAGCAGCTCGCATGGCTGCAACGGTCCTGCAAAACGCAGTTCACGGCGCCGCCGCCGCCCGATGACGGCAGTGAGATGATAGCCGTCGGGGAATATTGCCGGGCCAACCGAATTGTCGGCGATTATTACGGTCAGAGCGCTTTCCTTCAAGCTTTCGAGCGCAAGATCGCAACTCTCTTAGGGTTCGAAGCGGGGTGCTTCATGCCTACAGGGACCATGGCCCAGTTAATCATGTTGCGAATCTATGCCGATCGCTCCGGCAATCGCACGATGGGCTTCCACCCCTCGTCCCACCATCTGCTTAGTGAAAACGACTCCTTCACCGTCCTCCATAACCTTCACGGGCTGCAGATCTCTCCCTGGGAGCGACCGATCAGTGCGGCGGATATCGAGGCCGCTCCTCAGCCGCTCTGTGCCGTCAGCGTCGAAATTCCGGTGCGGTGGATCGGCGGTCAGCTACAGACTTGGGAGGAATTGGAAGCGATTAAGCGAACCTGTCGGACGCGCGGGATCAAGCTTCATATGGACGGTGCACGTCTCTGGGAGAGCCAGCCTTATTACGGCCGTTCATTCGCTGACATATGTCGCGGCTTCGATACGGTATATGTTTCTCTCTACAAGATGATCGGTGCTCCTGGAGGCGCAATGCTCCTGGGCCCAGGGGAACTGATCAGGGAAGCGCGCACCTGGCGCCGACGGCATGGTGGCGAGATACACCGGCTTTTGCCCTACGTAGTTTCAGCAGCGATGCGGATCGATCCGATCCTTTCCGAGATGAAAAACTATGTGAAGCGCGGTCGCGCGCTGGCAGCCGCCATCGCAGCCGACCGCAGGTTGAAAGTGCTGCCAGAAGCACCGCCCACCAACCTGTTCCGCGTCTTCATCCCTGGCGATGCCAACAAGCTCACTGAGCGCCGGAACCGCATCGCGGAGGAGAGTAAGATCTGGGTATCGGGCAGCTTCTCGCCCTCACGTTTCCCTGGGTGGGTCCAGACGGAGCTCCAGCCAGGACCGAGGTTCAATATTGGCGAGCGCGAGGCTGCCGCCGCCTTCTCTTCTCTGCTTGGTTAGGCTCCAATATCGGTCAAGGGAGCCGGCACGCTGCGTCTCTGGTCGCTTGGGGTGCCCGGGTCGGGACATTGCAATGAAACCGGTTGCTGGAGAGGGAACGGTCAGCTCTTTGGTTTCCGGTGTATCCGGCGGGAATATGGACGTAGCGCTGTTCGGTCCCGGCGCGAGCGTACGTTTTCCGGTTCAAGTTCCGGATGCCGGCTTCTCGAACGGAGGCGGCCATGCTCTGCAAGGAGACGGAAAGATGGCAGGTCGGCGGTTGAAACTGCGCTTTCGGTCTTCTTTGAAGCCTAACGACATGTGAGTTGTTGTGGCAATCTCTCCATCAGCCAAGTCGTGAACATCAAGAAAGGCGTCCAATGCCGCATCGATGTGACGGCTCTTTCCGTTCAGGAGGTATCGTGAAGCAGAACCTTTTCCCTTTCCACCTGGCGTTTCCAGTCCACGACATCACTGTGGCTCGCCATTTCTACGGCGAGGTCATGGGATTGCCACAAGGTCGAAGCTCTGACACGTGGACCGATTTCGATCTGTTCGGGCACCAGATTGTCGTGCATCTTAAGCCGGGAATGCTGCGCGATGGATCGAGCAATCACGAAAACCCAGTCGATGGCAAAGACGTTCCGGTTCCGCATTTCGGGGTGGTACTGGACATGACTGAACATGAAGCGCTGGCGAACCGCTTACGTTCGAAGGGGGTCAAGTTCGTCATTGAACCCTATGTTCGCTTCCACGGCCAGGTTGGGGAGCAGGCCACCATGTTCTTCCTGGACCCGTCGGGGAATGCACTCGAGTTCAAGGCCTTCGCAGATCCGACGAATCTCTTCGCAACCTGAGGAGCCCTGCGGCAGTTTGAGAAGCGTTGGATCTTCCTGGCTTTGCCCCACGATATCCGCTAGCTCTTCTGCTGCCACAGCGGCCCGTTCCAGCTGGATGGGGCTGGGGCAATCATCATCGTCTCGGACTCGCATTTGATGGGATTTAGAGCGCGGAGCACCGAGGGCGACAATCGCCATTGAGGGACCATCCTGATTCCAGATCGGTCGCGAGTCCATTCGCGAGACGGAGTTCGATGCCTGAGGTGCGGAGCGCCCTGTTCAACACGGCAGGCGGCGCCACTTAGGTAGCGCTCTAGCCATGGGGAGGGGTAAGCGTAGGATATCTTCACCATTGCGGAAAGATGGTCGTTGCGAATGGCACTGCGGTCGCGGCAAGGGAGCTGGCCCGCGTGCTGTGGAACGATCTGACGCCTGGCCCCATGCGCCAAGCGGATGCGGGCTATAATCCGGCGCTGCAATGTGTGCGCGAGAAGGAGCTCGAAAAAAGTCAGTGGAGGTGGCGCAGCCCGCGCCATTCTCATTTGCCAGGATTTAATCGCCACCTGACGATGCTCCCTGGTGCGCTGCAGCTCAAGTTCGATGTTAGGCGCTCACGATCCTCTCATGTGGGGCGGACACTTGCTCTTTTCGTGCAGACATTTGGGCCTCCGCGAGGCCAATCCCCGGTCCGGTCCTTGACCCAAGCGTAACGACCAGACGGGGCCATTTTGCGGCCGACGCTGCCCATATCGATTCAGGGCCGATTATGCTTGTTATGGCGACGAGAGTTTTGATCTCGCCACGCGTAGCTAGAAGGCGCAGCTGGCAAATAGCGACTGCGAGTGAACTGTGCGTGCTTGTCGCGCGTCAGCCGGAGTGCGCGCGGTGAACTGCTAGGACGTGCTCGAGATGCCGCATTGTCAATGGCAGCGACATCAGGTCGCAACCTTGGCCGACAAGGCATCAGTAGTTCCAGTCCCGTAATGATCAGTGTCTTTGCTCATGTTAATTGTTTCTGAAATCTCAACATGCGGTTGCAAAATGGTGCCTCTTCCGGCAGGCTGCATGGATCGTGGGTGAACGTCTGGTCGAGTGGTGATCTTGCACCGCGCGGCAGCGTCAGAGTCCAGGCCTGCACGTAGAGTATTCTGGCCATCCTGACGCTCGCAAGCTCATCCGGGTGCTTGCGGCAGATGCACATTCTTGCGCGGCACCTGATCAACGTTGAGTTCGCACTGGTGCGACGCTGCTATGGGTGGAGGGCCAACATGCTGGATCTAGGTGATCTCAACGTTTTCGCGAAGGTTGTTGAGACAGAGAGCCTGACCAACGCCGGTCGGCTGCTCGGTTTGCCCAAATCGACCGTCAGCCGACGGCTCTCCCGGTTAGAGGAACATCTTGGCGTTCAGCTCCTGCACCGAGGTACCCGAGTGGTGACTGTGACTGGGGAAGGCCGGCTGTTTTTCGAGTACTGCCTGCGCGTGATCGGTGTTATCCGCGACGGAGAGCGTGCCCTGCAATGTGATCCGGCCCATCCACAAGGTGTCGTTCGCGTCGCGATCCCTTACGTACTTGGACAAAGCCTGATAGGGCCGTTGCTTGCCGAGTTCCTCGAGATTTACCCTGACTTACGCTTGGTGAGCGTCCTAAGCGATGATCCAGTGGGGCGGCTGCGAGATGGCTTTGATGTCGCTCTGACGGTAGGTCCACTGATCGATTCAGGCTTGATCGCTGTAAAGCTGGGGGTGACGGGTTGTGGCGCCTTTAGCGCACCGGGCTACTTAGAACGGAAGGGGGCCCCACAGAGCCACGTTGAACTGCCGCGCTTCGATCTTCTCGCAGCGGATACATTGGAGCGGCGTCAGAAGTGGACACTTCAAAAAGACGATCATCAGGTGACCGTCGAGTTTACGCCGAAGCTAGTCTCCAATGACCTGATCCTCCTCCGTGACGCTGCACTAGCTGGATCAGGGATCGCCAATCTACCTGCCTTTCTCTGCAAGCAGGCTCTCGCTACGGGCGGCATTGTCGAGGTGCTCCCAGGCTGGAGGACCTCTGACATCGGCTTTTTTGCGCTCTTCGCCGATCCGAAGGGTGTTCCCATCCGGGTCCGCACCCTCATCGACTTTCTCGTCGAGAGGCTACGACCAAGATTGTCATGGGACATTAACTAGCGTCTCGCTTTCCCGAACAGTGAGTTCCGAATTATTCAGCTATCATGGAATGCGCTACAGCTCGACTATCGGCCTAACATCATGGGGAACGGTGGGGCATGCAAAGCGAATTCGCGGCGCAGCGGCGGGATCTACTCAGCTTATTCGAGTGCGCGGTAGAGGCGGTGTCTGCCGAGCGCGTAATGCCAAAGCTATTGCCCTCAGCCTCACAGGGGCGTCTCTTGCCGATAGCTATCGGTAAGGCTGCCTCTGCGATGATGTCCGTCGCGCTTGAGCGAATTGAGGGCGTTTCTTCCGGACTTGTCGTTACCCGGCGAGGACACTTGTCCGCGGATTTCACGGCGCGCCAAGGTATCGAGATAATAGAAGCGGGGCATCCAGTCCCCAACCTGCAAAGCGTGCGTGCCGCGGAGCGTGCGCTGGAATTAGCTCATGCCTTAGGTCCACAGGACCATCTCCTACTGCTCCTCTCGGGAGGGGGCTCGGCCCTCCTGTCGGCGCCAGTCGAAGGTATCACACTCGCTGACAAACGCTCGACCACGTCCTCCCTGCTCGCTTCCGGCGCAACGATCGCAGAGATTAACGCAGTAAGAAAACACTTATCGCGCATTAAGGGCGGCCGACTCGCCGTCGCCGCTGGGCCCGCTCGAGTAACAACGCTAATAATTTCGGATGTGCCCGGTGATGATCCATCATTCGTCTCCTCCGGCCCCACCGTCGCCGATAACACCACCTTGGGTGAGGCGCGTGAGATCGTGGAAAAATATGGCATTCCACTTTCAAATAGTACGAGGAGGGCGTTAGCTGATCCAGCGAACGAGACCCCACCCGCCGATAGCCTGGGGCTTGCGGGCAGCGCAATAATGGTGATCGCGCGGGCACGCGATGCCCTCGCCGCTGCCGCTACGTGGGGGACTGCAAGGGACTACGCTGTCACGGATCTGGGCGATACACTCCAGGCGGAGGCACGATACCTAGGCGCTAGTCACGCCGCGCTCGCCCGTCGTCTGGCAGCGGACGGAAAACGCCGGGTGATTATCTCAGGTGGCGAGACGACCGTGACAGTGGTCAATAAGCATGGGCGTGGAGGCCGCAACCTGGAATACCTGCTTGGTTGCGCCATCGCCCTAGGCGGCGAGCCCGGTATTTGTGCACTCGCCTGCGACACCGATGGCATCGACGGGACGGAGGAGGCTGCTGGCGCGATAGTGACCCCCGACACGCTCTCTCGGGCAGCTGCCCTCGGCCTTGATCCAGCCGAGCATCTAGCGAGCAATAACGCCTTTCTTTTTTTTGCAGCCCTCGGCGATCTGGTGGTGACAGGTCCAACACTTACCAACGTCAACGACTTTCGAGCCATCATCATAGACGGTGACCGGTGAGGCCGCTTCCTTTTCTGCCCTGGAAGGAGGGCTGCTGGCACCGGAGGAACATGGCCGCCGGACTTGCTACAGATGGAACCCACGTTCGGCAGACGAAGCTCGGCAGAGGTTCAGGTTACCGAGTCTTCCCCTCGAAATTCGTAGGAGGGAGAACCCTTCGGCGGGACGTCGCTTGCGATCCGAGAAAAAACGATGGCAGGGCTGAATTGTCTGGCGCTGTGCGGATGTTGCAGATGCGGTCACATGCGTCATGAGCGGGCGGCCAAGAGTCTTGCTAACGCGCCGTTGGCCGGAGGCGGCGGAGCAAGAGTTTCAAAGGCACTTTGAGGTCACACTGAATACTTCCGATCGCCCTATGACGGAAGGCGAATTGGCAGAAGCAATGAGCGAGTTCGACGCGGTGTGCCCCACAGTATCTGATACCATAAACGCAACCGTCCTGGCCGGCCGGCCTCGCGCTAGCCTACTTGCCAATTTTGGCGTGGGCTTCAACCATATCGATATAGGCGCGGCGCGTGCCGCGGGCGTGGCAGTCACCAACACGCCTGGAGTGCTGACCGACGCCACGGCTGAAATCGCCTTGCTGCTGATTTTGATGACGGCACGACGGGCCGGCGAGGCAGAGCGCGAGGTGCGAGCGAGACGCTGGGCCGGATGGCGACCCACCCATATGCTTGGAGCCTCCGTCACCGGCAAGACCTTGGGTCTAATCGGCTTCGGACGCATAGCGCAGGCCACAGCTGAGCGTGCTCGTTTAGGTTTCGGAATGACCATCCTGTACCACGCAAGACGTCGAGCGCCGGCGGAGCTAGAGGAGCGGCTGAACGCCTGCTTCTGTGAGAACTTAGACGAGTTGCTCGCGAGCGCCGACTTTGTCTCTTTGCACGTGCCGGGGGGCGAGGCGACGCACCATCTTGTGAACGCAAATCGGCTTAAAGCGATGAAGCCGGGTAGCTTCTTGATAAATACGGCACGAGGTGATGTTGTCGACGAACAGGCATTGCTTAAGGCATTGGAGAACGGGCCAATCGCTGGCGCCGGACTCGATGTGTACGCGAACGAACCTTCAATCCTTCCGGAGTTCACAGCTCGAGAAAACGTCGTGCTGCTGCCGCACATCGGTAGTGCGACCGCGGAGGCGCGGGTCGCCATGGGTTTGCGGGCATTTGAGAACGTTGCTGCCTTTTTCGAAGGCCGCACGGTACCGGATCGGGTTGTCTGAACCGTGGAGCGAATTTAAGGGTCTAGCCTGATCAATGGCGCGGGACGATTGATAAATGCCTTGAGGGCAAAGCTGCTCTGGATATGAGCGACACCAGGCACCTTCGTAAGAAGATCGAGGAGGTCCCTGTAGTGATCGAGATCTCGGACCACACAGCGCAAAAGATAGTCTGCACCGCCAGACATTAGAAATCCGCTCATGACTTCTGGGAGAGTGGACACGCGTGCTTCGAACGCATCTAGAGCTGAGCGGACCTGCCGCTCCAGGGTGACAGAAACGAAAGCGCTCATGCTTCCAGCAAGCTGTCGCTCGTCCAATCGGGCGAAATAGCCGGTGATATACCCTGTTTCCTCCAATTGTCTGACGCGGCGGATAGTCGGGGTAAGCGACAGGCCGATAGCTTCGGCCAGGTCGCTCCAGGTGATACGACCGTTCGCAGTGAGATGCTGGAGGATCCGGCGATCGTAGGCATCAAGCGTCGGCGGATCGCTCATAAGATCAACCTTCCTCGCACGCGCAGGGCAGATTTAACTCAGATAGGTGTCATTATAGCAAATGTCACTAAAAGATATACGCCTTTGGTCAAACTTTAGCGGCTAATGCCATCAAGTTTGCGGTATCCTGCCTCGCAAAGGGAAAGCAGGAATGATGCCGGATCGGGTCCTCAGTCTGGAGTCAATCTACAACGCCGAGATAGGCCCAGTTTTTATGACGGGTATTCAGGCATTGGTGCGTCTGCCGCTCATGCAGCGACGGCTTGATCGCCGGCGCGGGCTCAACACGGCAGGCCTGATCTCCGGCTATCGTGGCTCGCCGCTCGGCGCCTACGACCAGCAACTCTGGAGAGCGCAGAAGTATCTCGACGCACACGATGTCTTGTTTCAGCCCGGTCTGAATGAGGATCTCGCGGCCACCGCGCTCTGGGGTGCGCAGATGCACAAGGCATTTGGGCCGGTCAAGGTCGATGGGGTATTCGGCATCTGGTACGGCAAGGGCAACGGCGTCGACCGAAGTGGCGATGTGTTCCGCAATGCCAACATGCTTGGTACCTCCCCTTTAGGAGGTGTCCTGGCGATTGGCGGCGACGACCATGCCGCCCAATCCTCCATGTTTCCGCACCAGACGGATGGCATTTTCCAGTCAGTTCACATGCCCGTGCTGCAGCCCGCCAGCGTGGCCGAAATCCTGACTTTGGGTCTGGCGGGGATCGCTCTTTCCCGGTTCGCTGGCGTGTGGGTCGCGATGAAGACAATCGCGGAAGTGATAGAGAGCGCTGCGTCATTCGACCTTCCCGATCCGAACGTCGATTTCATCTCGCCTGCTGAGGTCATCCCGCCCCATGGGCTAAACTGGGATCCTTCGATCCAGTGGCCCGCCGAGCGTGTCGAGTACGAGCGGCGTATGATCGAGGAGCGGATCCCTGCTGCCATCGCCTGGGCAATGGTCAACCGGATCGACACGCCCCTTTTCGCGAGTCGAGTTAGGCGCCTGTGCGTCGTCACCGTCGGGAAGGCGCATCAGGATCTGATGCAAGCATTACAGAATTTGGGAATTGGACAAGGCGAGGCGGAGGCCCTTGGATTGTCGATCTACAAGGTCGCCATGAGTTGGCCACTTGCAGCCGAGCCGCTGCTCGCCTTTGCCGGAGAATGCGAAGAGATTTTCGTAGTCGAGGAAAAGACTCCTACGGTCGAGAACCAGATCAAGGCCGAACTTTTCAACCGAAGGAGCAGCCGGACCCGCGTCACGGGCAAGCGGGACGCCGAGGAGAAGCCACTACTACCCTCTATCATGGAATTTACGCCGCTGATGGTTGCAAAAGCCCTGGCGTCGCGACTCGTGCATGATCCGGTTGGGGTTCAGGAGCGGCTGAAGGTTTTGGAGGTAAGCTCTGGTCGAAGCGAGGTCGTTTCAATCCCCACGCGCAAGCCGTTCTTCTGCTCCGGCTGTCCTCATAACACATCGACCAAAACGCCTGACGGTTCGATCTCAGCCGGCGGCATCGGTTGTCATGTCATGGCACTCTCCGTGCCAAAACTGAAAACCACGACCTTCAGCCAAATGGGAGGCGAAGGCATGCAGTGGGTTGGAGCGGCGCCCTTCTCTCAAGCCAGCCATGTCTTTCAGAACCTCGGCGATGGCACGTATCAGCACAGTGGCCTGCTAGCTATTCGCGCTGCAGTGGCGGCGAAGGCCAACATCACCTTCAAGATCCTCTACAATGACGCGGTGGCCATGACCGGAGGCCAGCCCGCGGAGGGTGCAACCGACGTCGCGCGGATTATCGCGCAACTGCAGGCGGAAGGTCTAGTGCAGGTGCGGCTGGTCAGTGACAACGCATCTAAGCGGCGCGACCTACCCGGCGGCGTGACGATTGAGCACCGCGACGACTTGGAGGCGATTCAACGCGAGATGCGTGAAATCCCCGGGGTGACCGCGATAGTTTACGAACAGACATGCGCGGCCGAGAAGCGGAGGCGCCGCAAGCAAGGAGGGTACCCCGATCCTGACCGGCGCCTGTTCATCAATCCGCGCGTTTGTGAAGGCTGCGGCGACTGCTCAATCCAATCCACCTGCATCGCGGTTAAGCCCTTGCCGACGTCCGATGGCGTTAAGCGCCGGATCGATCAGTCGGCCTGTAATAAGGACTTCTCCTGCTTAAAAGGCTTCTGTCCGAGTTTCGTTGAAGTGGAAGGCGCAATACTGCGTAAGCCCGAGAACAGCCGAATAACTGCGCTTGAGGCTGCTTATTTTCCGGGCTTGCCGCCGCCGACACTGCCCACGGTCGAAGAGGTTTACAACGTGTACATCGCTGGGATCGGGGGAATGGGCGTCCTGACAGTTGGAGCACTTCTTGGCACTGCAGCCTACTTGGACGGACTGGCTTCAACCGTGCTCGACTTTACCGGCCTTGCACAGAAGAACGGTGCGGTTGTGAGTCAGGTCCGGCTCGCGCCGGCCGGCAAGGCCATCCATGCCGTCCGCATCGGTGCGGCGGAGGCGGATCTATTACTCGGAACCGATTCATTGGTGGCGAGCAGCCCGGATGCGTTGCGCAAGTTCGCGTCCGGCCGAGGCGCCATTGTGCTCAACGTCGATGAGACGCCGACCGCCGAAAGCGTCACAGACCGCGATGCAACGCTGCCGAGCGCCCGCATAATGGACACGCTGCTGTCACGCGCTGGTGACGGCCGAGCGTTTCTCCTGAACGCGACGCGTATAGCAGAAGGGTTGTTCGGTGATAGCATCGCGGCAAATACGCTGATGGTCGGCTATGCCTGGCAAAGTGGACTTCTGCCAATCTCTGTCGAGGCCTTCGAGGCTGCGATCGAGGCCAATGGCGCAGCGGTAGCGCTCAACAAGCGGGCCTTCGCCTGGGGGCGCCTCGCCGCAGTAGAGCCCGAGACGGTAACCGCCGTTGCTGGTGTCGCCGAGCCCCAGATCGAGGAAGATATGGCAGCGACGATCGCTCGGCGCTCTGCGGACCTTGCGGCCTATCAGAATGAGACCTACGCCGAGCGCTATGCGAGTCTAATGCGTCATGCGCAGGCTGCAGCTCTGTCCTTTGGGACGCGGGGTGAGCAACTGGTAGCTGCGATTGCGATCAACGCCTATAGGCTTATGGCTTACAAGGACGAGTATGAGGTCGCACGTCTTTATGCTGAGGCCAACTTTCGTGAGGCGCTGACAGCGCAGTTCGAGGGGTTCAAGCGGCTGTCGGTCTATCTCGCACCGCCGTTGCTCGCTCGGAGAGACCCCCACACCGGCCGCCCGGCGAAACGCAGGTTCGGCCCCTGGATCTTCAGGGCGATGGAAGTCATTGCGAAAGGCAAGCGCTTTCGCGGGACTTGGGCGGATCCGTTCGGGCACACAGCCGAACGATTAGCTGAGCGCTCGCGGCGCGAGGAGTATTTGGTCACGATGGAGCGGCTCCTAGCGCGGCTCGACGACGGCAATCTCGACACAGTTCTGGCGATCGCCGGATTACCTGGCGAAGTGAGGGGCTACGGACCGGTCAAGGATGCCGCGAGCGAGCGATATCGAAGCGATCGCCAGGCGCTGCTCGCTCGGCTTGATACCGGCTCCCCCGCGGCCGAAGCCGCTTGAACTCATTTCCTAGCGGGTCAGACAGCATGGGAGGATCAGAAGCATTCGTCGTTACACCGAGCGCGTCCAGGCTCTCGGCGCAGGAGCGGGCGAGCGCGCTCGTAGACCCAGGCTTTGGGAAGATCTTCACCGACCATATGGTTACTCTCAGGTGGAGCGAAGGGAGTGGATGGCACGACGCCCGGGTTCGTGCGCGGGAGCCCTTCATGATGGATCCCGCGAGCGCAGTGCTGCACTACGGGCAGGAGATCTTCGAGGGCTTGAAGGCCTACAGACGCCCCGATGGATCAATCACGCTGTTCAGGCCGGAAGAGAACGCACGTAGATTCAACCGGTCTGCCATGCGCATGGCGATGCCGGAACTGCCGGAGACCTTGTTCATCGAGTCGGTGGAATGGCTGCTGAAGCTTGATGGCGACTGGGTGCCTGAAGGAGAAGGAAGCCTGTACCTGCGACCGTTCATGTTCGCCAACGAGGTGTTCCTCGGCGTTCGGCCAGCATCTCACTACGTCTTTTGCGTGATCGCTTCGCCGGCGGGCCCTTACTTCCAACAAGGGGCTAAGGCGCTCACGCTCTGGGTATCTGATCGCTACAGTCGCGCCGCCTCCGGCGGAACGGGGGCAGCCAAGTGCGGTGGCAACTATGCAGGCAGCCTGATCGCACAGATGCAGGCGGCCGCTCGCGGGTGCGATCAGGTAGTGTTTCTCGATGCCGCTGAGCGTCGCTGGGTGGAGGAACTGGGCGGAATGAACATCTTCTTCGTCATGGAGGACGGGGAGATCATAACGCCCCCGCTAGGTACCATTCTCCCCGGCATCACACGAGACTCGATCATCGAGTTAGCTCGGTCGGAGGGATATGCAGTTCGGGAGGCGCGGTACAGCATTGAAGACTGGGAGGCAGATGCGGTCAGCGGGCGGCTGAGAGAGTCGTTCGTCTGCGGCACCGCCGCCACGGTAGTCGCCGTTGGGGAGGTTCGCCGCCTTAGTGGATCCTTCGAGATCGCGTCCAAGGCACCGGGCCCAGTGACGCAATCGCTTCAGACTCGGCTACTCGATATCCAGCGAGGCCGCGCACCGGATCCTTTGCACTGGTGCAGGACCTTGGGAAAGATAGCGGGTCTTTGATGACATGATCGACACCTCAAAAGCCGGTCCCGGACGAGGTTCGTTCGTTGCTTCGCACAGTCGCAGCAACGGGAGGATCACGCTGGCCAGGGCGTACATCAAGCTCTCCTCCGCAGGTATATTGGGGGAGCGACGCCTCATCGGCGCGCTCGCGAAGGGGGGCGTAACCGAGGCTGCGTACATGCGACTGACCCTCCGGGTGCAGCGCGGCCGTCAGTTCGCGAACGTCCCGATATCCCAAAACCGACACGCTGTTGACGGGCAGGTTTTCGACGGCCCGGCGGAGTGCGAGGATGTGATCCCGAGTTGTGTTTGTGCCTATATGGGCGCGGTAACCAAGGCCGAATTCAGGGGCACTCGAAGGCACACGCCACGGCGGCGATGCTCCCGTGCAATTGCATAGTTGCGGGAAGGCCATGTTGTCATCCGCAGGAGTAGAGCTTCGGCTCCTCCGATACGCTCTTGCCGTCGAAAGCTGTGGCAGCATCAGCGCGGCTGCGGTCCTTCTAGAGCATGATCATGCTTCTGTGAATCGGGAGG
>NZ_JAVUPU010000005.1:0-354397 GCF_032378825.1 Sphingosinicella rhizophila | reverse complement strand
TTATGGTTCAGTCTAAGATGATCATGCTCTAGGCGGAGATATCGGCTTCGCCTGCGGGCGTCGCTCAGCCCCCGCGCCTTTTCCGGACGATCTCCGAGGCGAGCAATTTATCGATCTTGCGGCCGTCCATGTCGCTGATCTCGAATTGCCAGCCACCATAGGAAAATCGCTCGCCGACCTCTGGCAGATGCCTCAGCACGGACAAAGCGAAGCCGGCCGCGGTGGCAAAGTCGCGATCTTCGGGAAGGGTGATGCCGAGCCGGTCCGACAGAGTGTCGGCGGAAAGGGAACCGGAAACCCACCAGCTGCCGTCATCGCGTTCCACCAATGGCGGATCTGTATCGCCGTCGAGATCCGATGCAAAGGCTCCGGCGAGGGCAGCGAGCAAATCGGACGGCGTCACGAGGCCTTCGAAATGGCCATATTCGTCATGCACGAAGGCGATAGGAACGTCGGCCCGGCGAAGAACCGCGAGCGTATCCATCGCATCCATCTGATCCGGCACCACCGGCGCCTCGCGCATCAGCGCACGCAGGTCGAGCGGACGGCCTTCGATGAAGGCGGTAACGATGTCGCGCGACTGGACCACGCCGACCAGCCTGTCCACCGAACCTTCAGCGACCGGCAGCCGGCTGTGGGGCGTATCGAGCAACGCCTGGCGTACCTCGGCCGGCTCCGCGTCGATGTCGATCCAGTCCACCTCGGTGCGCGGTGTCATGACCTCCCGCGTCGGCCGGTCCGCCAGGCGCACCACGCCGGAAATGATCGCCCGCTCATTCTCCTCGAGAACGCCGGCATGATGGGCTTCGGCGACGACCAGATGCAACTCTTCGGCCGTGACTTTGTTGCTCTTGTCCCGGCGCATGCGGAGCAGACGGAAAATGATCGCGCTCGTTCGGTCGAGCAGCCAGACCAGAGGCGCCGTCGCCCGTGCCAGCCACAGCATCGGCACCGCCATCACCGCGGCGATCGGCTCGGGCGAGCGTAGCGCAAATTGCTTTGGGACCAGCTCACCGATCACCAGGGAGCCGTAGGTAGTGAGAATGATCACGAGCGAGAAACCGAGCGTGTGAGCAAACTCCGCGTCGATGCCTAGCGCCTCCAGACGTTCCCCGGTCGGCCCGCCAAGGGTGGACCCCGAATAGGCGCCGGCAAGGATACTGATCAGCGAAATGCCGATCTGGACGGTGGACAGAAACCGGCCGGGATCCGCCCCGAGATCCAGCGCTGTCTGAGCGCCGCGTCTGCCGCTTTTCGCCATCACCTTCAGCCGCGGACGCCGGGCCGAGACGATGGCAAGCTCCGCCATCGCGAACACGCCGTTCAAAGCGATTAGGCACACGATGATGAACACATCGGACCAGGGATAAGGTGTCAGGAGGGGAGCTGGCGGCATGGGCTGCGACATTTTCTTTAGGGTCGAAACCATTCACCCGCAATGCCAGAAATCGAGAAGGAGGCGCAGCTTTCGAAAAGGCTGCGGAACAACCGCAGCGAAGCGACGGTTGTTACGGGATCCCACCATTCCGACCGGAGAAGAGATGCGTATGCTTATTGTAAATCGTATGGGTACCGCCCTCGGAGCGGCAGCCTTGCTCAGCATCACCGCGGCCTGCGTGACAGACCCTCAAACAGGGGAACGCAGGATCTCGAAAGCGGCCATTGGCGGTATTGGCGGCGCGGTCGTCGGCTATTTCGCGGGCGATCTGATCGGCGGCAGGCGGGACCGGACCGAAAGGATCGTCGGCACCGGCGTCGGCGCTCTCGCCGGTGCGGCGGTCGGCGCTTATATGGACAAGCAGGAACGCGAGCTTCGGGAAAGGACGGCCGGTACGGGCGTCGACATCGACCGCGAAGGCGACGAGCTTTTGCTCACCATGCCCGCGGGCATCACTTTCCCGATCAACAGCGCGGAGATCCAGCCGCAATTCCTGGGGACGCTGGACCAGGTCGCGCAAACCTTGTCGACCTATCCTTCGACCTTGATCGACATTTACGGCCATACCGATCCCTCGGGGGGAGATTCCATAAACCTGCCACTGTCCCGCGACCGGGCTCAATCCGTAGCTTCCTACCTTGTGCAGCGCGGTGTCGCCCCTGCAAGGATGGCGACCCAGGGTTTCGGCTCCAGCCAGCCCTTGCCCGGAAACACCAATTCCACCGAAGCGCAACGGGCGGCCAACCGCCGCGTCGAAATCCGGATCGTGCCCCTGGAGCAGGATGCAGGCTGAATGAGAAGCTCTGCGTCCGGCGGGATCGCCCCTATTCCCGCCGGTCGGTGAAGAATCTTCGCAGGAGGACTGCCGATTCACTCTCCCCCAGGCCTCCATAGATTTCGGGGCGATGATGGCATGTCGGCTGTGAAAACAGGCGCGGCCCATGAATTACGGCGCCCCCTTTTGGATCGGGGGCGCCGAAATAAAGGCGCCTGATACGGGCAAGGGCAATCGCGCCGGCGCACATCGCGCAAGGCTCCAGCGTTACCCAAAGATCGCAAGAGTCGAGACGCCCTCCAGCCCCCAGATGCTCGGCGGCCCGGCGAATCGCCAGCATTTCCGCGTGAGCGCTCGGATCGTTGCCTGACCGCATGTCGTTTCGCGCTTCGGCGACCACCTCCCCGTCGCGAACGATCACGGCACCCACCGGCACTTCGCCCGCGACGGCGGCTTCGCGAGCGAGCGCAAGGGCACGGCGCATGGGATCGGGAAGCGGAAAGGCCATCCTGGCCTGCTACCGCGCCGCCTATGGTTGCGGAACCCTGTTAAACGCGCGCTTCCGGTCCCCGGATGGTTTGCTCTGGCCGGTATTTACATCATTGCGCGTTGTCCGGGTCCTCACGGCCGGTGGTAATGGTCGGGACCTGGATCTGCTTGGTCTGCATCTCGACCACGGGAACCTGGACGTTCTTGGTGACCGTGTTGACCTCGATCGGCTGTACGTCGACATTGAAGGCTGGCGTCTGGCCCGCCTCGATCGCCGGCGCCCGCGCCTGCCGCGTCTGGCTGATATCGAGATAGCCGGTCGCGACGAGCCCGATTGCGGCCAGGATGATCAGAAGCAATAGGATCAATAGGGCACGCAACATGTTTTCGATCTCCGTCCAGCTGTTCAGCCGACAACGAAGCGGAACGCCATCGGTTGCAGAGCCGGAACGATCCTGCGCAGGGAATGACGTGCGGGGAGGTTGACGAAAGACCCGGCTACGGCTATCCGCGCCCCCTTTCCGGGGCTTGTTCCCCATATCATTCAGGACGAGACAAGATGTCGCGCATTTGCGAGCTGACCGGCAAGGGCCGGCAGGTGGGCCACAATGTTTCCCACGCCAACAACAAGACCAAGCGCACCTTTCTGCCCAATTTGCAGAATGTGACCTTGATGTCCGATGCCCTGCAGCGCGGGATCAAGCTGCGCGTATCGATGAACGGCCTGCGTTCCGTCGAGCATGTCGGCGGCCTGGACAATTGGCTCGCCAAGACTTCGGACGAGAAATTGAGCCTGACTGCGCGCCGCCTGAAGCGCGAGATCGCCAAGAAGAACGCAACGGTCGAAGCCTGACGGCGTTCTGCCGGCTGCCTGTTCAGCCGGCGAGCATGAATTTCAGCAGCAGGGTCCGCTGCAGCGGACTGAAATTGTCGTCCGAGGCGATCCAGACGATCGTCCGGCCATTTTCCCGCGCCACGCTCAAAGCCTCCATATTGTCGACCGCCATCGGCGGCCGAAGATCGGCCACTTCGTTGCCGCGCAGGATCGTTCCCGGCATCAGCTCGGCCGGCTTCATGATGCCGAGCTTGGCCGACATACCCTCGAACAGGGCGAAGCGCCGGTTGAGGAACAGGATGCGGCCGTCGGAGAGGATGGCGGCGTCGGTGATCCGATAGCCGTGAGGCGGACTGTAAAGCAGCTTCCGCACCGGCGTATCCGGATCGGACGGATCGCCATCGAACAGCAAGACGTCGCTGGTCTTCCTGTCGCTATTCGCCTCGTCGCCTGCGCCTTCCGAAAAGATCATGAAGCGGCCGTCGGGCAGGCGGAGCATCGCCTCGCTTCCGCTATTCGCCCGCCACTTGCGCATCGCCCTTGGTGCAGCCGCCGATTCCTTGCCCAGGGTATCGCGCGAATAGCGCCAGACCGCATTGGTACGCTCGAACGCAATCCAGATATGGCCATTCGCCGCCACCATGGCTTCCGAATCGCGGTCGCTCTTGCGCCGCGGCGACCCCGGACCATCGGACAAAGGGATGATCCGAATCGCCGGGCGGATGCCGATATCCGGCCGGGTGAAACGGAAGAGGATGCCGGCATCGCTGGCAGCCAGAATCTCGCTTTCGCCGACATGGAGGGCGGAAATGCCGCCGAACCGGTAATCGTTGCTCTCGATCGTCCACCCGCCAAGAAAGACGAGCCCCCCCGCCCTCTCGCCAATCCCGCGTTCCGGCCGGATCGAAACCGGCGTGAATGACACAATGGGCTGATCCGGCAGATCGGGAAGGCGATGCAGACGCGGCGGCGCGAACGTCGTCAGCAGAAGCAGGGAAAGGAGCAGGAAGCCGATACGCATCGCATCCCTCCTAACCTCCGCACCAAGTCGGCGGCACCCGGAATCGGATGAACCGCGGCTGACGGGAGCATTCAGGCCAAGCTCAAGCGAATCGGGGCAAAAGGGGTCCGACGAAAGGCCGGCCTGATCCATGCCTACGGGGCGCCGGCCGAAGTTGAGCAAAGGAGTTTCGCCATGTTGAAGACCACATTCGCCGCCGCTGTCGCGCTGTCGGCTTTCACCGCCCTGCCCACGGCCGCCCAGGCCCAGCACGGCTATTATGATTCTGGCCGTTACCAAAGCGCCTATCGGGGCGACCGCTATCATCGCGGCGATCGTTACTATGCCGATCGCGGTTATTATCGGGATTATCGCAGCCGGTACGGCAATCGCCGGGGTTATTATCGCGATCGCCGGTGCAGCGGCACGACCGGCACGATCGTCGGCGGCGTCGCCGGGGCCCTGCTGGGCCGCGAAGTGACCCGCGACAGTCGCGGATATCGCCGCAACAGCGGCACGACCGGCGCCATCCTCGGCGGCGCGCTGGGCGCCCTTGCCGGCCGGGCGATCGACAAGAGCGACTGCCGCTAGAGTCGGAAAAGCAATTTCTATCCCTCCAGTCGTGTAACGAGGGCGGGGCCGGCATTCCTACGGGAGTGCCGGCCCTAATTTTTTATCGCGGCGGTTTCAGTCGGCGTCGAACAGGCTGGCGAGCTGCTCCACCATGGCGCCGCCCAATTGCTCGGCATCCATGATGGTGACAGCGCGGTCATAATAACGGGTCACGTCATGGCCGATGCCGATGGCGATCAGTTCGACGGGCGAGCGCGCTTCGATCCATGCGATCACCTGCCGCAAATGCCGTTCGAGATAAGTGCCCGAATTGACCGAAAGCGTGGAATCGTCGACGGGAGCGCCATCCGATATCACCATCAGGATCCGCCGCTCCTCGGCGCGCGCGATCAGCCGGTTGTGGGCCCAAAGCAGGGCCTCGCCGTCGATATTTTCCTTGAGCAGGCCCTCGCGCATCATCAGTCCGAGATTCTTGCGCGCGCGCCGCCACGGCTCGTCCGCTTTCTTGTAGATGATGTGCCTGAGGTCGTTCAGCCGTCCGGGATGGGCGGGTCGCCCTTCCCCCAGCCATTTCTCGCGCGCCTGGCCGCCCTTCCATGCCCGCGTCGTGAAGCCCAATATCTCGACCTTGACGCCGCATCGCTCGAGCGTCCGCGCCATGATGTCCGCCGAAATGGCGGCGATCGAGATGGGCCGGCCACGCATCGATCCGGAATTGTCGATCAGCAAGGTTACCACCGTATCACGAAAATCGGTGTCGCGTTCGATCTTGTAGCTCAGCGAATGGGCCGGATTGACGATCACGCGGGCAAGGCGCGCCGCGTCAAGCAGCCCCTCCTCCTGGTCGAAATCCCAGCTTCGATTCTGCTGGGCCATCAAGCGGCGCTGGAGGCGGTTGGCCAGTTTGGTGACCGCGCCCTGGAGGTGCACGAGCTGCTGGTCGAGATAGGAGCGCAGCCGCCCCAATTCCTCGTCGTCGCATAGCTCGCCTGCCTCCACGATCTCGTCGAAGCGGGTGGTGAAGACCCTGTAGTCGAAACTCGGCGGCAGATCCGACAAAGGCCGATTCGGCCGGACCGGCAGCATGCCGTCCTCGCCTTCCTCGCCAAGCCCTTCCTCGCCGTCCGACATCTCGTCAGGATCGATCTCGCCTTCTTCCTCCCGGTCGCTGGCATCGCCCTGTTCGACCCTTATGTCGGCATCACCCTCGCCGCCGCCGGCCTCATCATCATCCTCGCCGCCCTCGTCGCCTTCGTCCTTGTCCTCGCCATCCCCTTCATCGCCCGCGTCTGGATCACTTTCGGCATCGAGATCGCCTTCCACCAGTTCGAGGTCCCGCAACACCTTGGTCGCCAGCGCGGCGAAGGCGGCCTGATCGTCCAGAGCCAGGCCCAGTGCGTCCAGATCGGCGCCGGCCTTGTCCTCGATCCAATCGGAGACGAGCTTCAGCCCTTCGCGGGCCGCTTCGGGCGGAGCCTCGCCCGTCAGCCGTTCCCGCACGATCAGGCCGAGCGCGGTGTCGAGCGGAACCTCCTCACGGCTGCGGGCGCGGGTGATCGGGTCCGTCCGCATCCGCATCTCGATCGCGCGGGCGAGATTCGAACGGATTCCGGCCATGCCGCGCGCGCCCAGCGCCTCGACCCGCGCCTGCTCGGCCGCGTTAAAGACCGACCGGGCGACATCGTCGGCGGGTGCGCCCCGGCCATGAAGCGCCGCGTCGTGATGACGCAGCTTCAAGGCGGCCGCATCGGCAAAACCCCGCGCCTCGGCGACTTCCCGTTCGCCCAGCGCGCGGCCCGGCATCGGCACCTTGACGTTCTTGCCGGCGGCAGAGGGCAGCTCTGCGGTGAAACCGAGTTCGAGCTCCGGCTCGCGGGCGAGCGCGCGGGACGCGCCTGTCAGGACCTGGCGAAAACTTTCGAGGGGATTGTCGTTCTGAGGCATGGGCCTCCAGCCGCCTTCAATATAATCGCATCGCCAGCGCCGCGCTCAGCCCGCCTTCGCCACCACGCTTTCGGGCAGATCCTTGCCGAACACGCGCTGATAATATTCCGCGACGAGCGGCCGCTCGGCTTCGTCGCATTTGTTCAGGAAGCTCAGGCGGAAAGCGAAGCCGACATCGTCGAAGATGAGCGCATTCTGAGCCCAGCTGATCACCGTGCGCGGACTCATGACGGTCGAGATATCGCCATTGACGAAGCCCTGCCGCGTCAGATCGGCGACCTTGATCATCTGGTCGACGACCAGCTTGCCGCCTTCATGGTCATATTCGCCGGATTTGGCGAGGACGATCCGCGCCTCGGTTTCGGCCGGCAGATAGTTCAGGGTGACGACGATGTTCCATCGGTCCATCTGGCCCTGATTGATCTGCTGGGTGCCGTGATAGAGGCCGGTCGTATCGCCGAGACCGACCGTGTTGGTGGTGGCGAAGAGCCTGAAGTAGGGATGCGGGCGGATCACGCGATTCTGATCCAGCAGGGTGAGCTTGCCCTCGGTTTCGAGGACGCGCTGGATCACGAACATCACGTCCGGGCGGCCCGCATCATATTCGTCGAAGACGAGCGCCGTGGGTGTCTGCAGCGCCCAAGGCAGCAGCCCCTCCCGGAATTCCGTGACCTGATGGCCGTCGCGAAGCACGATGGCGTCGCGCCCGATAAGATCGATGCGGCTGATATGGGCATCCAGGTTGATCCGGATCGCCGGCCAGTTGAGGCGCGCCGCGACCTGCTCGATATGGGTCGACTTGCCGGTGCCGTGATAACCCTGAACCATCACCCTACGATTCTTGGCGAAGCCGGCGCAGATGGCGAGCGTCGTGTCCGGGTCGAATACATAAGCGGGATCGAGATCGGGCACCCGCTCGTCGGCCTCGCTGAAGGCGGGAACTTCCATATCGCTGTCGATGCCGAACAGCTCACGCACCTTCGCCATCTTGTCGGGCGCGTCCATCAGCGGCGTATTGCGGCTGGCGGGATTGGCATTGGCAAGATCGGCCATGGTCATTCTCTTCAGTGATATTCTCGGGATCAGGCGAAAGCGGGTCGGGACTTGAGCTGCGTATAGGCCTCGATCACCGCCTGCAACGCTTTCTCATGACCCCGGTCACCGCCATTATGATCGGGATGGTAGCGGCGCAACAGTGCGGCATAACGCTGCCTCAGCGCGCGCCGGTCGGCATCGGTTCCAAGGCCGAGGGCGTGGAGCGACTTGCGGTCCTGCTCGCTCAGCTCACGTCCGTCGCTGCGCGCGCGGGGCGCCTTGCGAAAGCGGGCGCCTATCGCGTCCAGCGGATCCGTAAAATCCGACCATTTGGGCGGCGGCGCGCCGTTCATGGAGAAAGCGCGGGTCTGCCTTTCCCAGCCACCATAAGGTGCCTGGGCAGATTCGATCTCGTCCGGGCTCATCCCCTGGAAATAATTGTAGCTGTCGTTGAAGGCGCGGACATGATCGAGGCAGAACCAGCGCCAGTCGCCCGGACCGTCGGATCCCGGCCGGCGGCCACCCGCTGCCGGCGCCCGGAATTCCCCCGCCTGGTCGCAGCCGGGATGCGCGCAATCCTTCTGCCGCCCCTCAACCCGCCCGTGAAAGCGGGTCTGCCTCTTCCCGTCGCTCGCCAACCAACTCCCTTTCCGCGTCAAACCCGCTATATAGTTCGCATGCCCCACCCTTCCACCGGCCCCGTCGCGACCGAAATCACCGAACGTCTCATCGAGGCGCTCGCTCCGACGCATCTCCAAGTCATCGACGACAGCGAGAAGCATCGCGGCCATGCCGGCCACGACCCGCGCGGCGAAAGCCATTTCACCGTCGAGATCGTCGCGCCCGTCTTCGCGGGCATGAACAGAGTGGCACGGCAGCGGGCGGTCAATGCGGCACTGGCCGACCTTTTGAAGGCGCGTGTCCACGCCCTGGCGATCAGGGCCCGCGCACCGGGAGAATGACTATGGACGATCTTTTCCTTCAGCAGCTCCAGCCGACCACCCACGATCTGGGCGGCTTCAAGGTTCATCGCACCTTGCCGCACAAGGAACGGACCATGATCGGCCCGTTCATCTTCTTCGACCAGATGGGGCCGGCAACCTTGCCGCCGGGCGAGGGTATCGACGTCCGGCCGCACCCGCACATCAACCTGGCCACCGTCACCTATCTGTTCGCCGGCGCCGTCGATCATCGCGATTCGCTGGGCACTTTCCGCACCATCGAGCCGGGCGCCGTCAATCTGATGACGGCGGGCAGCGGCATCAGCCATTCGGAACGCTCGCCGGCCTCGGCGCGACCTTCGGGGCCGGACCTGTCCGGGATCCAGACCTGGCTGGCTTTACCGCAGGCCAAGGAGGAAATGGATCCGGCCTTCGAACATGTGCCGAAAGCGGATCTTCCGGTGATCGAGGCAGGCGGCGCCCATGCGCGTATCGTGATGGGGACGCTCTGGGACGCCGCCTCGCCGGTCACCTGTCACAGCCCGACCATCTATGCCGACATCGCTTTGACGCCGGGCGGGGCGATGCCGATCGACGACGATGCCGACGAACGCGCACTCTACGTCGCCGAAGGCGAAGCGAGCCTCGACGGCCAGCGCTTGCTGCCGCAGACCCTGTATGTGTTGCGGCCGGGCCTGTCGTTCACGCTTCGGTCGGAGCGGGGCGCCCATGTCATGTTGTGCGGCGGCGCGCCGCTCGACGGCCCGCGCCATGTCTGGTGGAACTTCGTCTCTTCCAGCCGCGACCGCATCCGCCAGGCGCGCGAGGATTGGACGGCGATGCGTTTCCCGCTTCCGCCCGACGACGATCAGGAATTCATCCCCATCCCGGACGTGCCGAAGACGGTCAGCTATCCGTGACGGCGCTCGCCACGGTCCGAATTCCGCTTTCCACAGGCATCACCATCAATGCTTGCCAGGGCGGCCCCCGCACTGGCCGACGCGATCCGATCATCTTCCTGCACGGCTTCCCCGAATCGCACCGCACCTGGCGTTACCAGCTGGCGGATCTTTCGCAGGATCATTTCGTCGTCGCACCCGACCAGCGCGGCTTCGGGCGATCGGACAAGCCGCAGGACGCGGCCGATTACGAGGCGCACGAGATCGTCGCAGATCTCATTGCGCTGGCCGATGCGCTGGACATAAGGCACTTCAGCCTGGTCGGCCATGATTGGGGCGGGGCGGCGGCGTGGCTCGCCGCGCTGACCCATCCGGGTCGGATCCGGCGGCTCGTGATCGTCAACGCGCCGCATCCGCTGATCTTCGCAAAAAGTCTGATCGAGGACGAGCAGCAGCGCGCCGCTTCCCAATATATGCGCGCCTTCCGCAGCCCGCTGATCGAGCAGGGGATAAAGGCGATGGGCCTCGAAGCCTTTTTCGAGAAGAGTTTCGGACCCCATGTGGACCTCGCCAAGATTCCCGAACGGGAGCGTCGCCGATACCTTGAGGACTGGTCGCAACCGGGTGCCCTGACCGCTATGTTCAACTGGTACCGAGCCTCGAAGATGGAGGTTCCCGCGCCGGGCGAGCAAGCCTCGCTTCCGGCTTGGACGCAGACGCCTTTCCCGCGCCTCGCCATGCCGACGCTCGTCATCTGGGGCCTCAAGGACAAGGCGCTGCTGCCGATCCAGCTGGAAGGCCTCGGAGGCCTGGTCGACGATTTGCAAATCGTCACCTCTGCCACGGCCGGCCATTTCATCCCGTGGGAGGAGCCGGCAACGGTCACGTGCGCGATACGCGATTTCCTGGACCTGGACCTGCGCCATCCGTGACCCTGCCGCGCACTGAAATCTCGCGCGGATCGATGGGCGTGGCGGCCTTTTCGACGATCGTCGAATGGTATGACTTCACCCTCTATCTCTACATGGCGACGATTCTGTCGCGCGTTTTCTTCGGCGGCGGCGCAACGTCGCTCGTCACGACCCTGGCCGGCTTCGCCGTCGCCTATCTGATGCGTCCCTTGGGCGCGGTGGTGTTCGGGCATATCGGCGATCGCTGGGGGCGCCGGCCGATGATGCTGGGAAGCATGGCGGTCATGAGTTTCGCCATGCTCGCCACGGCGCTCCTGCCCACTTATGACCAGATCGGCCCGGTGGCGGGCCTGCTTCTCCTCCTGCTCCGCTGCGTGATGGGGTTTTCGGTGGGTGGCGAATATACGGGCGTCGTCGCCTATCTGATGGAGGGATCGAGACCGGGCCGCCGCGGACTGATCACCTCGCTCGCCTCGGCGGCCAGCGAAGTGGGGGCGCTGATCGCGGTCGGCACCTCCGCCCTTACCGTCGCCATGCTGAGTTCGATCCAGCTGGATTCCTGGGGCTGGCGCATCCCCTTCCTGGTCGGCGCCGTCCTCGCGGCCAGCATATTCCTGGCCCGCGCGACTATGCAGGAATCCCCCGACTTCGAACGCCAGCGCGCGGCCGGGACTGTGCCCAGACAACCTTTGCGCCACAGCCTTGCCCATCATCGTACCGGTATCGGACGGTCCTTCGCCATATCGGCGCTGGGATCGATCACTTATTATGTCGGCATCACCTATGTTCCCGTCTTTCTCACCTCCGCCGGCGCCATGACGGAAGGGGATTCGCTATGGCTGTCGACGATCGCCGCCTTGGTGGTCCTCCTGGTGACCCCTCTGATCGGCGCATTGTCCGATCGGGTCGGCCGCAAACCCGTGCTGATCGGCGTAGCGCTTTGCGGCGCGCTGCTTCCCATTACCATGTTCTCCGTGATGGCGGGCGGGTCCCACGGCCAGGCCCTGTTCGGTGCCATCGTCCTGGCCGGCGTCGGCGGAGCGGTGAGCGCGGTCGGCGCCGTCGCGACTGCCGAGCAGTTTCCGGGCGAGGGTCGGCTTACCGGACTGGCCTTGGGCGCGACCGTGGCCACGGCGATATTCGGGGGCCTGACGCCCTATCTCGCCCAGCTGATGATGGCGCGGACCGGCTGGACGAGCGTACCAGGCATCATGATCGCCCTGGTCGCGCTGGCTGTGCTCCCGGTGCTGATCAGGATGCCCGAGACGAACCCTCGCAAGGCGTGACCCTGGCGGGACGTGCAAAGCGCTTCCTCCCCGGACGATGACGCTTTATGCCCCCGCCCATGACGCAGACTCCGGCCCGCTCCCGATCCCGTTCCGCAGCGCGCCTCGCCGCGGTCCAGGCTCTCTATCAACAGGAAATGGAAAAGACGCCGCTGCCGACCCTCCTCCATGAATTCCATCATCACCGGCTGGGTGCGACGATCGAGGATGTGGAATATGCCGACGCGGAGGTCGATTTTTTCGACGATGTGGTGAGCGGCGTCCATGCGCGGTCGGCGGAGCTGGACGGCCTGATCGAGGCGAAGCTGGCGGCCGACTGGTCGCTTCACCGGCTGGATAAACCGATGCGCCAGATCCTGCGCGCGGGCGCCTATGAACTGGTGGCGCGGATCGACGTGCCCACCGCAAGCGTTATCTCGGAATATGTCGACGTGGCCCACGCCTTTTACGACAAGCGCGAGGCGGCCTTCGTGAACGGCCTGCTCGATGCCGTCGCGAAGGAGGTTCGCCGCATACCCAGCTGAAAGGTCCGCGGGTGACCGAATTCGATTTCATCGCCACGCTCAGAGGTTTCGCCACCGATCCTGCCGCACGCGGGCTCGCCGACGATGCGGCCGTGCTGAATATCGGCGGGACGAACATCGTCCTGACGCACGACATGATCGTCGAGAATGTCCATTTCCTTCCCGCGGATCCGCCGGGCGACATTGCCTGGAAGCTGCTGGCGGTGAACCTTTCGGACCTCGCAGCGAAGGGTGCCCGCCCGATCGGCGCGTTGCTGGGCTATAGCCTCGGCGACGATCAATGGGACCGCGCCTTTGCCGAAGGCATGGGCGAAGCGCTGGCCGCTTTCGCCATTCCCTTGCTGGGCGGGGACACGGTTGCGACGGCGGCCGACAGTCCCCGCACGCTCGGCCTGACCGCCATCGGACAGGCTTTGGATGGGGCGCCGTCCCGGGCGGACGCACGCGATGGCGATCATCTGTGGGTGACCGGGTCGATCGGGGATGCCGGCGCCGGCCTCAAGATATTGCGGGGCGAACTCGCCTTTTCGCAGGCTTTGGTCGACCGCTACCGCAATCCGAGGCCCCGGCTCGAAGCCGGACAGGCGCTGGCGCCGCTCGTCAGCGCGATGATGGACGTCTCCGACGGACTGCTGATCGATGCGCAAAGAATGGCCGCGGCGAGCCGGGTCGCGGCGCGGATCGACCTCAGCGCCATACCGCGCTCGGATGACCTCCTCCAGGCGTGCGGCGACAGTCGCGACGATCGCATCGCCGCCGCCTGCGCCGGCGACGATTACGAATTGCTGTTCGCGGCCGATCCCGGCCGTGCGACGGCCTTGCTCGATCTTTCGGACCGGCTGTGCCTCGCCATCAGCAGGATCGGCGAAATGACGGCGGGATCGGGGCTGATCCTGACCGACGGCGCGGAGGAGGTTCCGCTCCCCGATCGTCTTGGCTGGGAGCATGTCCGGCCACGGCACGGGGACCTGCGAACAGCGTCTTGACCGCACCCCCTGTGGACAGTTGAATCGCGGGTGAAGGCCCCGTAAGAACCAGGGCCACCGGGCGCGTCCGTCGGGGGCCGCTCAGCCCTGCCCGGGTTCAAGAGGGCCGGGGAAGCCAGTTGCTTCTCGGGCAAACTCAAATTCAGGGGAAGGAAATTTCATGACCGTTGTGCTTATTGCCATAGCCTGCGGATTGGCCGCGGTGCTTTACGGCATCATCACCAGTCGCCAGGTGCTCGCCGCTCCGGCGGGCAACGAGCGGATGATTGCCGTGGCCGCCGCCATTCAGGAAGGCGCCAAAGCCTATCTCGGCCGCCAATATACCACCATCGCCATCGTCGGCGTCGTGGTCGCGGCCATCGTCGCTTATTTCCTCGGCCTGACCGAGGCTTTGGGCTTCGTGATCGGCGCTTTGCTGTCGGGTGCCGCCGGCTATATCGGCATGAACATTTCGGTCCGCGCCAATGTCCGCACCGCCGAGGCGGCGCGCACGTCCCTCCAGGGGGGCCTCACCGTGGCATTCCGCTCCGGCGCCATCACCGGCATGCTGGTCGCGGGCCTGGCCCTGCTTGCCATTTCCCTCTTCTTCTACGTTCTCGTCGGAATCCAGGGCCATGCGCCCAATGACCGCGAAGTGATCGATGCGCTCGTGGCGCTCGCCTTCGGCGCTTCATTGATTTCGATCTTCGCTCGGCTCGGCGGCGGCATCTTCACCAAGGCCGCGGACGTCGGCGCCGATCTGGTCGGCAAGGTCGAGGCCGGTATCCCGGAGGACGATCCCCGCAATCCGGCCGTGATCGCGGACAATGTCGGCGACAATGTCGGCGACTGCGCCGGCATGGCCGCCGATCTGTTCGAGACCTATGTCGTCACCGTCGGCGCGACGATGGTCCTCATCGCCTTGCTGATCACGGCCGCTCCCGAACAGATGCTCGCGCTCATGAGCCTTCCGCTCATCATCGGCGGCGTCTGCATCCTCACCTCGATCATCGGCACCTATTTCGTTCGCCTGGGCGCCAAGCAATCGATCATGGGTGCCCTCTACAAGGGCTTCTGGACGACGGCGGTGCTGTCGATCCCGGCCATCTATTACGTGATGGCACAGACTCTGGGCGACATGAACGCCGTCATCGGCGGCGCCCAGGAAGCGGCCGGCTTCGAGGTCGAAGCGCAGGTCGCCGCGACCGCAGTCACCGACGGCTTCACCGGCATGGACCTGTTCTGGTGCGCCCTGGTCGGCCTGGCCGTCACGGCGCTCATCGTCTGGATCACCGAATATTATACCGGCACCAATTATCGGCCGGTCCGGTCGATCGCCAAGGCTTCGGAGACGGGCCATGGCACCAACGTCATCCAGGGCCTCGCCATCAGCCTGGAATCGACGGCGCTTCCGACCATCGTCATCTGCGTCGGCATCGTCGTCGCCTATCAGCTTGCCGGGCTGATCGGCATCGCCTTCGCCGCAACCGCGATGCTGGCGGTAGCCGGGATGGTCGTCGCGCTCGACGCTTACGGCCCTGTCACCGACAATGCCGGCGGCATCGCCGAAATGTCGGGCATGGACGATGACGTCCGCGTCCGCACCGATGCACTCGACGCGGTCGGCAACACCACGAAGGCGGTCACCAAGGGCTACGCGATCGGTTCGGCAGGCCTTGCCGCCTTGGTCCTGTTCGGCGCCTATACGACCGATCTCGAACGCTTCGCGGGCGAGCTCGGCATCGGGCCTGACGGCGTCGATTTCAGCCTCTCCAACCCCTATGTGGTGGTCGGCCTGCTGCTCGGCGCATTGCTCCCTTATTTGTTCAGCGCGATGGGCATGACGGCGGTCGGCCGCGCCGGCGGCGCCGTCGTCGAGGAGGTGCGCGAACAGTTCCGTAACAATCCAGGCATCATGGACGGCACCAGCCGGCCCGATTATGCCCGGACCGTCGACCTCGTCACCCGTGCCGCGATCAAGGAGATGATCGTCCCGTCGCTGCTGCCGGTGCTGGCGCCGATCGTCGTCTTCTTCGTCATCTATGCCGTGGCGGGACGCGAAAGCGGCTTCGCTGCCCTCGGCGCCCTGCTCCTCGGTGTGATCGTTTCCGGCCTGTTCGTCGCCATTTCGATGACGTCGGGCGGCGGCGCCTGGGACAATGCGAAGAAGTATATCGAGGACGGCAATCATGGCGGCAAGGGCTCGGAAGCCCATAAGGCCGCCGTCACCGGCGACACGGTCGGCGATCCCTACAAGGATACGGCCGGCCCGGCGGTGAACCCGATGATCAAGATCACGAATATCGTGGCCTTGCTCCTGCTTGCCGCCCTGGCGGCCGGCGGCGCGGGCTGACAAGCGGAGACCATGATTGCTTCAGATTGAATCAATCTGAAGCGTGAATCACGGTCGCAACATTTGAATAGCGGGAACCCCGGAGGCGCACCGCCTCCGGGGTTTCATTTTGCCCTCCGAACCGCTAAGGGCGGCACGCTCTTTTTCGACGAGAGCACCTGTTTTCCGCGCTTCCCGATCGGAAAACCGGTTTCCACATTTCCGGGAAGCACTTTAGGATCTAGATGGCCAAGGAAGAACTTCTCGAGATGCGCGGGCAGGTGGTGGAGCTGCTGCCCAATGCGATGTTCCGCGTGAAGCTCGAGAATGATCATGAGATACTCGGTCACACCGCCGGCAAGATGCGCAAGAACCGCATCCGCGTGTTGGTCGGCGATGAGGTGCTGGTCGAGCTGACGCCCTATGATCTGACCAAGGGTCGGATTACTTACCGTTTCAAATAGAGCGTAGCCCCGCGTCATGCGGCTCGTCCTCGCTTCCGCAAGCCCGCGCCGCCTCGAATTGCTGGCGAGGATCGGGATCGTGCCCGATGCCGTCGTCCCCGCGGAGATCGACGAGACTCCCGGCAAGAATGAGCTGCCGGCCGTCCACGCCGCGCGCATGGCCGCGACCAAGGCCGCGCTGATCCGCGACAGGGAAAACAGGGCACTGATCCTGGGCGCCGATACGGTGGTGGCAGCCGGGCGGCGGATTCTGCCCAAGACCGAAAATGAGGACCAAGCGCGCGCCAGCCTGCGCCTGCTTTCCGGACGCCGCCATCGCGTCCATTCGGCGGTGACGATGATCGATGCGAACGGCAAGGCACGGCATCGGCTATCCACCAGCATTGTGGCCTTCAAGCGCTTCGGAGAGGCGGAACTCGACGCCTATCTTGCCACCGGCGAGTGGCGCGGCAAGGCGGGCGGCTATGCGATACAGGGCCGCGCCGAGGCCCTGGTGCAGTGGCTGTCCGGCAGCCATTCAGGGGTGATGGGCCTCCCGCTGTTCGAAACCCGTGCCTTGCTTCGCGCCGCCGGTTATCCCCTTGGCTAGGCTGCAAGGTCCCGAGTGGCTCTATGAAGAGGGCATCGGCGAGAATCGGGCCATCCTGATCGAAGATGGGCAGATCGCCGAAGCGGCGATTGAGCTGCCGGGCACACTCCCGGCCGGGAGCATAGTCCCGGCACGGATGACCAGGATCCTCGTCCCGCGCCGACGCGGCATCCTCGCCATCGAAGGCGGGGAAGCGCTGATCGAGCCGCTGGCGGCGGATCTGACCGAAGGGCAGGCGCTGACCGTCGAGATCCTCCGCGAGGCCCTGGCCGAAGAGGGGCGGTCCAAGCTCGCACGGGCACGCGCATCGAGCGCGCCTGTGCGGCCCGGCCCGACCCTGCGGGATCGGATCGGCGGCGCCACCCGATCCGATCCGGTCGGACCGGACCGGTTCGAGGAAGCGGGATGGTCGGAGCTGCTGGAGGAAGCGTCGTCCGGCGAAATCGCCTTCATCGGCGGCGCCCTGAGGATGAGCCTGACGCCGGCCATGACGCTGTTCGATGTCGACGGCGATTTGCCGCCGGCCGTCCTCGCCATGGCCGGGGCCGAAGCGGCGGCGCGGGCCATCCGCCGTTTCGGCGTAACCGGATCGATCGGGATCGACTTGCCGACCATGCCCGCGAAGGCGGATCGCCAGGCCGCGGCCGAGGCGGTGGACGCGATTCTTCCCCAGCCCTTCGAACGGACGGCGGTGAACGGCTTCGGCTTCCTCCAGATCGTGCGAAAGCGGGAGCGCCCGTCTCTCCCCGAACTCCTGCAGGCGGACAGGGTCGGCGCGGCCGCAAGGGCGCTGCTGCGGCGGGCGGAGCGCACGCCCGGATCCGGCCCACGCATTCTTCATGCCGCGCCGGCGGTGGCCGCGCGCATCGAACGCCATCCGCAATGGCTCGACGCGCTCGCTCGCCGTCTCGGTGCCCCGGCCTCCTTGCAGGCGGAACCCGGGCTCGCCATATCGGCGGGCCATGTCCACAGCCGGACCCTTTAGGGACCCTGATATGCGCCGCAACAAATGTCCGCTCTGCGGAAAGCCGCCGAGCGCGGACCACAATCCTTTCTGCAGCCAGGGCTGCCGGGACCGAGACCTCTTGAACTGGCTGGGCGAGGGCTATCGCGTGCCCGGCCCACCGGCCGAGGAAATCGCGGCGGATGGGCTGGACAGCGAAGGCTAGCCGCCTCTATAGGCGCTGACTTCCGCGCTTGCGCCGGATAAGCCCAGGTAGCTCAGTTGGTAGAGCACGTGACTGAAAATCACGGTGTCGGCGGTTCGATCCCGTCCCTGGGCACCATCATCCGTGATCATATAGAAACGCTGTTCGTGCACCTGGCTTGCGGCCCGCAGCGGCGCGGCCAAATCCTGCAACGCGGGCGGCCGCGCCCGTTCAGTCCGCGCCCTCCCCCAGCGGCAGGATGATCCTGCTGGGATATTTCGCATTCTGATAGATGGTGACGGTCGCCTTGCGGGCGTCTTTCGCCGTCTCTTCCGCGACGACACCGCCTGCATTGAAATTCTGCTGCCAGGCGATGTTATCATTACCGTCGAAGGCAAGCCGTAGCCGGCTTCCCTTGCGGATCAAGCGGGCAACGAAGGGAAATCGGTTGAAACTATATTTCTCGATTGCGCCGGGCGTCACCAGGACGGGCTGCTCCAGCGACTTGCGGTAGCGCGCGCGTTCGATCGTATTGGTCAGCAATATGGAATCCCCGTTGGGCAGGATCTCATAGAGGCTGGCACGAAAGTCGGTGTCCGGCACATCCATGGACATCCACATTTCCAGTGCGACGAAACCGGCAAGTTCGGTGTCCTCTTCGAAGGGCGGGGTGTGAAAGACGAGACCATTGCCGTCGATCGCCAGCACGTCGTCCTGGTAGACCAGCCAGTTGAGATTCTGATAGTCGGGCGCCCGGCCCTTCTCCCGCGCCACCGTCTTCGCGGTGTCGCGCGGATCGTCGACATAGACCATCGTCTGGTGCGCTGGCGCCTTCGCAGAGAGCAGGCCTGAGCCGTAGGCGGACGGACTGCGGGCGCCGTTACCGTCAAGATAGAGAATTCGCTTCTGCCGGCCGATCGCATCGAGGCTGTTCGTCCAGCGCCATTCGTTTGTCCCCGTCACATAATAAGCGACGCGGTCCTCGAGGAAGCTCGGCCGCGGTCCGTGCTTGAGCGTCCAGTCATACCAGGTCTTCGACAGATAATGCATGTCCAGCATGGCGGCATCGCCGATGTCGACGCCGCCCGTATCCTTGCGCGGCGCGCGCGTCCCGCCATGATCCCAAGGGCCGATGATCAGATAATGATTGGCCTTCGCCTTGGCCGAGCCATGTTTCATATGCCGGTTGTAGAATTCCAGCGTGCCCTGCTGGTTGCCGTCATAATGGCCGGTGATCGAAAGGATCGGCAGGTCGATCCGCGCATATTCCTCGGGCGTCGGCGTGATCGACTGCCAATATTCGTCGAAATAGGGATGGTCGATCCAGCGCTGGTAGCGGGCGTCAGGGGCGCCCCCGACATGATTGTCGAAATCCTTGAACGCCACCTTGCCGGTATGAAGATCGGTGAAGAGATCGCCCCAATAGACCTGATCGCCGAACAGGCTGCCATTGGCCGCCTTGCCGTTGGTGAACATCAGCCATTGCATGTCGTAGGCGCGCATGACGTTGTTGACGCCGGGAAAGTCGATCCCGAAGAAGCCGGGCGCCGTCGGAACGATCGAGGTCAGATGCTCCGGCGATTCCTTCGCCGTCGCCCATTGGTTGGCCCCGCCATAGGAGCCGCCGATCATCGCGACCTTGCCGTTCGACCAGGGTTGAGCGGCCAGCCATTCGACCGCGTCATGACCGTCATCGGCGTCCTGGAGGAAGGGGTGGAACTCGCCGCCGGAATTGCCGCGCCCCCGGCTGTCGACGACGACGAGGACGTAGCCGCGCTTCGCATAATATTGGCCGAGCGCATAATATGTGTCGGAGATGTAAGGCGTCATGCCGAAGATGACCGGCAAGCGGCCGGCGGCATTCTCCGCCCGGTACACGGTGGCGTTCAGCGCGATGCCGTCGCGCATCGGAATGCTGACCCCCCATTGGAGCTTGACCCGGGTCGCGTCCGCCGCCGCTTTTTCCGCTGGTGTCTCCCATTTGACATCGCTCGCCGCCCGGCCGGCGGCCGTTAAGGCGACCGTCGCCAATGCCGCGATCGCGGCATTGGCGATCATTCTCACACGTCTCTTCTTCGGCACAGGATTCCCCCTTTGATCCGTCTATTCGGCAGCCTGAGGCGCAAGCTGATCCTGGCGGCTCGCGGCCAGCGGCGCGGTGCCGGTCACGCTCACCCGCCACAGCAGCCGTGCATGCGGGTCGCCCCGCACCGCCGCCTTCTGCCCGGGCGCCTTGTGAAGGGTGGAATAAGTGTCCCAGCAGGCCACGTCGCCAGGCGCGTAATCATAGGCCGTGGTGAATTCCGGTTTGGTCGCATGTTCAGCCAGTTCGTGCAGCAGATCGAAGGCTTCGTCGTCCGGCATGCCGACGATGCCGAACGAGCTTCCGGCCACACCGTAAAGCGAACGCCGCCCGGTCACGGGGTGCCGTATGACGAGCGGATGATGGACGTTCTGCACCCGTTGCTTCTGGTCCTCCGTCAGTCTCTCGGCGGCCGTCGGGGAACCCTCCTTCGTATCGTAACGGTTCCCGTAATGATGAAGCACGATTAGGCCGTCGATCATCCGCTTGGTCCGTTCCGTCAGCGCATCATAGGCCGCGAACATATCGGCAAGATAAGTGGGGGCGGCCTCGCCTTTCGGCGTGTCGATCGCATAGACGATGGTCGCGCTGTTGGGCGGGTCTTCATAAGCCACATCCGTGTGCCAGAAGCAGGCGCCTTCGTAGATGCCGATCTGACGGCCCGATTCATGGATGTTCGACAGCATCAGGATGGCCGGGTGTCCGTCCATCCGGAGATGGTCCAGGAAATGCGGCCGCTGGGTTCCGAAGCAACGGCTGAAGGAATCGAACTCGGACAATTGCAGCTTTTGCCCACGAATGGCGATGAACTGATGTTCGTAGAATATGGAGAGGACCTCCCGCATCGTCGCCTCGGACTGATCCCTCGAAAGGTCCAGATCGAGTATCTCCGCTCCGAAAGCTCCGGGCAACGGCCGGAAAGAGACTGGCATTGACGGTTCCTCCACGATTTCGACCTCGACCAAGCGCCGGCCGGCCGCCGCTTGTCGGATATGAACAATAGCAAAGGCGAGCTGGTGTATCTCGCCAATTTGCGCTAACGTTGGCCACGAGATTGGGAAAATACGCCAATAATGATGATTATATTAGTGCAAGTGGAGAGGAACGCTGGTGGCAGGCCGGCTTGATGATTTCGATCTGAAGATCCTGTCCGCGCTTTGCGAGCAAGGGCGGATGAGCTGGAGCGATCTGGCCGAACGGATCGGCCTGTCGCAGACACCGACATTGCGGCGTGTCCGCGCGCTCGAGGCCGAGAATTATATAAAAGGCTATCGCGCGGTCCTGGACGAGGCTCGGCTGGGCGCCGCGATCAACGTGTTCGTGTCGGCAAGCCTCGATGCCCAGACCGACGAGGCGCTGGCCCGGTTCGAAGAATGCATCATCGACATTCCCGAGGTCATGGATTGTTTCATGATGACGGGAACCGCCGATTATCTGCTGCGCGTCGTCGTGCCGGACCTCCCGGGCTTTCAATCCTTCATCTCGAAACTGACGCGCGTTGCGGGAGTGGCGCGCCTGACGACCAGCTTCGCCGTCAAATCGGTGGTTCAACGCTCCACGCCGCCACTGGACATGGCGGTCCTCGACCGCTGATCAGGATTTCCAGGCTTCGGCAGCGACGCGGCGAAAATTCCCGCCCAGCACCTTGGCAAGTTCGGCCTCGCCATAGCCGCGTTGCAGAAGCTTCGCGGCGATATTGGGTATCTCCTCGGGACCGGCAATCTGCAGGCCATCCTCATACCCCACGCTGTCCGGCCAGATTTCCGGCCTTTCCCGCATCAGATCGTCTACTTCGCTCGGGTCGAAGCAGGTGTCGATCCCAAGTCCCACATGGTCGATCCCGATGAGATCGACGGCATAATCGATATGATCGGCGATCAGGTCGGCATCGACCCGGTTCCGGCCCATGAAGATCCCGACGCCGTTGATCCCCATCACCCCGCCGGTCGCCGCGCAGGCCTTCATGACCTCGTCGGGCACGTTGCGCGGGTGATCGTGGAGCGCGCGGGGGTTGGAATGCGAGAGGATGACGGGCCCCGAGACATGCTCCATCACCTCGATCGCCGTCCTGTAGCCTGTGTGCGAGCAGCAGGGCACTATGCCGACGCGCACCATCTCGTCGAGCACTTCCCGGCCGAAATCGGTCAGCCCTTCATCGTCGTCCTGGCAGCCGCCGCCGCCCTGATTGTTCAGATTATAGGCGACCAGCATCCAGCGCACACCGAGATCGTGATAGAGGGACACCATGTTGACGTCGCCGCCAAGGGCATTGAATCCTTCGAGATTGAAGCCGATCGCCAGTTTCCCTTCGGCTTGGGCGCGATCGATATCGGCGACGGATCCAATCAGCCGATAATCCTCCGCATGATCGCGAATCCAGCGACGGAACATCGCCAGCACCCGAATGTCCGTTTCCATCGGCTTGGCGTCGAAACCGACATTCAGCAGCACGACATCGACATTTGCCGCGCGGTAGCGGCTGAGCTGCGGGAGGAACGCGGTATCGCCGGGACGCAGCGGCATGCAGCCGTGATTGTCCCAGACCAAAGTGTCTTTCAGAAACTGCCCTAGATCCGTCATCTTCCGCCCGCTTGCTCGATCTGCTGGCCTCGCCAGAGTCCCTATTCTAAGAAACGCCTGCGCGGCAATGAGGGAAGATCCTAGTGACGGACGGAAAGCATATGTCGCGCGACCTGCTTGAGCGGCTTGAAGGAAGTCTGGACAGCTTCACGCCGGCCGAGCGGACGATCGCCAATTTCATCTTGACCAATCGCGGCGGGATCGCGTTCGAAACCGCCAATTCGATCGCGGACAAATTGCAGGTGAGCGCGATCACGGTAGGGCGCTTCGCGCGCAAGATGGGCTATCGCCACTTCAAGGACCTGAAAGCCGGCCTGCGCACCACCATGTCGGGCGTACCCTGGCTTGTCGGCGATCAGCTGACCGAATTCGTCGGTGCGCGCGGCACCGGCAACCGGACCAAGCGCAGTCTTGAACTCGAGCTGGCCGGCATCATCGAAGTCTATGCCTTGGCCGAGAGCGCGAGCTGGAAAGCGGTGGTTTCGCTGCTGGCCGGCAGCCGCCACGTCCACATCGCCGGCTTCCAGACGGAACGCGGGATCGCCGCGACCTTGGCGCATCTGCTCCAATATGCCCGCGACGGCGTCAGCATCGTCGATTCTTCCGCGGGAAATTATCATGAGGTCTTCGCCGCCGAACCGGAGGGACGTTGCCTCGTGCTGATCGACATGAGGCGTTATTCGGAACAGGCCTACGCCCTTGCCGAACGCGCGAGCCGCGAGGGCGTGAAGGTGGTGATGATCACCGATAAATTCTGCGACTGGATCCGCAGGTTCACGCCCCACGTCATCGCCGTTTCCACCGAGGTGGAATTGTTCTGGAGCTCGCAGGTCGCCGTCGGTTGCGCGGTCAATCTGCTGGTCAACGACGTAATCGGAGCGCTCGGCCCAGGCGTGGAGAAGCGCCTCCAGCGGCTGTCGGAACTCTATCAATCCCATACCGGCCATGTCGGGATGCGTCCGGGACGCAAACGCAGCCGACCCTAGTCGCCCGTCGCCCAGAACGATCCTCACCAATTCGGCTCGCGCCCTCGCTCGTTGTTGTTACTTTTATCTCAGTTGACTTGCGCAGCAATGTTTATAACCATAGCTCGCCTGGGCTAGAATCCCCCAAACAAGCGCGAAAAGGTTCGAAAGCGGATGTTCATCCCGGGAAAATATCTTCTGTTCCTGGGCGATGTTCGCGACCGACTCGACGCCAAGACCGCAAGCGGACTGATCGATTGGGCACCGGACCGCTGCCTCGGACAATGGCGGCTTCCGGCGTGCGGGATCGATCTTGGGCTTCCCGACCTGGATTTCGCCGAGGCACGCGCGCAGGGCGCGAAAACATTGGTGATCGGCGTGACGCCATTCGGCGGGGCTATCGCGGAGGATTGGATCGCGCCGATCGCGGCGGCGCTTCACGCGGGCCTCAACGTGGCGAGCGGAATGCATACCCGCCTGAACAATGTGCCTGCGATCGCGGAAGCGGCTGCCAGGTCAGGCGCGTCCCTGTTCGACGTGCGCGTTCCATCCGCGCCATATGCCGTCGCATCGGGCGGCAAACGTTCGGGCAAGAGGATGCTGATGGTCGGCACCGATTGCGCCGTCGGAAAGAAATATAGCGCGCTCGCCATCGCCCGCGAGATGAATGCGCGCGGCATGAAGGCGAGCTTCCGGGCCACCGGGCAGACGGGAATCCTGATCACCGGCTCCGGGATCCCGATCGACGCGATCGTCTCGGATTTCGTCGCCGGCGCTGCCGAGAGCTTGTCGCCGGACAATGCGCCGGATCATTGGGACGTCATCGAGGGTCAGGGGTCATTATTCCACCCGGCTTATGCGGGGGTCTCGCTCGCTTTGCTGCACGGCTCGCAACCCGACGCCCTGATTCTGTGCCACGAAGCGGGACGCACGCATATCGACGGCTATCCCGATTTCCCGATCCCTGATCTCGAAGAGTGTATCGAAACCAATCTTCGGCTGGCCCGCCGCACCAATCCGGACGTCCGTTGCGCCGGCATCAGCATCAACGGCAGGGCGCTGCCGGCGGATGAGCGCGACGAATATCTGCGCGCGCTGCACGAACGCTTCGGCATTCCCTGCTTCGATCCGGTGGCAACAGGTGCCGCCGGGCTGGTCGACCATCTCGAGAATGGCGGGTCGGGCGATGTCATGGCCGACCGACAGATTGTCGGCGTAACGCAAAGAACGAATTGAAGGGGAGGATCAATGATCAGGCTGATTTCGAAACTGTGCGCGGTGGCGGGCCTGTTCGCCGCCGTCCCGGCCCTATCGGCCCCGGATCCTACGACGTTCCGGACGCAGCTTGACGATTATATGACCCGGGAAATGCGCGAACGACATGTGCCGGGCGCCGCCGTCGCCGTCCTCCACAAGGGTGAGATCGTCGTTGCCAAGGGCTATGGCCGCGCTACGCTGGAACATGACGTCCCGGTGACGCGCGACACCATTTTCCAGTCGGGCTCCGTCGGGAAGATGTTCACCGCCGCCTTGGTCATGAAGCTGGTCGAACGGGGCGAGATCGGGCTCGACGATCCCCTGTCCCAATATCTTCCCGACGCGCCCGAAAGCTGGCGCCCGATCACGATCCGCCACCTTCTCACGCACACTTCGGGCGTCGCGAACTATACCGGGGACTTCGATTTCAGGCGCGACTATACGGACGACGAACTGGTGAAGTTCGCATATGCGTTGCCGCTCGACTTCCAGCCCGGCTCGCGCTGGAGCTACAGCAATACCGGCTACGTGCTGCTTGGCATAATCGTGAAGAAGAAGACCGGCACGTCCTATCTCGACCTGCTGGCCACCGAGGTGTTCAAGCCGCTCGGCATGAAAACGGCGCAGGGCATTACCGAGGCCGATATCGTCCCCAATCGCGCGTCCGGCTATCAGCTGGTCGGCGGGGTCCTCAAGAATCAGGACTGGGTGTCGCCGACGATGAACAGGACCGCGGACGGCTCCCTCTATTTCTCCTTGAACGACATGATCGCCTGGGCGCGGGCGGTGGAGAAAGGCGAGGTGCTGAGCGCCGCCGGCTGGACTCAGGTCTATGCGCCGGTGAAGCTCAACAGCGGCAATCCCTATCCTTACGGTTTCGGCTGGTCCCTTGACGAAGCCGACGGCAAGCCCCGCCTTCATCATGGCGGCGCCTGGCAAGGCTTCCGGACCTATTATTCCCGCTATCTCGGGGAGGATCTGGCGGTGATCCTGCTGACCAATTCCAGCAGCGCCGAGGTTTCCAGCTTCACCGACGGGATTGCGAAGCTCTGGAATCCGGCGCTGGTCGCCCCCGGCCCCCGGCCCAGACCCGAACCGGCCATCGAACCACGCGTCGCTGCCCTGATCGAGCGCGCCCGCGCCGGGACACTGCGCAAGGAAGACCTGCCGCTCGCTTCAAAGGGCTTTGCGGAGGCCGCCAACCAATATTTCGCGCCGATGCTGAAGGACGCCGGGCCGCTGAAGTCGCTCGAGCTCGTCGAGCGCCGGCAACTCGGCGACGATGTCGCCTATAGTTACAAGGCGATGCTCGGCGATCGCGCCTTCACAATAGCCTATCAGGTCGCGCCGGGGGACAAGGTTTCCTCCTTCATGATCGAAAAATGAAGCCGGAGAGGACGGTATGACGAGGAAGAGGGCGAAGGGGAGCAGGGGACCAGGCCGGCAGGCCGGACGCGTCCGTTTGCTGCTGGCGGCGTTCATGCTGGTGACGGTGCCGGGACAGATACAGGCGGCGCAAAAATCGACTCTCATAGTCAATGCGCGAATCGTCGACGGCAGTGGAAGCCCGGCACGCGCGGCTTCGGTACGGGTCGAGGGCGACACGATCAAAGCCGTCGGAGAACTCACGCCGCGCGCGGGCGAGCAGGTGATCGACGCCGCCGGCCACCTTCTTTCGCCGGGCTTTATCGACACCCACAGCCATCATGACGGCGGACTGTTCGAGGCGCCCGATGCCCTTCCCGTCATCAGCCAGGGGATCACGACCATCATCGTCGGCCAGGACGGCGGCTCGGAATTGCCGCTGTCGCCTCTATTCGAACGGATGAGGAAGCATCCCGTCGCCGTGAATATCGGTTCCTATATAGGCCATAACAGCGTGCGCGCGGCGGTGCTCGGCGAGGATTATAAGAGGAAGGCGACCGCCGCCGAGATCGAGCATATGCGGACGTTGGTCCGCGAGGGAATGGAGGCGGGCGCGATCGGCCTGTCAACCGGCCTCGAATATGATCCCGGCATCTATTCCAGCAAGGAAGAAGTGCTGATTCTGGCGAAGGAAGCGGCGCGGTTCGGCGGCCGTTATATCAGCCATATGCGGAGCGAGGACCGCTTCATCTGGGATGCGCTCGACGAAATCGTGGAGATCGGGCGGGTCACGGGCATGCCGGTGCAGGTTTCGCATATGAAGCTCGCCATGACCGACCTGTGGGGCCAGGCAGATCGCTTCCTTGGCGTCATGAACCGTGCGCGAGCGGCAGGCGTCGACATTACCGGCGACGTCTATCCGTACGAATATTGGCAATCGACGCTGACGGTCATGTTCCCCGATCGCGACTTCACCAACCGCAAGGCCGCCGAGTTCGCGCTCCAGCAGATTGCCAAGCCCGAGGGGCTGCTACTGTCGTCCTTCAGCCCCGATCCGTCGCTCGTCGGCAAGACGGTCGCGGACGTGGCGAAGCAGCGCGGCATCGATCCGACCGATGCGTTGATGCAGCTGATCGCGGAATCGCAGGCGCCGGGCGCCGAGGAATCCGTGATCGGCACCAGCATGGACAGCAAGGACGTCGCCAAGCTGATCGCCTGGCCTTATTCCAATATCAGCAGCGATGGACAGCTTGCCGGACGCCATCCGCGCGGCACCGGAGCCTTTCCGCGGGTGCTCCGCCTCTATGTCCGCGACCAGCCGTTGCTCACGCTCGAACAGGCGATCCACAAGATGACGGGGGCCGCCGCCGCCCATATGGGCATGGCCGATCGCGGGCTCATTCGTCCCGGCATGAAGGCGGACCTGGTGCTGTTCGATCCCGACCGCATCGCCGACCGCGCCACGAGCGAGGATCCGAACGCCCTGTCGGTCGGCGTCCAGCGGGTCTGGGTCAATGGCGAGCAGGTGTTCGAAGACAGCCGGCCGACGGGCGTGCGTTCGGGGCGGACGATTTTGCGCAGCGCGCCTGTGAAGACCAAGGCCGCACCTTGAACATGCGGGAAACTTAGCTCGGCATCATTCCCGCTGCCGTCGCGGCCGCATCCTCGGCAGACGGCATTTTCTCCGCCTTCGGGCTTCTGGCGACCTTCAAAGCAAGCAGCCAGGCCAGTGCCGCCATGAAGGCACCGACGGCGAGCGCGATGCCCGACATGGCTGGCACCGCATTGCCGGAGATGGACCAGGCGAAGATCTGGGTGAACAGGATCGGGCCCACCATTCCGGTCAGCGCCATCAAGGCGGACAAGGCGCCCTGCAGCCGGCCTTGCTCGTCTGCCCCGACCTTGTGGGTAAGCAGCGCCTGCAACGGCGGAGTGGCGACGTTTCCGAGGCAGATCACGGCGCAAGCGGCGGCGAACCAGAAACCGGTCGGAGCGACCGCGAGACCGAGAAATCCGACGACCAGGCACAGGAGGCCGCCCAGCACGACTTTGCGCTCGCGAAAACGACTCACCAGGAATGGCGACAATGCGGCGACCATCACGATCGTCCCGGCCGAATAGACCATCAGCAGGAGCCCGACCTGGACGGGCGTCCAGCCATAACGGTGGGCGGTGTAGAGCATGAACAATGTATTCACGGCCTGCGCCGCGAGCTGGACGAGCATCGCCATCGCCGACAGACCCGAAAGACCTTCATATCTGGTCAGCACGCCGAAGGATTTGACCGGATTGGCGGCATGCCAGGAGAGTCTCGCCCGGCGCTCCGCCGGCAGCGATTCCGGGAGCACGAGGAGACCATAGAGCCAGCCGAACGCCGTCAGGACCGCCGCGACCCAGAAAGGTGCCCTGAGGCTGATCTCGGCAAGCAATCCGCCGGCCGCGGGGCCCAGGATAAGACCGATGCCGAAGATGCCGGAAAGTAGCCCGAAGCGCCTGGCGCGCTGCTCCGGAGGCGTCACATCGGCCAGATAGGCGGAGATCGTCGCATAACTTGCGGCCGTCACACCCGACAGCAATCGGCCGATGAACAGCCATGCGAGATTCTGGGCCAGCGCCATGATGACGAGGTCGATCGCCAGGCCGAAGGCGGAAATCAGGATGACCGGCCGTCGTCCGAAGCGGTCGGACAAGGTGCCGAGGATCGGCGCCGCCACGAAGTTCATCACGGCCCAGGCTGCGGCGAGAAGGCCGAAGATGCGTGAAGCATGGGGCGTATCGCCGCCCGACAGGTCGATCACGAGCTGGGGAAGGATGGGATAGATCAGGCCCATCGAGACAGCGTCGAGCAGGGCCAGCAAGAGGATGAAGCCCATCGCCGCCTTGCCGGTGCCTCCGGTCGCCAATTTCATCTTGCCCTCCCCGCTGTATTATGCATATAATACAGACGTGGCCTTCCGCAACGGGAATTCGGTTTCATGTTTCGCCGCGAGGAAACCTGGCATTTGCACGATCTTCCTCTTCCCGTAGGAACACATGAAGAAACACAAGGAAATGGGGGCTTCATGACAAAGCGATATCACGGCCTGAAAAGGCGAAGCCGGATTTTCGCCGCGGCTCCGGCGGGGCTTCGGACATGGACATGCGCCGCGGCGGCCGGCCTTTTCCTTGTCGCCGCGCAGGCGCCCGCGGCCCAGACTCAGCCCGCTTTGCCGATCGCGCCCGCAAAGATAGACGAGACGGTGGCCCGGGCGATGGAGGCCTTCCAGGTGCCGGGCATGGCGGTCGGCATCGTGAAGGACGGCAAGCTGGTCTACGCCAAGGGCTATGGCGTGCGCGAGGCCGGCAAGCGCGGCGCGGTCGACACCGACACCCTGTTCCAGATCGGCTCGAACACCAAGGCGTTTACCTCGGCGGCGCTCGCCATCCTGGTGGACGAGGGCAAGATCGGTTGGAACGACAAGGTGATCGACCATCTCCCGGACTTCCGGATGTACGATCCCTATGTGACCCGCGAATTCACCATCCGCGACCTTCTCACCCACCGCAGCGGTCTTGGCCTCGGCGCCGGCGACCTGATGTTCTGGCCGTCCACCGATTTCAGCCGTGAAGAGATCATGCGCGGTCTTCGCCACCTGAAACCCGTCTCCAGCTTTCGCACCAAATTCGACTATGACAATGTCATGTTCATGGTGGCGGGTCAGATCATCCCGGCCGTGACCGGCCAGAGCTGGGAGGATTTCGTCAAGGCGCGGATTCTCGATCCGCTGCGAATGCGTCCCTGCGCGCCGACCTATGGCCAGATCGCGGACCGCAGCAATTTCGCCTCGCCGCATGTGGTGGTCGAAGGCAAGTTGAGACCGGTCGAGGTCGTCAGCATCGATCAGGTTGGACCGGCCGGAACGATCAATTGCAATATCGACGGCATGTCGAAATGGCTGATGACCCAGCTCGCTGGTGGCAAGGCGCCGAACGGAAAGCAGGTGTTCAGCACCCAACGCCGCGACGAGATGTGGTCGATGAACACTGTCCTGCCGGTGGGAGGGCCGGTGGCGGCCATGAACCGCACCCATTTTGCCGGCTATGCCCTGGGATGGGGCGTGCAGGACGTGTTCGGCTACAAGAAGGTGGCCCATACCGGCGGCGTATTGGGCACCGTCACCTGGGTGGCCATGATCCCGGAACTCAATCTGGGCGTCCTCGTCTTCACCAACCAGCAATCCGGCGCGGCGATGGACACGGTGGGCAACCAGATCCTGGATGCCTATCTCGGCGCCCCCAAACGCGACTGGGTGGCCATGGCGATCGCGCAGAACCAGCAACGCGGCAATGAGGTCGACGCCGTCGAGCAGGAAGTCGCACGCATTGCCGCTTCCGCCGGCCCGCCCTCGCTACCGCTCGACGCCTATGCGGGCCGCTACAACGATCCCTGGCGGGGTGACGCGACCATTCGCCGCGAGGGGGACCGGCTGGTCCTGAAATTCAGCCGTACCAAGCATCTTGAAGGGCCGTTGACGCCCTATCGCGGTAACATCTTCATCGTGCGCTGGAACGACAGAAGCATGGAGGCGGACGCCTTCGTCCGCTTCGAGGAAGGTTTTGGCGGCAAGGTCGAAGGAATGACGATGCAGGCGATCTCGGCGCGGACCGACTTCAGCTTCGACTTCCAGGACCTCGATTTCAAGAAAGTGAACTGAAGGTCGGAATCCTCAATCCTCATTGGGCCTGCGGGCGTGATAGATATCCAGGTCGATCTCGCCTTCCCACTTCGCGACGACGGTGGCGGCGGCGAGATCGCTGGTGACGTTCGGGATCGTTCGAATCATGTCGAGCGGCCGGTCGATCGGCAGGATGAATCCAACCAGTAGCGCCGTCTGTTCCGGACCTATCCCGACTCCCGAGAGGATCGCGACCAGCAGAAAAAGCGACGAGGACGGGATTGGCGGCGTCCCCATCGCGACGATCGTGATGGACAGCAGCAGCAGCAGATAGTCCGACGGTTGCAGCACGATGCCGAAACTCTGTGCAGCGAACATCGACAGGAGCGCCATGTACATGGCCGTTCCGTCCATGCTCATCGTCGAGCCGAGCGGCATCACCGTCGCGACGACCGGCGGCTTGATGCCGAGCCTGTCCTCGGCTGCGGCCATGGCGACGGGAAGGGTAGCCGAGCTCGAGGAGGTCGAGAAGGCAACGATCATCACTTCGGCGATGCCGCGATAGAATGGCAATAGCGGCAGCCGGCCGAGGAAGCGGACCAGACTTCCGTGGACGAGGAAGGTCTGCACCGCGCAGCCGATCACGACGCAGAGCGCCAGCCAGAATATATTGGCGAAGACCGCGAAACCGCTCTTGCCGACCAGGGCGGCCATCAACGCGAAGACGCCGAACGGCGCGACTTCCATGATGATGTGAACGAGCTTGATCAGCACGTCGGTGGCGCCATGGAAGAGATTGCCGACCATCTGCGCGCGCGGGCCGGCGCATAATATGCCGATCCCGAACATGATGGCGAAGAAGATGACCGACATCATCTCGCCTTCGGCAAGGGACTTGACCGGATTGACGGGCACGATCGACAGCAATTGTTCGGTGAACGATTTGGCCTGCTGGACGGCGGCGCTTTCGGCACTTGCCAGGGAAATGCCCGCACCAGGCTGGATCCAGGTGCCGAGCGTCAGACCGACCGTAACCCCGCTCAAGGTGATGAGCGCGAACAGGAACAGGGTCTTGACCCCGATCGACCCGAGTTTCCGGGGATCGCCGAGCGCAGCGATCCCGGAGACGATGATGACGAACACCAATGGCGCCACCAGCATACGGATCAGCCGAATGAACAGGTCGCCCATCCATTGCAGCTGAACGGCATTTTCGCCCAGCAGCCATCCGGTCAGGACGCCGAGCATAAGCGCGGGCAGGATACGCTTCCACAGCGGAATGCCGAACCAGTATCGGCGAAGCGGGCCGACCGCATTCCCGTCCGGCGGCGATGCGCCCTGCGCAGAGTTCATGCGGCGGCCGGCCCGCTGCATGGGCCCTCGACCCTCCGGGACGAAGCGTCCTTCAACTGCATAAGTGCATATCCCCCTGAAGGCTTCCCATTCGCGCAGCATCGCCATATCGGCGGGGCCCGGCAAGAGCAGATGATGGCCCACCCCATAGCCGGGGGCTATCGTTCCTGATTGTCGACCGGCCGCGGCGGGAATAGGGTCCGGCCATGGCTCTCATGAACCTTCGCCACATCGAGGTCTTCCATGCAGTCTATGTCGCCGGAACGGTGAGCGGCGCAGCCCGGGCCCTTCAAGTATCGCAACCCTCCGTCAGCAAGGTGCTGCGTCACGCCGAGAGTCGGGTCGGCTTCAAGCTGTTCGACGTGATCAAGGGGCGGCTGGTGCCGACCGAGGAAGCGCACATCCTCTTCCATGAGGCGCGCGAGGTGAATAGCCGCGTCGAATCCCTGGACGAAACCGCGAGAAATCTGGGCCGGGGTAGCGAAGGCCATTTGCGCCTCGCCGCGCTGCATTCCCTCGGTCTGGACGCCGTGCCCATGGCGGTTGCCCGTTTTCGACAGGAACATCCCGAAGTGTCGTTCGACATCAAGACGCTCCACAGCGAGGATATCAGCCGTGCGCTGTGCGAACGCGCCTGCGACCTCGCCATCGCATATGACGCCCGCCACCATCCGCGGCTGACCCATAAGACGATCGGTGCGGGGGAGCTTGTCATGCTTTTCCACAAGGAGGATCTGCCAGATCCTCCCGACCGGGTTTCCGTCGCCATGATGGGCGACCGTGACCTGATCCGTCTCGTCAATGCGGGTTCGGTCGGGACCCTGTTCAACAAGATCATCAATCGCGATGCCGCCGGCCCGAACATTCTCGTTCAGACCTATTTCGTGGCGGCCGCGCTCGTCCGCAGGCGCGCCGGCTTCGCCATCGTCGATGAATATACGGCGCTGGCGCTTCGGACCTCCGAGCTCGATTATCGCCCGCTCGTCGACAAGGTCGAGTTCGAGGTTTTCGGCGTCAGTCTCGAGGAACGGTCGCTTTCCCGGCTGGAACGAAAGTTCCTTGCGACGATGGAGGCGACCTTGACGGAGGTGCGCGCATAGCGCGTTGCCGGACCATGCCCTGATTCAGCTCCCGATCGATTCCATCCGAGACGATCTCGGTATGGGCTCTCTACTGGCCCGCGGCGGCCGACTTGACGACTTTGCCGCCCTTCATGACGAAGCCCACCCTTTCGAGTTCGGTCACGTCGGTCAGGGGATCGCCCCGCACGGCAATGATGTCCGCCGCCTTACCGGCCTCGAGGGAACCGATCTGGTCGCTCATCTTGTTATGGGCAGCTCCCCACACGGTCGCCGAGCGGATCGCCTCGATTGGAGTGAGGCCCGCCTTGATAAGCAGGCCGAATTCGCGCGCATTGATGCCATGTTTGGAAACGCCGGAATCGGTACCGAAGGCGATCTTCATGCCACCTTCATGGGCTCGGCGGGTGCCGGCGATCATGTTGGGACCGACCTGGAGCGCTTTCGCGCGGACGGCGGGCGGCATCCAGCTGTTCGGATCCTGCGCGTCGTGCATCACCGTATCGCCGGCCAGCAGGGTCGGCACGAGATAGGCGCCGGAGGCCTTTGCCAGGCGAACGGAAGTGGCATCGAGATAGGTTCCGTGCTCGATCGAATCCACGCCGGCACGAAGGGCAGCATTGATCCCGTCCGCCGCATGGGCATGGCTTGCCACCTGGCGGCCAAGACCGTGGGCCGTCGTGACGATCGCGCTCAGTTCCGCATCGGTCATCTGCTGGCTGAGACCCGCGGCCGTGTTCGACATGACGCCGCCGGTCGATGCCGTCTTGATGACATCCGCCCCACGCTGGACCGCCTGGCGCACGGCCCGCACGCAATCGTCGGCACCAGAACACAGATAGGGGCTCTGGAACAGTTTCAGGATATCGGCACGGTAGCCGTGGACATCGCCATGGCCGCCATGGGCGCCGACAAATCCGCCGGCAATGATGCGGGGGCCGTCGATTTTCCCGGCGGCGACGCCGTCGCGCAAGGCGAATATGGCGTCGGGGTCGGCGCCCAGATCGACCACGGTGGTGAACCCCGCTTCGAGCGTGCGCCGCGCGAAGATCAATCCATCCACCAGCAGGTCTGCACTGGTCTTCTTGAACGAATCGAGTTCCTGGCCCACGCCGCTTTCGCCGAGAATATGGACATGGCTGTCGATCAGGCCGGGCAGCACGAACGCGTCGCGAAGATCGACGACGTCACCCGTGCCCTGATAGCCGTCGCGAATGGCGACGATGCGGCCGCCGCTGACGACAATCGTCTTCTCCTTGTCGACCCGGCCGCTGGCGGGATCGGCCAGAAGGCGCCCGGCGTGAATATAGGTTTCACCCGGCTGCGCCTGCGCGGCAGCGATCGGAGCGAAAGCGAGCAGCAAGGCAGCCAGCCGGAGCCTCATCATATTTTCCCCTGTGTTGAGGGCCTTTGGCCCGGAATGGTTCGCCGGAGATAATGGTCCCGGTTGGAAAATTGTCAATTGTCGCCTGACATTTCCAGATCGTGCGCCAGCCGATCGAGCATCCCTACGGCATAAGCGGCATAGGGCCCGATCCATCGGTCATGCACTGCCTTGATGGGCAAGGGATTGAGATGGTTCCAGCGCTCGCGGCCCTTCCGCCGGACGATGACGAGGTCGGCTTCTTCCAGCACTTTGAGGTGCTGCATCACCGTGCATCGGTCCAACGAGGCGAATCGTTCGCATAAGGTGCCCGTCTTCTGCGGATTGTCCTTCAGAGCATCGAGCAGCCGGCGCCGGACAGGCGACGCTAAAGCCTTGAAAACAACATCGCTTTCGCCTGGGATTGACATGTTATATTTATATAACATATTGCTTTGGGCGACAAGGAGAAACGCCATGGAACTCAAATTCACGGTGTCCGCCCGGATATCCCGTCCAGTTCGCGAAGTGTTCGAGGCGGTTGCCGATCCGGCCAAGCTTTCCGGCTATTTCACCACCGGCGGCGCCAAAGGCCGGCTCGAGAGCGGCGCCATCGTCACCTGGGAATTCCACGATTTTCCGGGTGCCTTCCCGGTCGAGGTGGTGGAAGTGGAAGAAAACAGCCGGATCGTGCTGCGATGGGAGGCCAATGACGCCGCGCCGGCGGAAGGCGACGACATGGAGGCGTCAGGCGCCGGCTATAAGACTCTCGTGACGATGAACTTCGAACCTATCGACGATGACCGCACCCTGGTGACCATCACCGAGGAAGGGTGGCGCGAAACGGAGCCCGGGCTTCAGGCGTCCTACGGCAATTGCATGGGTTGGTCGCAAATGCTGTGCGCACTCAAAGTCTATGTCGAGCACGGCATCAACCTGCGCCAGGACATGTACAAGTGACGGGACGGACCGGCCAGACGGTCTTCAGTCCTCCACGTCCTGGAGCGTTCCCAGGCGGCTGACCTTGCGACCGGTCGCGAAATGGTGGAGATCTTCGATCGTGGCCTTCTTGTCGTTACCGGAACGGCCCGCCATGGAATCGCGGATGTCGGTCAGCCAGTTCATATAGGCTTCTTCCGGACTGGAGCAGACCGCAAGCACGGTCGCTTCCCTGCACCCTTCGGCCGCCAGATAGGCATGGCCCATCTGGGAATCGAGATACATGGATTCGCCAGGGCCAAGCACGACGGGATCGTAGAATTCCGTTTGGACCTCGACCCTGCCATCGAGGACATAGATATATTCCTCGCCGGAATGACGAACCAGGTCGCCGAACTCTTCCATCGACTTAGCCCTGATCTTCGTCACCAGCGGGATCATGCGCTTGCGGCGAAGTTCGGTGCAGAGATAATGATAATCGTAATTGGCGGTCATCACCTGCACGGCCTGGTCGATCCGCCCGAAACTGCGGCGCGCCGTGACCGGCCCGCTATGGCCCTCCTCATTCTCGGCGAAGAGATCCGACAGGCGTATGCCCAGGCGCTGGCTGAGCTGCAGGAGCTTGTCATAAGTGAGCGTCAGCCGGTCATGCTCAACCTTGGACAAGGTGGAAACCGGAATGCCGCTATGGTCGCTCATCTGCTTCAGCGTCCAGCCGTTGCGCGACCGTAACGTGCGAAGCAATTTTCCAAGTGTTGGCTGGCTTTTGCTCATTTGTACTTCGCCTGCTCCGGTCCCGCAGGGGAGATCCCTGTGCGTTTTACTGAGTTTTTATGGACTGCAAGGCTGCAGCCGGGTGGATATGGTACCGGCAACTTAGCCGCGCAAGGCAAGCGAGGCAAATGGTCGCCGGCAGCACGATGATACGCGGCGCTAGCCCACGGCCGAGTGCCCCAGCGCCGCGGCCAGGCCACCGCGCGTCAAAATCATGCTTCACTTTTCGGCGCGCCTATATCATGCTCCCATGGCTCGGTTGCCGCACTGGAACTCGCCATGATTTCACAGCTGCTCTTCATGCTGCTTGCCGCCGCCCCGGCGGACAGGATCAACGACGCCCGCCGCGCCTATTCCACCTGCCTCACCGGCCTGGTGAAGAGCGAGCTCGACGCCAAGACCGAGCCTGCCGCCTTCGAGGGCAAGCTCGCAACGGCCTGCCAGTCGGAGCGGGCGGCATTTCGTGATGCGATCGTCGCGGTCGACGTTTCCGCAGGGATCAAGCGGCCCGTGGCAGAGGAAAATGCCGCCACCGAGATCGAGGATTTCATCAGCAACGCCAAGGAAAGCTATCGCGACTATTTCGAGACGAAGACGAGACCGGGCTGAACCTCCCCTACCGCCGATCGCGTTCGGATATTGGTTCGACGTGCGACGAGCGAGTTTTCCTCCGCCCGACTCCCCGCTGCGACCGGAAGCGCCTTAATCGCGATCCTTGAAGCGAAGCCCTATCCACAAGGTTCGCGGAGTCGCGCGCTCGATGATTCCGCTTCCGGAAATTCCGGCGACCACGCGTGTATTGGCCAGATTCTCCGCCCTGAACTCGACGGCCAGCTTGTCCGTGACCGGCCAGGTCGCCGCCGCATCGAATGTCAGGGCGTCCGGAATAATCTGTTCGCCCAGATCGTCCTCGAACTGGCTCGCTGCGTAGCGGGCAGTAAGCGCGACCGATCTGCCTTCCGTCCGCCAGCTTATGGCCGTGGAAAAATTGTGGCGCGGCGTCTGTGCAGGAGGCAATCCGTCGAGCGCGATGGCGTCTCCGCCAGCCTCGACCTTGGCATCCACATAGGAATAGGCCGCCGTCAGTGCCCAGGCGCCGGACGATAATTGCATGTCCAGCTCGACGCCCCCGCTGCTGATGCCGTCAAGATTGCGGCGCTGGCGATACTGGCCGCCGGAGCCGACGAAGCCGACACCCGGAAACTGGCCGGGCCCTTCGCCCAAAGTGACGTTGGCGATCGCATCCCGCAGCTCGTTCACGAACAAGGTTGCGCCGATCCTTGCCCAGCTGGCCGGTCGGTAATCCAGGCCGACATCCAGACCCCGCAACCGCTCAGGATCAAGCGCGGCATTGGCGGCGGTCGCGTCCGCCCCCACCCGGAACGGCCGGTAGAGCTCGTTCAATGTCGGCAGGCGCCATCCAAGATAGGCGGCGCCCCGGACACTCAAATCCGGCCGGGGCCGCCATGCAAGTCCGGCCCGGGCGGTCGGCTGCCAACCTGAACGGTCCGCGAAGTCCATATCGGCAAGCGCCGCGCCGGTGGCGATGATGCGTTCGACGATGAAACCATTACGGATCGACCAGCGATCGATGCGGCCGCCCAAGGTGAGCGTCAGCGCCTCATTCTCCCTCGCCAGCTCGGCAAAGGCACCGAAATTGCCGGTTTCCCCGCCGGCGACGCGGCGCCGGGTCGCCTGCCCGCCGGCAAAGGAGTAGAGTTCCCGCGTCTCGCCGTCGGTCCGACGCCAATCGCCTCCCAGCCGGAGTTCCAGCTCCCGGCCGAGCGGCGGGCGCAGCTCGAAACGCGCACCGAGGCCGGTCGACGGCACGTCATATTGCTCCGCAACCTGGGTGGCGACGGTGCGCAGGTCGTCTACGCTGGCGAAGCTGTTGTAGAAATCCCGCTTCTGCACATAGGCGACCGCAGACCAACGCCAGGCGCCTTCCCCGACCAACCGCAATGACGCGTCCGTTCCCTTCGTCTGTATGTCGGTGAAGGCGGTTCCCCGTTCCCGTTCGTCGGAAAACCACAGGGCATTGGCCTGGAGCTCGACCATATCAGCGATCGGAGTCACCAGGCGTCCGCCGAGGCTGGATTGCGAATAAGGCGCCGGCCTGTCTGCGGAGCCGCGCTGACCGGCGACAATCGGCACGAATCCGTCCCCGGCCGCATGGCTTCCGGAAAGCGTCAAGAAGCTTCTGCCCAGCGATAAACCCGCCGCCGCAAAGGCGTCGACGCTGTCGCGGCTTCCATAGGCAAGCGAGGCGTATAAACCCTTCATGTCGGCGGGGGCGGCACTTGAAAGCGCGATCGTACCGGCCAGTGCACCGGGCCCATGAACACCACTGCCGCCGCCCCGCGTCACCCGAATTTCGCCGAGCCGGCGGGGATCGAAAGCCGGCCAGGAAATCCATCCGCCGAACGGGTCGGTCTGCGGCACGCCGTCGAGCAGGAGCAGCGCGCGGCTGGAGGCATTGCCGCCGAGCCCCCGCAGGGTCGCGCCCTGGCTGGTGGGATTGGCCGACCGCGCATCGGAGCGCCGGAACGTCTGGAAACCGGCCGCGTCGCGGAGAATGTCTTCCAGCCGGTTCGACGCCGACCCCACGAGACGCTCTCTGTCGATTAGGAGCGTGTCGTAAACCTCTTCCCCCAATCCTTGGCCGAGATCCCTGCCGGTGACGACGATCTCGACCGGCTGGGCGGCCGCGGCGCTGGACAGGCAGGAAAGGAGAATGAAGGGAGCAAAGCGGAACATGGCGCGCAGATTGCATTTCCGTCCCTCCACGAAAAGGATGAAAATGAAGGCGGCGGGAAAAGTGGACGCCGCACGTTCGGCTTCGATTCCAAATAGGTCTGACGAGACGGAACTTCCCCATCTATCGTTCATCTAGGCAGTCATAGACTCTTTTTGCCCCAACCGGATCGGACACGCTTGAACATAATCGCCGCCCATATCGAAGCGATCGCCACGGCCGTGCCCGATCACGATGTCCACCATGCCTTCATCGACTGGGCCGAGGGCCGAATCGGCGATCCGCGCGAACGAAGCCTGTTCCGTCGCATGGCGGACCGGTCCGGAATACGGCACCGCTGGTCCATCCTGCCGGCGGCATCGGAGGGCGGCTCGCCCATCGCGCCGGGCGGCTTCTACCATGGAGCATTGCCCAGCACAGGGGCACGGATGGCGCTCTACGCAGAGGCGGCGCCCAAATTGGCGCTCCAGGCGATTGCCGGTCTCGATGCCGCAGCGGTCCGGCACGTCACCCATCTCGTCGTGGCGAGCTGCACGGGGTTCGTGGCCCCCGGCATCGATCAGATCATCGCCCGGCAGCTCGGCCTGTCCTCGCAGGTGGAGCGCACCTTGGTGGGCTTCATGGGTTGCTACGCCGCCGTCTCCGCGCTCCGGCTTGCCCATCATATCGTCCGCTCCGAGCCCGAAGCGCGGGTGTTGGTGGTCACGATCGAGCTGTCCACCCTGCATCTGCAGAACGAAGACCGGATCGAACCCCTCCTCGCCATGCTTCAATTCGGCGACGGCGCCGCCGCGGCGCTCGTGACGGCGGAACCATACGGCTTTGCCATTTCCCGCCCTTTTGCGACAACCCTCGAAGATTCGGCCGGACTCATCCGCTGGACCATCGGCGACCAGGGCTTCGCCATGCAATTGTCGGGCGAAGTGCCGGGCCGGATCGCCGAGGCCTTGCGCGATGCGGACCTCCGGCAGTCGATCATGGGTCCGGCGGCGCCGGACGAGATCGACTGCTGGGCGGTTCATGCGGGGGGCCGCTCCGTGCTCGATGCCGTCCAATCGGGTTTGACGCTGGCCCCGCATGCTCTTGGCCAATCGCGCGATGTGCTCGCCCGTTACGGCAACATGTCTTCCTCCACCCTTTTGTTCGTGCTCGCCCAATTACTGGCCGCGCCCGAATGCCGCCAGGGCGTTGCCCTCGCCTTCGGCCCCGGCCTCGCGGCCGAGGGCTTCCATTTCCGCCGCGCCGGGTAATGCCGGTGGCGGTCCATGACGCCATCGGCGGCAAGTCAGACGCCAACCCGGCACCCGATCCGCGCCGGACCGACATATTGATCGTCGGCGGCGGACCGGCAGGCTGCGCCGCCGCAATCAGCCTGGCCCGAACCGGCATTTCCGCCGAGCTGTTCGAACGAAGCCATGCCGGCCATGACGTGGTCTGTGGCGGCTTCCTGGGCTGGGATGCGCTACGGGCGCTGGCGCGGCTCGGCATCGACGCTGCGTCGCTCGGCGCGCGCCCGATCCGCAAGCTCCGTCTGCTGGCCGGCGGGCGCCAGGTCGAAGCGTCATTGCCGCAGCCCGCGGCGGGTCTGTCCCGACGCACGCTCGACGCGGCCTTGCTGGGTGCTGCCGCCGATGCCGGCGCGGCAGTGCATCGCGGCCGGGCCGTCCGGGCCGCCGACGTGGCCCGAAACCTTGTCCGCATGGACGATGGCGAGGAGATCGAGGCCGGAGCCTTGCTCCTTGCCAACGGCAAATATGAGCTGCGCGGCGCAGCCAGGCCGCGAGACACGGCCGGGGACCCGATCGGTATAAGAACCAGCCTCGAAACCCCGGGGTCGCTCCGCACGTCGCTGGAAGGCGTGATCGAGCTTCATCTGTTCGATGGCGGCTATGCCGGCCTTTTGCTGCAGGAAGACGGCAGCGCCAATCTGTGCCTTTCGGTCGCCCGGCAATCGATGAAGCGCGCCGGAGGCATCGAAAATCTGGTCGCGGAGATCGCCGCCAGGGCGCCGGCCCTGGCCGATCGGCTGGCGGACGGCGCGGCCTCGGAGTGGATGGCGGTTTCGGCCGTTCCTTATGGCTGGCGGGCGCGGGAAACGTCGCCTGGATTGTTCCGGCTCGGCGACCAGGCGGCGGTGATCGCCTCCATCGCCGGGGACGGCATCGCGATCGCACTCGAAAGCGGCATCGCGGCTGCCTCGACATTGGTCGGGCAAGAGCCGGACGCCCGCAATTTCCAGCGCGCCTTCGCGCAGCGAACCCGAAGGCCGGTGATGGTCGCCGAGACGATAAGATGGGCCGCCGAACATGGTGCGGCCCGCTTTGGCCTGATGCGCCTGGTCGGCGCCAACCCCGCACTCGCATCGCTGGCGGCGCGCCTCACGCGGATCGGCGCCTGAGGAACGCCCCGATCCCAGACTTGCTCACAATTATATCGAACGCGAACGGGTCTCGTTTCTCTTTGTCTTCCGTTATTTCCGACGTCGGATGGATTCCAACTGCGTTGAAACAAATCTATCGGCCCGATTTCCGGAACAAGCGCGGGAGATAGCGGGTCAGGACCAGGAACAGGGTCGGCAGGAGCAGGGTGTTCCAGCTGTCGCGAAACCCTTCCAGCACCTGGTCCCAACGGTTCGGCCAGACCTCGTAATTGAAGTCGTATATCTCGTTGGCGAGGACCGCGACGAGCACGGCGAACCAGGGGAGCGGGCTGGCCAGGGAACGCCGCAGAACCAGCGCCGCCGCCACCTGGAGAAATATGCCGGCATGGACATGAAGCGCGTCCATATCCAGGCCGCTCGCCTCGACCAGCCATAATTTGAGGTGAAACCAGTTCATCACCGTCGCCTAGCCTTTGTTTCGCACCTGCGGAAGCGGCGACGGGCGCCCGCGTCAATAATCCTTGCGATAGCGCAGATTGACGTTGGAGCCGCCGAACGAGCCGACCTGTGAAAGTATGCTGAGGCTCTTTGACAGGGCGACCTCGATCTGCGTGGCAGTGTAGCCGCGGGCGTCGGTGACGATCTCCAGATAGATGTCGTTGCTGATATAGAAGCCGGCGGCGACGGCGGTGCCGCGCCCGGTCGTCTCGTCCGCGCCGAGGATCCTCAGCCGGTCGAGACCCGTCGAGGAGCGCAGCTTGCCCAGCGGGTTGAGACCGCCGCCGCCGCCCTGCAACGCGTTGAGCGAAGCCGCAAGCTGGACCGCCTGGAGGGCGGAAATCTCGGTGACCGATCCGCCAAACAGGATCCGGGCGAGTAGTTCGTCCTGCGGCAGCGCGGGAGAGGAGGTGAAGGCGATGCGCGGATCCTGGGCACTGCCATCGACGTTGATCGTCACGGTGACATCCTCAATGTCCGCGCTGGCGGTGATGTCGATGCGTGGGTTGGGCGGCGCTTCGCCGGTGAAGCTGATCCGGCCGCTCGTCACGTCGAACCGGCGTCCACTGAAGCTATAGGTACCGCGAATAAGGTCGGCCGTGCCGGTGATGGCAGGCGCGGTCGTGGTTCCGCGAATGCGCAGATCGGCCTCCCATTCGGATTCGAGGCCCATGCCGGACACATAGATCTGGTTGTCGGCGCGCAGGCGAAGATCGAGCTTCCAGATGCTGGGCGCGGCTTCGGCCGCATCGCGCTTGGCGCCCGGTTCCGGAAGCGGCTCGCCCTTCCGCCGGACACCCTGCAGCTCGACTACCTGGGCCGCGCCCTGGCGGACGACCTGGTAACGGACTTCGGGCATCTGCAGATCGCCCGAGATCAGGGCGCCGCCGGCGCGGCTATTGGTGATAGCGACATCGCCCGTGACGGTCGCGCCGATCGAATCGCTTCGCGCCAGCCGGGCATTTTGAAGATTCAGCCGGACGTCCACCGGATAGCCTTGATCGGAGGCGAAGCCGATGCTGCCTTGCCCGGTGAGGGTGCCGCGGCCCGCGCGACCCGAAAGGCTGGTGATTTCGAGACGCGAATTGGTGAAGCGTCCCTGCAGCGCCAGGGTAGTGATCCGCGTTCCATAGGTTTCGTGAACGAAGGTGAGGCTGTTGGCGCGGATCACTCCGGTCAGCTGGGGATTCTGAACGCGGCCGCTGAAATCGGCGGCGATCCCGATCGGCCCCGATAGCTGCATGTCGGCGATCCCCGTGAGGGACCACAAGACATCGGCCGGGCCATTATAGCGTAGGCCGCCGGCCAGTGGCGCCGCCATCAGCCGCTCGGTCCAGCCGGCGCCCCCGCCGACCGGCTGCAGCCTGGCCTGGGCCCTTCCGATCACGTCGCCGCTGCGCCGGATGACGGCGTTGAGGGCGCCCCCTTCCGGACGCAAGGTGCCCAGCAAGGCGAGATCGACGGTTTCCGACCGGACGGCGATCCCCGTCCTGGTGAAGCCGGCGATGGTCAACCTTGCATCGGCACGGGGGAAGGCCCCGCCTGACGGCTGCGAGAAATCGAGGCTGCCGGTCGCCTTGCCACCAATGCCGAGACCCGGCGAGAATGCATTGAGGAGCGACAGATCGAGATTTCGTATGCGCGACTGGACTGACAAGCCATCGCCATAGCGGCCGGCGAGCTCCACATTGCCCTGCGGCAGCACGATCCGGGTCGGAGACAGCTCCCAGGACGCGCCCACTTTGCGGACTTCGGCGGGCCGCGCCAGGCGGAAGGGAATGCGGTTGATCGTGCCCTGTGCCGCCGCCCGAACCAGATTTGGCGTCAGCGCCGCATTGGCCGCGACCTTGAAGGGCACGCCGCTGCTACCGTCCGCAACCAGCTGGACCTGGCCGTTTCCGCCACGGTAATTGACCCGGGCACGGGCCTGACGGATCAGCAGGTTGCTGCTCCGTACGCCCGCCAATTGGACGTCGCCGACGATCGACGGCGCATCGGGATAAAGAATGAGGGTCGCATCGATCAGGCCGCGTTGCACCAGGATCGGATTCTCGCCCGGAATTCTTGCACCGCTGGCGCGCGCCTGGATGTCGGCGCGCTGGTAACGCCCCTCCGCGGCAAGCCGGACGGTGCCGCTCAGCCCTTCTCCGTTCATCGCCAGCGTACCGACGAAGGGGCCGGCCGGCGTCTGGACCACCCGCCCACTGAAGGTGAATCCGGCGAAGGTCAGCGTCCGAACCTCGATCGTCAGCGGGCCGCGGCCCGACAGGATAAGGATGTCCGCCGTAAAGGGGCCATATTGCGATTGGCCGGTCGCCTCGATCGCATAGCCATTCGCCGTCGCCCTGACGGTTGCGCGGACGTCGCGAAGACCGACCCCAAGACCGGGGCTGGCGGCGCGGAGTTCCACATTGGGCCGGCGCGTCGTTCCGGTGACCACCATGGCCAGCGGACCATAAGCGGTGGACACGCCGGATAGACGGAAGTCGATCCGGCCATCGGGCCAATAGGTTCCCCGCCCGGACGTGATGCGGAGCTGGGGTGCATTGAGCCGGATCGCATCCAGACGGATCACGCCGTCGGCATTCATGTCTATCGTCGCCGCGACCGCCGCATTGCCGCCCAGGAAATCTCGTGCAGAACTATTGTCGATGCGGCGCGTCTTGGCGGCGATGCGACCCTTGATCCCGAAGCCGGCCGGCGTGGCGACGACGTCCAGCTTGGTGGTGAGATCGAGAAGCCCGATCCCCTCCACCTCATAATTGTCGATACGACCCTGAAGACCCGCACGATATTGGCCGCGCTCGAGATCGGCCACCACGACGGCGGTGGCGTTGATCCGATCCGAGCGGATGCGAAGATCGTCGGAAAGCACCCGCGGACCACTGATGTTGAGATTACCGTCCAGCGCGACATTGGTGAGCAGGCCGCCGGCGGCAGCGTTGATGCCGGTGATGCGGCGGGCGCGGGCGCTGATCGGGATCGTCATCCGATCGACGTCCACCTTGGCCCGGCCACGTGCGCTCAGTCCCTCGACCACGGTGCCATTGAAGCCAAGCGCGGCCGCCTTGAGATCATAGGCGGCGAACGGTGTCGCGAAGGCGCCGTTCAGCACCAGCGCGATCCGGGCGTCCCGCGCGGTCAGGTTGGGCGCGATGGCACGAGGCTGGATCAGGCGCGCGGCCACCTTGAAATTGTCGAACCGGCTTCGGCCAAGATCGATCACGCCGTCGGCGACGACCGCAAGCGCGGCTGAATTCAGGCGCAGCCGGGTGTCGGCGCGTCGTTCCGCAAGCGCGGTGACCAGGTTGACCTGGACCAATGGCTGCAACAGCCGCTGCACCGGACCTTCGGCGAGCAGCAGGCCGGGGCGAGTGGGCCCTGAAAGACTGACCGTCCCATCGCGAGCGCCGATGGCAAGGTCGGCGAGCCCTTGGCCAGCGAGCGCGGCACGGGCGCGGCCTTTCCAGTTCGACCAGCTGCCGGCACCTTTCACCCGAGCGACCAGTGGCTTGTCCAGCCCGGCCAGCTTGGCGACGAACCCGTCACCGGGCGCATCGAGGCGAAGGCCGATGTCGAGCTGGTTCGCCGCCGGCACGGCATCGAGCCGAAGCATCAGCTTGTCGCCTCCGGCAAGGCCCGGCGCCGGAATCGCGGCGACGTCGAGCGCGACCTGGGCACGGCCATCCTTGATCCTGGTCCCCCCGCCCAGGGATAGAAGATGACGCTGACCCGTCACCGCCGGGTCCACAAGGATCCGGCCGACCTCGAAACGGCCAATGTCGATGTCGATGTCGGGGAGCAGCGGCGCGTTCGGATCCCCCGACCTGAGTTCGGGGAGGCGCATCAGCCTGGCCCGCGGAATCACCAATGTGCGAATGTCGATATGATTCTGGAGATAAGCGAGCGGACGCCATTCCATTTCAGCGACCGGGGCGGCGAAGAACAGCCCCTTCGGATCCTTGAGTCTCAGGTCGTGGACGATCAGCTTGCCGAACAGCGAGCCTTCGATCCGGCCGATATCGATGTCCAGGCCCGAAACCATTTCGAGATTGTTGATCTGCCGGACGACATAGCGCCGGCCCGGATCGCTGTTGATGGCGATCAGCAATGCACCGATCAGCACGATCAGGCCGAGGATGATTATGCCGGCCCACTTCACCGCGGCACGGGCGCGGCGGCGGCCGATGGGTATCTCAGAGGATTCGGTGACGACCTCGGCCATCAGAAGGCCTGGCCGATGGAGATATAGACGGCGACACGGGATTCGCCCTTCCTGCGGCCGATCGGCGTCGCGACGTCGACGCGCAGGGGCCCGAAGTTGGTGTAGAGGCGCCCGCCGATGCCGACGCCGAACCTCATGCTGGAAAAGGTCGGGAACTGGCTGTCATAGACCTGGCCGGCATCGACGAACCCAACCACGCCGTAATTGCCGAAGCGGTAGCGGCCTTCCAGGGCGAATTCGGCAAGGCTGCGGCCCCCCAACGGCCTGCCCTCGGCATCCTTCGGGCCGAGTTCCTGAAAGCCGAAGCCGCGCACCGATCCGCCGCCGCCTGCATAGAAGCGGCGGGAGGGTGCAAGCTCGGACAGCTCCGCACCATAGATGGATCCGAACCGTGCGCGCCCGGCGATCACCAGGGAATCGCCCGCCGGGAAATAGGCACTGCCTTCGACGATATTGCGGATATAGGGCTGGGTCGGCTCGCGAAGCGACACTTCCGGATTGACGCGACCGAGCAGCCGAAACCCCTTCGTGGGATCGAGAAGGCTGTCGGAGGCATCATAGCCGATTTGCCCCGTCACGCCGGCCAGGAAGAAGGCATCGCTGAGCGACAGCCTTGGCCTTCCGATCTGGCTTTCGTTGGTGGCGATCAGCTCCGCGCCATAGGCCCAGGTCCATCGCTTCTGCCAGATGGGTGTCGATTCCCGGGAAATGAGACCATTGATCCTCGCCGTATAGCCTTCGAAGGCTGCGAAATCCCGCCGTCCGGCCTCGACCTGGAGCAGGACGGTGCGATCGCGCTTGCCTGCATTCATGCGCCGGAAGGTCGCCCGAACGGCCTGCTCCTGCGTGCCAGCGATGGCGGCGAAACGAAGACTGCCTTCAGGAGGAAACAGGTTGCGATGTTCCCAGGCCGCCTCCAGCCTTATCCCCTCGCCCGTGCTATATCCCGCGCTGCCGGTGATCGAACGGGCGGGTCCCGCCTGCTGACGCACGAGAATGTTGACATATTCCGTGCCGTCCTCGGCTTTTTCGCCTGTTGCCACGGGCTCGGCCGACACCGTGCTGAACAGGTTGGTCGCGATCATCGCTTCGCGCAGATCGTCGACCATCCGGCTGTCATAGAGATCGCCGCGTTCGAACCGGGACAGGACCGCGACATGCTCCGCGTCGAAGGCGAGATCGCCTTCGGTGGTGAATCCGCCGAAGCGCGCGCGGATGCCGGGCTCGACCGGCAGCGAATAGTCACCGAGATGAGTCTCCGGATCGAGCAATATGTCGCGCAGGCCAATCTCAGCGAAGGGGTAACCCTGCTGCGGCAGACGCAGCCGGACATTGGCTTCGGCGCCTTCGACCATTTCCGCGATAATCGGCTTGCCGCTCTCCAGCGGCAGCGCTTCGCGCGCCAGGCCCGGCGGCTCCGTCTGCGGACCCGTGACCGCGATCTCCCCGAAATTGTAACGGGCCCCAGGTGCCGCCGTGAGCGTGACCCGGAGCTGGCCCGGCTGATCCGGCACTTGTTCGATCGAAGACACGGCAGTGCCGTCATAAAAGCCTTCCGAGCGCAGCAGGCGGACGGCCAGCAATTCGTCCTCTTCGGCGCGGGCGGCGACCATTGCGCCATTGGTCGCCCTGCCATCCGCGTCCTCCAGCGCGGAGAGGTCGCGAAAGCGACCCTGCAGACCGACTTCTTCCAATCCCTCGATGACGAGGGTGTAGCGAATGGAAGGCGCTTCGTCCTCGCCATCATCCTCGGGATTCGCTTCCGGCACGGCGACATCGAATGTCGCCAGGGGCGCCAGCGGTTCACTGAGGGCCGGATCGTCCGGGAGCGGGGCATCGGGAATGGTTTCATCCGGCGCGCCGGGCTCGGCGGGCTCGACCGGGACCGCTTCCTGCCGCACGTCGAAATCCTCGATCGGTTCGAGCGGCGCCGAGAGTTCCGGATCGAGCGGCGGAAGTTGCGCTTCGAACTCGCTGTCGGGAATGACGGGCTGGTCGGCATTTGCAGGCTCAGTCGTCTGGGCATGCCCGCCCGAGGCCAGCAGAACCGAACCGCCGGCGACCGCCGCCAACAGGATGCCGGCCCCCTTCAATTTCCGCAACCGCCCTGGAAAATCCGACAGAAATCAAAGGCTGCTGGAGTGGAAGATCTTGATCGATGGTGCCGGCAAAACCCCTGACCCGCGCGCCGATACAATTCGCCTTCCCCTTCACATGGGCAACATGATGCGCTCGCGGCCCGCCGCGTTCTACGAGGCTTAAACCTTCGCAATCACGATTTCGTTCCGCGGATTAATTGCACGGTCTCGCCTTCTGCGCCACTTAGGCCGAAACCAGGTTTGGACCCAGGGACCTATGCCGAATCCACCGTCGGAGACTTTGCTGCGCCAACTGGCGGAATCGCTCGGCCCTCGCGGCTTTTCGCGGGCGCCCGAGGATTTGAAGCCGTGGCTGACGGATTGGCGGGGTCGTTGGCACGGGCGAACCGCCGCCTTGCTTTCGCCGGAGACCCCGGAACAGGTCCAGGCGATCGTCACGCAGTGCGCCGCAGAGCGGGTCGCCATCGTCCCGCAAGGCGGCAACACGTCGATGGTCGGCGGCGCGACGCCATCGGCCGAAGGGAATTCGTTTCTGCTCTCGCTGCGGCGGATGCGACGCATCCGGGAAATATCCGCCAGCGACAATATGCTGGTTGCCGAAGCGGGCCTGATCCTGGCGGATGTGCACGAGGCAGCCGAAGGGATCGGGCGCCGTTTTCCCCTCTCGCTTGCTGCCAAGGGCTCCGCGACCGTGGGCGGTCTTGTCTCGACCAACGCCGGCGGAACCCAGGTGCTGCGATTCGGCACGATGCGGGCCCTCGTCCTCGGCCTGGAAGCGGTCTTGCCCGATGGTTCGCTCTATCATGGCCTGTCGGGGCTTCGAAAGGACAATCGCGGCTATGATCTGCGGCAAATGCTGATCGGCGCGGAAGGCACGCTCGGCATCGTCACTGCGGCAAGCCTCAGGCTGGTCGCGGCGGTGGGATCGCGCGCGGTGGCATGGACCGGCCTCGCCTCGCCCGACGACGCGCTCCGGCTGCTGCGGCATCTCGAGGGCCGGCTGGGCGACCGGGTGGAAAGCTTCGAGCTGATACCCTCCAATGCCCTCGAACTGGTCATTGCCCATATACCAGGGACGCGTGCGCCCCTGGCGCAGGCCCATGCCTGGCATGCCCTCGTCGAAGTGACGGCTCCCGCCGGCGAGGCCGGAGCCGAACACAGCCTCGCCGCCGCGCTTGCGGACAGCCTGGATCGGAACCTCGCCGCCGATGCCACGATCGCGGCGAACGAGGCGCAGGCCCAGGCACTCTGGCGGTTGCGGGAAAGCATTGCGGAGGCAGAACGCAAACAGGGCGCTTCGCTCAAGCACGACATCGCAGTGCCCGTTTCCGCCATGCCCGGCTTCCTGGTATCGGCCAGAAAAGCCGTCGAAGGCCTCTACCCCGGATGCCGGATCATCGCCTTTGGCCATCTCGGCGACGGCAATGTGCATTTCAACGTCCAACCCCCCGCCGACGCCTGCAGCGAGTCTTGGCTTTCCCGCCCGGGCGGCGACGTCAGCGACCTGATCTACGATCTTGTGACGGCAGCCGGCGGATCGATTTCGGCCGAACATGGCATCGGACAGATGAAGGCCGATGCGCTGGCGCGAACGGCCGACCCGGCCCTGCTATTCGCCCAACGGGCCATCAAGGCCGCACTGGATCCCGCCGGGATCATGAATCCAGGCAAGATCTTTCCCGGCTGAACTGACCGCCGCGAGGAACCGACCGGTAAATCAGCCGTATAGCCATGCTGGCCTAGCTTGCACCAAGGCCGTGGCGCTATAGGAGCGGCTCTGAATCGGCGGCGAGCCGAATGATGGGAATGAAATGGACTTTCTGAACAGGATTTCCCGGACGTTCATGAGTTCGGACAGGAATATGCCGAAGGGAAAGGCCGGCGCCCGCGCCTATGCCGTGGGCGACATACACGGCCGGCTCGATCTCTTGAACATCATGTTGCAGCGCATAGAGGACGACATCGCAGCGCGGCCGTCGCGACGGAACTTCATCGTCTTCCTGGGCGACTTGATCGATCGGGGACCGGACTCGGCCGCCGTCGTCGAACGTCTGCGCGCCTATAGTCCGCAGGACGGCCGGCCGGTCTTCCTCGCCGGCAACCACGAGGAAGTGCTGCTGCGCATGCTCAGCGGGGAATCAGAGCTGCTCGCCAGCTGGCTCAAATTCGGTGGCGCCGAATGCGCCCAGAGCTACGGGCTGGATCCCGACGCACTGCGTCGCCTGGACGAGGAGGCCGCGTTGCAGTTGCTGCAGGCGAAGGTGCCGCGCGCTCATGTGGAATTTCTGGAAGGCTTCGCGGACACGTTCCGGTTCGGCGACTATCTGTTCGTCCATGCCGGCATCCGGCCGGGGGTCGCCATCGAAGAGCAGACCCGTTTCGATTTGCGCTGGATCCGCGAGCCGTTCCTGAGCGACGTGAAGGAACATGGGTTCGTCGTCGTGCATGGCCACACGATCGTGGAACGGGTGGAGGAGCGCGCCAATCGAATCGCGATCGACACAGGCGCCTATCGCAGCAACATGCTGACGGCCCTCGCCATCGAGGACGGGCAAAGATGGTATCTCGCCACGAACCGAAACGACCTGCGTGCCGGGCTTGGCGGCGGCGCTGTCCGGAGTGCCGCCGCCTGATCGACCGACGAACAAATAGCACGGATTTCAAAGGCTTTCAGCACCCGCCGGCCCGTTCAGGCGGGAGTAATAGAACTTGACCCAAGCGAACCCGCGCGACTAATTCAGGGGCTTCAGATTTTGCAGAATTCAGGACTGTCCGTGCCGACGATCATCGATACCCGGCAGACGGCATCGTCGTTCGCCCCTTCAGCCACCGTGACCGGGAGCCTGAGGCTCGGCTTCCTGCTCGTCCTGCTTGCCGCCTTTGCCGCGCTTGCCGGATGCACCGGCACGCGCGGCGGCCCGGTTCCTTATGAAGTGCAGAATTTCAGCGCACCGGACACGCCCCAGCCCGTCACCCTCGAGGAAGACTATAAGATTTCGCCGCTCGACACCTTGACCATCAAGGTCTTCCAGGTGCCGGATCTGTCCGGCGACTTCCCGGTCGATCTCAGGGGCCGTATCTCGATGCCGTTGCTCGGCGAGGTCAAGGCGGTGGACCTCACCGCATCCGAACTGGACAAGGCCCTGACCCAGCAACTGGGAGTCAAATATCTGCAATCGCCGGACGTCAGCGTCGGCATAAAATCGTCGACCAGGCGCAATGTCACGATCGACGGCGCGGTCAGGTCTCCCGGCATGTTCCCGATCCCGGGACCGATGACCCTCTTGCAGGTCATCGCCATGGCCAACGGCACGACCGAAGATGCCAATGCGCGCCGCATTGCCGTGTTCAGAACCATCGACGGCAAGCGCATGGCGGCGGCTTTCGACCTGACCGACATCCGGCGCGCCGAGGCCGAGGATCCCAAAATCTATCCAGGCGACGTCGTGGTCGTGGATGGGTCCAACATCAAACGGGCGCAGAGGGAAATCCTTCAAACGATCCCGATCGTCGGCTTCTTCTACTCCTTCGTTTTCTAACCAATTCGCGACCTGTTATTGACAGGGCGGCTGAAAGGCAGCTCGATTCTATGAGCAAGAACGACATCGAACCCATAAGCGGACCGATCTGGCCGCTGGCCCCTCAACCGCAAGGCGACCTCGCACTTGCCGGCGATTGGGGGCAGCGGAGCTACGGCATCGGCTCCGGCTTCGGTGATCTCAATCTTTCCACGATCCTGCGCATCGCATCGGAATGGCGCTGGCTGATCCTCGGCGCCGCGGCCGTCGCCATCGCAGTCGCGATCGTCGTCACCTTCCTGACCACGCCCCAATATCGGGCGACGGCGGTCTTGGAGCTCAATCCGCCCGCGGTCGAGATCCTGGAAGATTCCATGACGAAAAGCGGGGGAAATAACGACCAGCAATATCTGTCCACACAATATGGCCTGCTCGCCAGCAAGAGCCTCGCGGAGCGCGTGGCGCAGGAGATGAATCTCGCATCGAATGAATCCTTCGTTTCGGCCGAGGCGGACAGAGCCACGCGCGTGAAGATCGCCACCGCTATCCTGTCCAGTAATTTCGAAGTGAGCCCGGTGCAGGGGAGCCGCCTTGTCCGGATCTCCTATTCGTCCCCGTCGCCCGATCTTGCCGCTCGGATCACCAACAGTTTCGCCGACAATTTCATCAACGCGAACCTGGAACGCCGCTACGAGGCCTCATCCTATGCCCGCCAGTTCCTGGAGCGGCAGATCGCGACCATAAAGGGCGATCTCGAGAAATCGGAACGGGAATTGGTCGCTTATGCGCAGCGGCAAAGCATCATCAACACCGGAGCGAGCCAGGGCCAGCCCGGCCAAGGCGGCGGCGCCGGCAGCGACACAGCCTCGATCCAGGGTGCGTCTTTGCTCGCCATGAACCAGGCACTCGCCGTCGCGCAGGCGCGCAGGATCGCGGCGGAACAACGCTACCGGCAGATGAGCAGCGCCAGCACCACGGCCGAGATCACCGCCAGCACTGCGCCGATGCGGCAGTGGCGCGCCCAGTTGGAGGCGGAATATCAGAACAAGCTGTCTTCGTTCAAACCCGATTATCCGGACATGGTCCGGCTTCGCAATCAGATCGAGGCCCTGGACCAGCAGATCAAGCGCGAGGCCGGAACCGTGGCCGGCGGCAACAATGCCTCGCTGCTCGCCGAATTCCAGGCGGCGGCGGCCGAGGAGCGCTCGCTGCAGGAACGGGTCGAACAGCTGAAGAGCACGGTGCTCAACCTGCGCGGACGCAGCATCCAATATAACATCCTGCAGCGGGAGGTGGACACCAACCGCTCACTCTACGATGCGCTCTTGCAGCGCTATAAGGAGATTGGCGTCGCCGGCGGCGTCGGCACCAATACGGTTTCGGTGGTTGATCCGGCCGAGCCTCCGGGCGGGCCCTATAAGCCCAATCTGGTGCTGAACGTGCTGATCGGTCTGCTGGTCGGCGTGCTGGGCGGCATGGGAGCGGCATTGGCGCTCGAATTCGTCAACGACACGATCAAGACCCCCGACGACGTCCGCGACAAATTGCGGCTGCCATCACTGGGCGTGATCCCGAAGAAGACCAGCGAGGAGGCTCTGGCCGACGAGTTGAAGGAACAGACTTCACCGATTTCGGAAGCCTATTTCTCGCTCAGGACGTCGCTCCAGTTCACCACCGAAACCGGCGCGCCCAAGAGCCTGCTGATCACCAGCACGCGCGCTGCGGAAGGCAAATCGAGCACGACCCTGGCGCTTGCGCAGAATTTCGCCCGGCTCGGTAATTCGGTGCTGTTGATCGACGCAGACCTTCGCAAGCCCGCCTTCGTAACCGGCGTCGATCCGAATGAAGGCCTGTCGAAGCTGCTCACCAACAGCGATCCGGTGCAGAATCACGTATTGAAGACGCAAGTCGAAAACCTGTCGCTGGTTCCCTGCGGACCGATTCCGCCCAATCCGGCGGAATTGCTGGCATCGCCGCGGCTGAAGGCGATCATCAGCGAGGCTATGAACCATTATGACATGGTCATCGTCGACGGACCGCCGGTTCTGGGACTTGCCGACGCGCCGTTGCTGTCGGGCGTCTGCCGCGGCACATTGCTGGTCGTCGAGAGCGGCAAGACCCGCACCAAGGCCGCGGTCGATGCGGTCAATCGCCTGAAGGCGGCGGGCAGCCATATCGTGGGCGCCGTCCTGACCAAATTCCGCCATCAGGCGCATGGCTATGGTTATGGCTATGGCTACGAACCCTATAAATATGGCGGGATCGGCAGCCGCGAACGCGAGATCAAGCTGGTCGCGCAACGTGAGGGCTAGGCTCCAAGGCTTAAGTGCCGGTCGGGCCGGAAAGACGCTGCTGCTCGTCATCGGCGCGATCTTCATGGCCTGGCTGGTGTTCAAGACCTCGGCGGTCGACGGCCTGCTGAGGGCCAGGCCCAATGCCGCGGCCAGGGTCGCACCGGATGATCCCCGTCCGGTGATGGAAGTGGCCATGCAGGAATTTCGCCGACGCAACGGCACCCTCAGCCGCGTCAAATCGACCCGCGCGATCAACGCTATCTCCGGAGCGCCGCTTGCCGAGGAGCCTTTCCTGCTCGCCGGGCTGATTGCCAGGGTCAATGGCGATGCCGCCAGGGGCGAACGGCTGCTCGCCGAGGCACGGCGCCGGAATCCTCGCTCCCGTACGGCCCGGCTCGTCTTGCTCGACGGATATCTGCAATCGAACCAGGTCGCCGCGGCGAGCGCTGAAATCCGCGTCCTCAATGCGCTCGTACCACAAGTCGCGACCGTCCTCGTCCCGGAGCTGGCGAGGATGGTCCGCAATCCCAGGACACGACCCGCCATGATGCGCGTGCTGGAGGGCGATGCGATCATGCGGCAATCGGTCCTGGAACAGCTCGCGTCCAGTGGCGCCGACCCGGACCTGATCCTCCGCATCGCGCAAACGGACCGCGCATCCGGATCCGCCCGGGCAGCTCCCTGGCAGGGTCTGCTGATCCAGAAGCTGATCGACAAAGGCGATGTGCGGCGTGCCCACCGGCTCTGGCAAAGCTTCATTGGCGCGCGCGAAACGCAAGATGCGAAGTCCGTTTACGACGGCAGCTTCAAGGGCCTGCCGGGTGCCGCGCCGTTCAACTGGAAATTGACCCAGGGGACTGCCGGCGTCGCCGAACCGGCAAGGTCGGGCGGCCTCGAGGTCGCCTTTTACGGCCGGCTTCCGACCGAACTCGCCAGCCAGATGCTGATGCTGCGGCCCGGCCGCTACCGTCTCCAGTTCCGGGTCGAAGGCTCCGCCAAAGGCGAAGGCAGCCGGCTTGTCTGGGTTGTGGCCTGCCACAAGGCAAAATCGCCGCTGCTCGAGCTCCCGCTCAAGAATATCAGCTACGCCACGCGACGGATCGTAGCCGATTTCAACGTCCCGGCGTCCGGTTGTCCGGCGCAGTGGCTGCGGCTGTCCGGTATCAACGGAGAATTTGCGACCGCGCAGAATGTGACGATAGGCGAGGTCGAGATCCGGAAGGCAGGAAAATCTTGATCCACTATGTCCGTCTCGGCCTGATTCCGGCCTATCTGCTGCTTTGCCTTCTCCTCGGGGGCGCAAGCGCCGCCGGCTATTGGGTGAACATGCTGCTTCAGCTGCTCGCCATTCCGATCATATTGTGGGCGCTCATCGTCCAGCGCAGCACGCCAATGGCCAAGGCCGGGCGGCAGCTTATGCTGCTCCTCTTCCTGATCGTCCTGCTTGTCCTTGTGCAGCTGGTGCCGTTGCCACCTTCGCTCTGGACCGTCTTTCCGGGCCGGGAGCAGATTGCCGACGGCTACAGGATGCTGGACCAGCCGCTGCCTTGGCTGCCCATTTCGCTTTCGCCGCACGAAACCATTTCCTCATCCCTTTGGCTGCTGCCCGCCATCGCCATATTGCTCGGCATCCTCCAGCTCGGTTATTTCAAAGCCAGCTGGCTGACCTGGGTCGTCGTCGCCGTGGCGATCGTCTCGGTTGCTCTGGGCGCGCTGCAGATCATGGGCGGCGAAGCTTCGTCATGGTATTTCTACCAGATCACCAATTTCGGCGCGTCCACGGGCTTCTTCTCGAACGCCAACCATTTCGCGACGCTGATGGTCGTGACCTTGCCCTTTCTTGCAGCGCTCTATCTGAACGGGCGGGGCCACGGCCGGTCCGTGCAGCATTCCTCGGGTCTGTTCGTGATTCTCTCCGGCGCGCTGACCGTGATCGTCGTCGGCATCGCGCTCAACGGATCGCTGGCGGGCCTCGGCCTTTCGGTCCCGGTGCTCGCGGCGACCCTGATGATGATATTCTCGCGCAAGAAGAAGCTGCCGGCCTGGACACTGCCTGTGGTCGCTGTCCTGACCCTCGGCTCGATCCTGCTCGCCTTCAGCGCACCCTTCCAGAACAACCTCACCACCAAGGAGGCCCGGACCTCCCAGGAATCCCGCTACACCTCCTTTTCCAGAAGCCTGGAAGCCGTGCAGGATTTCGCGCCTCTGGGATCCGGCATCGGCACCTTCGACGACATCTATCCTTATTATGAAAATGCGGCGCGGGTGACGCGGGTCTACATGAACCACGTCCACGGCGATTATATCGAAATCGTCCTCGAAACCGGCGTGGCCGGTTTCGTACTGATCCTCCTTTTCCTGATATGGTGGGTGCGCCGCGTCGCCTCCATCTGGGGAAGTGAGGATAAGGATGCATTCGCCTGCGCCGCGACCGTGGCTTCGGCTGCGATCCTGACGCATAGCGTGGTCGATTATCCGCTGCGCACCGTCGCCATCAGTGCCATCTTCGCCATGTGCTGCGCCCTGATGGCCGAGCCGAGGGCCAAGGTGAGGAAGAGCCGGAGCGAGCCCCGCGAAAGCCAGGCCCGGCATCTGTCGGCCGACTAGAAGCCAAGCTCGTTTTCGATTCAGTATAACCGTGAACGCGTTTACGCGCTCCGGGCGCGATCCGATTCTGAAAAATCAGCCGATCGTCGGGTTCCTGACCCGAGCGCAGCCGCGATAGCCTCCTGATACAGGCCGATGGCGATCCGCTCGTCAAATTGCGATTCCGCTTTTGCGCGCGCCGCCTGCCCCATTTCCTCCCGACGCGCGGGAGACAGACGCAGCATGTCCAGCATCGCCTCTGCCAGCGAACCGGCATCGCGCGGTGCGCAAAGAAAGCCGTTCAAATCATGCTCGACCAATTGACGACAGCCGGCCACGTCGGTGGCGATCAACGGTTTGCCCATGGCGGAGGCCTCCAGCAAGGTGCGCGGCATCCCTTCGCGATAGGAGGGGAGAACCACGCAATCGGCCTCCGCGATGAACGGCCGGACGTCGTCCGATTCCCCAAGATAATCGACGATCCCTTCCTTGACCCATCCCAGCACCTGATCCTTGGGCACGCCGTTGGGATTGTCGGGATCGAGAAATCCGAGCAATTGGAATCGCGCATCACGACCCTGCCGCCGGATCAGGCGCGCGGCCTCGGCATATTCGCCAATGCCCTTGAACCACAGCAAGCGGGCTATGAGAAGGAAGCGAAAGGCGCTCGCTTCGCCAGGTGCGGCGGCTGGGCTGAACCGTTCGAGGTCGACCCCCGAACCGGGCAGCAGGCGGGCCTGGGCGGGCGTCACCATTCCCGCCGCGAGGAACATGTCGAAATCCTCCTCATTCTGGAAAAACACCGTAGCCGAGCGCCGGAAAGCGAGCCGGTAGAGACCCGTGACGATCCGGGTGAGGAGATCGTCCCGGATGAAGGCCGTGCCGAGGCCCGACACATTGTTTATCACTGCGATTCCAAGGGAATGAGCCGCCAATGACCCATAGATATTGGGCTTGGCGGTATAGCCCAGGAAGACATCGGGGCGGAGCCGGCGCAGCACCCGCCAGTAACGCCCGAGCAGAATGAGATCACGGATCGGAGACACGCCCTTCGAGTCCATCGGGATGGGGATATGATCGACACCCAGCGCCTGCAGCTTCGGGCTATAGCTATCGACAGGCGCCAGCGCGACGACCCGATAGCCCTGCCGCTGCAGGTCCTTGATCAGCCCCGTCCTGAAATTCACGATGTTCCAGGAAGCGTTGATCGAGAGCGCGACGGTCTTTTGGGCCATGTCCAACGTCTAGGGCCTGATCCTTTGAGGTGGAAGCGCCTCGCGCTGCCGAGGATGATGCGTATCAGGCTCTGTTCAAATATTCAGGAATTCCGGCCGCCCTTATGAAGCCGCCCGCCCTTATGAGAGAAGACGTGGCGGGATCGTCTGCGCCGTCCGCAGCTATGACATGTCGCGGATCGCCGCAAAAACGCGATGAGCCCGGCATGGCATCCCATACGCGCTCTGGACGGCTCCCGTGCCGTCTCTCTATACAGCGACCCGAATTCGCCTGCCCGCGGCGAACGGCACAGATCAGGCTGGAGCCAATTTGTTTCCTTACTGGCTACTCTTTGCAGTCTTTGCCGTAGGCGCCCTGCAGAATCGCGCGCAGCCCCTGGTTCATGCGCGCCCAGCCCCTGTGCTTGCGGTGGCTGGCCTGCTGACGGCCGTTTTGATCGGACTTCGCTACGAAGTCGGCGGCGACTGGATTCCTTACATGGTGATCTTCGATCGCATCGCCTACAAGGATTTCTGGGGAACGCTGGCAGAGGATGATCCGGGCTATGCCCTGATCAACTGGGTCGTGATCCAGGCGGGTCTCAAGATCTGGGCCGTGAACCTGATATGCGCCGCCATTTTCTGCTGGGGCACGATCCGCTTCGCCAAACGGCAGCCCAACCCATGGCTCGCCATTGTCGTCGCTGTTCCTTATCTCATCATCGTCATTGCGATGGGCTATACCCGCCAGGCGGTCGCCATCGGCATCATCTTTGCCGGCCTTGCCAGCCTGGATCGCCAGACCTTGGGCCGATTCGTCGTCTATATCCTGTTCGCGGCCAGCTTCCACAAATCGGCTATCATCGTCCTGCCGCTCGTCGCCCTGGCGGCGGCGCGGCAGCGTTTCGCAACCGCCGGCCTGCTGATGCTCGCGGGCGTCTTGCTTTATTACCTGTTCGTCGATGCCGCCATCGATCGAATGATGACCAATTATGTGGAACATGAGATGGCTTCGGAAGGCGCCGGCGTCCGCGTGTCGATGAATCTTCTGCCGGCGGCCATCTACCTGCTCTACCAGAAGAGGTTCCAACAGACCTTCCAGATGTCGGACATGCAGGTCAAGGTGTGGCGAAACCTGGCCTTGGGCAGCGTCGCCCTTCTCGGTATGCTGTTCGCCACGACCGCATCGACGGCGATCGACCGCCTGGCCCTGTATTTCATTCCGCTTCAGCTCTTCGTCTGGTCTCGCCTCCCCTATATCTTCACGGAGAAAGGGCGGGCCAACGGGCAATTGGTGATCGTCATCATCGCTTATTCGGCCTTGATTCAGTTTGTCTGGCTGAATTACGCCACCCATGCCGAATATTGGTTGCCATATCAGACCTTCCCTTTCGGAAACCCATATTGACGCGCTGGCGAGGTTGCCGGACCAGCATGGCGTGCTGGCGGGCAGGTCTTTGAGAAGCAGGACGATCCGCCCGAACGGGCAACGACGGAGTATCGGATGAAAGCGATCATATTGGCGGGGGGCAGCGGCAGCCGTCTATATCCAGCGACCCTGGCCCTTTCCAAGCAATTGCTGCCGATCTTCGACAAGCCGATGATCTATTATCCGCTCGGGGTGCTGATGATGGCCGGCATTCGCGAGATCCTGCTTATTTCCACCCCGCTCGATCTGCCCCGGTTCCAGGCATTGCTCGGCGATGGCCGCGCGTTTGGCGTTTCGATCGACTATGCCGAACAGCCGCAACCCAATGGTCTTGCCGAAGCCTTCATCATCGGTCGCGATTTCGTCGGCGACGATTCCGTGGCTCTGATCCTGGGCGACAATATCTTCTATGGCGCCGGCCTCCCCGAACTGTGCCGCGCGGCGGCCGCCGAACCGAAGGGAGCGACCGTCTTCGCTTATGCGGTCGAAGATCCGCAGCGTTATGGTGTCGTCACCTTCGACAAGGGTACGGGGCAGGTGCTGAGCATCGAGGAGAAGCCGGCGCAGCCACGGTCCAACTGGGCGGTGACGGGACTTTATTTCTACGACAATGACGTGCTCGACATCGCCGCGACGATCCGTCCTTCGGCACGCGGCGAGCTTGAAATCACCGACGTGAACCGGGCCTATCTGGAACGGGGCACGCTTCATGTCAGCCGGCTGGGGCGGGGCTTCGCCTGGCTCGACACCGGTACCCATGACAGCCTCCACGACGCTTCCTCCTTCGTCCGCACCATCGAGCATCGGCAGGGTCTGAAGATCATGTGCCTGGAGGAAATCGGCCTGGAACTGGGCTATCTTTCGCCGGAACAGGTGCTGGCGCGCGCCGACCTGTTGGGCCAGGGCGATTATTCCAACTATCTGCGACGCCGCGTTGCCGAGATCGTCCATGCTTGACGTACGCGCCCTGGCGCTGGACGGCGTGTTCGAAATCCGGCCGCGCCGGCATGGCGACGATCGCGGCTTCTTTTCGGAGGTGTGGAGCCGGGAAGCGATGGGGGCCGCCGGCCTCCACCATGATTTCGTCCAGGACAATCACAGCTATTCGGCGGCGAGAGGCGTGCTGAGGGGCCTCCATTTCCAGCTGCCCCCCGCCGCTCAGGACAAATTGGTGCGGGTCAGCCGGGGTGCGATATTCGACGTTGCAGTCGACATCAGGAAAGGCTCCCCGACATTCGGAAAATGGGTTGGGCTGACCTTGTCGGCCGATCTTTGGAATCAGATCCTGGTGCCACAGGGCTTCGCCCATGGCTTCGTCACATTGGAGCCGGACACGGAAGTGCAGTATAAGGTCAGCGCGCCCTATCGGGCGGAGGCCGATCGCGCGATCCGCTTCGACGATCCCGACATCGGGATCGACTGGCCGGTCCCGGCCGCCGAGATCATCCTATCGTCCAAGGATCGTGACGCCGCCTCGCTTGCCGGAACCGATACGGGATTTCATTGGCGATGAAGCGGATCCTGGTCACCGGCGGCGCGGGTTTCATCGGCAGTGCGGTCTGCCGTCACCTGGTGGCTGAGGGGCGCTACCATGTCGTCAATGTCGACAAGCTCACTTATTCCGGCAATCTCGAGTCCCTGAAGGATATCGAGAACAGCCCCGCCTACACGTTCCATCATGCCGATATTTGCGACGAGCGCAGGATGGCGGAGATATTGCGCGCCGAGCGGATCGAAAGGATCATGCACCTGGCAGCCGAAAGTCATGTCGATCGTTCCATCGACAGTCCGGCCGTGTTCCTGGAAACGAATGTGGTCGGCACGTTCCGCTTGCTGAACGCCGCGCACGCTTACTGGCGCGAGCTGGACGGAGCGGCCCGGCAGGATTTCCGCTTCCACCACGTGTCCACCGACGAAGTCTTCGGCGACCTGCCCTTCGACGAGGGCGTCTTCACCGAGGAAAGCCCTTATGCACCGTCGTCGCCATATTCGGCATCCAAGGCGGCCTCCGACCATTTCGTCCGCGCCTGGCACGAAACCTTCGGATTGCCGGTCGTGCTGTCCAACTGCTCGAACAATTACGGGCCCTATCATTTCCCGGAAAAGCTGGTCCCGCTCATCATCCTGAACGCTCTCGAGGGAAAGAGGCTGCCCGTCTACGGCGCGGGCGCGAACGTGCGCGACTGGCTGTTCGTGGACGATCATGCCCGCGCGCTGGAACTGGTGATGATGAAGGGTGAGGTCGGGTCGAGCTACAATATCGGCGGACGGGCGGAACGGACCAACCTGGCGGTCGTCGAGACGATCTGTGACCGATTGGATGCAAGACGGCCGTTGCAGGGCGGCGGCGACCGCCGCGCGCTCATCGATTTCGTGGCCGACCGGCCGGGGCACGACCGGCGCTATGCCATCGATCCCGGCAGGATCGAACAGGAGCTCGGCTGGAGCGCCTCCGAAAGCTTCGAAACCGGCATCGACAAGACGATCGACTGGTTCATCGCCAACGAATGGTGGTGGCGACCCCTGCGCGAGAAGAAATATGCCGGAGACCGGCTTGGCAGCGCATCGTGAAGATCCTCGTCACGGGACGAGAAGGACAACTCGTCAGAAGCCTGATCGAGCGCGCCGGCGGCATATCCGGGGTCTCCTTGGTCCCCTTCGGACGGCCCCAGCTCGATCTCGAGCGGACCGAGAGTATCGCGCCCATCGTCGCCGAAGCGGCGCCCGACGTCATCATCAATGCCGCCGCTTTCACGGCGGTCGATCTCGCCGAGGAGCAGCCGGAACGTGCAGCGCTTCTCAACGAAGCCGCACCAGCCGCCCTTGCAGAGGCGGCGCGGCGGATCGGTGCGCCGATGGTCCATATCTCGACAGACTATGTCTTCGATGGCGCCAGTCCAGTCCCTTATGGCGAACAGGCTTCGCCGCACCCCCTCGGCGTTTACGGACGCACAAAATTGGCTGGCGAGGACAAGGTGCGAAAGGCCAATGCCGATCATGTCATCGTCCGGACGTCCTGGGTCTATAGTCCGTTCGGACGGAATTTCCTGAAGACGATGATGGCGCTCGCGAAGTCGCAGGAGGAAGTAGCCGTGGTGGGCGACCAGCACGGCAATCCCACATCCGCGATGGATCTCGCGGACGGCCTCCTGACGATGATCCGTGCATGGCGATCCGGTCGGACGACGGGATTGGGGGAGACCTATCATCTGGCTGGATCGGGTCACGCCACCTGGTTCGATTTCGCGGCCTTGATCATGCGGGAATCCGCGCGGTTGGGCCAGGGATCCGCCAAGGTTCGGCGGATCCGGACCTCCGAATGGCCGACAAGGGCGCGCCGCCCGGCCAATTCCCTGCTCGACTGCTCCAAATTCGAATCGCATTTCGGCTTCCGCATGCCGGCCTGGGAAATATCGGCAAGGGCAACGATCGAACGCCTGCTAGGCGAGCCGGCGGCTGCCTGAGCAATGACGGACCGGTCGTCGCCCGCCATCCTCTATATCAGCTATGACGGCATGCTGGAGCCGCTGGGTCAGTCGCAAGTCCTGGCCTATCTCGAAATGCTGTCCGACAGGTACCCGATCCGCCTGATCAGCTTCGAAAAGAAGGAGGATTGGTGCCGGCGGGAAGAACGGGAAGCGGTCCGGATGCGGATAGAGGCGGCCGGCATCGCCTGGATTCCGCTGCGCTACCACAAGACTCCTACCGCTCCGGCGACCGCCTTCGACATTCTGGCCGGCGCGTTCGTCGCCCTGTACCAGGTTCTGCGGCATCGAATCGCAATCGTTCATGCCCGCTCCTATGTGGCCGCGACGATGGCGCTTCTCGTCAAACGCGTAACGGGGACGAAATTCCTGTTCGACATGCGTGGGTTCTGGGCCGACGAGCGGATCGACGCAGGCCTGTGGCCGGCGGACAGCCGACTCTATCGCTTTGCCAAGCGGCTGGAAAAGCGCTTTCTCATGGCGGCCGATCATGTCGTAACGCTGACGCAGGCCTCGGCGAGGGAGATTGGGACTTTCCCTTATCTGCAAGGCCGCAAGCCTGCGATCGCCGTCATACCGACCTGCGCCGATCTCGACCGGTTCAACCGCGTCGGCAACGCCAGGCCGACCCCCTTCACCTTCGGCTTTGTCGGTGCGGCCGGCACATGGTCGCTGTTCGACCAGGTGCTCGCCTGCTTTCGGCAGCTGATCGAGGTGGAACCCGAGGCCCGACTGCTGGTCGTCAACCGCGGCGAACATGCTTTCATCCGGGAAAGGATCGGTGCGTCCGGGATCGATCCCGAGCGGATCGAACTGGTGACGGCGGATCACCGGGAAATGCCGTTGCTGTTGTCGAGGATCAGTGCCGGCGCCGCAGTCCGCAGACAGGCCTATTCGCAGATCGCCTGCGCACCCACCAAGCTGGCGGAATATCTCGGCTGTGGCATTCCCTGTCTCGCCAATGAAGGCATAGGCGACGTCAAGGCGATCCTGGAAGAAGCAAAGGTCGGCATCGTCCTCAAGGACTTTTCCGACGAAGAGGTGCGAAGCGGAATGAAGGCCCTGGTCGCACTCTCGCGGGAACCGGACATTGCGGCACGCTGCCGAACGGCGGCGCAACGTCATTTCTCGCTGGAGTCCGGTGTCGCAGCGTATGGCGAAATCTATGATCGGCTTGCCGTATCGCGCAGGGCGGGGCGCTGACATGGCGTCCGTCCGCCGCCCACGGATGCTGGTCATCTGTCCTTATCCGGAGGGCGTGGCGGCCGGACAGCGCCTGAAATATGAGCAATATTTCGATGATTGGCGAAGCCTGGGCTTCGACATCATCGTGTCCACCTACATGGACATGGCCATGTGGGACGTGGCCTATCGAAAGGGCCATTATCCCGCCAAGCTGTTCGGCCTGGCCCGCGGCCACATGCGGCGCATCCGGGATCTGATGCGGGTAGCACGCTACGATCTCGTCTTCATCCACATGTGGGTGACGCCGGTCGGCACTTCCTTTTTCGAACGCATGGTACGGACCCTCGCGAGGAGGATCATCTTCGACGTCGAAGACAATGTGATCCTGCCGGAAGGGCAAGGCGGCGCCGAAAATCCGAACCCGCTGCTGCAGAGAATGAAGGGACCGGGCAAGGCGCTTTACATGATCCGCAATGCGGATCATGTCATCACCAGTTCGCCCTTCCTCAACGAGACATGCCTGGCAACCAACGAGAAGAAGGCCTGCACCTATATCTCGTCATCGGTCGACACCGACCGCTTCCTGCCGGCCACGTCCTACAGCAATGACCGCAAGGTGGTGATCGGCTGGACCGGGACCTTCAGTTCCAGACCCTATCTCGATCTGCTGCGGCCGGTCTTCCAGGAATTGGCCAGGCGCGCCGACTTCAGGCTGAAGGTGATCGGCAATTTCGACTATGCCCTGCCCGGCGTCGACCTGGAGGTCGTCCGCTGGTCGCGCGAAAAGGAGGTCGAGGACCTGCAGGGCTTCGACATCGGCGTCTATCCGTTGCCGATGGACGATTGGGTGCTCGGCAAGAGCGGATTGAAGGCCATTCAATATATGGCGTTCGGCCTGCCCGCCGTCGCCACCGATATCGGCACGACGCCGATGCTGATCCGCCACGGCGAGAACGGTCTGCTGGTGAAGACCCAGGACGAATGGCTCGCCGCCCTGGAAGCGCTGATCCGCGATCCCGACTTGCGCCGCCGCCTGGGCGTGGCGGCCCGAGCCGACGCGGTTCGAAACTACTCGACCCGGGCCGTGGCGGCCCAGTACAGGCGCGTACTGGCAAGCGTGATGGAATCGGTGAATGGCTGAACGACGGAAAATCTATATCGCCGGCTGCGGCGGCATGCTCGGTGAGGCCTTTCACCGGATATTCGGCCAGCGCCACGAGCTCAGATGCACCGACAAGGATGTCAACGAATCCTGGCTCTCCTTCCTCGATTTCCGTGACGAGGAGGCCTATCGCCGCGACGTCCTGGATTTCGGGCCCGATTATCTCTTCCATCTGGGCGCGCATACCAGCCTCGAATATTGCGAGGAAAATTACGACGATGCCTATCTCACCAACGCTCTGGCGGTGGAGAATGCGGCCCACATCGCCAATCGCCTCGACATCCCCCTGCTCTACATCAGCACCGCCGGCATCTTCGACGGCCTGAAGGAAAGCTATGACGATTGGGACGATCCCAATCCGCTCGGCCATTATGCGCGCAGCAAGTTCGCAGGCGAGAAGTTCGTCGCGGCCAATTGCCGGCAGCATCTTATCTGCCGCGCCGGCTGGATGATGGGCGGGGGCCCGGCCAAGGACAAGAAGTTCATCCAGAAGCTGATGCAGCAACTGAAGGACGGGAAGAGGGAATTGTTCGTCGTCGACGACAAGCTGGGGACGCCGACCTACACGCGCGATTTCGCCCGTAATGTCGAGCTGCTGCTCGGGAAGGAATATTGGGGCATCTACAATATGGTCTGCGAAGGTGTCACCAGCCGCCTGGAGGTTGCCCGCTATCTCGTCGAAGCCCTGGGCCTTGCCGACGAAATCCGTATCACTCCGGTGGCCTCCGACTATTTCGCCACGGAATATTTTGCGGCCCGCCCGGCTTCGGAGCGGCTGCTGACGGCGAAGCTCAACCTGCGCGGCCTCAACGTCATGCGCGACTGGCGCGTCTGCCTCGACGAATATCTTGACGAATATTATCGCGGCTATCTGAACGGGTGATGCGCCGGCGCGTCGACCGCGCGTGCGGGAACGACTTACATCCGAATTGGATGTTCTATATCTGTTCCGGATGGCCGATACCCGAATCTGGACGACGCGCGACTTTCTGAAACGCCGCGCCGATGCGCGCATATCCTGCGCGCAGTGCCATCATGCGGTAATCCTGAGCCCGCCGCTCGTGCAATTGCTGTTCCCGGCGCCCTGTCCGCTGGACATGGCGATCCGAAAATTGCGCTGTTCGCGATGCGGCGCCAGGCAGGGACGGATCGCGCCGGTGCCGCCGGCCCGGCGCTGATGCGGATTCGGCGGGCAAACTGGACGGCACACAGCTTCCGCGAAAACCGGGCGGACATGGAACTTGTCTGCCGGCGCTGCGGGCGGCGCGTGATCTGGCAGCCCTTCGCCATCGAGTCCGAATTCGTCGAGCCATTGCCGGTCGCGGAGATGGCGCGGCGATTCCGTTGCACGAAATGCAACGGGCGAGGAGCCGGCATAAACGCCTTGATCCGGAAGCGTCGCTGAAAATGGTGTTCAGCCGCGGCGCGCACGCCTCCGGGTGGAGGACTTCAGAAAATCTGTTCGATGTCCAAGCTGCCGGCCGGCGACGGCCCAAGCACCGCAGCGGTCGGCGAAGCCGGGTCGAGCCAGCGCACGCAATCTGCCGGGGCAAGCGGGATGATCTGCCGATCGTGGAAGGGCGCGATGTCCGCCCCTGCTTCGGTGGTCAGCATCGTAAAGGCCTCCCCGACCTCCGGGCTGGTTCGCCAGAGCCCTGCAATGCCGAACCAGGGCGCATCCTTCAGCGTGAACAACCATTTATGCTTGCGCTTGCTTTTGGGGTCGCTGTGCGCGGTAAATTCATAAAAGCCGTCGGCAATGATCACGCAGCGGCCGCTGCCGGCCCCGTTTCCGAAGCTCCGGCCTTCCGAGCGGAAATTATAGACGGGCTTGTTGTTCCGGGTGGGCCAGCTCCAACGCCGCTGCACGAGCTCGATGGCACCGGACTTCCCGCTGGAGCCGCGAAGGATGGGCGCGCGGTCGGTGATCCGGACATCATCGCGCGGTTCCAAATTTGGCCGCCCTTCCGGAAAGGCCAGAAGGACGCCCATCGTCTCGAAAATCTCATCGATCCTGACCAGCTCGACGCGCATACGATAATCGCTGCACATCTCAGAACGCCAGCACCGGCTGAAGGGCCAGGCCAAGCTGGGCCGGCGGGTCCCGATCGCGTTCAGACCGCAGGTTGGAAAGACCAAGGCCGAGCAGGCGGATCGCCTTTGGCGCCGGCAACAGGCTACGCAGCAAGGCGGTGCCGATCGCAAGGAACTCCGCCTGGTCGTTCACCAGGTCCGGCACGCTCCGGCATCGGGTGACGATCTGAAAATCCTGATATTTCACCTTGAGCGTGACGGTCCGGCCGGCAAGGGCCTTGCTTTCGATCCGCCGCCACAGCGTGCCACCGATCCGCTCCAGCTCGGTCAGCAAGACGGCCTCCTCCCGCAGGTCCTCGAAAAACGTGTCCTCGGCGCTGATCGACTTGTAGGGCCGATGCGCCTTGACCTGCCGGTGGCAGATGGCGCGGGCCAGGTTGAAATAATATTGGCCGCTGCTACCGAAATTGTCACTGAGGAATTCGAGCGAGCAGGCGCGGAGATCCGCCCCGGTCTCGATCCCCAGCCGCGCCATTTTGGCGGCCGTCACGGGACCGACGCCATGAAAGCGCTTGACCGAAAGGCTGGCGACGAAGGCCTGCCCCCGCGCCGGCGTCACGACGCACAGACCGTCCGGCTTGTTCTGATCGCTGGCGAGCTTCGCCAGGAACTTGTTGTAAGAAACACCCGCCGAGGCGGTGAGGCCGGTCTCCGCCTTGATGCGGTCGCGTATCTCCTCGGCGATCCGGGTGGCGACGCCGATGCCCTTCAGATCCTCGGTGACGTCCAGATAGGCTTCATCGAGCGACAGTGGCTCCACATGCGGGGTATAATCGGAAAAGATGGCGCGGATCTGGCGCGAGACCTCGCGATAGGCGTCGAAGCGCGGCTTGACGAAGACGAGGTCCGGGCAGATGCGCTTGGCCGTTACCGAAGGCATGGCCGATCGCACGCCGAACCTGCGCGCTTCATAGCTTGCCGCGGCCACCACCCCGCGCACCATGCCCCCGACGGCGATGGGAAGACCACGAAGCGAAGGATCGTCGCGTTGCTCCACGGACGCATAGAAGGCGTCCATGTCGACATGGATGATCTTGCGGACAGGCGCCGCTGCGGCCGCTTCGTTCACCCTTTGTCCTATAGGGCCGGCTCACCCCGCTGTCACGGCCCGAAGCGCTTCCTCTGGAAAGCGCACATCTAGAAACTGTAGGCGAGGCCGATCGTGACGAGATACTGGTCGGCATCGCCGGCATCGGCGACGATCGGGCTGCGCTTGAAATCGCCGAGCAGCCGCGAATAGCTGAGGCCCGCGAACATCGACAAAGCGGGATTGCGCAGATCACCGGTCAGCGCCTGGGCGCCGAGCAGGCTGAATCGCATATTCTTCCAGCCGCCGTCCAGCCCGTAAGGCGCGAGCCCGCTTGCAAGTGCGCCGGCCGGGGTGATTCCGAAATAAGTGGCGGCATAGCCGTCGCCGACGCGATCGGCCTCTGCCGAAAAGGTCAGGTAGGTGCGCGTGCTGAGCGGCGTCTCGTACGTGATCCGCGGCGTCAGCACATGGCTGTCGTGCGTATCGGACATGTCGGTGAGATATTGGAGGCCGACGCTCAGCTTGTCATATTGATGAAGAATGCCCTTCTTTCCGATCGAGGCGAATCCGCCGATTTCTATCGCCTCGTCGATCTTGCCGAGCGCGCGCACCCTTGGGTCCTTGATCCGGCTGCTGCGGTCGAGTCTGACATTGCCGGCCGGCCCGAGCCCGAATTCGAACGCCGATCCCGCCGAATCGGGAACGAGATCGATCGTGAGGGTCGTACCCCTGGTCGCGAAGCTGAAGCCCGCTATCTTGCCGAACGCGATCCCGACCGGGGTGACGATATAATTGTCGGAGCCTTCATAGGAGGGCAGATAGGCTGCGCCTGCGCCGACGGTGAGGCTGTAATTGTCGTCCCGCTCCAGCGGCTCCTCATCCTGGGCGAAGGCGGGCGAGGCGGCGAGTAGCGGCAGCGCGAAGGCGGCCGCCTTATAAGGTCCGAATGTCACGCAAATGCTCCCTGTTGGCGTTGCTAGACGTGCAACGACCCATAGCGGTTCCGGCTCTCTCATCAATTTGCGGCAAAATAGTGCCAAAATGAGGCTTTTGCGAATGGCGGATTCGTGACGATGGCTTCGCCGCGCTCCACCGGGTAAAATGCCCCGCCATGGCACAAGCGAAAAGACAGGGCGTGTTGATTGCCGGCGGCGGCATCGCCGCCAGCCTGGCGGCGCTGGCCATGGCCAGGCTTCGGCCCGAGGTGCCGCTGCTGCTGGTGGGCGAGGACAATGCGTTCGGTGGAAATGCCAGCTGGACCTTCTTCCACGACGAATTGACGAAGGACGAACTGAGGCTGGTCGAACCTTGGATAAGCCATAGCTGGCATGGTTATTATGTGGCTTTTCCAGGCACCAGTCGTAAGCTCAAAGCGGAATGTTCGGTTATCCGGCCGTCCGACCTTGATAAGCTGGTGCGCGACGCACTCGGTCCCGACCGCTTTCGCCTCAAGGCCAGGATCGTCGCGACCCGGGAGGACAGTCTCATCCTGCATGGAGGCGAGAAGATTACGGCCGAAGGCGCCATCGACGCGCGCGCCGCGACGAACCTCAATCTGCTCGATCTCGGCTGGCGCAACGCGATGACGCGCGAATTCGTCTTCGCCAGTCCGCATCGCGTCGATCGTCCGGTGCTGATGGACTCCACCTTGAGCGAAGGCGCTAGCTGCCGCTTCACCTCCTGCGTGCCGCTGGGCGAAAAGGCTCTGCTGGTCGAGGACGTCCACTATTCGCGCGCGCCGGAGGAAGAAGATCGCGAAATGGTTTCGGCGCGCATCGATTCCTATGTGGAACGGCGTGGCTGGAAAGGCGGAAAGCGCAAGCAAGGACCGGTCGGAGCATCCCCGATTGCGATCGGAGGCGATTTCCCCGCCTTCTGGCGCGCCGGCGGCGCCCGGGTGGCGAAGATCGGCGTACGTGGGGGATTTTTCCATCCAGCCACCGGTTCGCCCTTGGCCGATGCCATCCGCACAGCCATGCTGCTGGTCAAGCAATCGGATTTCGGCGGCGAACATCTGCACGACCTTTTCGAGGCCCAGGCGGTAAATGCGTGGAACCGTCGCGAATTCCACCGCAACTTCAACGCCGCCTTGCTCGAGGACAGAAGCGGCGAGCGCTGCGGAGCGCTCGAACGGCTTTACCAGCTCGATGCCAATCTGATCGCCCGATTTCAGTCGGAGCGCCTGGGGATATTCGACCGCCGCCGGATCGCCGGCGCAATCTCGCGCTAGACATTCGCATCCAATCGCCCGGCTCGGCCGTTCCGTCACAGCCGCCTTTTCGAGGATTTGCCGTTGCGCCATTTCATCCTTGCCGCCGCCGCCACGCTGATCCTGTCCGCCTGCGCCTATCAATATGAAGCGCGGATCAGGAATGCGCTGACTGATGCGGGCCTTTCGCGTGAGATGGCGGGCTGCGTTGCCGAACGGATGGTCGATCGATTGTCCGGCGCCCAGTTGCGCCGCCTTGCGCGGGTCGGCCAGGAAAAGGATCGGCCGGATGGCGAATTGAGTGTCGGTGAATTCCTGGATCGCTATCGGGGGGCGCTCGATCCCGAGATCTATAAGGTGATCGCAGGCGCCGGGATCGGCTGCGCCATCTCCATCTAGGCCAGGTGGATAGGGGCCGGCAGTGAACCGGCCCGACCCTCCCGATAGGGTTGAGCGGCTTGGCTTGCGCCCTTCATTATGCTTTAGGGCCCGGACTCGATGGCCCCCGGGCCGCCACCTTTTGACCCGACAGGATCTGCTCCTCCATGAACGTGCACGAATATCAGGCGAAGGAATTGCTCGCTGCCCAGGGTATCCCGGTGCCCGTCGGATATGCGGCCTTGAGCGTCGACGAAGCGGTCGCCGCGGCGGGAAAGCTTCCAGGTCCGCTTTATGTTGTGAAGGCCCAGATCCACGCCGGAGGGCGCGGCAAGGGCAAGTTCAAGGAGCTTCCGGAAGGCGCCAAAGGCGGCGTGCGGCTTGCCAGGAGCGTCGACGAAGTCCGCGCCAATGCCGAGGAAATGTTCGGCCAGACGCTGGTGACGATCCAGACCGGCGCGGAGGGCAAGCAGGTCAATCGCCTCTATGTCACCGACGGAGTCGACATTGCCAAGGAATATTATCTGGCCTTGCTGGTCGATCGCGGCAGCGGGCGGATCGCCATGGTGGCTTCGACCGAAGGCGGCATGGATATCGAACAGGTCGCGCACGACACGCCCGACAAGATCACCACTATCCTGATCGATCCGGCACAGGGGTTCATGCCCCATCATGGCCGCGCTTTGGCTTATGCCCTGGAACTGGAGGGCGACCTCAACAAACAGGGTCAGGCGCTCGCCCGCAAACTCTACGACGCCTTCATCGCCCTCGACTGTTCGATGCTGGAGATAAATCCGCTGGTAGCGACCGAGGACGGCAAATTGTTGGTGCTGGACGCCAAGATGAGCTTCGATTCCAATGCCATGTTCCGGCACAAGGACCTGGAAGCGCTGCGCGACGAGACCGAGGAGGATCCGATGGAGGTCGAGGCCTCGCGCCACGACCTCGCTTACGTGAAGCTGGACGGCAATATCGGCTGCATGGTGAATGGCGCGGGCCTCGCCATGGCGACGATGGACATCATCAAGCTGAACGGCGCCGAGCCCGCCAATTTCCTCGACGTGGGCGGCGGCGCCAATAAGGAAAAGGTCACTGCAGCCTTCAAGATCATCCTCTCCGATCCTTCGGTGAAGGGTATATTGGTGAACATTTTCGGCGGGATCATGCGTTGCGACATCATTGCCGACGGCATCGTCGCCGCGGCACGCGAGGTCGACCTCAAGGTGCCGCTGGTCGTCCGGCTGGAAGGCACCAATGTCGAGGAGGGCAAGGCGATCCTCGCGCAATCGGGCTTGCCGATCGTCGCCGCCAACGACCTGGGTGACGCCGCCCGCAAGATTGTCGCGCAAGTGCGCGAAGCTGCCTGAGACTCGGCAAGAAAGAGGACGTGAGAGCATGAAGCTGCTGGTTCCGGTCAAGCGCGTGATCGATTACAACGTCAAGCCGCGGATCAAGTCCGACGGCTCGGGGGTCGATCTCGCCAACGTCAAGATGAGCATGAATCCCTTTGACGAGATCGCCGTCGAGGAGGCGATCCGGCTCAGGGAAAAGGGCGCCGCCACGGAGATCGTGGCCGTATCGATCGGGCCGGCCAAGGCGCAGGAAACCCTGCGAACCGCGCTCGCCATGGGCGCCGATCGCGCCATCCTCGTCGAGACGGACGCCGAGGTCGAACCGCTGGCCGTCGCCAAGATTCTCGCCAAGATCGCCGAGGAAGAACAGCCGGGCATGGTGATCCTCGGCAAGCAGGCGATCGACGATGACAGCAACCAGACCGGTCAGATGCTGGCGGCGCTGCTCGGCTGGGCGCAAGGCACCTTCGCCTCCAAGGTCGAGGTCGACGGCGAGCAGGTCAGCGTCACGCGCGAGGTGGATGGCGGCTTGGAGACGGTGAAGCTGAAGCTGCCGGCGATCGTCACCACCGATCTTCGTTTGAACGAGCCTCGTTATGCAAGCCTTCCCAACATCATGAAGGCGAAGTCCAAGCCTTTGGCGCAAAAGAGTCCGGACGATTATGGTGTCGACGTCGCGCCGCGCCTGACGACGACGAACGTCCGCGAACCTTCCAAGCGGGAAGCTGGTATCAAGGTGGCCTCGGTCGATGAGCTGATCGATCGCCTGAAGACGATGGGAGTGGTGGGATGAAGACGCTTGTCTGGGTCGAACATGAAGGCGGCCAGCTGAAGGACGCTACCCTGCCGACGGTGACGGCAGCGGCGAAGCTTGGAGAAGTTCATCTCATCGTCGCCGGTCAAGGCGTCGGTGCGGTGGCCGAAGCCGCGGCCAAGATCGCCGGCGTGGGAAAGGTCCATGTCGCCGACGACGCCGCTTATGCCCATGGCTTGGCAGAAAATGTCGCGCCACTGATCGTCGGGCTGATGGACAGCCACGACGCCTTCGTCGCACCGGCCACGACGACGGGGAAGAATATCGCCCCGCGCGTCGCCGCCTTGCTCGACGTGATGCAGATTTCCGACATTCTCTCGGTCGAAAGCGCGGACACGTTCACCCGTCCCATCTATGCCGGCAATGCCATCGCGACGGTCAAGTCCTCGGATACGAAGAAGGTGATCACGGTGCGCGGCACGGCCTTCGAGAAGGCGGCCGACCAGGGCGGATCGGGCGTGATCGAGGCTGTCGCCTCGACAGGCGATAAAGGCATATCCAGCTTCGTCGGCGCCGAAATCGCCGAAAGCGAACGGCCGGAGCTGACCAGCGCCAAGATCATTGTTTCCGGTGGCCGGGCGCTCGGCTCGGCGGAGCAATTCCATCAATATATCGATCCGCTGGCGGACAAGCTCGGCGCTGCCGTCGGGGCCTCGCGCGCGGCAGTCGATGCCGGCTATGCGCCCAACGATTATCAGGTTGGCCAGACCGGCAAGATCGTCGCACCGGAAGCCTATTTCGCGATCGGCATTTCCGGTGCGATCCAGCACCTGGCCGGCATGAAGGATTCGAAGATCATCGTCGCCATCAACAAGGATGAGGATGCGCCGATCTTCCAGGTGGCCGATCTCGGACTGGTGGGCGACTTGTTCAAGCTGGTGCCCGAGCTGACCGAGAAGCTGTAACGCCGCCGCTTTGGTCAGCTCGGCGCGGACGCACCTGCCTTATTGCAGGCCTTCGAGGAATGCCGCCACGTTGCCGCCGAGCGCGTCGGTGGCATAGCCGCCTTCCATGACGGCAAGGGTCGGGAGGCCGAGCGACATGATCGATCGGCCGATGACCGGATAGTCGATCGTCTGGAGATCGAAAAAGGAAATGGGGTCGTCGGTGAACGTGTCGGCGCCATAGCAGCAGATCAGCAGGTCCGGGCCGAAAGCGGCGATCCTTGCCAATGCCGTGTCGAGCGCGCGGGCGAAGCCGGCAAGCGCCGTTCCGCGAGGCAGCGGCAGGTTCAGATTTGCGCCCTCCCCATCCCCGGCGCCCTCCTCGTCGGCATGCCCCCAATAAAAAGGATAATCATATTTGGGATCGGCATGGATCGACACGAAGAGCACGTCCCCGCGCGTGTAGAAGATGTCCTGGGTGCCGTTGCCGTGATGATAGTCGATGTCCAGGATAGCGATCCGGCTCTTGCCGGCGGCAATGGCGGCCTCGGCTGCGACGGCAGCGCTGTTGAGATAGCAATAGCCGCCCATATAATCGGCGCCGGCATGGTGGCCGGGCGGACGGCACAGAGCGAAGGCGACAGGATCGCCGCCGATCACCGCATCCAGCCCCGACAGCGCCGACTGGACCGACCAATAAGCGGATTCGAACGTCCCGGCGGCGATCGGCGTGCCCCCGTCATAACTATATCGGCCAAGACGGGCATCGATGCGGCTGAGGTCGAGCGGCCGGCGCCCCACGACCGGCCAGACGTAACCGGCCGCGTCTCCTTCCCGGCCCGCGGCACGCCAATCCTTGTGGGCGGACCATAGGAAATCGAGATAGTCGCGGGGATGGACGCGCAACAGCGGCTCCTCGCCATGATCGACGGCCGCCTCCGTCGCGCCGATGGCGGCCAGGATCGATTTGGGCCGGCCGATATGTTCGGCATAGGGGACGAAGGCGCCATTGTGCAGCTCCTTGGAAGGAGAATGGGACAATTGGCGGGGATCCCAGAAGCTACGCATGAAAATCCTCGTGATGCGAACAATGGAAAGGCGGCCGTCGGCGAGGTGCCGTCATCGTTTTTCCTCTACGCGTTCGACATCGCCGTCGGCGATGATCTCGCGCGCCAGCAAGGCCTCTTCCTCGAAATGCCGACGGTGCAAGGGCACGAATCGGAGCACTGCATATCCCACAATCGCCGAGACAAGCGACCCCAGAAGGATGCCGATCTTGGCTTTCTCGACCAGATCGGGTGCAAGCGGGAAGGCCAGCCCGCCTATGACGAGACTCATTGTGAAGCCGATCCCGCACAGGGTCGAAATGCCGTAAATCTGCGGCCAGGTCGCGCCGCGCAGGTTTCGCGCGAACCCCAGACGCACCGAAAGCCAAACCGCACCGAAGATACCCGCCTGCTTGCCCAGGAACAGGCCGGCGGCAATGCCGAGCGGAAGCGGTGCGAAGATCCGGTCGAGACCGAGGCCCTCCAGCGACACGCCCGCATTGGCAAATCCGAACAAGGGGACGATCAGGACGGCAACCAAGGGGGCAATAGCCTTTTCAAGGCGGTGCAGGGGCGACAAGGCGGAATCCGGCGCATCCGGGGTGCCGACGATCGGGATCGTCATTGCCGCGAGGATGCCCGCGATGGTGGCGTGCACGCCGGACAGGAGCACGGCGTACCAGAGACAGAAGGCGCCGATCGCGAAGATCCATAAGCGGGTCACGCCGCTTTTGCCCATGATGTACATGACCAGCATGATCCCGGCGGCCACACCCAAGGCAGCCAAGTCGAGCGACGCTGTATAGGCGATCGCGATGATCGCCACCGCGCCCATGTCGTCTACGATGGCGACGGTGGTCAGAAACAACTTCAGTGATGTGGGCGCACGGTTTCCAAGCAGGGCAAGTACGCCGATCGCGAATGCGATATCGGTGGCGGCCGGAATGGCCCAACCATTTCGGAGCAGGGGATCGCCGCCGATGACGGTCAGATAGAGCAAGGCCGGAACTGCCATGCCGGAGGCGGCGGCAATGACCGGCAAGCGACGATATTCCCAGGTCGCGAGCCGGCCGTCGACGAACTCGCGCTTTATTTCCAGGCCGACCAGAAGAAAGAAAATCGCCATCAGGCCGTCCGATATCCACAAATGCGGCGTCATCGGACCGAGTTTGGGTGTCAGTTCCGGCCCCAGCGGCATGTGCAGGATATTCTCATAGAGAGTTCCGAAAGGACTGTTGGCGACGATCATGGCAAAAGCCGCCGCGCCCATGAGCAGAAGTCCGCCCGCTGCCTCATTGCCCAGAAATGCGCGCAAGGCGGATCTGCCTTTGCCTGAACCTTGAGCGCCCATATTTTCTCCCGGCGGACGGACTGAAGTCGCCAAACTTCCGCGACCTTTCGTCTCAGCCTACGCTTGGGGCGTGCCTCGGGTTTCGATCTTTCGAATTGAAGCCCTTCGGGACGAGCGGCCGAACCGCGCCCATCAGAGTGACCCACCGGCCTTCCTTGAAGCGGAGGATGCGGCTAGGTTTCGCCGCGTGGACATTTACCTTCCTGTCGCGGGTCTGTCCGTCAACGCCCTTGTAATCATCGGTCTTGGCGGAATCGTCGGCCTCCTTACCGGAATGATCGGTGTCGGCGGCGGCTTCCTCACGACGCCGATCCTGATCTTCTTCGGTATCCCGCCGGCCGTGGCCGTCGCATCCGCCACCACCCAGATCACCGGCACCAGCGTTTCCGGCGTGCTGGCGCACCGGCGGCGCAAGGGCGTCGACTATCGAATGGGCGCGGTGATCATTGTCGGCGGACTGATCGGCGCCCTGATGGGCGGTGGCCTGTTCCGGCTCCTCCAGGACAGCGGCCAGATCGATACGGCGATCGCGCTGCTTTATGTGATCCTCCTCGGCAGCATCGGCGTGCTGATGGCCAAAGAGGCGGCAACCGCGCTCGACATCATCAAGAGCAAGCCGAGCAAACGGCCGCCCCGGCGCCACAATCCGCTGATCGCGGCACTGCCGATGCGATGGCGCTTCTATCAATCGGGCCTCTATATCTCACCGCTGGCGCCGCTGCTGCTCGGCTTCGTGTCCGGCATGCTGACGGTCCTTCTCGGCGTGGGCGGCGGCTTCATCGTTGTTCCCGCCATGATCTATCTTCTCGGCATGTCCGCCCAGGTGGTGGTCGGAACATCGCTTCTCCAGATCCTGTTCGTGACGGCGGCGACGACGCTGATCCATGCCACGACGACCAAATCTGTGGACATCGTCCTGGCCGGGCTTCTCCTCGTCGGCAGCGTCGTCGGGGCCCAATATGGCGCACGGCTCGCACAGAAGGCCAAGCCAGAATTGCTGCGCATGGTGCTGGCGATCATCATCCTTGCGGTCGCCTTCCGGATGGCGGTCGGGCTCGGCTGGCGACCGGAGGAAATCTATACGGTGCAGATGCTGTGAGGTTCGGGATCCGCTGCCTGCTCCTGCCTTTGCTGGCGTCATTGCTGCTGGGCGCGGCCGAGCCCAAGCTCGTGCCCGACGTTTCCCAGCGCAATGTCGAGATACGCTACAGCTTCACCGGCGCAGAGCTGCTGCTCTTCGGCGCCATCCTTTATCCCGGCGGGAGGGTTCCCGAACATGGCGCCGATGTCGCGGTCGTCGTCAAGGGCCCCCTCGAGCCCATCGTGGTCAGGGAAAAGAAGAAGGTCGCCGGCATCTGGATGAATGTCGAAAGCGCCCGCTTCCGCTCCGCCCCCGCTTTCTATGCCGTGGCATCCTCGCGGCCGCTGCGCGAGCTGGTCGATGAGCGCATGGCGGCCATATACGAACTGGGTCTCGGCAACATCCAGCTTTCGCCCAGCACCGGGGCGCCCCCGGACGTGCAGCGCCGCTTCGAGACCGGCTTTATCGACCTGATGCAGCGCCGCCAGCTCTATTTGGAAAATCCCAAAGGTGTGGAGATCAGCGAAGGCGTTCTCTATCGGGCGCGGCTCAACATCCCGGCGCGGGTTCCGGTCGGCGATTATACGGCGGAGACTTTCCTGATTCGCGACGGGCGCGTCGTGGCGGGAGCGGTGCGGGAGATCCGGATCGAGAAACTGGGGTTCGAGCGCTGGATGGCGAACGCGGCCGAACATTGGTCCTTCGCCTACGGCCTGGCCGCCGTGTTGCTGTCCCTCCTGCTCGGATGGGGCGCGAGCGCGATCGCCAACCGACGGTAGGCCGGGAGCGCCCTGCGGCGTGCAAATCACTTGTTTACCCCTCCGCGTTAAGCTGGCGGTCGACAAGCGAACCTTCGGGAGCAGGCTGACGCATGACCGATATGCAATTCCACACCTCGACCGTGCCCGCCGAGGCCGAAATCACGCCGGTCGGCTTCAAGCCGAATCCGAGCCCTTCGCGCGTCCATGGCGCCATCGGCCGCGTGATCGAGATTGCCGGCGGCGGGGCCCGGATCGACTTCGAAGAGGGCCGCTTGCGGGAGCTTTCGGGAGACGCCGATCCCAGCGTCGCCATTTCGGGTCAGGTCGGCGGCCACGTCAAGGTGGAGGCCGGCAATCGCTGGCTCCTCGCCAATGTCCGCGCCCTCCGGCTCAATGACGCCGAGGGCGGGCTGGTTATCGCCCAGGCCGACTTCCTTGGTGAGGGCGAGGAGGACAAGCAGAGCGGCAAGCTCATCAATTTCAAGCGCGGTATCACCACCTATCCGATCCCCGGCGCCCGCGTCTTTCCGGTGACGGGATCCGATCTCAAGCAGATGTTCGCCGCGGACGAGCGCGCCCATATCGAGGTGGGCACCGTCTATCCGACGCGCGACGTTCGGGGCGCTCTCTATATCGACGCCCTGCTCGGCAAGCATTTCGCACTGCTTGGATCGACCGGCACCGGCAAATCGACCGCCGCATCGCTGATCATGCATCGAATCTGCGACCTTTCGCCCGACGGCCATATCGTCATGATCGATCCGCACGGGGAATATTCGGCCGCCTTCAAGAGCAATGGCGAATTGTTCAGCGTCGAAAACCTGGCCATGCCTTATTGGCTGATGAATTTCGAGGAACATTGCGAAGTGTTCATCACCTCGTCCGGCGCCGACTGGCAGAGGGACAGCGACATATTGGCGAAGTGCCTGCTGATCGCCCGGTCCAAGAACCGCGCCGCGGAAGGCATGACCAAACTGACCGTCGATTCTCCGATACCTTATGCGCTTTCCGACCTCACCAGCGCGATCACCCAGGAAATGGGCTTGCTCAACAAGGCGACGGACACGGCTCCGTTCATGCGTCTCAAGACCAAGATCGACGAGCTGAAGGCCGACCCACGCTATAATTTCATGTTTTCCGGAATGCTCGTCGCGGACAGCATGGCGCAGTTCATCAGCAAGATCTTCCGCCTCCCTGCCAACGGCAAGCCGATCTCGATCGTCGATGTTTCGGGCGTTCCGTCCGACATCACCTCGGTCGTGGTGGCGGTGCTGTCACGCCTGGTTTTTGATTATGCCTTGTGGTCGCGCCACGAGGTGCAGCGGCCCGTTCTCCTCATCTGCGAGGAAGCGCACCGCTATGTACCCGCCGACAAGACGTCCAGCGGCCAGGCCGTCCGCAAGATCCTCGAGCGCATCGCCAAGGAAGGCCGTAAATATGGCGTCTCCCTTGGCCTTATAACCCAAAGGCCGTCCGATCTGGCGGAAGGCGTGCTGTCGCAATGCGGCACCATAATCGCCATGCGGCTGAACAATGACCGCGACCAGCAATTCGTGAAAAGCGCCATGCCCGAGGGTGCGCGCGGCTTCCTGGACGTCATACCGGCGCTGAGGAATCGCGAATGCATCATCTGCGGCGAGGGTGTTTCGATCCCGATCCGGGTCTCCTTCGACGATCTGGAGCGTGAACGCTGTCCTGCTTCGTCCGACCCGCTCTTCTCGGAACTCTGGCGGCAGACCGGTGAAGAAGAGGCGATGGTCAACCGCGTCGTCAAGCGCTGGCGGAGCCAGGGCCGCTGAGAAGCCATCGTTCGGAGCCGGTTCGGCTCAGCTGAACAGGGGCTGCACTACGAGGCAAGGTGACACCTCGAAGCGATGCGCTGCGGCTTGATCGAAACTTGGCGCGTGCGTTTCCGCTATTTGCGATGATGTCCGACGCTCGGGTCAGCAACCCTGGCCCGAAGCCCGTTCAGCCTGAATTGGCGGTCTTGGCTGGAGAGGCCGCCAAAGCATTCTCCTTGGGGCCGGTCGCACCTACCCGCACGGACAGGAGATTCCTGAGCTTCTGACGGAAGCGCGTCAGGTCCGACCCGCTCAGCTGCGCCCGCATCGTGAACTTGACCGACGCCGGATTGACCGGCCTGCCGTTGCGATACAGTTCGTAGTGAAGGTGGGGCCCCGTCGAAAGGCCCGTCGAACCGACATAGCCGATCACCTGACCCTGGCGAACCCTCTGACCCGGCTTGGCGACGATCCGGCTCATGTGGCTGTAGCTGGTGGCGAGGCCGCCGGCATGATTGAGACGGACCTGCCGGCCATAACCTCCGGCCCACCCCGCCCGTGTCACGCGTCCGTCGGTCGCGGCCAGGATCGGCGTGCCGTAGCCGGCCCGGAAATCCATGCCCTTATGCATCCGCGAATAGCCGAGGATCGGATGGCGGCGCATGCCGAAATTCGACGATACCGAGCCGGGAACGGGACGTTGCAGGCTGCCGCTCGATTTGCCGACGCCGGACGCTTCGAACCATTGCGCGCGGCCACCCTGGTCCCATTGCATGAGCTGGAGATCCTTGCCGCGGGATCGCTCGAGACCGGCATAAAGCAAGGGTCCGCTTTCCGTCTCCCCGGTCGCGGCGCGGCGATGTTCGATGATGATGTCGAAGCGGTCGTCGGCATCGATGCTCGAAATGCCGATCTGGGACGCGACGGCCCGAATATAGGCTTCGACCGCCTTGGCGGGTGCGCCGGCGGCGCGCGCCGCGCGATACAGGCTGGAGCCCACCCGGCCCTGAATGCGCAACGGGGTATTGTCGACCGCGATCGGCACCTTGGTGAGGACGAGCTTGTCGTCGGCCCGCGCCATCTTGATCTTCAGATCGAAGCGGGCGCGGAAGCTCAATGCCTCAAGCGGCCGCGGCACATTCCTGTTGGGCCGACGGCCAAGCCTGACATCCATCACCGTGCCGGGCTTGATGTCGCCAAGGTCGACGGCGGCGGCGACCATGTCCGACACTTTCTGGGCTTCCGCTTCTGCCGTGCCGGCGCGTTCGAGGACCCGGGCGAAGCGATCGCCGCGACCGAGCGTGACGACTAGATCGACCGTGGGCCGCTCCGGCGTATCCGCGAGTGGCTCCACCGCTTCGGTCGGCGCCATCCGGCGGCCGGTATCGGCACCCAAGGCGAGCGGAGCGATGGCGAAGGTGCGCGCTTCCTCCCATTGCACATCGGCGAGAGGCGCAGGGGAAGCGCCGCTGATCGGGCCGAAGCCCGGTGCAAATGCGTAAGCGGCATAGCAGAGGATTGCGCACGTGGTCAGGCCGCGGAACCATTCGGCCGAACCGATGCGGACCCCGAGATCGGTGACGAGATCGAAATCCGGCCGGGTCGCCCGGAATTCCTCGATCCTTCGGCCGAAACTGCGTGAGAGGGCCGGACGCAGCGCAGAATCGAGACTGAGGACCGCCGTCCCTCCACCCGATCCGGCGCTTATATCGTTGAATTGAAACAATGCGGTCCTGCCCCCGGCGACCTGAAATTAGCCCCGCGCTTTCGCGTCAGGAGAAAAAGACTGTGGGGAAAGACGGTTAAAGTAAAGTAAAGCAGTGAGAAGCGGGGGCAACGTTGCGACCAAACGCGACGAGGGCGGGATGAATCGTTATTCCTGGCCGGAACCAACTCAAATCATTGCACTTCGTCGCCCCAGCCCCGATTTACCGGACATGAGCGATTTCGCCCGCGTCCCGCTGACCGCTATCCTCGGCCCGACCAATACCGGAAAGACCCATTTGGCGGTCGAGCGAATGTGCGGCCATTCCAGTGGAATGATCGGCTTTCCGCTGCGTCTGCTGGCCCGCGAGGTCTATGACCGCGTCGTCGCCATCAAGGGTGCCAACCAGGTTGCGCTGATCACGGGCGAGGAGAAAATCCTGCCCAGGGACGCGCGCTGGTTCCTGTGCACGGCGGAATCGATGCCGATGGAGCGGGAATTCGCTTTCGTCGCGCTCGACGAGGCGCAATTGGGCGCCGATCCGGAGCGCGGGCACGTTTTCACCGATCGGCTGCTCCATGCGCGCGGTCGGGAAGAGACGATGATCCTTGGATCCGAGGCACTGGCGCCGATGGTGCGCACATTGCTGCCGAAGGCGGAGATTATCGGCCGCCCCCGCTTTTCGACCTTGAGTTATGCGGGATCCTCCAAATTGTCGCGGCTGCCGCCGCGATCGGCAATCGTCGCCTTTTCGGCGGAACAGGTTTATGCCGTGGCCGAGATGCTGCGCCGGATGCGCGGCGGCGCGGCCGTTGTCATGGGTGCGCTTTCGCCGCGGACCCGTAACGCCCAGGTCGCCATGTACCAGGCCGGCGAGGTCGATTATCTGGTCGCCACCGACGCCATCGGCATGGGCCTCAACATGGATGTCAGCCACGTCGCCTTCGCCGGCCTTTCGAAATATGACGGACGCCGCAGACGCCGCCTGACGGCGGCGGAAATGGCGCAGATCGCCGGACGCGCAGGACGCCACCAGCGCGACGGCACGTTCGGCGTCCTGATGCTGGAGGGCGAGCTCGGGGCCGAATTCCGAACCGAAGAAGTCGAAGCGATCGAGCAGCATTTTTTCGCACCGCTGGAACATCTGTTCTGGCGCGAAGGCGATCCCGACGTCCGTACCCTGGAAGGCTTGATCCGTTCGCTGGAACGCCGCCCGCAAAGGCCCGGCCTCCGGGCCGCTCCGGAAGCCGTCGACCTCGCTGTGCTGAAGCGCCTGTCGGAGGATCCGGACGTCCGCGCGCGCGCCACCAATCCGGAACGGGTGCGGCGGCTCTGGGCTGCTTGCGGGCTTCCCGACTTTCGCAAGACGGGGCCGGACCATCATGCGAGACTCGTCGCCAGACTGTACCTCCATCTCAGCGACAGCGACGGCCGGATTCCGCAAGGATGGTATGCCGAGCAGGTTGCACGGCTGGACAATGTCCAGGGCGATATCGACACGCTCGCAGACAGGATCGCGGGCGTGAGGACGTGGGCCTATATCGCTCACCGGGCCGATTGGCTGGCCGATCCTGTCGCCATGGCGGAGCGAACAGGGCAGGTGGAGGAAAGGCTTTCCGATGCTCTGCACGATCGGCTGACGCAACGCTTCGTCGATCGTCGCACGTCCGTGCTGATGCGCGATCTCGGCGGCAAGGAAAAAGCCGAATATCCGGTGCTGGTCGACGATCAAGGCGAGGTTTCGGTCGGCTCGCACGCGATCGGCCGGATGCGGGGCTTCTCTTTCGAGGTGGATCCCACGGCGCGCCATTCGGACCGTAAGATGCTGCTGGCCGCGGCGGAGCGGCGGCTCGGCGGCGAATATGAGAAAAGGGCGGCGGCTCTGATTGCCGACCGCGACGAAAGTTTCGCATTGCGTACCGAGCCCGGAAGCCCCGTCGCCTTGCTGTGGCGCGGCCACGAGGTCGCCCGCCTGAGCCCGGGAAAGAACCTGCTTTCGCCGCGCGTGCAGATCGACCGGCGCCTCGACCGATTGTCCGGGCGCGGCCGCGCCGCGGTCGCCGAGCGGCTCGATCGCTGGGTTCGCCTTCAGGTGGAGCACTGGCTGGGGCCATTGCGCGCCGCCGGCATGGCTGCAGCCGATGGCGCCTTGCCGCCGGCCTTGCGATCGGTTTTGGCCATGTTGGTCGACGAGGGCGGGATCATCGCACGCGAGGCCGTGGCTCAGCCGCTTGCTACCCTGGATCGGCAACAAAGGCGGACGATCTCCCGGCTCAGGGTCAGGATCGGCGCCCTCGACATCTTCATGCCGGATATGCTGAAGCCGGAGCCTCGCCGCTGGCGCACGGCGTTGCGCGCCGCCGCTTCGGGTGATGCCATGCCCGAACTGCCGGAGGCGGCGAGCGTGGTGCTGACCACGCCCCCCGAAAATGCATCGCGTCTCCTCGCCAAGCTCGGCTACAGGCAGCTGGGGCCGCAAATGGTCCGCGTCGATCTGGTCGAACGGTTCGCACGCCATGCCCATGAAGTGCGGGCGGGAAAGCAGGCCCCTGTCGTGGACAGGGGACTCGCGACGTCGATCGGCCTCCAGCCGCAGACGATCACACGCCTGATGCAGGAAATCGGCTTCCGCCCTGCCGGCGGCGAAGCGGAGTGGATCTGGCGGGGACGGACACGGCCGAAACCGCCACGGAAAGCCGCGCCGACTCACGCTTTCGCGGCGCTTGCGGAGCTTCGGCGTGGCTGAGGAGAGCTTGCGGCTGGACAAGTTTCTCTGGTTCGCGCGCATCGTCAAGACCCGTTCCCTCGCCCAGCGTATCGCCGGCGAGGGCCGGCTTCGCTTGCAGGGCCGGGTCGTCGACCGCGCCCATGTCCCTGTCCGCGTTGGCGACGTCCTGAGCTTTGCCGTCCATGGGCGGGTGCGCGTGATCAGGATCGAGGCGCTCCCGGCACGCCGGGGTCCGCCTGCGGTGGCGCGCCTGCTCTACAGCGAGATGGGCGAAGGGCGGCCGGCGACCGATCATCGGGCACCGGCCGTACCCCCGATCACCACCATTGCAGAAACAAAGGATGGGTCTTAGGGAATCGCCGTTCAGGGAGAAGCTTGATGACCTATGTCGTGACCGAGGCATGCATCCGCTGCAAATATATGGATTGCGTGGAAGTCTGTCCGGTGGATTGCTTTTATGAAGGCGAGAATATGCTGGTGATCAATCCCAGCGAATGTATCGATTGCGGCGTCTGCGAGCCTGAATGCCCCGCCGAAGCCATTCTTCCGGACACTGAGACGGGATTGGAAAAGATGCTGGAGATCAACGCCACTTATTCGGCGGAATGGCCCAACATCACGCGTAAACGGGAATCACCGGCCGACGCCGACGAGCATAAGGGCGAGGACGGCAAGTTCGAGAAATATTTCTCGGCGGAGCCTGGCGAGGGCGATTGATCCATTTTGCTCGCGGGATGCGTCATTTTGGTGACACGCGCCCGTAGGACTGGATTTTCCGCCCGTTTTGCATTATAGCCTTTTCGCGAAGCGGATATGACGCATATCCGCATTGATGGTCAGCTGAACCGCCGCAAATCCACGCCTGGCAGCGCCTTTTGGGGGAGATGCAGTCGAGCGCTCTTTGCGGCCATTTTCTTGGGAAGGTTTGTTAAATGGCAGCGAAGGCGTTGAGCTTCGACGTTGGCGACTATGTCGTATACCCCAAGCATGGCGTCGGCCGTGTTATCGAATTGCAGCGCTCCGAAATCGCCGGCATGCAGCTCGAACTCTATGTTCTCCGCTTCGAGAAGGAACGGATGACGCTGCGCGTTCCGACCAACAAGGCGGAAAGCGTCGGCATGCGCAAGCTTTCGTCCGACAAGACGATGCAGGAAGCGCTCGCGACCCTGAAGGGCAAGCCGAAGGTGAAGCGCACCATGTGGTCGCGCCGAGCCCAGGAATATGAGGCGAAGATCAATTCGGGCGATCTCGTGTCGATTGCCGAAGTAACACGCGATTTGTTTCGCGCCGACGACCAGCCCGAGCAAAGCTATTCCGAGCGTCAGATCTTCGAAGCAGCCTCGAGCCGTCTCGCACGCGAGCTTGCGGCGATGGAACAGGTCGACGAACCCAAGGCGCTCGAGAAGATCCTCGATATCCTCAACCAGGCCGCCGCCATCTACAACAAGGACAAGGTCCTGGAAAAATAGGCATCGCATGAGGTGCGCGCCATAGAGGCGGCCCCTTTCGAGGGGCCGCCTTCTTCTTTGTTGCGCTTCGAATCCGGCGAGTGTATTATATCTACAACACGGCTGAGGAGATGGCGATGCGTGCAGCGATGATCCTGGTCACGGCCCTCGGCGCCTGCAGCATGTCCGCCGATGCGGAGCGAGGGCCGGAGGCGGGCGACGGCAGAACCGGACAGCGAGCCTTCGAAGTCGGACGCTTCGACACCATCTCGCTCGGCGGTTCCTATGACGTATCGGTCAACGTCGGTGGCGCGACGAGTGTACGTGCGCAAGGCGATCCCGAATTGCTCGACCGGCTTGAAGTCGACGTCGTACGCGGCGATCTCAGGATACGGACCAAGCGCGGCAACTGGTCTTGGAATTCAGTTCGCGGACGCGCGCCGGTCAGAATCCACGTGACGACGCCCGCCTTGGCCGGAGCTTCGATCGGTGGATCCGGAGACATGCGGATCGACAAGGTGGACGGCAGCGGCTTTACGGGCTCGATCGGTGGATCGGGTAATATGGAAATCGCATCGCTGCGGACGGGCAAGGCCGATTTCTCGATCGCCGGATCGGGTGACATAAAGGCGACAGGCTCGGCTGGCCGCTCGACCATCTCCATTGCCGGGTCGGGCAATGCGGATCTGGCGCAATTGGAAGTCCGGACGGCGAATATCAGCGTGGTGGGATCGGGTAACGTGCGGGCCAGGGCGACGGACGTTGCCGACGTCTCGATCCTCGGATCGGGCGACGTCACCATGTCGGGACCGGCCAGATGCAAGGTTTCGAAACTGGGATCCGGCGACGTGCGCTGCGGCGCCTGAGCTGCCATGCTTATTGACCGTTAACCATTTGGCCTCAATGTCGCGGCATGAAGAAGCTCATTCTCGCCATCGTCGCCCTCATCCCGGTTGCGCCGGCCGTCGGCGCGGAACGGACATTTTCCGTCGCCGATTTCGATCGTATCCAGATCGATGGTTCCTACGAGGTCGTCCTGGCGACTGGCCGCCCTTCGTCAGCGAAGGCGATCGGATCCAAGGAGGGTCTCGATCGGGTTTCGATTGACGTCCAGAGCGGGACCTTGCGCATTCGGCCCAACCGGGCGGTGCTGGACGGTACGCCTGGGCGCGCGGCCGGACCGGTCCGGATCGAGATCTCCACCCGCAATGTGCAATCGGCGGCGGTGCGAGGCTCGGGCAAGCTCAACATAGACGGCGCGCGCGGCCTCCGCCTTGCCCTGTCGCTGTCGGGAAGCGGCGGCCTCGCGGTCGAGAATGTGGAGGCCGATAATCTGACCATTGGCCTCGTCGGATCGGGTTCGGTCCGGATCGCCGGCAGGGCCAAGCAACTGCGGGCGACGGTCCAGGGCAGCGGCGATCTGGACGGCTCTGCGTTCAAGGCGAACGATGTCCAGCTTGTTGCCAGCACGGCAGGTGCGGTGACCCTGGGTGCAGTCCGATCGGCGAAAGTTTCCGCGTCGGGCAGCGGCGACGTCGAGATTTTGGGAAGCCCTGCCTGCACAGTTAATGCCCAAGGGGCCGGCATCGTCCGCTGCGGCACGCGCAAATAGGCAGTTCCTTCCCGAGGCGTGTTCAGATCAATGCCAGGGCGGACAATTTTACTGCCAGATCGGGCGGCAATTGTTCGAGTCCATCCTCCTCTCCGTCGAAATCCGCTGGAGCATCGCTGCCGGCGAGATAGCGCCAGCCCTGGTGCGCGCGCTTTGGCCTGGCTTTAACCGGAATCAGACAGGGATCGAGGCGGATGATCGTCCGGCGGTCCTCTTCCCGCTCCGCGAAGCCGATGATGGTCTGGCGTGCGGCGATGCGATGCTTGACGATCCAGAAGATCGAGCCGCCGACGAGTTCATCCGCACGCTTGGGCCGAAAGCGCGTGACGATGGGAACGTGATTGTCGATCAAGCGGGCCTGCTGCCGTTTGCGGAGCGCCTCGAAACTGGCGCAACCGACCGCCACCTTGCTGATATGTAATAAGGCCACAGGCCATATTTGCCTGTTTTTCATATGAAGTTCAACAGCTTGGATAATGACACACGGGCGGCCCGGGTCCTTCAGCCGACCAATCCGCTGGCCACAGCTAGACCCAGAAATGCGAAGAAACCCATCGAATCGGTGATCATGGTGACGAAAACGGACGAAGCCACGGCTGGATCCTGATCGAACCGCTCGAGCAGCAAGGGGACGAGAACGCCGGCAAGACCGGCAACGCCAACGTTTATCAGCATCGCGGCCCCTATGACGCCGCCAAGGGCGGGATTGGAGAAGACGAAGCCCGCACCGAGGCCGACCAGAATCGCGATCGTCGCGCCGTTAAGCAGCGCCAGCCGGATTTCACGCCCGATCGTGCGCCAGCTATTGGATCGGGTCAGCTGGTTGGTCGCCAGCGCGCGGACCGCCACCGCCATCGTCTGGGTCCCGGCATTGCCCCCGATCGAGGCAACGATCGGCATCAGCACGGCGAGAGCGACCATCTGTTCGATCGCGGCGCCAAAGCTGGCGATGATGGCCGAAGCGATCAAGGCCGTGAAGAGATTGGTGACGAGCCAGCGGACGCGGGACTTGTAGCTCTCGCTTATGGGCTCATTGATATCGCCTTCGCCGGCACCCGACAGCAGGAGGACGTCCTCCGACGCTTCCTCCTGGATGATATGGACGATGTCGTCGACGGTGATCATGCCGACGAGCCGTCCCGACTGGTCGACGACCGCGGCAGAGATCAACGCATATTTCTGGAATCGGAGAGCGACTTCCTCCTGATCCATGTCGACCGGGATCAGGGTCTGCTCGCGCTTCATCACGTCGGCGATCCGGATCTTGCGCGGCGCCCGCAGGATCCAGCTCAACATGCAGGTGCCGATAGGATGATGCTGGGGGTCGACGACGTAGATTTCCCAGAAATCGGTGGTGAGCTGATCGTCGGCGCGGAGGTAATCGATCACATGCCCGACCGTCCAATGTTCGGGCACTGCGATGAGGTCGCGCTGCATCAGGCGACCAGCGGATTCCTCCGGATAAGTGAGCGCCTCCTCGATCGCCGCGCGATCGTCGGGATCGAGAGCCCGGAGGACGGCGCGCTGATCGTCCTCCTCCATGTCCTCGATGATCGCGACGGCATCGTCGGTTTCGAGCTGACCGGCAATATCCGCGACCTGATGCGGCTCGAGCGAGTCGATCAGTTCGTCGCGGACATGCTCGTTCATCTCGGCGATGACGTCGCCGTCGACCATGTCGGAAAGAGCTGCGGCCAGCGCCCGGCGGTCGTCGGAATCGACCTGTTCGAAAAGATCGGCGATGTCTGCGGGGTGAAGCGGCTGGACAAGGGCGCGGGCGCCTTCGTCGTCGCCTGCCTCCACCCGCTCCATCACGTCTCGGACGAATTGCGGCACCAGCCTGTCGTCTTCGTCCAGACGCGATGCCGGGAGCGGCGCGGGCAGGTCGGGCGTTTCGAGATCAGTATCGCTCATCGCCCGCCTCCCGTTCGTGCTCGAAGGCTTCCTAGAGCCTGATCCTTTGAGGTGGAAGCGCTTCGCGCTTCCGCCGATGACGTGAATCAGCTCTATTCAAATATCGAAACCATGATTCACGCTTCAGATTGATGCAATCTGAAACCATCATGGTCTAGGCGCGACGGGGCGACCTGTCGATATTTGCGAAGGCGGGGCTGGCATCCGACGGGCTGCGCTCCTAAGTCCCGCCCTGAATGCAATCGGAAGAGGTCATGATGGCGGACGAATTCAATACTCTGGTGCTCAACCTCGACAGCGGCGGCGACGTCGTGATTCAGCTCCGGCCCGATCTCGCGCCCGGCCATGTCGAACGGATCAAGGGCCTCGTGAGCGAAGGCTTTTATGACGGCGTAGTCTTCCATCGCGTGATCCCCGGCTTCATGGCCCAGGGCGGCGACCCCACCGGCACCGGCATGGGCGGCTCTGAGCAGCCGGACCTGAAAGCGGAATTCAGCCGCGAGCCGCATGTCCGCGGAACCGCATCCATGGCCCGGGCCCAGAATCCTGACAGCGCCAACAGCCAGTTCTTTATCTGCTTCGACGACGCGCGATTCCTCGACAATCAATATACGGTCTGGGGCCAGGTGGTCGAAGGCATGGAGCATGTGGACGCGCTCCCCACGGGCGAACCGCCGCGCCAGCCGGGCAAGATCGTCAAGGCAAGCCTACGCTGAATAAAGAGCGCCGACCGGTCACCCTGGTCACCGGCGCTTCGAGCGGACTTGGCGCGGATTTCGCCCGCGCATGCGCCCGTCGGGGCGACGAAGTCCTGCTGGTCGCGCGCCGCCGGGATCGGCTGGACGAGCTCGGCCGCGAAATTGGCGGCAGCGCGCATGTGCTGCCGATGGATTTGAGCCAGCCCGGCGCGGCGCAGGCGCTGATCGGAGCAGTGGACGCGCTGGGATTCCGTGTGGCCACTTTGATCAACAATGCGGGCTTCGGCCTCGCCGGCCGATTTCCGTCCCTCCCGCTCGACCGCCAACGGCAGATGCTGGAGCTGAATGTCGTTACCCTGACAGAGCTTTGCCACCTGGTGTTGCCCGGCATGGTGCAACAGCGGCAAGGAGCCATTCTGAACGTCGCATCCACCGGCGCGTTCCAGCCGGGTCCGGGGATCGCCGTCTATTTCGCGAGCAAGGCCTATATCCTCTCCTTTACGGAGGCACTCCACCAGGAGTTGAAGGGCAGCGGCATCAAGGTTTCGGCCCTCTGCCCCGGGCCGACGGCGACCGAATTTGGGGATGTGGCCGGCGTGACGAACGACCGCTTCCATCGATTCTCCGCCCGGCCGAAAACGGTGGTGACGGCGGCCCTCAGGGGTCTCGCGCGTAACCAGGCCGTGGTCGTTCCCGGGCTCACCAACAAAATCACGGCCGCGTCGAACCGATTCCTGCCTCGCGCGGCGATGCGGCGGATCGTGGCCGGCCTCAAGCTTCGGACCTGACCTGATCGTTTCAGATTGAATCAATCTGAAACATGGATCATTTTTCAGACCCTCGCCAGCGAGCCTTCCTTCTGGCCGCTGAACAGCCAATCATGGAAAATCTTGACCGGCCGGCGCGAAAGAGCGGAGCGGCGGCAGACGAACCAATAGCTGTAGGGGCTTTCGGCCTCGACGCCGAAAAGTTCGACCAGCCGATCGTCTCGCGACGCGCGCAAATGGCTTTCGAGCATGAATGCGACGCCCAGGCCCTGTGCCGCGGCATCGAGAATCAACTGACCGGCATCGAAGACGTCGATCGCCGCCGGCTGAAGGTCGGGCACCCCAGCCGCGTCGCACCAATATTGGAAGGCATCGGGCATTTCGCGGTGAAGATAGATGGTGGCGCCACTTAGTTGCGAGGGATGGAGCAGGGCATGTGGGCCCTCCGCCAGCGCACGACTGGCAACGGCGACGACGCGATTCCTGTCGATCTGCCGCGCATAGAGGATCGGATCGGTTCTGGCGGTGATGACGATCGCCGCATCCAATCCGTCATTGAGACGCATCAGCCGGCCGGCGCCGGTATCGATGTCGATATGAAGATCAGGATAGAGAGCCCGAAGCTCCGGCAAGACCGGCATCAGGCGCTGCGACGCGAACAGGGAGGGTACGGCCAAACGGAGGCGCATGAGTTCTTCACCCCCGGTGGCCCGCTCCATGGCCGCCGCCAGCGCGTCGATCGAAGGACCGAGCTCGGCCATCAGCCGGTCGCCATCAGCGTTGAGCTGAATGCTTTGGTGACCCCTCTCGAACAAGGGATGACCGACGAAACGTTCGAGCGCCTGGATCCTCCGCGTGAGCGCGGGAGAAGATAGTGACAGCGCCTCCGCCGCCGCCTTGACCGAACCGATCCGAGCGACCTGGACGAAAGCCTCGATGGCCGTCAGCGGTGGTAGTCGACGCATTATATCCTCACCTATTGTGCAGCGCATCATTACGCTTTTCTTATCATATAGCCCACGAATTCAAGGAAACGTGAGTGCACGTAATGCACTTGTAACAGCATATTTCGCACTTGCACAATAGAAGATGCAGAGGCAAAACGACCCTGCCTTTCAGGCATCCTCTCCTAAAACTTTCAGGGTCGGCCCTTCGGGACCGGCCCTTTTTTTTCGCCATCGGACCTTCGCGGGTGAAAGGCTCGTTGTCCTTCCCTATCTGTCTGGGGAAGACGAGGAGAACAGGCGATGGCTGACGAGGAAAGAGAAGCGACGCGGTTACAGGTCGCGACCATGCGACCCGAAGACAGCGGACGCGGACTCGCACGCTTGCCGCGCAGGGTCATGACCCTGCTCGGCCTCCGCGACGGCGACGTCGTCGAACTCACGGGAAAACGTTCGACCCCTGCCCGCGCGGTCGGACCCTATTCGGAGGATGAGGGGCTCGACATCATCCGTCTCGATGGCCTTCAGCGCGCCAATGCGGAGGTGGGTTCGGGCGATCATGTCGCGATCCGCAAGGCAGACTCTAAACCCGCCCAGCGCGTTGTCTTCGCGCCCGCGCAAAAGAATCTGCGGCTGCAGGGATCTGCCCAGGCCCTCAAACGCAGCTTCGGGATGAAGCCGCTGACGGCCGGAGACGTGGTAGCGACCACCGGCCAGCAGCAGGTGCAACGCGGGGATATCCCACCTGAGCTGCGGCAGATGCTCAATGCCCCGGCTTATGCGCTTCAGGAGGTGCGCCTGGTGGTGGTGTCGACCGTTCCGAAGGGGATTGTCCACATCGACGCCACGACCGAGGTCGAGCTCCGCTCGGAATATACCGAGGCCACCGAAACCCGCCGCGCCGACGTCACCTATGACGATCTGGGCGGCATCGGATCGACCATCGATCAGTTGCGGGAGATGGTCGAACTGCCGCTGCGCTATCCGGAAATCTTCGAGCGGCTTGGCGTCGACCCTCCCAAGGGCGTCCTCCTGCACGGGCCGCCAGGAACCGGAAAGACCAGACTGGCGCGCGCGGTCGCCAATGAAAGCGACGCCAACTTCTTCCATATTGCGGGCCCCGAAATCATGGGCTCGGCTTATGGCGAGAGCGAAAAGCGCTTGCGCGAGCTGTTCGAGGAGGCGGGCAAGGCCGCTCCTTCAATCGTCTTCATCGACGAGATCGATTCGATTGCTCCCAAGCGCGGCCAGGTGACCGGAGAGGCGGAAAAGAGGCTCGTGGCGCAGCTTCTCACTCTCCTCGACGGGCTGGAGCCGCGCCAGAACCTGGTCGTGATCGCGGCCACCAACCGGCCGGAAGCGATTGACGAAGCGCTGCGGCGGCCGGGCCGTTTCGACCGCGAGATCGTGATCGGCGTCCCTGACGAGGGGGGACGCCGGGAAATACTTGCCATCCATACGCGTGGCATGCCGCTGGACGGCGGCGTCGACCTGCGCGAACTGGCACGGCGGACTTACGGTTTTGTCGGCGCCGATCTCGCCGCGCTGACGCGCGAGGCCGCCATCGAGGCGGTTCGCGGGATCATGCCCAAGATCAACCTGGAAGACGGGACGATCCCGCCCGAAGTGCTGGACAATCTGTCGGTGACAGGCTCCGATTTCGAAGAGGCGCTGAAGCGCGTGCAGCCGTCGGCCATGCGCGAAGTGATGGTGCAGGCGCCCAATGTCGGCTGGGACGATATTGGCGGTCTGGACGCTGCGCGCGAGCGACTGCGTGAAGGTGTCGAACTTCCGCTGAAGAATCCCGAGGCGTTCAAGCGCATGGGCATCCGCCCGGCCAAGGGTTTCCTGCTTTATGGTCCGCCGGGAACGGGCAAGACCTTGCTCGCCAAGGCGGCCGCGCGCGAGGCGGAAGCCAATTTCATCGCCACCAAATCGTCTGACCTCCTCTCCAAATGGTATGGAGAGAGCGAGCAGCAGATCGCGCGGCTGTTCGCACGGGCGAGGCAGGTCGCCCCGACCGTGATCTTCATAGACGAGCTCGATAGCCTGGTCCCCGCCCGCGGCGGCGGCATCGGCGAGCCGCAGGTCACCGAGCGGGTGGTGAACACGATCCTGGCGGAAATGGACGGACTGGAGGAGCTGCAGTCGGTGGTGGTGATCGGCGCCACCAACCGACCGAATCTGATCGACCCTGCGTTGCTCCGCCCCGGCCGGTTCGACGAGCTTCTCTACGTCCCGGTTCCGGAGGAAAGCGGCCGACGCCGAATCCTGGCCATCCACACGAAAGCGATGCCGCTGGCCGACGATGTCGATCTCGATGCCCTTGCCGACCGCGCCGAACGGTTCACGGGTGCCGATCTGGAGGATCTGGTGCGCCGCGCCGGTCTGTTCGCATTGCGCGGGTCGCTCGAGGCGACCCAGGTGACGATGGCGAACTTCGAAGCGGCGCTCAAGGAGACGCGCGCGTCGGTCACGCCGGAGATGGAACGCGACTATGCGGAGATTGAATCGAAGCTCAAGCAGGAGGCGATGAGCTCGGGCGGGATCGGTTTCATCACCCCGGGCATGCTCAAGCCGCTTGGTCCGAAGGAATGAAACGAAGCCAGACCCAGAACGTCAATGCCACCAGCAAAGCGGCGGTGACGAAGAAGGGCAGGGCCTTCGAGAGGCTGTAAAGGGCGACCGCAGCCGCCGGCGCCCCGATGAAGGCGATTCCGTTGACGGAGGTGACCATACCCGCCACCCGGTTCTGCTCCGACCGCGTCACGGCGAGGGATGCGCCGCTGGTATAGCCGGGCCGGAAGAAGCCGAAGCCAAGCGATGCCAAAGCGAAGCCCAAGGTGATGCCGTACATGCCGGCGGCGATGCCGATGATGATCGCCCCCAGCGCGGAAAGCAGGCACCCCCATAAGACCAGCCGGCGCGGATCGAGGCCGAGACGGGGGATGAGGCCCCATTGCGCAAGCAAGGTGGCTGCCGCCCCGCTCATGAGGACGATGGCAATCCACTGCTGCGCTTCCGACGGGGAGACCCTGAGGCGGTCGATGACGAGGAAGCCGATCACGCCGAACAACGCCGCCTGTCCGTGACCGCCGATGGCCCCGATCATGTGCCAGCCGAAGACGCGCGGATCCCGCCATGCGAGGGTGGCCGGCGACCAGTCCTGATCGTCCGACCCGGCCCCGCTGTTCATGTCCCCCAGGGATGGATAGCCGATGATCTGTCCCCGCGCGGAGGATCGCGGCGTATCGTCCGGCAATCGGGTGACGACGGCGAGCAGGACCGCGATGCCGATGACCGCGAATATGATCAGGGGGCCGGACAATCCCAGCGGCGGAAAAATGAACAGTGGCGCGATAGCGGGGCCGGCAATGGTTCCGAGGCCGAATGAGGAGGCGATTGTGGCGAGGGCGCTGGTTCGCTCAGCGCCCTCCGTTCGGGCGGCGATATAGGCCTGGACGGCGGGCGGCGATGCCGACCCCCAGGCGCCGTAGGCGGCACGGCCGACGATGAAGATCAGGAATACGGCCATAGGGCCGATCAGTCCGGCAAGCCCGGCGGCGAGCGCCCCGCCACAAACGAGCATGGACGCGATGAAGCCGTAAAGACCGAGCCGCATGAGCGCCCGGCGTCCGCGATGGTCGGCGCGCCTGGCCCAATGAGGCGCTGTCAGCACCCAGATGACTGCCGAAAGGCTGAAGGCGGCGGCAACCCACAAATCGGGCACGCCCAATTGCCTGCCGATCGACGGCATCAGTGACTGCAGGGCCGTGTTGCCCGCCGCTGCCACCAGCATCACACCGAAGAGCAATGCGAAACGCTCTCTGGAAAGGGAAGAGACGGTTGCCATGTGCGATCCCGGAAAAGAAGCGGCCCGTCCCGGAATTGACATATTCGCCCCGGCCGGAACGCGTCGGCCTTGCCATTGTCGCGCCGATTTGCCAACGCACCTTGCTGATCAGGAGCTTACGGAACGCGGCATGACCTTATCGGGTGAACAGGCACAAAGGACGCGGGCATTTGCGCGCCGCGGCGCCGGCGGTCCGCTCTGGCACTTCCTTCGGGGATTTCTGAAACATCCGGTGATGGTGGGATCGGTCATTCCCTCCTCTCGCATATTGATCGACAAGATGCTGGCCCCGGTGGATTGGGCCAATTGCAAATTGTTCGTCGAATATGGGCCCGGCGTCGGAACGTTCACGCAGCACATCCTCGATCGGCTGGCGCCCGATGCGACGCTGCTGACCATCGATACGAACGAGGATTTCACCGAATATCTGAATGGCAAGATACGCGATTCCCGCTTGCGCGCCGTGACCGGCTCGGCGGCCGATGTTCGCGATATCATGGCGGATCTCGGCTTTGAGGAGGCGGATTTCATCCTTTCCGGCCTGCCATTTTCGACCCTTCCCGCAGGTGTCGGACCCAAGATCGCGGCCGAAACCCAGGCGGCGCTTCGGACGGACGGCGCATTCCTGGTCTATCAATTCTCCCCCAAGGTCCGGCAATTCATCGCGCCGCATTTCGACCGGATCGATCGCGCCTTCGAGTGGCGCAATATCCCTCCGGCCACCTTGTTCTGGGCCTGGAAAGGCTGAGCGCGGCCGATCGGGCCGACGGCTACCCTGTCGACTTCTCGGCGCCGAAATTGAGCCCGCGCGAGATCCGATAATCCGCCACCGCTACCAGGAAATAGGCCACGGCCCATTTCAGCCGATTGAAGAATGTGCGCCGGCGGCGATGGCTCGCCAACGTGATCTTCTTGCTGCTCGCGATTTCGCCATCGACGAAGCGCCGCATCGCGGCGGCAAAGCCGGGATCGTCGACACGAAGCATCATTTCCAGATTCAGATAGAGGCTGCGCATGTCGAAATTGGCCGAGCCGATATGGACGACATCGTCGACGACAAACAATTTGGTGTGCAATTTGGTCGGCTGATATTCGAAGATTTCGACGCCACGCTTCAACAGCCACCAATAGGTATTGCGGGCTGCGCCGATCGTCGCCTTGTTGTCGGATTTCGCGGCGGTCACCAGCCTCACCTCGCCGCGTCTGGCGACACGGGCCATGCGGCGGAGCATCCCGAGGCTAGGGGCGAAATAGGCAGCGATCAGATCGAGCCGGCGCGCGCTAGCCATATCCCTGCGCACCGCGCGCGCCCACGGGCTGAGACGCCTTGTCGGCCCTCCGAACAGCCAGTGGAGGCGGCCTTCGACCACGCTGTGCTGCTGAAGGAGGCGCCGCAATTCCCGGATCCGGCCGCCCGGCTTGGTCGCCCAGGCGAACAGGTCGTCGAAATATCCTGCCAGACAATCGACACTGCCGCCTTCGACACGGAGGCCGAGATCCCGCCAGGCGCCGCTCTCCACGGTCCCGAAATATTCATCCGAGACGTTGAACCCGCCGATCAGCACCGTCCGCCGATCAGCCAGCGCCAGCTTCTGGTGATTGCGCAGCAAGTAGCGCCGGCCGAATTTTGGACTGAAACGGCAGAAGCCGATCTTGCTCTCCAAAAGCGGGGCGAGGAAATCACGGTCTGAAGTCGATCCGAATCCGTCGACAAGCATCGACACCCGCACGCCCCTTTTTGCCGCAGCGATCAGCGCATCGCGGACACGCGTGCTCGAAGCGTCGTCCTGAAAGATATAATAGAGGACCCGAAGACTGGTCGAGGCGCCTTCGATCAGGTCGATCAGGGCATCGAGGCGGGCGGGACCGTCCGCCAGCAGGGTCAATCGATCTGCCCCGACGTCGATGGAAACGGTCTCCCCGGTTTCACGCAGATTTTCGTCGGCCATCGCAAGGACATGATGACCCCGAAGGCCGAGGGCAACCCCCCTAGGAAGATTGACAGCGGCGGCCGCTGCTGGTAGCCGCCTGACCTTTCCACGCATATTGATATTGAGCGGAGCTGCTTCATGGCGCGCGTTACCGTCGAAGATTGTGTCGACAAGATTCCCAACCGTTTCGACCTCGTCCTGCTGGCGGCGCAGCGGGCGCGCCAGATCTCCGGCGGAGCCGAGCTCACGCTCGATCGCGACCGGGACAAAAATCCCGTCGTCGCCCTTCGCGAAATTGCCGAACAGACCGTGAAGCCGAAGCATCTGGAGGAAGCGCTGGTCGGGAATCTTCAGCGCGTGCAGGTCGATGACGACGATGCTCCGGACGAAGTCGGCTCGCTGAGCGCCTCCGCCGAAGCGTTGCGCCTCACGGCTGCAGCCCCGCCCCGCAACAACAATCTCGGTGGCGATTACGAATGATCGGATGCCCGGTCCCGTGACGGAGACCGGCTTCCTGCTCTTCTCGACCGCAATCGGCCGCTGTGCAATCCTGTGGCGGGCGGGCTGCATAATCGGGACAGCCCTCCCCGAACGATCCGAGACGGCATTGCACGCGCGGCTTGAGGCGCGTGTTCCGGGTGCCGCCGCGGCCCATCCTCCCGCCTTCGTGCAAGAGACCGTCGCCCGCATCGTTCGACTGCTGAACGGCGACGAGGTGGACTTCGAAGAAATTGCGCTCGACTTTGGAACAAGTGAGCCGTTCGAGCGGCAGGTCTATGTCGCGACCAGGCGGATACGCTGCGGCGCGGTCCGCACCTATGGCGAAATCGCAGCCCAGATCGGCCAGCCGGGCGCCGCCCGGGCGGTCGGTTCCGCACTCGGCCGCAATCCTCTGCCGATCATCATACCCTGCCACCGGGTTCTGGCGGCATCCGGGAAAAGCGGAGGCTTTTCGGCTCCCGGCGGCGTTGCGACGAAGTTCAAGCTTCTGGAGATCGAGCGGGCGCGCCGCCGCGACGATCCTTCCTTGTTCGCGGATCTGCCGCTGGCGGTGAAACCGCATTGAGGGCGCCGCGACCGTGGATCGAGGAATTCAGCTTCGAGATCGAAGTCTAGATCGTGGGAGCCTCGCCGATCTCGTCGAGATCGATCCATTCCAGTTCCTTGAGCGACAACGGCCGTCCGTCCGCCGATCGCACCGCCATCGCGGCGACGGGCTGGCGGTTGTAGCAGTCGACCAGCACGGGATTGCTGGACACACAGGACACCCAGCGTTCGCCCCATTGGCGCAGCGAGATGAGAACCGGCAGCAGGTCGCGCCCCTTTTCGGTCAGCCGATAGGCCACCTTGCGACGATCGGCCGGATCGGGCTGCCGTTCCAATATCTCATTTTCGACCAGACGGGCGAGACGATGGGAGAGGATGTTGCGGGCGATGCCCAGAGTGGACTGGAACTCCTCGAAATGGTGAAGGCCGTTGAAGGCAGCGCGCAGGATCAAAAATGACCAGCGTTCTCCGACAGCTTCCAGCGCAGCAGCGATCGAGCAGCGCTTCAGCATTTCCTTATGATGTTCGACGTTCAGCACCATCTCCGACCTACGCTTCTTTCCTCCCTTATAACATGTTTGGCATTTTTAGTTGCCTTTGAAAACCTAAGTGAATATGGGTCCTATATTGAAACTTAGCAGGCCGTGTTGGCCATGATGCTTGGCGGGTTGGTATGGTAATGTGGCGCGAGCGTGCGTCGCCGCAAGAGCAGCAGACCTCTCGTCGACTGCCAGCCTTGGCCCACCGGATCGGAGGCTAAGCAGCTTCTCGGTCGACGGCGCCGACTTGCCGCCGGACGTCATGGAAAAATGCAACAGTCGCGCCCGCTAGCAAGGAATTTAGTTCTTCCGGCGCCTTTTAACGTTGCAACGCGGTAGCGCGGCACTCCATGTTGAAAAGGTGCTGAGGCAATATGAACTCGTCGAAAAGGTAAGGGCCTACGATCCGGACGCGGACGAGGCGATGATCAACCGCGCCTATGTCTTTTCCATGCAGAAGCATGGCAGCCAGAAGCGGGCCTCGGGCGACCCTTATTTCAGCCACCCGATCGAGGTGGCCGGTATCCTGACCGACCTCCACCTCGACGACGAGACGATCGTGACGGCGATCCTCCACGACACGATCGAGGATACGCTGGCGACGCCGGAGGAGATCGAGAAGAGCTTCGGCAAGAATGTGGCCAGGCTGGTCGACGGCGTGACCAAATTGTCCAAGATCGAAGCCCAGAGCGAGAATCAGCGGGCGGCGGAGAATCTGCGCAAGTTCCTGCTTGCCATGTCCGGCGACATACGCGTCCTGCTCGTGAAGCTCGCCGACCGCCTCCACAATATGCGGACGCTCCACTTCATCAAATCGGAGGAAAAGCGCCGCCGGATCGCCCGCGAGACGATGGACATCTATGCCCCGCTCGCGGAGCGGATCGGCATGTACGAATTCATGACGGAAATGCAGACGCTCGCTTTCCGCCAGCTGGAGCCGGATGCCTATGATTCCATCTCCAAGCGGCTCGAGCATCTGCATCAGGGCGGTGGCGACCTGATCGACAGGATCGGGCAGGACCTGAAGGCGCATCTGGAATCCAAGGGAATCGCGGCCGAGATTCAGGGTCGAGAGAAGCATCCTTATTCGATCTGGCGGAAAATGGCGGAACGCCACGTCAGCTTCGAGCAATTGTCTGACGTCATGGCGTTTCGCGCGATCGTCGACACCGTTGACGATTGCTATCGCACTTTGGGCGTCATCCACCAGCGCTGGCCGATGGTACCGGGCCGCTTCAAGGATTTCATCTCCACGCCGAAGCGCAACGGCTATCGCTCGCTTCACACGACGCTCATCCATAACGAGAATATGCGGATCGAGGTGCAGATCCGGACGCGCGAGATGCACATCCAGGCCGAAAACGGGCTCGCTGCCCATTGGGCCTATAAGGAGGGGAAGGCCGCCGCCTCCACGCCCCATCCGTGGATCGAGGACCTGCTGGAAATTCTGGACCATGCCGCCAGCGCCGAGGAGCTGCTGGAACATACCAGAATGGCCATGTACCAGGATCGGATCTTCGCATTCACGCCGAAGGGCGAACTGATCCAGCTGCCGAAGGGCGCGACGCCCGTCGATTTCGCTTATGCGGTCCATACGGATCTCGGCGACCAGACCGTGGGCGCGAAGATCAACGGCCGCGTCATGCCGCTACGGACTGCGCTCGAGAATGGCGACCAGGTCGAAATTCTGGTCTCCAAGGCCCAGCATCCCCAGACGGCCTGGCTCAACTTCGTCGTCACCGGCAAGGCGCGCGCCAAGATCCGCCGCTTCGTCAAGTCGAAGGAACGGGAAGAGACGATGGCCCTGGGCCGCAAGATCTTCGAGGAGATCGTGCAGCGGCTGCCGGCGCCTTTAGGATGGGAGGCCATGGCGGAAGCGCTGCGGCGCCTCAATCTTCACGACGATCAGGAACTGATGGAGGCAATCGCGCTGAAGCGCGTGACGGACATTGCGGTGATGGAAGCCTTGATGCCGGGATCGGCCGGCAAGAAGGGTGTGAAACCTCCACCGCAGCAAAGCGCGATATCGATCAAGGGCCTGACCCCTGGCGTCGCCTTCCATCTGGCGGAATGCTGCCATCCCGTGCCCGGCGATCGGATCGTCGGCCTCCGCCGCGAAGGTGAAGGCATCGAAGTCCATATGATCGGATGCGACACGCTGGCAGACGGGGTGGATGCGGACTGGGTCGACCTGGCCTGGGGCGACGAATCGGACGGCGGCTTCGCCCGGCTGGCGGTCGTCGTGCGGAACGAGCCCGGCGCGCTCGCGACCATCGCCGGCATCATGGGCAGCCATGGAGCGAATATCGTCGGCCTGGATCTTGCGGCTCGCGACGGCAGCTTCCACACCTTCCGCCTCGACCTGGAAGTGCACGACGTCCAGCATCTGATGCGGATCCTGGCTGCGTTGCGGGCGACCGACGTTGTCTCCAGCGCCGAGCGGATGTAGCGTGCCGAACATGAGGCGGCCGCGTTGAGGGCAGACAATTCCGAACCAATCCGGGCGCGCCCGGACATTCGCGGGCGATCGTCATGACCGATACGAACAAAGCCATGACCTATGGCGACTATCTGGGGCTCGACCAGCTCCTTTCGGCCCAGCATCCGGCCTCGAGCCATCATGACGAACTTTTGTTCATCATCATCCACCAGACCAAGGAACTCTGGCTCAAGCAGATCATCCACGAGCTGAAATTGTCGCGAGAACTGATCCGCGCGGATTCACCGGAAACCAGCTACAAGAGCCTGGCCCGGGTGTCCCGGATACAGGCGGTGATGACATTGAGCTGGGACGTTCTGACGACCCTGACGCCCAGCGACTATAGCAGTTTCCGGGACGTGCTGGGGTCGAGCTCGGGCTTCCAATCGGCGCAGTTCCGCCAGGTCGAATATCTGCTCGGACTCAAGGACGGCGCCTTCCTACGCTTCCAGGACGAAGGATCGGAGGGACGGGCCGGACTGGTCGAGGCGCTTCGGCAACCGAGCCTGTGGGACGAGGCCAATGCGGCGCTCGCCCGGGCCGGCTTCGATCTGCCGCCGCATGTGCTGGAGCGTGACTGGACCTTATCCTATCAGCCGAGCGCCGAGGTGGAGGCTGCATGGGCGGAAGTCTATCGCGATACCGGAAGATGGTGGGCGCTCTATCAGCTGGCCGAGAAACTGGTCGATGTCGATGAGGCCTTCGCGACCTGGCGCCACAAGCATGTCACCACCGTGGAGAGGGTGATCGGCCTCAAGCGCGGCACGGGCGGAACCAGCGGCGTCGCCTATCTGCAGTCCACGCTCGGCAAGCGCGCCTTTCCGGAGCTCTGGTCGCTGCGCACCTTGCTATGATCGCCGCGGGATCATGAGCGGCGCCGAAAGCGGGATGCGCATTACGCCGGTGATCCTCTCCGGCGGCTCCGGCAGCCGGCTCTGGCCTCTGTCCAGCGCGGCCCGCCCCAAACAATTCCTGGCTTTGTCGGGCGGGATGACGATGCTCCAGCGGACAGCGCTCCGTACCGGTGACGGCGCGCGATTTGCCGATCCGATCCTCGTGGGGGGCGCCGCGCACGCGGAAGCCATCATATCGCAGCTCGCCGCCGTCGGGATTGCAACACCGCGGCTGATCCTCGAACCCGTCGCCCGCAACACCGCGCCGGCAATCGCCCTGGCCGCCTTGGCGGCGGGCGAGGACGCGGTCCTGCTCGTCATGCCCAGCGATCACCTCATCGGCGACGAAGCGGCCTTCCTCAAGGGTGTCGAAGCAGCTCTGCCCTTTACCCGCGAGGGATGGATCGTGACATTCGGCATCGTCCCTTCCCATGGCGAGACAGGCTATGGCTATGTTGCCCGCGGCGCGGAGATCGGGCGGGGCATATTCCGGGCGGACCGTTTCGTCGAAAAGCCGAACGGAGAGACGGCGCAGCGTTTCTACGATGAAGGCGGCTGGCTTTGGAACGGCGGCATTTTCCTGTTCCGCGCGAGCGACCTGTTGGCGGCACTCGCCACCCATGCGCCTGCCGTCCTGGAGGCCGCCGCGGCGGCCATGGCGGCCGCCCGCCGGGACGAAGACGGCCCGATCCTGCCGCAGGCCGAAGCCTTCCAACGCTCGCCCTCCATCTCGATCGACCATGCCGTGATGGAAAAGGCCGACCGGGTGGCGACCGTGCCGGTCGAAATGGACTGGTCCGACATCGGCAGCTGGGATGCGCTCCACAATATCGGTCCGCGCGACGAGGCCGGGAACGTCGCGACCGGCCACGTACTGGCCATCGACAGCCGCGACTGCCTGCTCCGCTCGGACGGCCCGAGGGTGGTCGCTGTCGGCGTCCACGACCTTATCGTCATCGCGACCAAGGAAAATATCCTGGTGCTCCCACGTGGAGAAGGCCAGCGCGTGAAGGACGTCGTCGAAATGCTCCGCCTCCGCGACGAGGATTGATGGCTCACTTCACGTCGGGCCTTATCGTGACGGAAGGGCGGCTATGGCTTCGTTGACGATCTTTTCGCGGGCACCGAGGCTCGGATGGGTCCGAAAGATCTGCGGGAGCCTGTTCCGGCTCGCATAGAGCCGCCGCCAGAAGGGGATCGCGGCGGAGACGTCGAAGCCGGCACGCCAGGCCAGCGCAATCGAAAATCGGTCGGCTTCCGCTTCCGTCGCCCAGACGCGCTTCGCATTGCCACCAAACCCCCTCATCATCCCCCGCCTGGGGACGCCCTGTTCGTCCAGCAAGGCGGGGTGCGCGAGGATATTGTGGGCCATTTCATGGGCAAGGGCGATGGCGAGTTCGTCGTCATTCCGCACGAAATCGAGCAACGCGGTTGTCGCCGTCACATATTTCCCATCGGCGAAGGCGTTCAGCTGGTTCGAGCGGGCGAGCCGGACACGGGCCGGGCAGGCCGGAATGGAATCCAGCATGACGACGCTCTCGGCACCGGCACGAAGAATGTCGAGACGGACGGGACCGAGGCGCAGTTGGTCCTCGAGCTGCGCTTCCGACGCCTCCACCATCTTGCGCCATATCTTGCGCTTGGTCTCGGCGGCGATGAGGACCGGCGCTGGGAAGGGGACTTTGTTGACCGCGAGAATGACGTCACCGGGCATGAGGCCCGCGCGGGCAGCGGGGCCGCCTGCGACCACCGCGAGCACACCCGGTCCGCGATCCACCTGATAGAGCGCGATCGCCCGGGGCTGATCGTCCGGCGCATATTCGGCAAGGTGATGCAGCAGCATGCCCGTAAGAGGAAAATCCGCCGGGCAATCCGGCGCACCGCCGAGCGCGAGCCGATACGCCACCGCGGCGACGCGCAAATCCTCCGCCCGCAGGCTGCTGCCCTGTGCTGACTCGCCGGCCTGGGCCGAGACCATGGCCGCCGGAACCAACAAGATCGATGAAAGAAACAAGATGAGGCGGTTCATGCCAAAGATGAGCCGACGAAGAGCATAAAAAAATTCGGCCGAATGAGGGGTTTCCTCATTCGGCCGAACGTTATTCGTTCACTCCAACCCGCGATTACGGGCTGTTCGGAGCGTTGTTGCCGTCATCGAGAAGGACCCAGAGACCAAGGCCCGCAGCAATGAGAGCGAGAACGATCACGATGATGCTGCCGCCGCCGTCAAGTTCCGACCCGGTGACAGACTCGCTGGCCGGAGCCAATTGCGACGATGCGGCGCTCGCGCTCGCCGAAGCAGCCATCGCCGGAGTTGCCATCAAGGCAACGGAGGCGGTAGCAGCAATAATTCCTTTGAATACCACGTCAGCTTCTCCCTTCGTACTCGAGCCTGATCTTCTCGAATTCGCGCGTTTACTATCCGAGGCCAAAACAAGTGTCCACCCCTGAAAGCCCCGCTCGACCCACTCGAACCGATCTACTCCGTAATCCCCTGTGAGTTTACGAAGACTGAACCTAACGCCCTTCGCAAGCAAAAGTTCACTTGCAATGCATTGAGCAGAAATGTGTTGCCGAAAAGTGACTGTGCATCTTGCGGGTCCGCGGACGGACGAAGCCCGATGCGGCCGGTTGCCTGCAGGGACATTTTGCCTCAGTAGCGCAGGCCGATGCCGGACGAGGAGAAAGGCGTGTCGGGGACCAGTATCCTGTCTCGTTTGCTGTGCCTGTTGCTATCTGCGGCCCTCGCGCTCGGCGCGACGCAGGCGGCGGCGGCGGTCAGAATCACCTTTTATTCCAAGGAGTTCGGAACGTCGTTTCCGCATGCTTTTGTCGTCCTGGAAGGGAGGCTGGACCAAGGCGGGGAACCGATCGCCGATAATTACGGCTTCACCGCCAAGAGCGTGACGCCGGCCATATTGATGGGCGCCGTGAAGGGAGAGATCGTCTCCCACGACAAGGACGATTATGTCCGCAAGAGCGACAAGCACTTCACCTTCACGATCAGCGACGGCGAATATGAGCGGGTGATGGAAAGGGTGAATGCATGGCGCCATGCGCCGCAGCCTTCCTACGACCTCAACCGCCGCAACTGCGTCCATTTCGTCGCGGAGGTGGCGGCGATCCTGGGTATGCATGCGGATACGAGCCGGCTGATGAAGAAGCCGCGTTCCTATCTGGAAGCCCTGACCCGCGCCAATCTTCAGTGGCTGCAGGGCCGCAGCGCGATCTTCCATCGCGATTGAACGTGGATCGGTCGGCGACCGCTTGACTTCGCATCGCTATTGAATGTTTGCGGATCGGCCAAACGGGGATCTTCCGGGGAAGGTCCGGCACCACTGTCCAACGGGTGAGAATGATGAGCGCTGCCTCCGAAGAACAGATCGTCGTCGTCGGCCTCGGCTATGTGGGGCTGCCGCTGGCGGTGACCCTGGCCCGCAGCTTTTCGGTGATCGGGCTCGACGTGGATCGGCGCCGCATCGACGAGCTGGAAAGCAATGTGGATCGCACAAGGGAAGTCGATCCGTTCGTGCTGGCGAAATCGAACCTCAGGTTCACCAGCCGCGCCGCCGACTGCCGGGGCGCCGATATCTATATCGTCACGGTCCCGACCCCCGTCGATGCCGGCAACCAGCCCGATCTGGGGCCGGTGATCGGCGCCACGAAGGCAGTGGCGGCATTGCTGGATCCGGCAAGGAAGCCGATCATCGTCTATGAAAGCACCGTCTATCCCGGCGTCACCGACGAGATTTGCGGTCCGCTCATCGAAGAGGTGGCCGGCCTGCGGCGCGGCACGGATTTCTTCCTGGGCTATTCACCGGAGCGCATCAATCCGGGCGATCGCGAACATACGGTCGATCGCATCGTCAAGGTGGTGGCGGGCGAATCCCCGGAAATCACCGAACGGCTCGCGGCGATCTACGGCCGCGTGACGAGCGCTGGCGTGTTCCGGGCCGCATCGATCAAGGCGGCCGAGGCCGCCAAGGTCATCGAAAATGCCCAGCGCGACATCAACATCGCGTTCATGAACGAGATCACCCAGATTTTCGGCAAGCTCGACATCTCGATCTGGGACGTGCTCGCCGCGGCCGGCACCAAATGGAACTTCCTGCCCTTCCAGCCAGGTCTCGTCGGCGGCCACTGTATCGGCGTCGATCCATATTATCTGAGCTTCCGGGCGCAGCAATTGGGCGAGGAGCCCAATGTCATCCTGGCCGGCCGCTCCACCAATGACGGGATGGGCGCCTGGATCGCCGAGCAGGTCCATGCCCGCCGCGGCGGCAAGGCCGGATCGGTGCTGGTGATGGGCCTGGCGTTCAAGGAGAATGTGCCGGATCTCCGCAACAGCAAGGTGATCGACGTCATCGGCCGGCTGAGGTCGCTGGGCCATGACGTCACCGTCCACGATCCGCTTGTCGATCCCGTCGAGGCGCAGCACGAATATGGACTGGACCTGCCGACGGATGCGCTCGGCAAGGCCTATGACCTGGTCGTCGTCGCCGTCCCGCACGCCGACTATCGCGCACTGGACGATGGCCGTCTCGCCGCCCTGCTGACCCCGGGCGGGCTGCTCGCGGACCTCAAGAACATCTATGCCGGCAGGCCGCTGACCGACGGCGTCGAGCGCTGGACGCTTTAGCTAGGAACGTTCAGCCGCCACAAAAGACGATCAGACGCCGTGATAGTGGCGGTACCAGTCGACGAAACGCGGCACGCCTTCGTCGATACCGGTGGTCGGCGCGAAACCCAGATCGCGCTGGATCGCGCCGATGTCCGCATAGGTGTCGCGAACGTCGCCGGGCTGCATCGGCAGCAGACGCCGCTCGGCCTTCCGGCCGCAGGCCTCTTCCAATATGTCGATCATGCGCATCAGCTCTTCGGAGCGATTGTTGCCGATATTGTAGAGCCGGTGAGGCCCCTTGCTGCCGCCGGCCTTTTCGGCGCCGTCGTCCGGCGGCGGATTTTCAAGGCAGGAGACGATGCCCGTCACGATATCGTCGATATAGGTGAAATCCCGCCGCATATCCCCCTCGCCGAATATACCGATCGGCTCGCCCGCGAGGATCGCCTTGGTGAACAGCCACATCGCCATGTCGGGACGGCCCCAGGGCCCATAGACGGTGAAGAAGCGCAGGCCGGTCTGGGGAAGCCGGTAGAGATGGGCGTAGGTCTCGCTCATCAGCTCGTCGGCTTTCTTGGTCGCGGCATAAAGCGACAGCGGATGATCGACCCTGTCCTCGACCCGGAAGGGCAGCGTCTCGTTGCCGCCATAGACGGAGGAGGAGGAGGCATAGACGAGATGACCGACCTCGCGCCGGCGGGCGACTTCCAGCAGATTGAGATGACCGACGAGGTTCGACTGGACATAAGCGTGCGGATTTTCGATCGAATAGCGGACGCCGGCCTGCGCGCCGAGATGCACTATCCGGTCGAACGACCGCGCCGCCAGCATGTCCTGAAAGGCCTGGTTGTCGGCGAAATCGACCTCGACGAACTCGAACCCGGAATTCGACGCGAGTGCCGCGAGCCGGGCCCGCTTCAGCGCGACGCTGTAATAATCGTTGAGATTGTCTAGGCCGATCACCTGCTCCCCGCCCGCCAGCAGCCGCTGGCAGACGTGAAAGCCGATGAAGCCGGCCGCGCCGGTAACGAGCGTTGTCATCGCGTTCCTGTCCTGATTGCGCCTTCGCGCATAGAGCCAGTTTCTTCGGGGTGGAAGGACCGCGGCAGTCCGCCCACCGCATCGGAGCGGTATCCTGCCGCCGATAACGGCCTAGACTTTCCGGCTCTTTTGCGTCTTACCGCTGGCGTGACTGAAGCATCGGGCAGGGCAATTTCTTCTCCCGCGAGCGTGTGGGACGCCTTGCGCGCGATTTATGGATCGATGAGCGCGCGCCGGCGTCTTCATTTTCACCTGACCATCGCCCTGATGCTGGTCGGCGCGCTCGCCGAGCTCATGACGATCGGCGCCGTCCTTCCCTTCCTGGCCCTGCTGGCCGATCCCGGCAAAGCGAGCCAATTGCCGGCCGTGCGGGTCGTGTACGATCTGTTCGGCTGGCGGGCCGGGGAGGATCTGATCGGCAAGGCCACCCTGCTGCTGATCGGCATCGCCATTTTCGCGGCGCTGGTGCGCCTGCTGCTGACCTGGGTAAGCCAGTCCTTCATCTTCCGGCTCGGCCACGACATGGGCAACCAAATCTATTCCCGCGTGCTCCGCCAGCCCTATCGCTATCACGTCCAGCGCAATAGCAGCGAGGTCCTGGCCGCCATCGAGAAGGTGCAGACGGCGATATTCGGTGTGCTGCTGCAGCTGATGCAGGCCGCCGTCGCGGCGGTGATGGCGATCTTCATCATCGCCATCCTCGTGGCCATCGATCCGACGACCGCGCTGGCGGCGGCGGCCCTGCTGGCCATCCTCTACATCGTCGTCAGCATCGGCACCCAGCGGCTGCTGACCGGTAATAGCCACATCATCAATCTCGCCCACAACCAGCGGATGAAACAGCTCCAGGAAGGGCTGGGCGGCATCAGGGATATCCTGATCGACCGTTCGCAACCGGTGTTCGAGCGCAGCTTCAGCCAATATGACGACCAGCTGCGCCGGGCGCAGATGGCGAACATGTTCGTCGCCGCCGCGCCGCGCTTCGTCGTCGAGGCGATCGGGATCGTCGCCATCGCGCTCCTCGCCCTCTATATGAGCTCCGACGCGGGTGGGCTGGTGGCGGCCATTCCCATTTTGGGCGCGCTCGCTTTGGGCGCCCAGCGCCTGCTGCCCTTGCTTCAGCTGGTCTATCTTGGCTGGAGCCGCGCCGCCGGCTCCCTCCATACCCTGTCCGAAATCGTCCAGCTTTCGAACATCGAGGTGCCGCCCGGCGCCATGGCGGGTCCGCCCGCAACGGTCCGCGCCTTCGCCCGCGATATCGTCCTCGACCGCGTGACCTTCAGCTATGGCGGGCGGCAGACCGCACTCCGCAACGTGAGCTTCGCGATCGCCCGAGGCGAGCGGATCGGCTTCATCGGCAAGACCGGCAGCGGCAAGAGCACGTTGCTGGACCTGGTCATGGGCCTGCTCGAGCCGAACAGCGGCGAAATCCGGATCGACGGCGTCACGCTGGATGCGGCCGAGCGACCGAACTGGCAGGCGCAGATCGCGCATGTCCCGCAATTCATCTATCTCGCCGACAGCTCGATCGCAGCCAATATCGCCTTCGGACAGCCCGAGGGGGCGATCGACATGGCGCGGGTCCGGACGGCCGCCGCGCAGGCGCAGATCGCCGATTTCATCGAGGAATTGCCGGAAGCCTATCTGACGGAAGTGGGGGAAAGGGGCATCCGGCTGTCGGGCGGCCAGCGCCAGCGGATCGGCATTGCCCGGGCATTGTACAAGAAGGCGCAGATATTGATCCTGGACGAAGCCACCAGCGCGCTCGACGACGACACCGAGGAAAAGGTCATCGAGGCGCTGGCCGGCGCCGGTGCGGGACCCGGCCGCACCGTGCTCATGATAGCGCACCGGCTGTCCACGCTGAAGGCCTGCGACCGGCTCATCCGGCTTGAGGCCGGCGAGGTTAAGACGATCGGCACCTATGATGAGGTGATCGGCGCCTCCGCGTCGGTGCGCGGTGCCGCATAACCCCGTGCGGCCGCCGGCCATGCGAAGACCAGGTTCCCGTTTTCGACATTGAGAAAGAGCCGGACGGAGACGAAGGTTCAGAAGGTTCGGCTTCATAAGAGCAAAAACTTCGCCCTCCCCAAAGTCGAAACCCCGCGATCGTCCTTCGTCCTTTATTGCCGCCTCTACCACACAAAGCGGAACATATCAAGAACACGACTGATCGTGGTCCGGCCGCGCCCTGCGACGGCCCCTTCCGCGCGAACCATTCATCCCCGGTTATGAATAGGCCTGTATCCGTCCTCCATTCGGCCCGGCATGGTGGACTTCCAAGGGAATTTCCTCTTAACCGGCGCCGATCCCTCAAGCGACGGAGCCGACAGGCAAGCCCCCGCAGTGTCCATCCAGACCGGTAAATTTGCGAGCAAGCGGAAGACGCTCTGGCATCGGGTGCGATACCAGTTGGGGTTCGGACTGCTGCTGGCGGTCCTCATTCCCTATCTGATCCGGTTCAAGCTGGAATCGCCGGGCGACATCGTCAGCCTGCACAATTCGCTGATCGGCACGATCATCGCGCTGCTGCTGGGCTATTATGCCTTCCGGCGCGTATCCCATTATCCCGGCGTCCGGGCCTCCTACCACATCCTGCCGTCCTTCGCGGCCTCCTACGGGCTGGTCCTGGCGGTCTTCTTCTTCGCCCGGCTCGAATATAGCCGCTTCCACTTCCTGGCGAGCTTCCTGGTTTCGACCTGCTGGTATTATATCGTCTATTTCAAGCTGCAGCGGCAGCAGCGGCTCCAGATCGGCGTGGTGCCGTTCGGCGAAGTGGATAGCCTGTTCGAGATTCCGGACGTGCAATGGGTGCGCCTCGCCGACTCGCACGGGCCAGGCGAAGACCTGGACGCTATCGTCGCGGACCTCAGGGCCGACATACCCGATCAATGGGAACGCTTCCTGGCGGATCGCGCCCTCGACGGAACCCTGGTGATGCACGTCAAGCAGATGGAGGAATCGCTGACCGGGCGCGTCGCGATCGAGCATCTGTCCGAGAACAATCTCGGCTCCCTGATACCCGGCATCATCTACGCGAAGGTCAAGCGGGTCTGGGACCTGGGGTTCACGATATTGGCCATCCCCTTCCTCGCGCCGCTGATGGGCTTCACCGCATTGGCCATTCGCCTGGAATCGAAGGGCCCTGTCCTGTTCCGGCAGCAGCGCATGGGCTATCGCGGCGCGCCGTTCCGGATGTACAAGTTCCGGACGATGACGGAGCCCGCAGCAGGCGCCGCCGCCGATTCACGGCTCGCCGCCATCACCCAGCACGACGATGACCGGGTCACGCGCATCGGCAAGTATCTGCGCCGTTACCGCGTCGACGAACTGCCGCAGATCATCAACATCCTGAAGGGGGAGATGAGCTGGATCGGCCCCAGGCCGGAGGCGGTCCCTTTATCCCACTGGTATGAATCGGAGCTTCCCTTCTACCGCTATCGCCACATCGTCCGGCCCGGCATCAGCGGCTGGGCCCAGGTGCGGCAGGGCCATGTCGCCGAGGTGGAAGACGTGCTGTGGAAGCTCCATTACGACTTTTACTATATCAAGAATTTCTCGTTCTGGCTGGATCTGCTGATCGTCGCCAGGACGCTGCGCACGATCTTCAGCGGGTTCGGCGCGCGCTGACGACGATCACGCCGCAGCACGAGCCGCGGAGGATCGCTGATCCTCCTGCCAGGCCTGAAACATCAACAGCGCCCACAGGGCCGGCGTGGAATCGCGCTCGCCGCGAAGATGCTGCTGCCAGCGGCGATGGACGATGGCCGCATCGAACAGGCCTTGATCCGCAAGCCGGCCATGATCGAGCAAAGATTCCGCCCATGGCCGAAGCGGCCCCCTGATCCATTCCCCGACCGGCACTGCGAAGCCGGCCTTGGGCCTTTCGAACATCGCGGCGGGCGCCTCGCGATAGAGAAGACGCCGCAGGATATGCTTGCCGACACCGCCCTTGATCTTCATTTCCACCGGCATGCGCGCGGCAAGTTCGGCGACGCGATGATCGAGGAAGGGGACGCGCGTTTCGAGGCTGACGGCCATGGCCGCGCGATCGACCTTGCACAAAATGTCGTCGGGCAGATAGCTCACGGCGTCGCAATACATCATCCGCACGGCATCGGGCGCGGCGCCGATATCGAGATCGAAGGCGCATTCTCCGGGCGCCCCGCCCGCGTCCAGGACGGGAGACCGCTCGCCCGACCATTCGTTCAGAAAGGTCGTGAAGACGTCGCCCAGGCCGCTCGCGGCGCCGAGCGTCCGGAACGTCTTCTGCACCTTGACCCCGAAATGCGGCGGACGCCGCCCCCCGGGAAGGACATCGGACAGGCCGTTCCAGAAGCCGGGCGGCAAATGCCCCAAGCCCCCACCCGCCAGTGCACGGACCGGGCGGGGCAGCCGCTTCATCTGCGACCACAAACGCGCGGTGCCGAAATAGCGATTATAGCCGCCGAACAATTCGTCGCCGCCGTCGCCCGACAATGCCACCGTCACCTGTTCGCGCGCGAAGCGGCTGACGAGATGGGTGGGGATCTGCGAGGAATCGGCGAACGGCTCGTCATACATGGCGGGAAGCGACGGGATGAGGGCCTGCGCCTCGCGGAACGTGACATAATTTTCGTGATGCGCCGTGCCGAAATGCCGGGCCACCTGCTTGGCATATTCGGCTTCGTTGAAACCCGCTTCCTCGAAGCCGATGGTGAAGGTGCTGACCTTGCCCGACGAATATTTCTGATAGAGCGCGACCACGGTGGAGGAATCGATCCCGCCCGAAAGGAAGGCGCCGACCGGGACATCGGCAACCGCCTGGCCCTTGATGGCTTCCGCCAAGGCCGCTTCCAGCCGCTCGAGCGCCTCATCCTCCTGTCCGATCGGGTCGGCGAGGCCCTGCGCCACCACCGCGCGATAGGACCAGTAAGCCGCGATCGAGAGCCCGCCTTCGCGGCTGCCGATCCGCGGCGCCCCCGACGGCGCCGTCTTCGCGACATCGGTAGACGCGGTCAGAATGCATCCGGGCTGCAATTTGTAGATGTGACGGTAGATGGAAAGCGGCGCGGGGATATAGGTCCGCGCCGCGAACAGGCGCAGCGCCGAGCGATCGATCTCATTGGCGAAGCGGGGGTGGCTGCGAAGCGCCTTCAGTTCGGAGGCGAAGACGAAATCGCCGCCGGTCCAGCCATAATATAAGGGCTTTTCGCCGAACCGGTCGCGAGCGAGATGGAGCAGCCGTTCCTTCCGGTCCCACAAGCCCAGGGCGAACATGCCGACGCATTTGCGCAGCGTCGTCTCCAGGCCCCAGGCGGCGATACATTCGACCAAGGTCTCGGTGTCGCTGTGGCCGCGCCAGGCCGGCGCCAGGCCGGCCGCTTCGAGTTCGCCCCGAAGGGCCGCGTGATTGTAGATTTCGCCATTGTAGGACAGGATGTAGCGGCCATCGGACGAGCCCATCGGCTGATGCCCCAAAGGCGAAAGATCGACGATGGCGAGCCGGCGATGGCCGAGGCCGACACCGGCCTGTGCATCCAGCCATACGCCTTCATCGTCGGGCCCGCGATGGGCGATCGGATCCGTCATCCTCTTGACGGATGCGGCGTCCAGCCCGCCGCCGGCGATGATGCCCGCAATTCCGCACACTGATCTTCACCTTCCAGCCGTTCCTTAGCAGAGAAAAGACGGCGATCCAGCGCCAGGCCGCGCCGCGATCGGGAGGCGGACAGGGACCAAATTCGACGTGCAATGATTATGGGCATTTGCTAGCCCATGCAGGTGGCCTTCTGGCGCACTCCACCATTCATCCCATGGGCAAGGTCATCGAACCGATCATCGACCGCAAGATTCGCTTCGCTTTGGCAGGCTGTGGACGAATCTCCGCCAATCATTTCAACGCTCTCGAGGCTCTGTCCGAAGAGGCCGAACTGAGCGGCATCTGCGACGTCGATCCGGCGGCCCTTGCCGCCGCCAGGGACAAAACGGGCGCGGCGGGCTATGCGAGCCTGGCGGACATGCTGGACCGCGACGAAGCCGACGTGATCGTGCTGACGACGCCCAGCGGCCTGCATCCCGCCCAGGCGATCGCGGCGGCGCGCGCCGGCCGTCATGTCGTGACCGAGAAGCCGATGGCCACCCGGCTCGGCGACGGGCTCGGGATGGTGGAAGCGTTCGACGAGGAAGATCGCCGCCTCTTCGTCGTGAAGCAGAATCGCTACAACCCGACCCTGATGCTGCTGAAGCGCGCGATCGAGGAACGGCGCTTCGGCCGGATCTACAATGTCGCGGTCAACGTCTTCTGGACCCGGCCGCAGGAATATTATGACAGCGCGAAGTGGCGCGGAACCTGGGAATTCGACGGCGGCGCGCTGATGAACCAGGCAAGCCATTATATCGACCTGCTCGACTGGCTGGTCGGACCGGTCGAAAGCGTGATGGCCTATACGGCGACGCTCGCCCGCAATATCGAGGTCGAGGATGTCGGGGTGGCGGCCCTGCGCTGGCGCAACGGCGCCGTCGGCACGCTCAACGTTTCCATGCTCACCCATCCCCGGAATTTCGAGGGAAGCTTCACCATCATCGGCGAAACCGGCACGGTGCGCATCGGCGGGGTGGCGCTCAACAAGGTCGAGAAATGGCAGTTCGCCGATCCCGCACCCGAGGACGCACAGGTGACCGACGCCAGCTATGAGACGGCGAGCGTCTATGGCAACGGGCACCAGCGTTATTATGAGGAGGTCATCCGGGTCCTGCGCGGTGAGCAGAGACCGATCACCGACGGCCGCGAAGGCCTGCGCAGCCTCGAATTGCTGATCGCGCTCTATCTGTCGGCTCGTGACGGCGCGCGCGTCGCCCTGCCGCTCCAATATTGACGGGAAGGCTCGCGTGACGGCCCAGATCCACCCCACGGCGATCGTCGACGAGGGCGCGGATGTGGGCGATCGCACCCGCATCTGGCATTGGACCCATGTCAGCGGCGGCGCCCGCATCGGCGCCGATTGCTCGCTGGGCCAGAATGTCTTCGTGGCGGACCGGGTGGTGATCGGCGACAATTGCAAGATCCAGAACAATGTCTCCGTCTATGACAATGTGACGCTGGAAGATGACGTCTTCTGCGGACCCAGCATGGTCTTCACCAATGTCTATAATCCGCGCAGCGCGGTATCCCGCCGCAACGAATATCGCGACACCTTGATCAAGCGCGGGGCGACGCTGGGCGCCAATTGCACGATCGTCTGCGGCGTGACGATCGGCGAACATGCCTTCGTCGCCGCCGGCGCGGTGGTCCGCGAGGATGTGAAGGCTTTCGCCCTGATGGCGGGCGTTCCCGCGCGCCAGATCGGGTGGATGAGCGCCTTCGGCAACCGCATCGAACTGCCGCTGCAGGGCGTGGGTTCCCATATCTGCCCCGACACCGGCGACCGCTACACGCTGCACGGCGATCATCTGGAGCATCGGCCGCGATGACCATCCCCTTCATCGACCTCAAGGCGCAATATCAGGCATTGCGGCCCTCGATCATGGAGCGGATCGAACGGGTGCTCGACCACGGCCAGTTCATCATGGGGCCCGAGGTCAAGGAGCTGGAGCAGCGGCTGGCGGACTGGACCGGCGCGGCCCATTGCGTGACCGTATCGAGCGGGACCGAGGCGCTGCTGATCAGCCTGATGGCGCTCGGAATCGGGGCCGGCGACGAAGTCATCACCACACCCTTTTCGTTCATCGCCACGGCCGAGATCATTGCGCTGGCCGGCGCCACGCCCGTGTTCGTCGATATCGAGCCCGACACCTGCAACATGAATCCGGATCTGATCGAAGCCCGCATCACCGCGCGGACCCGGGCGATCATGCCAGTCAGCCTTTATGGCCAGCCCTGCGACATGGACGAGATCAACGCCTTGGCCGAGCGCCACGGCCTGACCGTGATCGAGGATGCGGCGCAGAGCCTCGGGTCTCTCTATGGCGACCGCAAGAGCGGACATCTGAGCCGGATCGGCTGCACCAGCTTCTTTCCGTCCAAGCCGCTGGGCTGCTACGGCGACGGCGGCGCGCTCTTCACCGACGATGACGAGATCGCCCGGGCCTGCCGCGAGATCCGTGTGCATGGTCAGAGCGAGCGCTATGTCCACACCCGCATCGGGGTCGGCGGACGCATGGACACTCTGCAATGCGCGATCCTGCTCGCCAAGCTGGAACGGTTCGACTGGGAGATCGGGCAAAGAATCGCGAAAGGCGAATATTATAATCGCCTACTCGACGAGGCCGGCATCGAGCGCGTCCGGCAGCGGCAGGGCCGCACCAGCGTCTTCGCCCAATATACGGTGATGAGCGACGATCGCGACCGGGTGATCGCCGCGCTCAAGGAAGCGGGGGTACCGACGGCCATCCATTATCCGGTGCCGATGAACGAGCAACCGGCTTATCGTCACTTCGACGAGGGTCATGAAACGCCGGTCGCCAGATCATTGGCCAGGCGCGTGTTCAGCCTGCCCATGTCGGCCGATATCGACGAAGCGCAGCAGCGCGACATAGTCGCCGCGCTCGTCCGCGCGGTCTCGGACGGCTAACCGGCGGTGCGGCGCCTCTTCGCGGCCGCGGCCCGAGCCCTGCGCCCGGCGCCCATCGATCCGGGCGTGCAGGCCGAACGCCATGTATCCCTGGCCAATTGCACGCTGCTGGCGCCGGTGAGGATCGGCTATCGTAGCTATTCGATCGACAGCCTGTTCCGGAACGCGACCGTCGGCCGCTTCTGTTCGATCGGCCGGCGCTGCTCGATCGGCGCGGCGATGCACCTTACCGACAGGGTTTCGACCCATCCCTTCATCCTGGGCGAATTCGAATGGGGGCCGCCGGTGGAGATCGGGCACGACGTCTGGATCGGTGACAATGTCGTCATCATGTCGGGCCTCACCATCGGCACAGGCTCGGTCATCGGTGCCGGCGCGGTCGTCACGCGGGATGTCGCGCCTTATTCGATCATCGCCGGCGTGCCGGGCAAATTGCTGCGCATGCGTTTCGACGCGGCAACCGTCGAACGGCTGCTCGAATCGCACTGGTGGAATTATGGCGATGCCGTCCAGGGCGCGACCGGCATCGACGCGGCGCTGGCACGGCTGCAGAATGCCGACCAACTGGACCCGCATTTCGAGCCCTATCGCCCGGCCTGAGGATCAGGCGGCGCTGCGCCGAATCCGCCCCGCCAAATCCGTGGCGAGGCCGAGGAAGATCCGGCGATCGATCAGCAGCATGGCCAGGATCGCCGCCGCCGCCGCGCCATAGGATAGAGGCGAGAATGGCAGAAAGCTGTTCAGCGCCGCCACAAGGACGAACAGGATGACGGCGATGTGGACCCGCTTCAGATCCACCGGGATCGGAAACAGGCGGGCGGACATGAGAGTGCGGGAATAGAAGAAGGCGATATAGGAAAAGCCAGTGGCGATGGCCGCGCCCTTCGCGCCGAGCGAAGGGACCAGCAGCAGGTTGAGGATGAGGTTCAGGGCCGCGCAGCCGAGGGCGATATAGAGATGCCAATGGGTGCGGTTCCGGAAATTGATCCCGACGACCGTCACCTCCGACAGCGTCGCCATGATCGGGATCAGCAGCAGGAAGGGCATGATCGAGGCCGCGCCCCGATAGGCCGGGTCGAACAGCAGGATCACCACGTCCTTCAGCACGATGATGCCGAGCCCGGCGACGAACAGACTGCCCGAAATCTGCGAGAAGACGGAGGCATAGGTCGCCCGCGCCTCATCGGACCCCGATTCGTAGAGCTCGTAGGATACCGGCACCCAGAAGTTCGAAAAGGCGATCTGCAGCAGCGAAAGGATGGCGACGATCTTGATCGCGGCCGAAAACAGGCCGAGCTCGAAAAAGGTCGAATAATGGCGCAATGCCACCCGATCGATCCCTTCGAACATCCAGGCCGCCAGGAAGGTCGGGACGAAAGGCAGTCCGTAGCGGAGCATGGCGCCGATCAGGGCTCTGTCCAGCGGCCAGGCCTTCCAGATCGGCCCGCCCATCAGGATCGCCAAGGCGGCGCAGAGCGAAAGCGCGGCCAGATTGGCGGAAACGATGGCGAGGAAATCGCGCGCCACGAACTGGCAGTAAAGCAGGATGACGAGGAAGTTGATGATCGCGAACGCCAGGCGGAGCATCGAGAAACGTACCGCCTCCTTGTTCATGCGCAGCACGAGCAGGGCGAAACGTTCCAGCACCGCAACGACGACCGAAAGGGCCAGCAGCCAGATCAGAATGTCGCTTTCGGCACCGATCAGCAGGCGGCTGATCGGCGACCCGAACCAGAGAATGGCAAGAGCGACCAGGACGGAGAGCCCCAGCGGAGGGAGCATCGCGTTCCACAAAAGGCGCGAGCGATGTTCGAGCGACGGATCCGAATAGAAGCGCCGGGCGAAGCTTTGATCGAGGCCGAGCATCACGACCTGCAGCAGGAGGTTCAAGGCGAGTATGTACATGGAGGCCCGCCCGAATTCGTCGGGCACGATCAGGGCCGTCACGATCGGCGTGGTCAGCAGCGAGATGGCGGCGGCAAGCCAGCTTCCCGCCGAAAATTTCAGGAACAGCCTGATCATCGCGATGTCTTGCCCGATCGGCTCATCCGGATCGGGGCTCGCTCTCGCCGGCCATATCGAAGGTCATGACGATCGTCTCGCGCATTAAAGGAAAGCGCTTCAGCAGGATCGACGTCAGGCGGCTGTTCACCGGATCGTTCTGGCAAAGGGCGTAATCGCCGGGACGAAGACCCGCGCAAGTCCCGACCTTGGCCAAGGTGAAAGGGGTAAACCAGTAGCGGTGATCGCTGTTGATCACCTCCCGCCCCTTGAACAAGGCCCGCAGGTTGGTGAGATCGAATGCATTGGGAACAGTGACGACGATCCGCTGCACGATCGGCCGATATTTTGCGGCGATGGTCGCGAGAAAGGCGGCCGGGTTGTCGGTATGTTCGAGCACCTCGCCCAGGATCATATAATCCCAAGACTCATCGGCGATCGCGTCCGGCACCGGATCGTTCAGCACGTCCTGACGATAGACGTCCTGAAGGCCGATCTCCTCCTTCACGAAGCGGACCGCCTGATCGGAAATGTCGATGCCGACGCAGCGCGAAGCCACCTCGCAGAGCCGGCCGTGCAGCCATTTGCCTTCGTCGATCTTGCGGCGGATGAGCGGAATATGATCGGCGAAACCGAGATGAATGACCTTCCTGCCGCGGGCGATCGCTTCGAGGAGCACCATTCGCTCGTCGATATGCGGCTGGCGCCGGGCCAGGTCGACCACGAGGCCGTTCGAGAAACGCTCGCCGGTCAGGAAGGGGTGGATGTCGTCCTTGAGCCTCATGTCGCTACGGTCGGTATCGGCAAGAGGTGCAAAGGCCTAGGGGGAATCGAACGCGCTTCCCCGGCTCGCTGTCTCGAACAGCGCCATCAGCCGCCGGCCATTGTCGGGGGCATGGTAATGATCGCGGAACAAGGCGTGAGCGGCCTCGCCCTTCTCCCGCCGCCGTTCGATCGGGAGCGAAGCGAAAGCGGCGATCCGGCGCCACAGATCGGGAGCATCGATGTCGGGCGGGAGCAACGCGCCGGTTTCCTCGCCGACGATGGTCGCGGTTCCGCCGACGTCGGTGGCCAAGGCGGGAATGGCGGCGGAAAAGGCCTCCAATATGCTGACCGGCAGGCCTTCGCTCTCGCTGACATTGACGAACAGATCGAACTGCCGGCCGGAATAGAAAGGCAGCACCGCCTCCGGCGGCAGATGGCCGGCGAAGCGCGTCTGCACGCATGACGGCGCCAAGGCGGCTTCGGCCTGCAACGCCGCCATGAGCGGCCCATCCCCGATATGGGTCCATTCCACCGGCCGATCGGCATGGGCCAAAGCGGCGGCCAGCAGCGAGAGGCGCTTGACGGGCACGACGGCCGAACAGGTGACGATCCTGAACATATCGTCTTCGCTGGGGCGGGCCTTGCCCACGAAGGTGGTACCCAAAGGGATGATGGTGGCGTTGAAATCGCCCCGATATTTGCCACGAAGATAGTCCCTGGCCTTGGCGGAGAGCAGGATCGCGCTGTGCAGCGATGCGAGCAGGGGCATGCGATAGGGAATGTATCCGGAATTGCTTTCCCGCTCTTCATACAGATCATAGCCGTGGAAGCGGACCATGATCCGGTCGAAGCCGGCCTTGCGCAGGAAAGGAATGGCATAGGCCCATTCCCGCGCCCAGAAGAAATAGAGAATGGCACCGCGATCCTCACCAAGCAGCTGCCGATATTGGCGCGATCGCAGGATCAGTTCGATCTGGATACTGGCGATCAGCCAAGCGGCCATTCTCTTCCGGCTCCGGAACACGCCGCAGGCGACGAATTCCCGCATGTAGAACAAGAGGCGCCCGCCCGTCAGCAGCTTCGGCAGATGGGTACGAAGCCCGCTGGCATCCTCGACAAGCGGCAGCTCCGCCTGCGCATTGTCGGGCAACGCCCTCGCTTGCCGGTTGCCGGCAAAGGTGAAGGGAAAGATGCGGATGGCGTCGAAGCCGCGGCTGAGACAGTCGAGCTCGTTCTTCTTCCAGGATTCGCCCAGGCCGAACGGATAGGAAGCGGTGAAGAAAAGGAGCTTACCGATCGCCATCCGCCCTTTCCTCCTCAGCGGGCCGCGCAGCCATAGAGGCGCGCGAAATAATCGGCCTGGACGCCGATCGCGAAGCGATCCTGGGCAAGCCGGCGAACCGCCTCGGACCGGCGCGCAAACGCCTCGGCCGGCAAAGCCAGGATCCGGACGACCGCCTCCGCAAGCTGTGCGGGCGTGAACGCCCCGGGAACATATTCGGCCGGCGCCTCACCCGTCATCAGGCGCGATTCCCCCGTATCGGTGACGATCGGAATACAGCCGCACGCCATCGCTTCGGCCAGCGCCTTGGACGGATAGTTGGACGAACGCTGGAGCGAGAGGAAGATCTTGGCCGGACCGAGGGCGACGCTCGGATCGTCCGCATAGCCGAGCATGATCGGCAGGGCGCGATAATCCTCCGTCTTCAGCAGTGCGCGGATCGCATCCTCTTCATCGCCGCCGCCGCCGAGCAAAACGAATTCGGCGGACAGGCCGTGAACGGCGAGCTGGCGAACCATCTCGGGTATGGCCTCGACGAAGCGCAAGGCGCCCTTTTCCCGCTCCATGCGCCCCAGAAAGACGATGCGATCCATCTTGCATGGCCCCGGCCGGAAATGGGCGAGATCGACGAACGTACCCCCGGCGGTGACGTTGAGCTTGCGGCGAAGCCCCGACCGCCGGGCGAGCTTTTCCTCGATCATCGGATTGAGCACGTCGATCACGTCGGCCTGGCGGAAGGACAAGGAGGCCATCAGCCAATCGGCGAATGCGCTTTTTCGCAGACCAAGGCGGGGCAGGCGCGTCGCGACCCATGACAGGATGATTCGGTGGCCGAGCCAAGAGTGAACGAACGGAAAGATGTTGAGCAGATAATGGACGGTCGCCCCGGCCGGGATGGTGCGCACGATCGGCCACAAGGCCCGCAACATGTGCCAGAAGGACGTGCCGGCGGGATCGATCAGCTGGATGCGGGCTTCGAGCCGGGCGAGCGGCGCGAGATCCGGGCGCTTGCGAAGCTGCCGGTAGGTGGGGCCGGGAATGACCAGCCGGACGTCGCAGCCTCGACCGGCAAGCTCCTGCCAGATTTCCAGCAGTCTCTTTTCCATGCCGCCCACGGCGCGCGAGGTGATGATCAGATAAGAGGGCGCCGCCATCAGGCGCGGGCCCGGCCGCGCAGGCGATGATAGAGACGGCCGAGGAACCGCATCCTGCCGGCTTCCGACCCATAATGTGCGTGCGGCACGGGCGGGGCGGCGACATATTCGTCGAAGCCGGCCTCGCTGAAGCCCAGCTTCTTCAGGACGAAGGTCTTGTCCTCCCGCTTCTGGTCGGGATCGGGATAGGGATCCTGTTCGAGCGCCGCGAGCGCATCCTCGCGGCTTTGCTGACCGCTGACGACCAGGGTGGACAGATGCAGACGGCGTTTGTCGACGCCGAACTTGTTGGGAAGAATATAGCCCTGGTAGAAACGGGTGAAGACCGATTCATAATGTTTGTGGGCATAAGGCCGATAGCCGCATTCGCGCTGCAGGATCGCGATCGCCTCGGCCTTGTTATAGTCGAAATAGTCGAGGAAGGAGATCCAGCGGATCCGCCGCACATATTGGTCGAGGATGAACTCCCATGTTCCGTAGAGGGGGTGGGTCCGGATCGGCAGCCGGCCGAACCGCCTGTGGATCGCCTTGATGTTCCTCTTGTCCCATTTGTGATGGTTCCAGCCGAGCGGCATGGTCATGCCCTCGGTCGAATTGTTGGTGCCCGCCAGGATATATTTGACCCCGAACCTGCGCGCCTGCGCGAAATTGGTGGCGAGCATGGCATTATCCATCAGCAATTCGATGTCGATGACATTGGCCGCGAAGAAGGCGCGCTGCAGGTCGCGATTTTCCTCCCAGTCGATGACGTGGGTGACGAGATCGACCTTCAAGGTGGTGATGAGGTTGGCGATATTGTGGGAGGCCAGCTCCGAATTCCAGCCATTGTCGAGATGGACCGCGAGCGGCCGCAGCCCGTGTTTCACGGCCAGATAGAGCGCATAGCTGCTATCGACGCCGCCGGACACGCCGACGATGCAATCATAATCCTTGCCGCGCCCCTGCTTCTTCACCTCCGCGATGAAACCGGCGCGTTCCCGGTCGCTGCGGCCATGGACCGCGGGATCGCCGAGCCGGGCTTCGAAGTCGCGGCAGAAATTGCACTGCCCGCGATCGTCGAAGACGATGCCGGGCGCGGACGTGTCCATCACGCACATGGTGCAGACCTGGTGCTCGTTCATGAGAACAAGGCCTCCAGCGCGGCATAAGCGGGATAGTTGATCATCACGGCGCGATGACGCCCCATATAGACGAACAGGCTGCCGGCCGCGACCGCCGAAGCGCCGGCATCCGCCGCCGCGCGCAGATCCGCGACCGATCCGGCGCCCCCGCAGGCGATGAGCGGCACCCGAACGGCCGCCGCGACGGCGGCGATCATCGCCAGATCGAGCCCCTTGCCGGTGCCGTCGCGCTGGACATCGTTGATGAAGATCTCCCCGGCGCCCTGGGCGACGGCCGCCCTGACATGCTCGACCGGGTCGATGGAGGTCAGCTTGCCCCTGGACGCATCGAAGACGCGCGCCTTGCCGAGCCAGTTCCGCTTCACGTCCACGGCGACGAGGGTGCTGGACGAACCCAGCTTGTCGGCTACGGCGCGGACCAGGCCGATGTCGCGCAATGCGGCCGAATTGAGGATGATCTTTTCGATGCCGAGACCGACCAGCCGCCGCGCCTGGCCGGCCGAGCGCACGCCGCCGCCATAAGCGATCGGCATGAAGGCTTCGCTTACGATATCCGAAAGCAGGTCATAATCCGGCTCGACGCGCTGCTTCGACGCATGGATGTCGAGCAGGATCAGTTCGTCCACCTCCTTTTCGTTGAAGATCTTCACGCTGTTGATCGGATCGCCGACATATTTTGCCCCGGCGAAGCCGATGGTTTTCACCAGGCCGCCGCGGCGCAGGAGCAGAGTGGGTATGATCCGGGTGCGCAGCATCAGGAAAGGCCGCGCTTGGACAGGCGGATGAAGGCCTCGGCGCCCAGCAGCTGGACGCCGGCGAAACGCACCAGTTCCTTGGCGAACAGTGCGGGCCGGGCGATCAGATAGGGAAAGCTGCCGGCAAAGCCGAGCCCGGCCCTGGCGCGCGCGCCGGCATAAAGGCTGAGCAGATAATCGTAGAAGCGCGTCTGCCGCTCGGCGCGCATTCGCAGATGCGGCGCCAGGCCCCGGTCGCGGGCGATGGCGGCCATCGCCGCCGACGTATTGCGGGTCCGGCGAAGATTGCGGCTGGCCTTGGCGACGCTGGTGGCATCGCCGCTGAAATTCGCCCCATGCAGCCGATAGCGAAACAGTTTCTGCGGCACATGGCCAAGGGTGACGTCGGACCGCGCGGCCACCCAATAAGCCAAAGGCCAATCCTGATAGGTGTTGGCGGGATCGGGAAGCTGCCGCGCCCAGGCGCAAAATTCCTCGATGCGAGCGCGGAGGCGATGGATCCCAAAGGCACTGCCCAGCCAGACAAAATCGCCCAGGGTCAATATGCCCTCGCGCACCCTTTCGCCGGCCACGTCCGGGGCCAGGCCCGCAAATTCGTCGCCCGGACGCGTCGTCCGGTCCAGCGCGCGGCCCTGTTCGTCGATATAGAGGAGGTCGTGGGTCAGGAAGGCAAGCCGCTGGTCTTCGCGAAAGCGCGGGACGCATGCCGACAATTTGCCCGGCTCCCAGAGATCGTCCCCGTCCAGGAAGAAGATCAACTCGCCCTCGGCGGCCTCGATGCCGGCGATGGTCGCCAGCAATACGCCGCCATTCCTGTCCGTGCGAACATGGCTCACGCCGCCATAGCCGGCGATGATGCCGGCGCTGCCGTCCGTCGAACAATCGTCGACGACGACGATCTGGACGGGCTCGCCAAAATCCTGCGCCAGCACCGATTCGATCGCTTCGCCGATGAACCGTTCGAGATTGTGGCAGGTGATGACGACGGAGATGCCGCGGCCCCGGCGCGCCATCAGCCTTGTCGATCCGCCATGAACCGGTCCAGCAGCGCCATGCCGAAACGGTGGCTCTTTTCCGGGTGGAACTGGACGCCCATGATCCTGCCATGTTGAAAGGCGCAGGCGAATTCAATGCCGTAATCGCAGGATGCGGTCCTGTCGGCCGCCATTTCGCAATCCACGTAGAAGCTGTGCACGAAATAGAAACGCTGCTCGTCGCCACCGGGATCGAACAACAGGCTCGGCCCGGTCGGGCGCACGACGTTCCATCCCATGTGCGGGAGCCGCAGGCCATGGACCTCGGCCGGCAATTTCCTGACGGTGGCGGGCACCAGGCCGAGGCCCGGCAATTGCCCTTCCTCGCTCCCGTCGCAGAGCAAGTGCATGCCCAGGCAAATGCCGAGCAAATCGCAGCCGAGGCTGGCGCCTTCGCGGACGAAGGCGTCGAGGCCGGTCTGCCGGAGCGCGATCATGCCGGCGTCGAACGAGCCCACGCCGGGCAGAATGAGCCTATCGCCCGGCGAAAGCGGCACAGGCCGATCGACCGTTTCGCATTTCTGCCCGATCCGCCGCATCATCGAGGCGATCGAGCGGACATTGCCGATGCTGGAATTGATCAGGAAAGTCGTCATGGCGCTTCAATGAAACGCCTGTACCGGTCCAGGAGGCTTCCGGTCGAGCGGTTTCGAACGAAGCTGCCCGGCACGATCAGACCGCGATACACCCCGAAGGCGCGAAATGCGGGCGGTTCAGCCCGCGGCCTTCTCGCTCTTCCAGCTTATCCAGCCGCAGACATGGTCGATCCGGGATCCGGACTTGGACAGGGGAACCAGCACGCCGCGGCAGAGCACGCGATAGCCGGCCGGCGTGACGAATTCATAATCCGCGGTGATCGGCGCGCCGCTCGCCACCACTTGCGGGAACTGGCCGGCGAAGCGTGCGAGCAGCGAGTCCGGCGGCACCTGGTCCAACCTGATATCGTCGCCTGAGACATCGGCCTCGTCGCGAAGCACGGGGCCCACATAAGCGAAAGCCGGTTCCGCCTCGTCGGTGAGATCGAGCAGGAAGACATGGCTCGACCTGTCTTCGAAGGCGAGCCAGTCGAAGCCTTCCAACGGGACGAGATCGCGTCCCCCGGCCGCAGCCTGCCAGTGGAGCAGGGCCCGGATGTGAAGACGGCGCTCCTGCTTCTTTCGCGGCAACAGGCTGCTGAAGATCCTGCCAGGATTAAACATGCCGACACCTCGCATATTGGGAAAGGCGGGCGCATGGACCATGCTGCCGCATCATGAATCCCCCGATCCGCTGAAGGACCATCGGCTGGCCCTTTTCTCGATTTCCACCGAACGCACCCGTCCTTCCGGGAGCTTCATCTTCATCGTGCCGCTGAAATTCCTGTTGAGAAGGCGGCTGGCCCTGGCATCGGCCGGGACGACATTGTTGGACGTGCCCTCCCAGCGTTCCACGGCATAGCTGCCCTGGTCGCCGGAACCGAAGCTGATCGTCGCCGGGCACGGCCGCACCGAAGGACAGGCAAGCTCCGTATCGCTGCCGAGCACCCATCCGACATATTGACTGGCCGCCGCTATCGACGGCGCGATGGCGAATTTTTCGGCCTGCTTGCCGGCGCCCCGCACGCGCGCCTGACGGGCCCTGCCGCCCCCGGCGCCCGGCGTCGGCGCATGTTCCTTCAGCGTCGACCAGGCCTGGTCCGCATCGCCGAAGGTTCGCGGCGGCCGATGCTTGGCCGGCGCAGACTGGGTGGCGACCGGTTCGGGCATTTCTTCCTCGGGCGGTGGCGGCGCTTCGAAATCGAGCCGCGTGAAGATCACGCCTCCGGCGACGAGCGCGAGCACGGGAAGCCATTTCCAGGCGCCCAGCGAATCCCTGCGTTCCCGGCCGCGCTGGGCCGCGGCCCGCGCCTCGAACGGAAAGACGGTGTAGCAGTCGCGGCAATAGGTTGCCGTCGGCCCTTCGCGCTTTCCGCAATTTGAACAGACCAGATTCACGTCGCTATCATATCCGTCGCCGGCGGATCCCGCCGATGGCCGGACCTTGCCAGACGGGGATAGAGGGATTTGGTAAACAGGGTGCTAACCGCATTAGCGCTTCCGCCCGGACGCCGAAGCGGCTAACAGGCTTTCATCCCCGGGGGACCGCGGGATCCGGCCGATCATCGGCGGGATTCCAGACGTGCGGTTGAGAGGCGGCAGATCGGCCGCGACCCGTCGAACCTGATCCGGCTGACACCGGCGTAGGGAGGGAGTGCGGGCCACCCGTTCTCCGTCCAGCAAGGAGAATGAAGACATGGCCGACATCGACCCCAGCAATCTCCCCGGCAAGACCGGCAATGCGCCCGGCGTCACCACCGGCCCGATCCGCGGCAGCCGCAAGATCCATGTCGGCGACCTGCGCGTCGCGATGCGGGAGATCGATCTCGAGCCTTCCTCGGGCGAGCCGCCGCTGCGCGTCTATGATTGTTCGGGACCCTATACCGATCCCAATGCGCGGATCGACATTCTGTCCGGCCTGCCCGAGCTGCGCCGCGACTGGATCCGCGGCCGCGGCGATGTGGAAGAGATCGCCCAGCGCGAAGTCCGCCCCGAGGATAATGGCCAGCTCGGCCCCGACCGCTCGGGCGGCGTGCAGCCCTTTCCGAACGTCCGCCGGCAGGTGCTGCGGGCGAAAGCCGGCCAGAATGTCAGCCAGATGCATTATGCCCGGCGCGGCATCATCACCCCGGAAATGGAATATGTGGCGATCCGGGAGAATCTCGGGCGCGACCGGATGGCCGGTCACATCCGCGACGGCCAGGATTTCGGCGCCGCCATTCCCGATCATGTGACCCCGGAATTCGTCCGCGACGAAGTGGCGCGCGGCCGGGCGATCATCCCCAACAATATCAACCACCCGGAATCGGAGCCGATGGCGATCGGCCGCAATTTCCTGGTCAAGATCAACGCCAATATCGGCAATAGCGCGGTGGCGTCCGACGTAGCGGCCGAGGTCGACAAGATGGTCTGGTCGATCCGCTGGGGCGCCGACACCGTCATGGACCTTTCAACCGGCCGCAACATCCACGACACGCGCGAATGGATCATCCGCAATTCGCCGGTGCCGATCGGCACCGTGCCGATCTACCAGGCGCTGGAGAAGGTGGGCGGCGTCGCCGAGGACCTCAGCTGGGAAATCTTCCGCGACACGTTGATCGAGCAGGCCGAGCAAGGCGTCGATTATTTCACCATCCATGCCGGCGTCCGGCTGCCTTACATTCCGATGACCGCGAAGCGGGTCACCGGCATCGTCAGCCGCGGCGGATCGATCATGGCGAAATGGTGCCTCTCCCACCACAAGGAGAGCTTCCTCTACGAACGGTTCGAAGAGATATGCGAGATCATGAAGGCCTATGACATCGCCTTCAGCCTGGGCGACGGCCTGCGCCCCGGCAGCATCGCCGACGCCAATGACGAGGCCCAGTTCGCCGAGCTGGCGACCCTGGGCGAATTGACCCAGATCGCCTGGCAGCATGACGTGCAGGTGATGATCGAAGGCCCCGGCCATGTGCCGATGCACAAGATCAAGGCCAATATGGACAAGCAGCTCGAGGCCTGCGGCGAGGCGCCCTTCTACACTTTGGGCCCGCTCACCACCGACATCGCGCCCGGCTACGACCATATCACCAGCGCGATCGGCGCGGCGATGATCGGCTGGTTCGGCACGGCGATGCTTTGCTACGTCACCCCGAAGGAGCATCTCGGCCTGCCCGACCGCGACGACGTCAAGGTCGGCGTCGTCACCTACAAGCTGGCCGCCCATGCCGCCGATCTGGCCAAGGGGCATCCCGCCGCCAAGATGCGCGACGATGCCCTGTCACGGGCCCGCTTCGAATTCCGCTGGCGCGACCAGTTCAACCTGTCGCTCGATCCCGACACGGCCGAACAATATCACGACCAGACCCTTCCGGCCGAAGGCGCCAAGACCGCGCATTTCTGCTCGATGTGCGGCCCGAAATTCTGCTCGATGAAGATCACCCAGGAAGTGCGCGACTTCGCGGCCAAGCAGAACGCGCCGGTCGACTCCTTCCTTGCCGCCGGCGATGCGGAAAAGGGCATGGCTGACATGAGCGAGAAGTTCAGGGAGAAAGGTGGGGAAATATATTTGCCTCAAAACACCTTGGAGTAATATCAGTCACAAAAGACATGAGAAGGAATCTCCATGACTGCTGCAGCAACAGGTGAGCCAGTAGAGATTGACGAGGAGCTCAAGAGGAGGGAGGACGATCTAGCTGAGACGGATGAGTACGATGAAAGTCCTCCTTCTGATATTGTGGCCTTCAACGAGCTTCGTTCGTGTTCCGACCTCAAGAGACTGCACGACGCCGGCCAACTGCAGATACAACCAGATTTTCAGAGAGAGGTCGTATGGGAAGCCTCGCAACAGACTCGGTTCATAGACTCTCTAGCGAAGCAACTCCCTATCCCAAGCATGTGTATAAGCTTGGATTACAAGACTGATAGCCGACAAGTGGTTGACGGATTACAGAGAATGTCAGCCATCATTAAATTTCTCTCCGACAGGAAGTGGAGACTTTCTGGACTCAAAGACGTTGATCACAGAATAGCCAACAAAACTGTCGAGTATATTGAACAGCATAATCCTGAGATAATAAATCGGGTCGAGAACACTGTTATTCCTGTTACGGTCTTGCGGTGCGATCTATCGAAACGCAGCCATCAAGAATACCTTTTCACGATCTTTCACAGATTGAATACAGGAGGACTCAAACTAAATAATCAAGAGATCAGAAACTGCATTTATAGTGGCCAGTTCAATGATATGCTCAAATCAGTTGTCTGGTCTGAAACATCCATGTCTCTTTTTGGGCTTTCACCGGGACGAAAATATCGCTTTTCTAATGAAGAGCTGTTCTTAAGAATCCTTGCATTTAACGATGGATACGAGAGTTACAAAGGTCCGCTCTCGAAGTTTCTAAATGAGTACATGAGCAAGTTTCGCAGCTCCAGCGACGACTTGATCGCAGATAAGCGTGCAATATTAGAAAGTGCGCTATCGCTCATATACGAAAAAATGCTTGCTGGAGAACCATTCCCAAGACTGTCCAGAGCCACGATAGAAGCCATTTTCATCGGGGTAATTAGAAACATCTCGGTCCTGTCTTCTATGGATCAGAAGGATCTCTATGAAAGATACATTGAGCTGAGATCGAACGACGCGTTTAGCATTGAGGCTCTGAAGGAAGGATTGGCGGCGCCGGATCGGGTGAAGGAGAGACTCAACACAGCAATTGCAATATTTGGCAGGTAGGGCCGGGTGATCCGCTACGCCGCAACCAGGGAGTTCCTTCGGAAGCTTAATACCCTATACGATAATTGTTCTGCGTCGGATGTTAAACTATCAATCGCATACTCCAAGCTTGCCACTCTAGAAGTATGTGGTTGGCTGGAAGAGTCCTTCGACGAAATTGCACATAATTGCGTGCGACATCGATTGAGAACCTTTGAGAGTCGCAAACACTTAATGTCCAAGATTCAAAATACGCATGGTTTTGATTATAATACTCATAGCCGCCCGCTCCTTACACATGCGTTGGGCGTTATGCGGCTACTTGAAATTGAAAAGAAGCTTACAAAAGACGGGTCACTCGATCGTCTTAAAAGCACCACCGGAAGTTTAAAGCCAGTTCGGCGAAACGCAGCTCACACCTCCATCGCTGGAACAACAGAGACCTATCCTGCTCCGTCAATAGCGTTACAGAGCTTTGAAGTCTGCCTACCTATATTGCAAACTTTTTGGACACTTGTGAAGCCGGATAACAGCCTAACAAGTCGTTAGCCCCCCTATGCCGCTGCCGGCCTTCCAATCCTGCACCGCCGCCAGCGTGTCTTCACATGATCTTTCTAGGCGGGGTCGCTGGGGGCGTAGATAATCCGGCCGCTGGGCGCGATCACGAGGTGCTGTTGGTGAGGGTCATGTCCTCCATCAACAAGTTCACAGACCTTGGAAATAGCCGGGGTCGCGATTTGTTCGATGAGGACGGTCGTCCGATCCGGGCAAGCCACATCATTCTAGACTGAGCTGAAGGGTTCAGCGTCCGCCGCGATAGGGATCGTCATCGACGTCGTCCTGCCACCGTCCGTCACCATCGGAATCCCGATCGTCCCAGCTGTCACGGTCATTGTCGTAGCGACTTTCGGCGTCCCAGCGGCCATCCCGATCTGAATCGCGGTCGTCCCAATTGTCGTTGTTTCGATCGTAGAAGTCGCCGTGGCGGTCCTCGGAATCGTAGCGCCCGCTGCCGCCCCGGTCGGCCAGGCGGATTTGCTGGCGAAGCCCGTTCAGGCGTTGCTGCAGCTCCGACCGCTCCCATCCTGACAGACCGTCGCTCCGGTAGCGACGTTCGAGCCCGCTGAGCTGGCGCAGTTGCGCATCGAGTCGCATCGCCTGTTGCCGGCTTATCGTCCGGTTCTGCACCCCGGCCCGGATTCGATCCTGAAGTCGATCGATCCGCATGGAAATATTGCCGTTCGCATAGCCATAGTCGCGGCCCTGATAGCCATCCCGAACTTGGTAATTTCCGTTCGAATATTGCGCGAATGCCGGCGCGCCGACGGCCAGCGCCGAAATGGCGGCCATGCCCAACAGGATCTTTCTCATCGATCTACTCCATCACGCCGAATGCGTGCAGGGATGGAGGCGCCCCTTCGCTTGAGGGATTGCTGAACCGGCCCGACAGCCTAGGTTCACCAGGCGGCACAGCAGCCGGCCCGAGCCGCGCCGACACTGCGACGGCAGATAGATCCGGCATCCGGCTATTATCTTTTTTTGACGAACTCGGTTCGGAGGACCAGGCCCTTGATCGCGTCTGTGCGGCAATCGATTTCGTCGGGATTGTCGGTCAGCCGCACATTCTTCACGACGGTCCCGCGTTTCAGGATCTGCCCGGCGCCCTTCACCTTCAGGTCCTTGATGAGAATGACGCTGTCGCCATTGGCGAGTGGCGTGCCATTGCTGTCCGTGGTGACCGGGGAACCAATCGTCGCCCCGCCATCAGGTTCATCTTCTTCCCACCAATTCCATTCATCCTTGGCCATGGGCCGAATTCACCTCTTCATTGGCCAAGACACCGACGCCGGGACGCCGTCAAAGCGCCCGTATCAGCGATTCTGCCCCGCCTTCCACTTCTGAACCGCCGCCAGCGTGTTCTTCACATGGTCCTTCCAGTCCGGCTCGCTGTGGGCGTAGAGAATCTGGCCGTCGGGGGCGATGACGTAGGAGGTGCGGTTGGTATAGGCCATGCCTTCCTTCAGCAGCACGTCATAAGCCTTGATCATGGCGGGCGTGGCGATGGCGACCGGGAAGGCGTTGCGGCATTCCTCGACCGAGAATTTGGCGAGGGTCGGATAATCGTCGGCCGACAGGCCGATCACGCGCGCGCCGGCCTTCTGAAATTCGGGATTGGCCTCGGAAAAAGCGCGCGTTTCCAGCGTGCAGCCCTGGGTGAAAGCCTTGGGGAAGAAATAGAGGACCACCGGGCCGCGGCGCAATTGTTCCTTGAGATTGAGGCGGAACGGCTTGCCGGCAAGGGCGCCGCGGGTGGTGAAATCCGGCGCCTTCGCGCCTTCGCGCAGGGCGGCCGCGGTGGCGACCGGCGTGAGCGCCACGGCGAAGGCGGCGGCGAGTGCCAGGATGCGCATCACAATCTCCTTCTCGTTCCAATCAAGCTTAGGCCCAAAATGCCGTGTCCACCAGAGGCGCGGTGCCGGATGGAGAATGGAAGTCGCGGCGACCAAGCGAGGCGATGGACCTGGGCGCGCCACGGACTCGCTATTTGTGGGTGCGGACCCTAATTTCAGGACGTGGATGGTCAGGACCAGAATCGCGCGGCCGACGAGGCCCGGCAGGCGAGTTTGATGGCGCGGGCCGCGCTCATCATTGCCTGTATCGCCATTGCGCTGGCGGTCCTCGGCCTGTTTCTGCCAATCTGAACGGAGAGAAAGATGCGGTTTGCCGCCATAATGATTGCCACGGCCCTGCTGACGGCCTGCGGGGAGACGCCGAGCCAGGAAGCCAATCGGGTGGCACCGGTGCAGGAGCCCGAAGCGCCATCCGCGATCGAACCGGCGTCAGAAGGTGAAACGGACCCGGCCACGGAGAATGTTTCGGCCCCTTTGCCCGGAACGATCGAAACGGCGATCCCGGCGGCGTTCGTCGGCACGTTCGATGAAACCATCGAGGCCTGCGGCCGGCCGGGCGTCTACAGGCTGCAGCTCACGCCCAAGGCGCTGCGCTTCCACGAGAGCCTGGGCGTGGTCGCCGAAGTGAAGATCGTGAGCCCCACCAGCATATCGGTGACGGCGGATTATGAAGGCGAGGGGGAGAAGTGGCGGAGCGTGCGCCAGCTGGACCTGACCGACGATGGCGGACAGCTGGTGGTCAGCGGCGACGGCACCAGCTTCACCCGCGTTCGCTGTCCCTGATTCCGGCCCCGTTCCCGAGCGTCCGCGGGCGGGCGGCGAGCAGGCCCTGCAGGCGGCGCATGCATTTGCGATAGAAAGGCAGCGCCATCGGATCAGACCCGGTCCGGCGCGATCAGGCCGGCGACGAGATAGAGGAGGATGGTGACCGGCCCGAGCAGGAACAGGCTCAGCACGGTCAGCACGCGGACGATGGTGACATCGAGGCCGGTGAGACCGGCGAGGCCGGAGCACACACCCATCATCCTGGCATTGGCTTTGTCGAGCATGAAACGACTGGTCATCTTGATATCCTAAAAACTTGCTGATGTTCGGCGCCGGACGCTCAGATGAACGGGGTGACGGCGGCGGAAACAACCAGGGTGCTGGCGAGCAGGGCTGCGACGAGCGAGATTGCGAGCTGCTGGGCATTGATGAGATTGAAGGTCATTGTCTGTCTCCTTGAACAATCCACCGGACCATCCGGCGGCATATCCAGCGGATTGCAGGGTCCGTGCCAAACACAATAAACGGCAGAAAAGCGCGACTTTCTGCAACGGTCGCGCCGCTGGGCACTTTCAGCACTCCGAACAGTCGGTGAAATTTCCCAAATATTGGGAGCCGAGTTTTGGGCAGTGCGCGCACTGCGCCGTTGAAGGCGGAACCCGCCCTTCCTAGGTTGGGAGCACACAATATTGGAGATCCTGATGGCCGAATCCGCCGCGATGCTTTGTCCCGTCTGCCGTGTGCCCCTGACGATGAGCGAGAGGCAGAATATCGAGATCGATTTCTGCCCCCAATGCCGCGGCGTCTGGCTGGATCGCGGCGAGCTCGACAAGATCATCGAGCGCAGCGCGCCCGCGACGCCGGCCGCACCCAGCCGTGCGGCCGAGCCGCAACCCTATCCGCAGGCGCAGCCGAGCTTCGGCGGCGGCTACGGCCACGACCATGGGCGTCCCTACAAGAAGAAGCGCAAGAGCTTCCTTGAAGAATTGTTCGACTGAGCCGGCGATGGCGACACCCCGACCGCTTTCGACGATCGGCTATGAAGGCAAGACGATCGACGAGGTGCTGGACGAGCTCGGCGACGCCAAGGTCACGCTGCTGATAGACGTGCGGGCGGTGGCGGCCTCCCGGCGGCCGGGCTTTTCCAAGACGGCGCTGGCGGGCGCCCTTCGTGCGCGGGGCATTTCCTATCTCCACCTGCGCGCGCTCGGCACCCCGAAGGCGGGGCGCGATGCCGCGCGCAGCGGCCGGATCGCGGAAATGCACGCCATCTATGAAGAGCAGCTGGAGACGCCCGAAGCCGAGCTGGCCCTGGCGCAGGCCCATGAGGCCGCCACGGCCCGGCACGCGGCCCTGCTCTGCTTCGAACGCGACGCCGCCTGCTGCCACCGCGCGATCGTCGCCGACCGGCTGATGGCGATGGGCGAATATCGCCGGCAGGATATCTAATGGTTTGTTATCGCATCGTGAAAAGCTGAAAACCGGTGCCCACTTTTCAGCGCGATGTTTGGACCCCTGGTACCGCATCGTGAAAAGCTGAACACCGGGGCCCACTTTTCAGCACGAGGTTTGGACCCCTGTTACCGCATCGTGATAAGCTGAAAACCGGTGCCCACTTTTCAGCACGATGTTTGGACCCCTNCCACCTGCGCGCGCTCGGCACCCCGAAGGCGGGGCGCGATGCCGCGCGCAGCGGCCGGATCGCGGAAATGCACGCCATCTATGAAGAGCAGCTGGAGACGCCCGAAGCCGAGCTGGCCCTGGCGCAGGCCCATGAGGCCGCCACGGCCCGGCACGCGGCCCTGCTCTGCTTCGAACGCGACGCCGCCTGCTGCCACCGCGCGATCGTCGCCGACCGGCTGATGGCGATGGGCGAATATCGCCGGCAGGATATCTAATGGTTTGTTATCGCATCGTGAAAAGCTGAAAACCGGTGCCCACTTTTCAGCACGATGTTTGGACCCCTGTTACCGCATCGTGAAAAGCTGAAAACCGGTGCCCACTTTTCAGCACGATGCTTTGGACCTTCGTTATCGCATCGCGAAAAGCTGAAAACCGGTACCCACTTTTCAGCACGATGCTTTTAGCGCGGCAGGCGCTCCAGATAGAGGTAAGCGGGGTCGAATTCGGCGACGCGCTGCAGCCTGTCCCAATCGTGGATGGCGACCTGGCCGCCCCTGAAGGTCAGAAGCGCCTCGTCGCGCAGCCTTTTCAGCATCCGGTTAACGTGCACGGAGGTTAGCCCGGTCGCATCGGCGAGGTCGCCCTGGGTGAGGGGGAGGGCGTAACGATTGCCGTCCGTCATGCCGACGATTTCCAGCCGGACGAACATCTCGCAGAGAAGATGGGCGATCCGCCCTACCGCCGAGCGCCGGCCGACCGAAATGATGCGCTCGCGGTGAATGGCGGCGTCGAGCAAGGTCTGGAACCATAGCAGGCGCGTCAGATGCGGATGACGTTCGGTAATCTCGCGGACCCGCTGGTGCGGGACGATCGCGTAGCGGACGGGCGTCATCGCGCCGACATGATGTTCGAGCCGCTTCAGCAGGAAGGAGTGAAGATCGAGAAAGTCCCCCGCGACATGGAGCTCCATGATCTGGCGCTGGCCGTCCGCGAGATCCCGATAGCGGCAGACGAGGCCGTCCAGCAGCAACGTGCATCCGCCGATCATGGCGCCGGCACGGATGATGATCCTGCCGGCGCGCGATTCACGCACCTCGGCGACCGAATCGCGCAGCACATCTTCTTCCCGGGCATCGACGATGTCGCGGGCCCGCATCTTCATCAGCAGCCGGTCGAGACCAGGATCGCCGGCGAGAGCGCTAGTGCCCATCGCTCCGTTCCCCGGCGGCGGCGCGAACGCCGGCCGCGGCAAGCTCGGAACCCAGCCGCCCGGTCAGCCAAAGCCACCACATCCTGAAATCCGCGGCCAGCGACCAGGCCGGATAGGTGAAGGTGGCGGGGCGGTTGCGCTCGACCATGAAATGGCTGGCCCAGGCAAAGCCGTAACCTGCGACCGGGAGCGCGGCGAGCAGCCACCATCGGTTCGTGACGACCGCGGCGATGGCGATGAAGATGACGAGGCCGGTGCCCGTATAATGGAGTGCGCGCGTAGCCGGCCGCGCATGTTCGCGCAGATAATGCGGCCAGAAGTCCGCGAAGCTGCGATATTCACGCATCGGACGCCCTTCGCTTCATTCGCGGCGCGCGGGCTGCCGGCCAATGGCCCGCGACGAGTCCGCCGGCCAGCGGCGCGACCACGGCCGCGATCTGCATCGCTTCGGGATGGGGGATCCAGAAGATGAAAGCGACCGCGCCGATCGCGACCGCAGCGCCGACCAGCCAGGCCGCCCAGCGTGCCTGCGCGATCCGCGCCGCCACCGATCCGCCGGCAAGGGCGCCCAGGAACCAGGCGGCGATGACGAAAAGCTGGGCGCCGATCGGCATCGAATCCGCATGGCGGCCGGCCGCGGCGGGATCGTCGAGGGCTATGTCGGAAGGAAGCGGATAGAGGGCATGGCCGATCGTCTCGACGATCCACACGGTGGCGAAACCGACCAGGATTCCCGCCGCAATCGCGCCAATATATCGCGCCATGGCTCGTCCCCTTCGCGACTCGCTATAGCATGATCCAGCCTGCCGTCCCTAGACCATGAAACGCGGACCATGGCCCAAAGGTTTGAATAGAGCCTGATTCCGGCTCTAGCTGCCGACGATCGTGCCGCCATTGGGGTGAAGGACCTGCCCCGACATGTAGCTCGAATCCTCGCAGGCCAGGAACAGGAAGCTCGGCGCCACCTCGTTCGGCTGGCCGGGACGGCCCATCGGCGTGTCCTTCCCGAAATCCTTCATCTTCTCCGGCGGCTGGCCGCCGAAGGGGTTGAGCGGAGTCCAGATCGGCCCCGGCGCGACCCCGTTCACCCTGATGCCGTCCCCGATCAGATTTTCGGACAGCGAACGGGTGAAGGCCGTGATCGCACCCTTGGTGGAGGAATAATCGAGCAGCAGCTTGGACCCCTGATACATGGTGATGGAGGTGCAATTGACGATCGCTGCGCCGCGCTTCAGATGCGGCCGCGCCGCCTGGGTCAGGAAGAACATGCTGAAGATGTTCGTCTGAAAAGTGCGCTTGAGCTGTTCCTCGGTAATGTCGGTAATGTCCTCGTCAGGATGCTGTTCGCCGGCATTGTTGACGAGGATATCCAGGCCGCCAAGCTTCTCCACCGTTTCGGCGAGCGCTTTTTCGCAGAATTGCCTGTCGCCGAGATCGCCCGCGATCGTGATCGCCCTGCGCCCCTCCGCCTCGACGATCTGCCTGGTCTTGTCCGCATCGTCATGCTCGCACAGATAGAGGATGGCGACATCCGCGCCCTCGCGCGCGTACAGAGCCGCCACCGCCCTGCCGATGCCGCTGTCGGCGCCCGTGATCAGCGCCACCTTGTCCTTCAGCCGGCCCGAGCCGGGATAACGCGGCTCCCAATCCGGCTTCGGCTCCAATTCGCTCTCATGGCCCGGCAGTCCATCTTCGTGGATCATTTCGATCGTTTCGGTGTCGCTCATTTCGATCACTCCTTCGCCGCGATGCCCGCGCCTTCCTCATCGAAAGCTTCCAGAGCGGACGCATCCTGATCGTCATCGTCCTCACGTTCGACGGCCGTCTTCTTGCCGGCCCTGCCGAGCGCATCGGGCGCTTCGTTTTCGCGATCGGCTTCACGTCCGTCCTCGATGCGATCCTTTGGGGGAATTTTCGTGTTCATTTTCGTGCCTCTTCCTGACCGCCCATCGTCGGCCGGTTCAAAAGATAAAAGCGGCAAGGACTTGCGGGTTCCGAAGCAGGGCGGCGGCCCGGTTCAGCGCGCGCTATTATCCGCATATTTCTGGCGGTCGCGGGGCTGCGGATGCGGGAGCTTGACGTCCTGGGCCATCAGCCTCACCGCGGCCTGGTTGCCCGGCTGACACTGCGCCACGACGACCGGATAGGGTATGTCGCCATGCCGGGCGACGGCCGGTCCGGTCGCATCGGTGCAGCTGGCGAGGCTTTCGAATCGGCTTTCGGCGCGGGCGACCTGCTCGCAGGAGGAATCGCCCTCGCCGCAGCCGAGAATTGCGATGACGAAGAAAGCCGGTCCCATGTCTTACAAACATTCGGCGCGGGCAGCCGTTCCAACAGTTTCGCATCCATAACTTGGTGCGGCGACGCCGCGTCCCTAAATGGTGGAGAGATGGCGCCGCCCGATCCTTCCCAGCCCACCGCACCGGTTGCGGGATTCCGGACGCTGCGCCGCTTCCTGCCTTATTTGTGGCCGAAGGACGAACCCAGGCTGAGGGCGAGGGTGGTCGTCGCGCTGGTGCTGGTGCTCGCCGCCAAGGCGCTCACGCTCAGCACCGGATTCGTCTACAAGGCGGCGATCGACCGCATGTCGGCCGGGATGGAGGCGGCGGTAGCGGTGGCCGTCGCGCTGGTGGTCGCCTATGCCGGCGCCCGCTTCGGCGGGGTGCTGTTCGACAATCTCAGGAACGCCATCTTCGAACGGGTCGGGCAGGACGCCGCACGGCGGCTGGCGGAGAATGTTTTCCGCCACATCCACCGACTGTCCTTGCGCTTCCATCTGGAGCGGCGCACCGGCGCGCTCACCAAAATCGTCGAGCGCGGCACCAAGAGCATCGACATGATGCTCTATTTCCTGCTGTTCAACATCGCGCCGACCGTGGTCGAGCTGGCCGTCATCTGCGTCATCTTCGGCCTCAAGTTCGGGATCGGCCTGGTGGTGGCGACGCTCGCCATGGTGGCCGGATATATCCTTTTCACCCGCATCGTCACCGAATGGCGCACCCACCTCCAGCGACGGATGAACGAGGTCGACAATCAGGCGATCGCCCGCGCGGTCGATTCGCTGCTCAATTACGAAACGGTCAAATATTTCACCGCCGAGGAACGGGAGGCGCGGCGCTACGGCCACGCCATGCGCAGCTTCGCCGACGCCGCCGTCAAGAATGAAACCTCGCTGGCCTGGCTCAATATCGGCCAGGCGCTGATCACCAATGCGATGATGGCGGGGGCGATGGGCTATACCGTCTGGGGCTGGAGCCGCGGCATGTTCACGGCCGGCGACGTGGTGCTGGTCAACACCCTGCTTGCCCAGCTCTTCCGCCCGCTCGACATGCTCGGCTGGGTTTATCGCAACGTGCGGCAGGGCCTGATCGACATGGAAGCCATGTTCGGCATCGTCGACACCGAGGCCGAGATCGAGGACATGCAAGGCGCGCCCGATCTGATCGTCACGAACGGGCATGTCCGGCTGCAGGATCTGCGTTTCGGCTATGATGCCGACCGCGAGATATTGAAGGGCATCGACGTCGACGTGCCGCCGGGATCGATGCTGGCCGTGGTCGGCCCTTCCGGCGCGGGCAAATCGACCCTGTCGCGCCTGCTGTTCCGATTCTACGAGCCGACCGGCGGCCGCATCACGATCGACGGGCAGGACATCAACAAGGTGACCCAGAAGAGCCTTCGCGCGGCCATCGGCATCGTTCCCCAGGACAGCGTCCTGTTCAACGACACGATCGGCTATAATATCGGCTATGGCCGCGAAGGCGCCGGCCAGGCGGAGATCGAGGCGGCCGCGAAAGGCGCCGCAATTCACGATTTCATCGCCCAGCTGCCGCATGGCTACGATTCGCAGGTCGGCGAGCGCGGCCTCAAATTGTCGGGCGGCGAGAAACAGCGCGTCGCCATCGCCCGCACGCTTCTGAAGGATCCGCCGATCCTGGTGCTGGACGAGGCCACCAGCGCGCTGGACAGCCGCACCGAGGCGGCCATCCAGGAGACTTTGCGCAACGTCGCCGCCCGCCGCACCAGCATCGTCATCGCCCATCGCCTGTCGACCGTGGTCGATGCGGACCAGATCGTGGTGCTGGACCAGGGGCAGGTGGCCGAGCGCGGCACCCATGCGCAACTGCTCCGCAAGAACGGCATCTATGCCGAAATGTGGACGCGCCAGCAGAGCGAACGCGAAGAAGAGGAAGCCGAAGCGGCCGAATGAGCCGACCGGCCGAATCCCGCTCCCCCTCGACTTGTCCCGCGCGGTGCGGATAGGGAGAGACGTGCAAGACCCTCTCGCGATCCTCCGCAGCACGTTCGGCTTCCAGGACTTTCGCGGCGTCCAGCAGCAGGTGATCGACCGGGTCATGTCCGGGCAGCACAGCCTCACGGTGATGCCGACCGGCGCCGGCAAGTCGCTCTGCTACCAGGTGCCGGCTTTGGCGCGGCCGGGAACGGCGCTGGTGATCTCGCCGCTGATCGCGCTGATGCACGACCAGATCCGCGCCGCTTCGGGCTTCGGCATCCAGGCGGCGGCGCTGACATCCGCCGACGACAATCGCCAGGAAACCCTCGCCCGGCTGAACAGCGGCGCGCTCGACATCCTCTATGCGGCGCCGGAACGGGCGTCGGGCGAAAGCTTCCGCGCCATGATCGGCCGCATCCCGCTGGCGCTGATCGCCATCGACGAGGCGCATTGCGTATCGGAATGGGGCCATGATTTCCGGCCCGATTACCGGCTGCTGCGCCCCTTGCTCGATCATTTCCCCGACGTGCCGCGCCTGGCGCTGACCGCAACCGCCGACCGCGAGACGCGGGCCGACATATTGGTGCAATTGGGCATCCCGCAGGACGGCCTGATCCTCGCCGGCTTCGACCGCCCCAATATCCGCTATCATATCCGCCCGCGCGACGGCGTCGGCGCGCAGCTGAAAACCCTGCTCGGCGGGCAGCCGGGGCCCGGCATCGTCTATGCGCCGAGCCGGGCGGGCACCGAGAAACTGGCGGAGCAGCTTGGCGGCGCCGGCCGCAAGGTGCTGCCTTATCATGCCGGGCTGGAGCCGCAGATCCGATCGCGCAACCAGGCCGCCTTCGTTTCCTCCGAGGATATGGTGATGGCCGCGACCATCGCCTTCGGCATGGGGATCGACAAGCCCGACGTCCGCTTCGTCGCCCATGCCGGACTGCCCAAGTCGATCGAAGCTTTCTACCAGGAGACGGGACGGGCCGGCCGCGACGGCGACCCGGCCGAAGCCTGGCTTTTCTGGGGGGGCGAGGATTTCGCCCGCGCCCGCCGCCGCATCGAGACCGAGGTGGAGGAAAGCCGCCGTCCCGGCGAGCGCCAGCGCCTGAATGCCCTCGCCGCCCTTGTCGAGACAGCGGGCTGCCGGCGCGCCCTGCTGCTCCGCCATTTCGGCGAGACGCCCCCCGAAATATGCGGAAATTGCGACAATTGCCTGGAGCCGCCGACCACGGTCGACGCGACCGAGGCCGCCCGCAAATTGCTGTCGGCGGCATTCCGGACCGAGATGCGGTTCGGGATCGCGCACCTGACCGACGTGCTGGCGGGCCGCGACACCGAGAAGATCCGCAATTTGGGCCACGACCGCCTTTCCGTCTTCGGGATCGCCAGCGAGGAGGAACTGGCGCTGGTAAAGCCCGTGGCACGCGCGCTGCTCGCCCGCGACGCGCTGAGGGCGGACGAATATGGCGGGCTGTCCTTCGGTCCTTCCGCCCGGGCGCTGCTGAAGGGCGAGGACAGGCTGGAGCTGGTCCTGCCGCCCAAGCGGCAGCGCCGGTCGCGCAGGGGCGGCGTCGCCAATCCGGACGGAGATCCCCTGTTCGAGGCCCTGCGCACCCGCCGCCGCGATCTGGCCAAGGAGGCCGGCGTGCCGCCTTATGTGATCTTCCACGATTCCACCTTGCGGGAAATGGCGGCGCTGCGGCCCGCCAGTCTGCGCGCCCTGTCGGAAATCTCCGGCGTCGGCGCCGCCAAGCTCGACCGCTACGGCGCCGCGTTCGTCGACACGATCCTCGGCTTCCGGGAAGGGGAAAATCATGTTCCGCCGGCTTGACGCGCACATGCTCGTATCCGGCCAGCTTCGCCCGGACGACATGGCAGCGGCCAAAGCGCAGGGCGTAGGCATGATCGTCAACAATCGTCCGGACGGCGAGGCGCCGGGCCAGCCTACGGGCGCGGAGATCGAGGCGGCGGCGCGCCGGGCGGGGATCGATTACCGCTTCATCCCGGTGGCCGGCGGCTTGTCCCACGACCAGATCGAGGCGATGGCGAGGGCGCTCGAGGATGCCGAGGGGCAGTTGCTCGCTTATTGCACCTCCGGCACCCGATCGACATTCCTGTGGGCACTCGCGGAGGCACGCCGCGGCGCGCAGGGCGCCGCGCTGGTCGCCAAGGCGGCCGAGGCCGGATATGATCTGTCGCCGATCGCCCATCTTCTTTACCGGGAATGATCTGTCGCACTTCCTGAACGCTTCGCCTTGACCCAAATCGGGTTTATGCTGGGAGCGAAAGGGCCAGGGGGCCATGATTCGCGGTGTTCTGGACGAACTCAAGCAGCGCAGCGTAGTCCGGGTCGCCGGACTCTACGCCGTCGCCGGCTGGGCGGTGTTCCAGGTCGTCAACACGCTCTTTCCCGCCATCAACATGCCGAAATGGACGGTTTCGGCGGCCGCTCTCCTCTTCCTGGCCGGCTTCCCGGTCGCCGTCACGCTGGCCTGGATGTTCGAGGTCACACCGGAGGGAATCCGGCTGGCGCCGCGCGACCGCCGACGGTTCGGATCGGGCCAGTTCGGTTGGATCGACTGGCTGATCGCGACCGTGGTCGTCATCGTCTTCGCCTTCGCCGCCGTCCAGCTGGTCAGCCTGCGCAAGGAGGCGGCGGGATCGCCGCTCTTCGCCTCGACCTCGTCGCGTTCGGTGGCGGTGCTTCCCTTCGCCAGCTTCTCGCAAGTCCAGGCGGACGGCTATTTCGCCGATGGGCTGACCGAGGAACTGATCAACAGCCTCGCCCAGTCGCCCGAGCTCAAGGTCGCGGGCCGGACATCCTCCTTCTACTTCAAGGGGAAGAATGAGGATCTGCGCGACGTCGGCCGTAAGCTGGGCGTCGCCCATGTCGTCGAAGGCAGCGTCCGGCGGGCAGGCGAGAAGCTGCGCGTCACCGCCCAGCTCATCAATGTCGAGGACGGCTTCCACCTGTGGTCCGCGACCTACGACCGCACCGTCGACGACGCGCTCGCCATCCAGACCGAGGTCGCCGAAACCGTCGCCGGGAAATTGAAGGCGCATCTCGTCGGCGATGAGGAGCAGGCGGTCCGGGATCCGGACGATTACCGCCTGGCGCTGATCGCGAAAGCGCGCCTGCGCACGCAGGATCTGGAGGATCTGCAGGCGGCGCGCGCGGTCTTCGATCAGCTGCGGCAGCGGGACGCAAAGAATGCCCAGGCCCATGCAGGCTATGCGCAGGCGACGATCCTGCTCGCCCAGAATTATCTCGCCCTGCCCTTCAACCCGGCGCTGAAGGGTGCGGAAGAAGCGATCGAGGCGGCCCTGCAGGCCGATCCGGACTCCGCGGACGCGTGGCTCGCCAGGGGCATTGTCGAACGCGTGCTCGGCATCCGCACCGGGGAGGGCAGCCATCATGCCCAGGCGCTCGCCGCCTTCCGCAAGGCGCATGAAGTCAATCCCAGCGATCCGGAGACGATGACCCTGTTTTCCAAGCAGCTCGTCACCGAAGGCCGATATGACCAGGCGGTGACCCTGCTGCGCCAGGCGCTTGCCACCGACCCGCTGTCGCGGACGACGCAGGAGGTGCTCGCCGGCGCGCTCGGCGCGCTGGGCAGGTTCGACGAAGCGCGCCGCACGTTCGAGACCCTGCTGTCCCTTCATCCCGATTATACGGCCGCAGCGAGCGCCTTTGCCGAGATGCTGATGTTCCGGCAGGGCCGGCTCGACGAAGCGGCCCGCCTGCTCGACAATCCGCGCTACACCGCCACCGACCCGCTCAACGCCATCCTTCTGGCCGCGGCCAAGGCCAATCTGGGCATCGAAGGGGGGCCGGAGGATGCGATTGCGCGAATCGGCAAGGATTCGCCGGCCTGGCCGATCGGGGAGGCGGTTCTGCTTCAACTCGCCGGGCGCCGCGGTGATCTGCTGACGCTGGCGGCGGTCACGGCGAAGGAGACCGGAGATCCGATCTGGGGTTCGCTCCAGATCGTCGAAAGTCTGCTGATGCAGGAATATCATACCGCGCGCGCTCTGCTGCCCGCCAATTTCACCGGCGTGCTGAAGACGCCGCCGGAGCTGGCGGGCTATCGGGAAACCGACATCATCGTCTCGGCCGCCGTGCTCCAGCAGACGCGCGCGCCCGAGCAAGGCCGACAGGTGCTCGAGCTGCTCTTGAAGAGGATGGACGCCAATCCCCTGCCGACCGCCGAAACCCTGTCGTTCAAGGGGATGGCCCATGCCGCACTGGGCGACAAGGAGCGGGCGATCGACGCCTTCGCGCAAGCCTATCGTGCGGGCTGGCGGATGCTGATCGACTTCGAATATTTCATTCCGGTCCGCGATTATCCGTTCATGGCGGAGGTGGTTCGCGATCCGCGCTTCCAGAAGATCGCAGCAGCCATCGAGGCGGACAATCGGCGCATGCGGAGCCAATATCTGCGGGCGCGCGGCGAAAAAATCGCGTTGCGGTAGCCTCTCGATCGCTCGCCATGGCCTGCGACGACAGATATTCCGAGACTTCGACGCTCAATCGATCAGGAGGCCCGCGGCCTCGTCGCGATCCTCGTCGTCGACCATGAGCCGGATCGGAATGAGGATGCCCATTCCGTCCCAGCTCATTTCCATGTCGAAGATGAAGCTCTCAATGCCTTCGGACGCGAGGCGCGACCGGGCGAGGCCGGCTTCGAAACTGTTGTAGAAGCGGGCGAGCTCGACGAGCGCCATCACCAGGGAAAGACGTCGCCCGCTTCGACTTCGGCCGGGCGCGGCGCGCGGCCGAGCACTTCGTTGCGGTGCGGAAAGCGGGCGAAGCGCGCGATGACGTCATGGTGCAGTTTCGCGTAGCGGAGCTGTTCGGCATCGCCCAGGGCGGTGAACAAAGCGACCGACCTTTTCTGATCCTCCAGATCCTCGCTGTGCTGGAAGGGCATCAGCATGAATCCGCGCCGCGGCGGCTGCAGGCGTTCGTCATAGTCGCGCTCGATCGCGCCCTTGGCGATCGCCAAGGCAAGCGGATCGGTCGAAAACTGGTCGGCATGGCCGCGGAACATGTTCCGAGGGAATTGGTCGAACAGGATGATCGCGGCGAGCGCATGTTCGGCATTGTCCAGGAAGGCCGCAGGCGGCAACGGCCGTTGCTCCTTCCACAATTCCAGGAAATCCTCCTCGATCCGGGCGTCGAGCACGGGATCGGGCTTCCACCATTGTTCCGGTTCGAGCCCGAACCAGAAGTCCAGCACCTCTTGCTGCCAGGACATCAGGCGGCCGTGCCGCCGACGGTGAGGCCCTCGATCAGCAAAGTCGGCTGGCCGACGCCGGCCGGAACCGACTGGCCGCCCTTGCCGCAAATGCCGATGCCTTCGTCCAGCGCCATATCGTTGCCGATCGCCGCCACCTTGGTCAGCACGGTCGGGCCGTCGCCGATCAGGGTCGCGCCCTTGATCGGGGCACCGAGCCGCCCATTCTCGATCTTATAGGCTTCGGTGCAGGAGAAAACGAACTTGCCGCTGGTGATATCGACCTGGCCGCCGCCGAAGCTCTTGGCATAGATGCCGTTCTTCGCGCGCGCCAGAATCTCACCGGGATCGTCCCTGCCGCCGAGCATGAACGTATTGGTCATGCGCGGCATCGGCGCATGAGCGAAGCTTTCGCGGCGGCCATTGCCGGTGGCGGCGACGCCCATCAGGCGCGCGTTCAGCCGGTCCTGCAAATAGCCCTTGAGGATGCCGTCCTCGATCAAGGTCGTGCACTGGGTGGGCGTTCCCTCGTCGTCGATCGAGAGCGATCCCCGCCGCTCGCCGATCGCGCCGTCGTCCACCACTGTCACCCCGGGGGCAGCGACCCGCTCGCCGATCCGCCCCGAAAAGGCCGAACTGCCCTTGCGGTTGAAATCGCCCTCCAGCCCGTGGCCGATCGCCTCGTGCAGCAGGACGCCCGGCCAGCCGGGCCCGAGCACGACCGTCATTTCGCCGGCCGGCGCCGCGACCGATTCCAGATTCACCAGCGCCTGGGCCAGCGCCATATCGATCGCCCGGTTCCAGGTCGCCGGCTCGAACAGGCTGTCATAGAGGTTGCGGCCGCCCAGGCCGTGATAGCCGGTTTCGCGCCGGCCATTCTGCTCGACGACGATCTGCACATTGAGCCGGACCAGCGGCCTGACGTCATGCGCGACGAAGCCGTCAGCCCGGACGATGTCGATCACGCTCCACGATCCCGCCAGCGACACGGAGACCTGGACGACGCGCGGGTCGCGCGCGCGGGCGGCGGCGTCCACCTCCTGGCACAGGGCGACCTTGCGCGCGAACGGGATCAGGCTGAGCGGATCGGCATCGGTATAGAGCGTGGCGTTGGTACGGCGCGGCGGCGGCGCCATCGCCGTCTTGCTCGGATCGAGCACCGCCATCGTTTCGGCGGCGCGCCGGATCGCGGCTTCCGACAATTCATTGGCGTGGGCGAAGGCCGTCGTCTCGCCGGAAACGCCGCGCAGGCCGAAGCCGGCCTGGGTGTTGAAATCCGCGGTCTTGAGCCGGCCATCGTCGAAGCCGAAGCTCTCCGAAGCCGTATATTGCAGATAGAGCTCGCCATCGTCGCAGCCCTTGAGGGCATCGGCGGTCAGGCGGAGCGCGGCTTCGGGGGAGAGTCCGTCATCGCGGTAGAGGAAGCGGCGGGGGTCGGCGGTGCTGGCGGTGCTGATCATGTCACCGATATAGGAGAATCAGGCGACAGATACACCCTCGTCCAGATTCCGATCGGCCGGCCCACCCTTCAGGATGAAGCGCTTGTCGCAATAGCCGCAATCCACGAACCCCTTTTCGTCGATCTGCATATAGACGCGCGGGTGACCGAGCGCCGGATGGGTCGCGCTGGCGCCGTCGCAGGCGATGCGGGGCGATTCGACATAAGCGATTTCGGGCACGAACGGGTCTTGCATGGCAGCCCCTTAGCAATCGCGATCCGGGCAGACAATCGGCGCGACACCCTCCTTGTTGCGGGAAAAGCTCCCTGATCCTAAGGCCGCAGCATGACCTCGCCGCCAGCGATTGCGATCGATACACTCGAAAAGACCTATGCCGGCGGCAAAAGGGCGCTGGACGGCGTCAGCATCGACATTCCGCGCGGCCAGATATTCGGCCTGCTCGGCCCCAACGGGGCGGGCAAATCGACCCTGATCAATATCCTCGCTGGGCTGGTCAACAAGAGCGGCGGCAGGGTCAATATCTGGGGTTTCGACCTCGACGAGCGTCCTCGCAACGCCAAGGTCTCGATCGGCATCGTCCCCCAGGAAATATTGTTCGATCCGTTCTTCACGCCCGCAGAGACGCTGGAGCTGCAGGCTGGCCTCTACGGCGTTCCCAAGTCCCGCCGGCGCACCATGGAATTGCTCCGGGCGATGCGACTGGAGGACAAGGCCAATGCCTATTCGCGGACGCTGTCGGGCGGAATGAAAAGGCGGCTGCTGGTGGCCAAGGCAATGGTTCATTCGCCGCCCATCCTGGTCCTCGACGAGCCGACCGCCGGCGTCGATATCGAGCTCCGCCAGCAGCTTTGGCACTATGTCCGCAGCCTCAACAAGGAGGGTGTGACGATCGTCCTCACCACCCATTATCTAGAGGAAGCGGAGAATCTGTGCGACCGCATCGCCATCATCAATCACGGCCGGGTGATCGCCAATGAGACGACCCGTACCCTGGTCGGCATGGCCCAGGAGAAAGTGGTCGAAGTGACCGTCGACCGCGACATCGTCCAGCCGCCCGATGCGTCCTGCTTCGACAAGATCGAGATCATCGCCGACCGCACGCTCGCCATCACCTACCGCAAGGACCGGGTGAATGCCGGTGACGTGCTGGCGGCATTGCAGAAGGACGGTCTGGGGATCGTCGACGTCTCGACTCGCGAAGCCGATCTGGAGGATGTGTTCCTGAACCTGACGCGCACTGCCGACGCCCATGGCTAAAAGCCCGCAGCAGGATTTCGACGTGATCATCCTCGGCTCCGGCGCCGCCGGGCTCAGCGCGGCCCTGGCGCTTGCGCCGGACCGCCGGGTGGCGGTGCTCGCCAAGGGTGGAATCTCTTCGGGCTCGACCGCCTGGGCGCAAGGCGGCATCGCCGCCGTGCTGGAGCCAGGCGACACGTTCGAGAGCCATATCGAGGACACGATCGTCGCCGGCGCCGGCCTCAACAACCGCGCCACCGTCGAATTCGTCGTCGAAAATGCGCCGGCAGCGATCGAGCGGCTGGCGGCGCTCGGCGTCCCGTTCAGCCCCGGCGAAACCGAACGGTGGCACCTCACCCGCGAGGGCGGCCACAGCCATCGCCGCATCGTCCATGTCGACGACGCAACTGGCTGGGCGGTGCAGCAGGCGCTGGAAAAAGCAGCCCATGACCATCCGAACATCAGCCTGATCCCCGACATGACCGCGATCGACCTGGTCACGGATCGCCATGCGGAGGGCCAAAGCGGCCCGCAACGGGTCTGGGGCGCCTATGCGGTGGATGCGCAAAGCGGCCACGTCTCGCTCTTCACCGGCCGCGCCACCATCCTCGCGACCGGCGGCGCCAGTCGCGCATGGGTCTATTCCACCAACCCGCGCGGCAGCACCGGGGACGGTATCGCCATGGCCTGGCGGGCCGGATGCCGCGTGTCGAACATGGAATTCAATCAATTCCATCCGACCTGCCTCTACAATCACGAGGTCAAGAATTTCCTGATCACCGAGGCCGTTCGCGGCGAGGGTGGCAAGCTCCGGATCCCGACCACCGGCCGCCGCTTCATGCCGCGCTTCGATCCGCGCGAGGAGCTGGCGCCCCGCGACATCGTCGCCCGCGCCATCGACCATGAGCTGAAACGGCTCGGGCTCGATTATGTGCATCTCGACATCAGCCACCGCGATCCCGAATTCATCCTCGCCCATTTCCCCAACATCGCGGAGCGGCTGGCCCGTCCGGACGTCGGCATCGACATCACCAGGGATCCGATCCCGGTCGTCCCCGCCGCCCATTATACCTGCGGCGGGGTGGTCGTGGACCTGGACGGCCGGACGGACCTCGACGGTCTCTACGCGGCCGGCGAGGTCACCCAGTCGGGGCTGCACGGGGCCAATCGCCTCGCCTCCAATTCAGTGCTCGAATGCCTGGTGTTCGGGCTGGCCGCGGCCAGGCACATCGATGCCGGTTGGCGCGATCTGCCTCCGCCCCCGGCAATCCGGCCCTGGGACGAAAGCCGGGTCACCCACAGCGACGAGGAAGTCGTCGTCCACCACAATTGGCGCGAGATCCGCCGCTTCATGTGGGACTATGTCGGCATCGTCCGCACCACCAAGAGGCTCGAGCGCGCGCTGAACCGGGTGAACCTGCTCCGCCAGGAGACGGAGGAATATTACGGCAATTTCCGCGTCACGCCGGACCTGGTCGAACTTCGCAACCTCGTCGAGGTATCGAGCCTGATCGTGCGCTCGGCGCTCGCCCGCAAGGAGAGCCGAGGACTGCATTACACGCTCGATTATCCCGACCTGCTGCCGGAAGCAGTCGACACGATTCTGGTGCCTCGAATAGAGCCTAGGAACCAAGGAAAGCCTTGAGCAATTCCCGAAACCGGCCCGGCTGATCGTACATGATCATGTGGCCGCTCCGATCGACGCGGCGCAGCCGCGTCCCGGGCCGGGCGGCATAAGCGGCGGCATAGCTCCGGTCGATGCCGGCGCGGCGGCTGATGTCCGGCACCGCATAGACGATGGTGAGCGGCGCGGCGATGTTCGGGAGTTCGGCCGTCAAGTCGGTGACGGCGAGTTCATGGGCGGCACGGGCGACCACGCCGGGATCGCTGCGGCCGTCGGCCGATGCGTCATTCCCGAACATGCCCATCAGCGACGTGACCAGCTGCCGGCCGCCCGGGCTGTCGCCGAGGTCGCGAAACAGACCGGCAAAGCCGCGCAGGCCGGCCGAAGAGGTGCCGAGCATGCCGGCCGGTTGCGGTAGCATGTCCACGACCATCGCCTTGCCCACCAGCGACGGGTGACGGGCGGCAACCATCATCGCAATCGTCCCGCCCATCGAATGGCCGACCAGGGCCGGAAGGTTGAGACGCATCGTCGAAATGTAGCGGGCGACTTCCGCCGCCACCGGCGCCACCACTTGCCCCTTGGCGTTGCCGGCCGGCGGCGTGCCGGCAAATCCGGCGACCTGGACCAGATGATAGCGGTAGCCGGGAAGAGCCGCGACCGTTCCGTCCCAGACGGCGCGCGAGGCTGTGAGCCCCGGGATGAGGATGACGTCGGGACCGGTGCCGCGGACGACCACCGAAATCCGCGTCGAATGGAAAGGCCGCGCGGCCGCGGCCCGGGCGAGATGCACCGGACCAGGGAGGGCGACCGCCGCCAGGACCAGGACCGAAAGCAGGAAATCGCGACGTTTCATCGGAGCGAACCTGGCATAGGGGGTTTGAACGTCAGATGACCCGTCCCGTTTCCCGGACGATGCGGGAAAGGCGCATGGCACCATCGATCGTGGCCGTTGCGGGAAGCGAATATGCGCCGTAAGCCTGCTCCATGCCCTCCCACCTCTATCTCGTCGACGGCTCCAGCTACATCTTTCGCGCCTATCACCGGCTGCCACCGCTGACCAATCGGCACGGCCTCAATGTGGGTGCCGTATACGGCTATACGACCATGCTCTGGAAGCTGGCGGAGACGCTTCACAAGGCGGACGGACCGACCCATCTCGCGGTCATCTTCGACGCTTCGTCCAAAACCTTCCGCAACGACATGTACGATCAGTACAAGGCGCACCGGCCGCCGCCGCCGCCCGACCTGGTGCCGCAATTCCCGCTGATCCGAGACGCGACGCGGGCCTTTTCCCTGCCTTGCATCGAGGAAGAAGGGCTGGAGGCGGACGATATCATCGCCTGTTATGCCAAGGCGGCCCTGGCCGAGCAGTGGCAGGTCACGATCGTCTCGTCCGACAAGGATCTGATGCAGCTGATCGAGCCGGGCCTCGATCTCTATGACACGATGAACGACCGCCGGATCGGCCGCGACTATGTCGTCGAAAAGTTCGGGGTGCCACCCGAGCAATTGGGCGAGGTGCTGGCGCTGATGGGCGACAGCGTCGACAATGTGCCGGGCGTGCCGGGTGTCGGCCCCAAGACGGCCGCGCAATTGATCCAGCAATATGGCGATGTCGAGTCCGTTCTCGCCAATGCGGGGGAAATCGCCAAGCCGAAGCTCCGACAGAACCTGATCGACCATGCGGACAATGCGCGTCTGTCACGCGAATTGGTGCGGCTGGTCTGCGATTCGCCTCTGCCCGAGCCATTGTCCGATCTGGCGATGAAGGGCATCCCCGACGCGCCACTCCGGGCCTTCCTGGAAGAACATGGCTTCCGGTCGCTGCTGAGCCGCCTGAACGGTGCATCACAGGCTGCGCCCGCGGCCGCGATGCCGGCGCCGGTTCAGCACCAGATACGGCCGGAGCCCGAGATCGACCGGACCGCCTATGAAAAGGTGACGACCGAAGAGGCGCTCGATCGCTGGATCGCCGAAGCGGATTCCCTCGGCCGGGTCGCGCTCGACACCGAGACCGACGGGTTCGACTGCGTGACCGCCAAGCTGGTCGGGATCAGCCTCGCTACCGAATGCGGCAAGGCCTGTTACATTCCGCTCGAACATGGCGGCCACGACCTTTTGAGCGAACGGCCGGACCAGCTGCCCGCCAATCTGGTCATCGCCAAGCTCAAGCCGTTGCTGGAGAACCAGGCCGTCCTGAAGATCGGCCACAATTTCAAGTTCGACTGGGTGATCTTCGACCGGCGCGGCATCAAGGTCGCGCCGATCGACGATACTTTGGTGATGAGCTTCAATCTCGATGCCGGCGGGCTCAACAGCCATGCGATGGACGATCTCGCCAAGAAGCATCTCGACCATCAATGCCTGACCTACAAGGAATTGTGCGGCAGCGGCCAGAAGCAGATCAGCTTCGACCAGGTGCCGGTCGACAAGGCCACCGAATATGCCGCCGAGGATGCGGACGTGACGCTCAGGCTATGGATGCGTTTCAAGACCCGGATGCCGCACGAGCGCGTGACACGGGTCTATGAAATGGTCGATCGCCCCCTGGTGCCGGTGGTGGCGCGGATGGAACGCGACGGCGTCAAGGTGGATCGTGAAGCGCTGAGGGGTTTGTCGGAGGAGTTCACCAGCCAGATCGCCTCTTTGGAGGAGCAGATTTGCGGCGAGGCCGGCTGCAGCTTCACGATCGGCAGCCCCCAGCAACTGGGCGACGTCCTGTTCAACAAGATGCAGCTGAAGGGCGGACGCAAGGGCAAGTCCGGCACCTGGTCGACCGACGTGACCGAGCTGGAGAGGCTGGCCCGCGACGGCGTTCCCATCGCGCGGCTGGTGCTCGACTGGCGCCAGCTCAGCAAGCTCAAGAGCACCTATACGGATGCGCTCCAGCAGCAGATCAACAAGGAGACCGGACGGGTCCACACCTCCTACAGCCTGTCCGGTGCGCAGACGGGGCGGCTATCCTCCACCGATCCCAACCTCCAGAACATCCCGATCCGCAGCGAAATCGGCCGGCGAATCCGCGACGCATTCGTGGCCGAGCCGGGCTTCGTCATCCTGGCCGCCGATTACAGCCAGATCGAACTCCGCCTCGCCGCGCATATGGCGGACGTGCCGCAGCTTCGCCAGGCGTTCTCGGAAGGGGCGGACATCCACAATCTCACCGCGCAGGAATTGTTCGGCGAGGTCAATCGCGACACGCGGGCGAACGCGAAGACGATCAATTTCGCCATACTTTACGGCATTTCGCGCTGGGGACTGGCGGGACGTCTTGGCGTCACGGCCGACGAGGCGCAAGCGATCATCGACCGCTATTTCGAGCGCTTTCCCGGCATCAGCAATTACATCCACGACACGCTCACCAGGGCGCGCGACACCGGATTCACCACCACATTATTCGGCCGCAAGACCCATTTTCCGAGCATCCGCGCCAAGAATCAGGGCGAGCGGCAAGGCGCCGAGCGGGCGGCCGTCAACGCGCCGATCCAGGGGACAAGCGCGGACATCATCAAACGGGCCATGGCGCGCATGTGCCCGGCATTGGAGCGTCACGGCCTCGGCACGACCCGTATGCTGATGCAGGTCCATGACGAGCTCGTCTTCGAGGTTCCGGAAGCCGATGTCGGACGGGCAGCCAATGTCATTCGGGAGGTGATGGAGCGGGCCGCGGAACCTGCGGTGAAACTCAGCGTGCCCCTGGGCGTCGAGATCGGCACCGGCCCGAATTGGGGCGCCGCGCATTGAGCGCTGCGGTTCCGGCCGGCAATGAGGATATCGCTGCACTGGCGAAGGGTGGCCGGACGAACTTCTTCGGCTTCCTGCTTCGCCTCGCCGCGCGCCTGCCCTTCCTGTTCGTTGCCGGCCGCCTCTATGGCGCCGATGCGCTCGGACGTTTCGCCTATGCGGTCCTGATCGTCGAATTCGCGGCTCAGATCGCGACGCTGGGCCTGAAGCGCGGCCTTGCCCAGCAGCTGTCGACCACCGAAAGGCCGCATGTCTGCGTCGTGTGGGACGCGATGCTTGTTGCCTTGCTCGCTTCGGCCGCCGCCAGCGCCATCCTGTTCCTGTTCCCGCAGGCCATGTTCCCGAACAGCCCCGTCCGCGGCGTCGAGTGGCTGCTTCCGCTGATCGTCTTCGCGGTAGCGGGGTCGGACGTCGCCCTGGCTGCGCTCGCCTACCAGCACAATGTCAAAGCGACCGTGACGGCGCGCGCGATCGTCGAGCCTTGGACTTTGAGCATCGCCGCGACCTTGCTCTATTTCACCTTGTCGCAGCGCGACGGCCTGATCATCGCCTATGTCCTGTCGATGATCGCTGCCCTGCTGGCCTCGCTCTGGCCCCTCTACCGAAGCTATGGCCTGCCGCGCGGATGGCGGCCCGAAATCGTCGGCCTGTGGGCGCTGGCGCGGCGCAACACGCCGCTGGCCGTCGCCGACGCGATCGAATGGGGGTCGCGGCGGCTGGACATCGCCATACTCGGCCTGTTCTTTTCGCCCGCCATCGTCGGCATCTATTATGTCGCCCAGCAGGTGGCATCGCTTCCACAGAAGCTGAAGACCAGCTTCGATCCGATCCTGAGTCCGGTCATCACGCAAAAGCTGGCGGAAGGGGACAAGAAGGCGGTCGCCAAGCAGATACGCCAGGTCGGATTCTGGATCATCGCGGCACAGACCGGCGTGGCGCTCGCGCTCGGCATTCCGGGTGAAGCCGTCATGGGCCTGGTCGGGGCCGCCTTCGTCGGCGGCACGGGCGCGCTGGCCTTCCTGCTCGCCGCCGAAGTGATCGCGGCGACGGCAGCGGTATCCGAGGGCGCCCTCGTCTTCGTGGCACGTCACAAGAATCTGATGATCTCGACAGCCATGATCGCGGTTCAGGGGATACTGTCGGTCGCGCTGATCCTCGGCATGAAGGCGTTGGGCTGGCCGGAATCGTTCCAGGCGGCGGGCCCTGCCCTCGCGCTGATGCTGGCCTTGAGTTTCGCCTCGGTCCTGAAGGCCCGGCTGCTCAGACGAATACTCGGGGCGCCCGTGCAGGGTTGGCGCTGGCCGCTGGTCTGGGCTGCGGGGGCGGCGATCGCGGTCGGCTATTTCGTGACGCTGCTGCCGCCTTCCTGGGAGTGGGCGGAACTGGTCTTCGGCATTCCGCTGATCCTGCTCGCCTTCGGATCCATCCTCTGGACCAAGGGCTTCACCCACGAGGATCGGGTGCTGTTCCGCAAGCATGACGACGAGCCGGAGGATATCAGTCTGCCGCCTCCGCCAGGGGTTGTACCGCCGGTCCATTGAGCACCTGGCCGTCAACCGCGAATTGGGAGCCATGACAAGGGCAATCCCAGCATTTTTCGAAGCCGTTCCAGTGAATGATGCAGCCGAGATGGGTGCACACGGCCGAACGGGTGATGACAGAGCCATTCTCATTCTTGTAGACTGCGAGCTTGCTGAGACCCGATCGCAGGATCCCGCCTTCACCCGGCTTGAGGTCGTCGGGGGATCCGATCTCGCCCGGACCGACATATTCGGCGAGATTCTTCACCGCGCCTGCCTGGCCCCGCACGAATTCGCCGAGGGAGACGGCCGAATTGGCCGATTTGCGGCTCGGATCGAACAGCGGCGCGTAGCGGCTGTCCTCGCCGATGATCAAAGGCATGATGGTAAGGCTGCCGGCAACGCCGTTGGTGATACCCTGGCCGGAATCGCCGGTATGGATATAGATATTGCGATTGCCTGGATTGCGCCCGGAAAAGGGCATGAAATCGATCGGCTCCAGCACCTGGCCTGACCAGCGATAGTCGGTTCCGCCGAAGCTGGGATAATGGTCCCGCGTCCACTGCTCCAGCGCAGCCAGCCTGGCGTCCATGTCATTTTCTTCTCCGGACCGATGATCGCCGCCACCGACGATGAGCAAATCCTCGGTATCGCTCAATTCCTGGATGCGGGCATAATGATAGGCTTCGCAACTGTCCCAGACGAGCGCGTCCGGAACCGAACCCTTTGCGACCCGCCCCGCTATCGCATAGGTCCGGTTCGGCATCTGTTTGGAATGGATGGCCACCTTGTCGTTGGTCGGCGAATTGGTCGCGAATATCGCCGCACCGGCGCGGATGCGGGCGCCGGCTTCGGTTTCCACCTCCACTTCATTTCCTTCCTCCTTGTCATGGACGTGGACCGTATCGGCGTAGAGGAGACCGCCTCGCTGCCTTATGGCGCGGACGAGACCCGCCAGATATCTGGTAGGGTCGAAGCGGCCCTGATCGGGAAAGCGCAGGCAGCGTCCGGTGTCGATTCCGGGAACCGGGGCGCGATCTGCCCAGGCGACATCGATGCCGATGGTCCGACAGGCTTCATATTCCTTTTCGAGATCGGCACGATGCTTGTCCTCGGCCGCGAACAAATAGCCGTCCAGCCGCCGGAAACCGGCATCGATCCCCTCGTCCCTGCAAATGGCCTCGATCCGGTTGACCGCGGCCACCTGGCTGTCGTGATAAAGCCGTGCCTCATCCTTTCCCCGGACCCGGATCAGCTCGAAATAATAATCGTCGAGAGCGGTGGCGAGATGCGCCGTGGTGCGGAGGGTCATGCCGGAGCCGATTCGGCCGCGATCGATGACGATAACGGAACGGCCGAACCTGGCGAGCTCATAGGCGGTGGAAAGGCCCGCTATGCCGGCACCCACCACAACCACGTCGCAGCGCGCATCGGCGGTCAGCGGGGGTGCATCGATCGCCTCCGCTTCCTGCATCCAGAAGGATGTGCTGCGCTCGTCGCCGACATTCATCTTCGCTCTCCCGATTGGACGGGAGCGCAACGGCCCTGCGCGGCGATGGGTTCCTGCGGAAGAGGCGACGGAGTTGCCAGCCCGTCCCCCCGAGATATTTTGGTCAGTGGCGGAAGTGGCGCATACCGGTGAAGACCATCGCCAGCCCGGCCGCATCGGCAGCGGCGATCACCTCTTCATCCCGTATCGATCCGCCCGGCTGGATCACCGCCGTCGCACCTGCTTCGACCGCGGCGAGCAGACCATCGGCGAACGGGAAGAAGGCATCCGAGGCCACCGCGGAGCCGATCGTGCGAGGCTGGTCCCACCCGGCCTTGCCGGCCGCATCCTTTGCCTTCCAGGCCGCGATCCGAGCCGATTCCAGCCGGTTCATCTGTCCCGCGCCGATCCCCGCCGTCGCGCCTCCCTTGGCATAGACGATGGCATTGGACTTCACATGCTTGGCAACGGTCCATGCAAAAAGGCAATCCTCCAATTCCTGATCGGTCGGTGCGCGCTGGGTCACGACCTTCAGCGCATGGCGGTCCAACCGTCCATTGTCGCGGGATTGGACGAGATAGCCGCCTGCAATCGACTTGAGCGATAGTCCCGGTCGACCCGGATCAGGCAGATCGCCGGTCAGGAGCAGGCGGAGATTCTTCTTCCGCGCGAACACCTGCCGCGCCTCGGCATCGGCATCGGGTGCGATCACCACCTCCGTGAAGATCGACGAGATGGCTTCGGCTTCCTCGCCGGTAAGCGGCGCGTTGAGGGCGATGATCCCCCCGAAGGCCGAGACGGAATCGCAGGCGAGCGCGTCCTGATAGGCCTGGAGCAGGGAATTGCCGGTCGCCACGCCGCAGGGGTTCGCATGCTTGACGATGACGCAAGCGGGCCCTGAGTCGCGATACTCGGCCACCAGTTCCAGTGCGGCATCGGCGTCGTTATAATTGTTGTAGCTCAGTTCCTTGCCCTGAACCTGCTCGGCCTGAGCGATGCCGCGACCGTGCGGGCCGACAGGAAGATAGAGCGCTGCCTTCTGATGCGGATTCTCCCCGTAGCGGAGATCCTTGCCGCGCTGCAGGACCAGCGGCAGCGTATCGGGGAACATCTGCGCCTGATCGGCAAAGCCGAACCATTGGGAGATCATCGAATCATAGGCAGCTGTCGCGGAAAAAGCCTTGGCCGCCAGATATTTGCGTAGATCGAGCGACGTCATGCCGTCGTTGTGATCCATCGCGTCGGTGACCTTGGCATAATCGGCGGGGTCGGTGACAATGGCCACGAACGCATGATTCTTGGCCGCCGAACGGACCATCGACGGACCGCCAATATCGATATTCTCGATGATCTCGTCGCGCCCGGCGCCCCGCGCGACCGTCTCGGCGAACGGATAGAGATTGACGACCACCAGATCGATCGCGCCGATTTCATGTTCCGCCATCGCGGCCGCATGTTCTTCATTGTCGCGTACGGCGAGCAGCCCGCCATGGACCTTGGGATGAAGCGTCTTGACCCGACCATCCATCATTTCGGGAAAGCCGGTCAGGTCGCTGACGTCGCGCACGGCCAGGCCGGCCTCGCGCAAGGCCTTCGCCGTTCCACCGGTCGAGACCAGCTCGACCCCATGGCGAGCGAGGGCCCGGCCCAGGTCGGCGAGGCCCGTCTTGTCCGACACCGACAGCAGGGCGCGGGCGATTTTCACCTCATTCATTCCATTCGTTCCTATTCGCGATTCAGAGCGGGATGCCGATGCCCGTTTTCGCTGCGCGCTTCAATTCAGCCGGCGCGCCGCAGCAGCCAGGCGATGGTCATCCCGTCGGGCGGCGTTTCGCCCGAGATGATGAGCTGCTGACTGGCATGTGGCTTGGCATCGCCGTCGATCCACAGGCCATCCTCGATCGACAATTTGCCGCCGCGGCAGCGAAACTGCCAGGCGCCGCTGCCCCTCACCCTCAGGAGCGCACCCTGGCCGTCGGCGGTCGCGGCCACTTCCACGGCCGGAGCGAGATGAAAGCGGACGGAGAAGGGCACCGGTTCGGTACGCCGGCGGCGCCCCTGCGGAACCAGGCTGTCCTGGCCGCGAAGCTCGAGGCCATCGCCGGAGAGGGTAAGCTGACGCTGGTGGAGCAGCCCGTAGCGCCGGACATAGCCGTCGTGGGTGGCCTCGACATTGATGACGCCGCCCGTCTCGTCATGCCCGAGCTCAACCTGGCTGACGCCCTTGCCCAGGGTGCCGTCCTCGTGGATCGCCGTCGAATTGCGGTCGCCCAATGTCAGGGTGGAATGGGCCGCCGTGGTGCGCAGGCCCTTGATCAGCGCCGGCGACAGCGCATCCGGCGTTTCACCGACCCCGCCGCAATTGGTGACGATGCGGTTGGGACCGTCGCTGAGCTCGAAGGCGAGCGTGGAGGCGCATCCGCCGGACAGCGCCCGGCTCGAAGGCGGCGGCGCCGCATCGAAGACCACGACGCTATTCTTCGCCGCCAGCCGCTGATAGCCCCATCCGCGCGCCTGGCGCAGCGCACGCGCGCGGACGCCGGAGCCTTCCACGGCGGCTTCCAACCGGCGCCTGGAGACCATGTTGCCGCCTTGCCAACTGGACAGGCAATCATCGCCGAGCGTGACCGCGAGCAGGGCCGCAACGGAATCTTCGAGCGCTTCCGCGATCGCTTCCGGCATTTCGCGCCGTGCCGAATAATAGACTGCGCGAAGCTGGCCGAGCAGTTCCACCAAGGCAAGCTGCTCGATCGGGGAGCGGCTGACGAGGCCGCCATCTTCATGCAGGGCCGTGCCGAGAGCGCGGATCAGACCCGTCTCGCCCTTGCCGAGCCGGGCCGGTCCGCCCTGAACGACCAGGGCAGCGGTGATCACCCCGCTCCAGGCGGTGATGCGCGCCAGGCCAGGCGGGGCCTTTTCCGCCCCTTTGTCGAGGTGACGGGCCCCACGGGCCAGAGTGTTCAGCACCGCCGACCGATAGACCATGTCACGGCTGGACAGGATGTAGGGCGCATAGGCCGACCAGAACAGAATCCGGCGGCCCCACAGATCGGCCCGCCAAGCCGGCTCGCTGACATGTTCGAAATGGGCGAGAAGCCATTTCTGGGTGATCTTTTCGCCCATACGCGCGCCCCGTTCCCGGGTCGCGGCAGCGGCAAGGTCGCGCAGCCACGCAAAGCTTTGCAGATAATCGGCCATGGCGCGCGGCATCGCTGCGGCGGCCGTGAAGTCCAGCGCCTCGATCGAGATCTTGTGGCCCGCGCGAACCAGCTGGCCGGCGAGGATCGCTTCGCCGGCCGCCTTGTCCCCGGCGATCGGATCCTTGGGCACGGCCAGGAGCTTCAGCGGAAAGCGGCCGCGCAGGCGGAAACTGTGAAAGGGCGTGCGCCAGGCAAGCCGGTGGAGCTGATAGGCAAGCCGTTCGGACAGGGAGGCGCCGCGATCGTCGCCGACGCGGATCAGCCGCTTGCCGGATTCGATTTCTTCCGGCGGGTCGGAGTCGATCTTTTCCAGCAGGCTCATCGCCCGCGCAGGCCGCTGATATTCGCGGCATATTGGGTAGGTCCGCCGCGGAAAGTGGCGGTCCCTGCCACCAGAACGTCGGCACCGGAGTCGATCGCCCGCTGGCAATTGCCGGCGTCGATGCCCCCGTCCACCTCGATGTCGACGGCGAGCCCTGCCTTATCGATCTGCTTGCGGACGGCCTCGATCTTGCGGAGCTGGCTTTCGATGAAGCTCTGCCCGCCGAAGCCGGGATTTACGCTCATCACCAGGACGAGATCCACCTCCTCCAGCACATAATCCAGCATCTTGGCCGGTGTGGCAGGGTTGAGCGAGACGCCCGCTTTCTTGCCGAGGGCCTTGATCCGCTGGATGGTGCGGTGAAGATGCGGCCCCGCCTCGGGATGGACGGTGATGATGTCCGCCCCGGCCTCGGCGAAGGCGGCGAGGAAATCATCGACCGGGGATATCATCAGATGGACGTCGAACGGTTTCGACGTATGCGGCCGAAGCGCCTTCACCACCCCCGGGCCAATCGTGATGTTGGGGACGAAATGTCCATCCATCACATCGACGTGGATCCAGTCGGCGCCGGCCTGATCGATCGCGCGCACCTCCTCGCCAAGGCGCGCGAAATCGGCGGAAAGGATCGAAGGGGCGATGCGGACGGGCTTTTGCACACCGAATCACTAACCCTGTGCGACTCGGGGGGCAAGGAAGGCGGAAACTTATCCTCAGCTAATTCGCCTGAAACGTGCGACGAAAAAGCCGTCGCAGCCGCCTTCGGCCTCGAAAGTGCCTGGCAGCAGCCGAATCCGACCGGCCTTCGGCGCCATTTCGGACGGCACTTCTTCCGCCCGCACCGGATCTAGCTCGAAATCGCCGCGTTCGGCGAGAAAGGCATCGGCCACCGCTTCACCTTCTTCCGGCTCGAGCGAGCAGACCGAATATATCAGGCTGCCGCCCGGCTTCAGCCACGCCGCTGCCCGCGCCAGCATCGACCGCTGACCTTGGGCAAGCTCGGCAATGGCGCGTGGCCGCACGCGGTGGAGAACGTCCGGGTGGCGGCGGAAAATGCCGGTGGCGGAGCATGGCGCGTCGAGCAGGATCGCGTCCGCCGGAGCCTTGGGCTCCCACTTCATGAGATCGGCGACGAGGATTTCGGCATTAAGCCCCGTCCGCTCCAGATTTTCGGAAAGTCGCGCCAGACGACTTTTCGACACGTCCAGCGCCGTGACATCGAAGCCGGCGGCGGCAAGCTGCATCGTCTTGCCCCCAGGAGCGGCACAGAGATCGAGCGCGACGCGGCCCTGGCCGGCACCGAGCAGCCGGGCCGGGACGGAAGCCGCGACATCCTGCACCCACCAACGGCCCTCCCCATAGCCCGCGAGATCGGCGACTGCCGTCCGTCCGGTCACCCGCAAATGCCTGGGGAGAAGGCTGATGCCCTCCATTTCAGGCGGCCGCTCGGAGGCGAAGATGAGATCGAGCGGTGGCTGGACCGCGAGCAATCGGGCCGCCGCCTCGGCCGTCTCCGCCCCCCAGGCGCTTCGCCATCGTTCCTCGACCAGCGCTGGCAGCGAAGGCGATTCCGGAAGCTTCGCCTCGCTGCGCATCAGCGCGCCGAATACGCCATGGACCAGCCGCTTGGGACCACCTTCCACGAGCGGCAGGACCGTGGCGATGGCGGCGTGGGGAGGCGTTCGCATCGCCAGCACCTGGACGAGGGCGATCCGCAGGACCGCGCGCGCCTTCGAATCATCGGCAAGCCTGTTCCGGGTCGCGCTGTCGATCAGGATGTCGAGATCGGAAAGGCGGCGCAACGTCTCGGCGGCAATGGCATGGGCGAAAGCCCTGTCGTCTGCACGATCGAGGTCGCGCGCGGCGCCATCGAGCGCCGCCTCCAGCGGCAGCCCCTTGCGCAGCACCGCGTCGAGCAGGCGCATGGCGGCGCGGCGCGAAGCCGCGCCTACGGGATCGGGACGGCTCAGTCGCGGCGTCCCAGCGGATCGAGGGCGCTGGTGCGCCTGTGAGCGCGACCGGCGCTAATCGGAACGGACGTGCGGACCGGCGCTGCGGCGGAGATCGTCCGGAGCGAAGCGGGACCACCCATTTCCAGCGCGATCTGCTCCAGCGCGGCGATGCGGTTGGCGGTGTCGGGGTGGGTGGAGAACATGCTGTCGCGGCCACCGCCGCCCGGCACGATATAAAGCGATGCCGCAGCCGGATTGCGAAGAGCGACAGGATTGGGGATCCTGGCCGCCCCCTGGTGCAGCTTGGCAAGGGCACGGGCGAGCGCCCGCGGGTCCCGGCAGATTTCGGCGCCGGTGCGGTCGGCGCCATATTCGCGGGCGCGGCTGATCGCGAGCTGGACGATCATCGCCGCGAAGGGCGCTACCAGGACGGCCAGGATCATCGCCAGCGCATTGCCGCGATTGTCCCCCGCGCCGCGGAAGAAAAGACCGAAATTGGCCAGCATCGAAATCGCGCCCGCGATCGTGGCCGTCATCGTCATGATCAGAGTGTCGCGATTGCGGACATGGGCGAGTTCATGGGCCATAACCGCCGCCACCTCTTCGCGCTCCAGCAGCCCGAGCAGTCCGGTCGTCGCGGCCACTGCGGCATGTTCCGGATTGCGCCCGGTGGCGAAGGCGTTGGGATGGGGGGAATCGATCAAATAGACTTTCGGCATCGGCAGCCCGGCCTGGCTTGCCAGCCGATGGACGATGCCTACCAGTTGCGGACAGGATCTGCCGTCCACTTCCTTGGCATTGTGCATCCGCAGGACGATCTTGTCGGCATTCCAGAAGGTGAACAGGTTCATGCCGGCGGCAACGGCCAGCGCGATCAAGGCGCCGCCGGAGCCCCCGATCGTATAGCCGAGCCCCATGAACAAGGCGGTCATCGCCGAGAGCAGCATCAAGGTCTTGAACGAGTTCATCTTGCGTCCGTGTCTCCTACCCCCGAAATGTGGTGCCTGCACCCTCGCCATTCAACGGACGAAGCAACCATGGCCAAGCGCCCCGAACATCTGAAGCCGCCGAGGCACTTATCGAAGAATCCCCCGATCCCGGCGCCCGAACCGCTGGCCGCGGGGGAGGAACATGGGGGACCGAAGGGCCGCGAACCCACCCGCTATGGCGACTGGGAGAATAAGGGCATTTGCTGGGACTTCTGACAATGTGCCTCGAGTCCATGCATCGATGGGCGCTTCGATGCAGTTCAGGCGCCTTCGACCTTGAGCGGGCGCGACAATAGATATTCCACGACATCGTCGACTGCCGCCTGCCCGCTCAAGAGCGCGCATACGGCGGACGTGATCGGCATATCGACCCCGGCATCCTGTGCCGCCCGGGCAAGGACGGGGGCGGTGAAGGCGCCTTCGGCGACAGTGCGCCGGTCGGCCAGCAATGCCGCCGCGGACGATCCTTCGCCAAGGCCCTTGCCGAGGCTGAAGTTGCGCGAATTGGTGGACGAGCAGGTCAGAACGAGATCGCCGAGGCCGGACAGGCCGGCGAGCGTATCGGCGCGGGCGCCGCGCGCGAGGCCGAAACGGGTCATTTCCGCAAAGCCGCGCGAGATGAGCGCAGAGCGGGCATTGAGCCCTAGCTTGCGGCCCTCGACGACGCCGCAGGCTATGGCGAGCACGTTCTTGACGGCGCCCCCGATCTCGGCCCCGACGACATCATCGGACAGATAGGGGCGGAACCAGGGCAAAGCGAGGCGGCTGCGCAACGCTTCTCCGACCGGGCGATCCTCGACGGCCAGGGTCACTGCCGCGGGCAGGCCGGCGGCCACTTCATGCGCAAAAGTCGGCCCCGACAGCACGGCCAGTGGAGATTCGGGCTGCTCTTCCCGTGCGACGTCGTGCATCAATTTCGTGGTCGCCTCCTCCATTCCCTTCGCGCACAGTATAAGGGGAATTCGAAGACGCGGCAGAGCCGCCAGGACCGAGCGCATATGCTGGGCCGGAGTTACGACCAGCAACGCATCGCAAGCCGCAAGATCTTCCAGATCCCCCGTAACCGCGATAGCCGGCCGAAGCGCTATGCCGGGCAGGAACAGGCTGTTTTCGTGCCTGTTGCGGATGCTTTCCACCACCTCCGTCTCGCGCGCCCAAAGAAGGGTCTCGCCGCCTTCCGCGGCAACCTGGGCAAGGGCCGTTCCCCAGGCGCCACCGCCGACTACGCCGATCGTCTTCATGCCTTCACCCCGGCGCCGCGCGCCTTCTCGGCTTCCGGATCGAGCGGCCATCGTGCCCGGGCAGGCGCATCGAGGCCGTCGACCATGCCAGCCTCGAAACGGAGCGCACCCGCCCAGGCGATCATCGCAGCATTGTCGGTGCAGAGCCACAAAGGCGGCGCGACGAAGGGCAGGCCATGATCGGCGGCAAGCTGGGCCAGAGCCCCACGGACCGCCTGGTTTGCAGCCACGCCTCCCGCGACCACCAGGGCGGTCGCCCCGACGGCGGCGGCCAGCGCCCGGCCGGTGCGGTCCACGAGACAATCGACCGCCGCCTGCTGGAAGGAGGCGGCGATGTCCTCGGGCCGGTACAGCCCCGCATCGCGGGCGCGCAGGACGGCGCTCTTCAGTCCGGCGAAGGAAAAATGAGGATCGCTGGAACCAAGCAGAGGCCGCGGCAGCGGAACGGCTTTGGGATCACCCGCCCTCGCCGCTTGCTCGACCGCCGGCCCACCGGGGAAACCGAGTCCCAGCAATTTCGCGGTCTTGTCGAACGCCTCGCCGGCCGCATCGTCGATCGTCGTGGCCAGCCGGCGATAACGGCCGACGCCTTCGACGAACAGCAACTGGCAATGGCCGCCCGAGACGAGCAGCAGCAGATAGGGAAATGCGAGATCGGGTTGCGACAGCATGGGCGACAGCGCATGGCCTTCGAGATGGTTGACGGCCACGAGCGGCTTGTCGGCGGCGAGGGCCAGCCCCTTGGCGGTCACCAGCCCGACCATCACGCCGCCGACCAGGCCGGGGCCCGCGGTGGCAGCGATGGCGTCGACGTCGCCGAGGCTCAGGCGGGCCTCTGCGAGAACCTGCTCGATCAGGGCCGGCAGGATCTCGATATGGGCGCGGGCGGCGATCTCCGGGACGACGCCGCCATAAGGCCGGTGGGCGCTTTCCTGGCCGGCCAGTTTGTGGGCGAGGATCTCTCTCCCGCTGGTCACGAGGGCGGCCGCGGTCTCGTCGCAGCTCGATTCTATACCGAGGATCAGGCTCATCGCTGCTTCCCTGCCATTGCCGATAAGGTTAGCACAAGCAGCATGACACGGGCGATCAGGATCGGGACGCGCGGCTCGCCGCTGGCGCTGGCGCAGGCACGGATGGCGGCAACGGCCTTGCGCGACATGCACGGCCTGAGCCCGGCACAGATCGAAATCGTCCCGGTCACCACCACCGGGGACCGTATCAAGGATCGGCCGCTGGCCGAGCTGGGCGGCAAGGCGCTCTGGACCAAGGAACTGGACGAGTGCCTGGGCGACGAACGGATCGACATTTCGGTCCATTCGATGAAGGACGTGGAAAGCTTCCGACCGGCCGAATTCACGATCGCCGCCATGCTTCCCCGCGCGGACGTGCGCGACCGGCTGATTGGCGCTTCCGGCCTGGACAGCATCCCGCGGGGCGCGCGGTTCGGCACCTCCTCGCCGCGCCGCGCCGCGCAATTGCTCAGCCGGCGCCCGGATCTCGCCACCGTCCCGTTCCGCGGCAATGTCGAGACGCGGCTGCGAAAGATCGAAATGGGCGAGGCCGATGCGACCTTGCTGGCGGCGGCGGGGCTCGACAGGCTCGATCGTCGCGATGTCGGCGTCCCGCTCGACGATCTTCTTCCCGCCCCGGCGCAAGGCGCGGTCGGGATCGAGATCCGCACCGGCGACGGCAGGATGCGAAGCCTGGTGGCCGCGATCGACCATGCGTCCACCCACATATGCGTCTCCGCCGAACGCCGGCTGCTGATGGGGCTTGGCGGGGATTGCCGATCGCCGATCGCCGCCCTGGCGCTGCTCGACGATGGCCGGATTCATCTGCGCGCCGAGATCCTCAGCCCCGACGGCAGCGAAGTGATTCGCGGCGAGAGGCGTTTTCCAGTCGACGATGGCGAGGCCCCGGGACAATTGGCGGCGGAGCTTCTGGGCCGGGCCAGCGCTGCCTTGCGGAGCTTGTTCACCGGATGAGGCCGGTGCTGATCCTGCGGCCGGAACCCGGGGCGAGCGACAGCGCGGAACGCGCCGAAGCGATCGGGCTCATATCGGTAACCGCTCCACTGTTCACCGTCCGGCCTTTATCCTGGCAAGCGCCCGATCCCCACCTTTTCGCTGCCGTGCTGCTGACCAGCGCCAACGCCGCCCGCCACGGCGGCGACGGGCTCGCGGCTTATCGCGACCTGCCTTGCTACACGGTGGGCGAGGCCACGGCCGCCGCGGCGCGGGATGCCGGCTTCCGCGACATCCGCGTCGGCGAGGGCGCCGGGGAAGACGCCGTTCGCCTGGCGGCGGGGGACGGAGCGCGCCACATCCTCCATTTATGCGGCCGCGATCACAAAAAGGTCGAAGCGCCAGGAGTGTCCGTGACGCGCCTGCCCGTTTACGCAGCGGATGCGATCGATGGGCTTCCCGGCGAAGCGCTCCAGGCGATCCGCGCGCAGGCGCTCATCCTCCTCCATTCCGCCCGTGCCGCATCGCATTTCGGACGCCTCCTCGACCAAGCGGGCCTGGCGCGGTCGGATATCGAATTGGCGGCGATCAGCGCGGCGGCCGCCAGGGCGGCAGGCGGCTGTTGGCGTGCCAAGCATATCGCAGCGGCGCCGCGGGATGATGCATTGCTGGAGCTTGCCGCCAAGCTATGCCACATTCCCGCAATGAGCATGGGATCGAGACGATGAGAAGCGATTACGAGCTGGTCGACGCGGATCCGGCGGTTCGACGGTCCTGGCTGCCGCTCGTGCTGATCCCGCTTTTCGCGTTCGTCGCCGGCCTGGCCGCCATGGGATGGCTGCTTGCCAATTGGCAAAGCGCCGCCGCCTTCCTGGGCGTGGCGCGCGCACCATTGCCGGCCCAGGCCGAAGCGCCCCTGCCTGCCGTTTCGGTCGAATCGGAGCCGCCGGCGGCGATGCCGCCCAACCCCCAGGAACCGCAACGCCTGCTCCTCGATCCCGAAATGATGCGGCGGGTGAACCGGCTGGAGGAGCGCATCGTGCAAGTCCAGAACCAGTCCCTGGCGGCAGCCGGCAACGCCGATCGTGCCGAAGGATTGCTGGTGGCCTTCGCCGCGCGCCGCGCGCTCGATCGCGGCGTCTCGCTCGGCTATATCGAGGGCCTGCTTCGGGAGCGTTTCGGCCAGAGCCAGCGCCAGGCGGTGGCAACGATCATCACCGGGGCCCGGCAGCCGGTGACGCTGGAAGATCTTCAGCTGGGCCTTCAGGAGGCCGGGCCGCAACTGACCGGCGGCGGGCCGGACCAGAGCTGGTGGAGCGCGTTCCGGACCGAGCTGGCCGGCCTCGTCACGATCCGGAAGGCCAATACGCCTTCGACCCTGCCGGCGGAACGGCTCCGCCGCGCCACCAGACGCCTGGAATCCGGGCAAGTCGATGTCGCCCTGGCCGAAGTCCTCCGCATGCCGAACCGAGACAAAGCCGCCGACTGGATCGCCGCCGCCCGCCGCTACGTGGCCGCCCGCCGGGCGCTGGACACGATCGAGACCGCCGCGTTGCTCGATCCCCGCAATCCGCCGCAAATCGCCCCTCGACCGCCGGCACCGGCACCAACGGGCTGAACGCCGGCGACCCTTCAAGCCGAACAGCGGCGGGCGGACCCGAACTTTAGATTTCGAGCAAAGCGTATGGCCGGCCCAGGGCCGTCTCCACCACGAACTGGGCGCAATTATAGACAGGCACGTTCCTCGGTGTGCGGCCCGTATAGGCGCCGCGATGGGCATGGCCGTGCACCACCGCCTTCACATTGTCGAACCGGTCGACGGCGTCCGCCAAGCGGGACGAGCCCAGGAACGGAAAGATTTCCAACGGCTCCCCGGCAACGGTGTCGGCCACGGGCGCATAATGGAGCACGGCGACGGCGCGGTCGGTACGGAGCGAGCGCAATGCGTTTTCCAGCGTTCGCGCCTCATTGATCGCCTCGTCGACGAAGGCCTTGATCGCAGCCTCGCCGAAGGCCCCGAGCTCGCCGCGGCCGAAACCACCGATAAAGCCCTTGGTGCCTGCGAAGCCGACGCCTTCGATGACGACCGCTTGCTCCCCCAGCATGGTCACGCCCGCATCCTGGAGGATATGGGCGACCTCATCCGGCTGGCCGCATTCATAATCGTGGTTGCCGAGAACGGCGACGATAGGAATTTCGCACGCGCGCAGGTCCTCCGCCAGGATTTCGGCTTCTCGCGTCTTGCCGAAATTGGTGAGGTCTCCGCATAAGGCGAGCACGTCCGCCTGCTCGGAAATCTCGGCGAACATGTCGCGATAGCGATGTTCGGATTCCTCGGTGACGTGGAGGTCGCCGATCGCGGCGAGAATGATCGTATCAGTGCTTTCGTTCATGCCGTTCCTCGAGTCCCTTTCCGACCACGTCGGCAAAGCCCCATTCGGTGATGTCGGTGATATAGTCTCGCGGGCTCAGCAGACGGCCGCGGCAGATGTCGACGCCGGCGGGCGGCAGCTCCGCCTGGGCATGAAGGCGGTCGATCAGCTCTTCGAATACCCAGCGCGGAACGAGGTCCCTTTTGGTCGGATAGATGAAGCGGAAGTTGAGGATATGGATCAGCAGCACCTCCCAATAGAGCTCCATCGCGGTGAGCAGGCGCTTCCAATCGATCTCGTCATGCTTCTTGAGCATCGTGTGCACCACGTCCGCCCCGTCATAGCGGTAGCGATCCTGGATGAAGAGCTTGGAGAGTATGAATTCGGTCGGCGGGGTAATCCGCACCAACGTGCCGTACACCTCCACCTCATAGGCTTCCCGGAACCAGTCCTCGTTGACGGGCAGGCTCGCCGACGAGATGTTCCAGATGACGTCGAAGAAATGCTCGCCCTTCCAGACCTTGCCGATCCAGCGGTCGTCCTCGACCTCGATCTCGTACCCGCGCGCCTTGAAGAATGCGAGGATGCGCGGTCCGTCGCTGACCTTGCAGAAGACGTCCAGATCCTTGGTTGGCCGGATCACTCCCGTATAGCAGCTCAAGGCATAGGTTCCGGAAAGCAGGAACGGCACCTCGGATTCCTTGAGAAGCTTCAGGCTTTCGACGTAGAAATCGACGGCGGCCTCGGGTGGTTCGAAGATGGAAGGGTCGAGGGTTTCGAGAATGTTGCTCATGCGTCCGCATCATGGTCGCGGCGGGAAGCGACGGTAGATCGCCCCTGACCGAGACCGTTGAACTCTGCGCACGCGCAACCGTTCCCATGCGCCTGATGCCGGCCACACTCGCGCCGCCACAGCGCCAGGGCGAGATGACGGCTTGCGGCGTCCGTCAGTCGGCGGGTCCGTATAAACCCCTATTCAGGCGGCTGGACCGGACCCGTAATGATGGGACATGGCTTGAGAAGAGGCATTGTGGCGAACAGATGCGGGGGATGCGCGGCCAGGCTGCGGGGGATTTGCAACGAACTGGCGGCCGATCAGCTGGCGCTGCTCAGCACGCTCGGCCGGCAACGATGCCTGGCGGCCGGAGAGACGCTCATCTGGGAAGGGGAAGATGCGGCCGTCGTCGCAAATCTCCTTTCCGGCGCGCTCAAGCTCACCGCATCCACGGCTTCGGGCCGCGAGCAGATATTGGGCATCGCTTATCCGTCGGATTTCGTCGGCCCCCTCTATGGGCGCCGCAGCGGATATAGCGTCACCGCGCTGTCCGACGTCGAAATCTGCCTGTTCACCCGCCGCGATTTCGAAGGCTTTGCCCGCCATCATCCCGCGCTGGAGCATGAATTGCTGAAGCGGGCCCTGACCGATCTCGATCGTGCCCGCCGCTTCATGCTGCTGCTGGGACGCAAGAGCGCGATCGAGCGGGTCGCCTCGCTGATCCTCGAGCTTTCGGAACGGCTCGGAACCGGGGGCCAGCTCGAACTGCCGCTCGGGCGTCAGCAAATGGCGGACGTGCTCGGGCTAACGATCGAAACCGTCAGCCGGCAGCTGACCTTGCTCAAATCGGCCGGCATCATCGCGTTGCCCGGCCGGCGCGCACTCGTCATTAACGGGCGTGCGGACCTGGAGGCCTTGTCCGAGGCCGCATGAGCTTCGGCCCATGTCAGAAGCGCGTGCCGATCCCAACACCGAAGACGAACGGGTCGAGGCTTATCCGCACGCGTTGCGTGCCGGCCGCGGCGGTATCCAGCCGCGCGGTGGTATCGATATCGATATATTTGACGTCCAGGTTCAGGAAAACCTTGTCGTTGAGGTCGAGATCCAGGCCCGCCTGCAACGCCCAGCCCAGGCTGTCGGACATCCGCACCCGCGTATCGCCCGCGGCAGCCTCCAGCGCAGCCGAAGCGTCTTCGGAATAGAATAAGCTGTAATTGATCCCGGCCCCTATATAGGGCCGAAGCCTCCCGCCCGGATTGGCGTGATATTGAACGGTCAGGGTCGGTGGCAGGACCCAGGTCGATGCGAGCCTTCCGATCGCGCCGGTTGCGCCGGTCTTGCCGGACGCGTGATGCTTGGTCGTCGCGGCGATCAGTTCCAGGCCGATACGATCCGTCGCCATCCAGGTGATGTCGACTTCCGGCATGATGCTGTCATCCACCTTCACCTCTTCGCCCGGAAAGGCGGGCAGGATGCTGCCGGAATCTTCATTGGGTGCGACCATGATGCCCCTGACCCGGATGAGCAGGTCGCCGGCTTCCGCCTGCGCGGGCTGCGCCGCCGCCGCCACGAGGAGACCGAGTAGGATTTTTTTCATGGGTCGCGCCTTTTCCGTTCCGCTGTTCTGCACGCACGCCGCTACCCTGCTTGTTTCAGCCCTTCCTTGATCTCGCGCAAAAATAGGCCTGCGGTGCGAAACTGGTCCGGGCTCTTCGCTTCCGCTAATTCTTCATCCCGAGAGGTATATATTCATGAAAAAGCTGCTTGCGTCCGCCGCGCTCGCGCTCACCGCCACCCCCGCCGTGTCGACACCCGCTCTGCCGGATGCCGATCCCGCCATCTGGGCGGTGAAGGACGAGGACACGACCATCTATCTGTTCGGCACCTTCCATCTGCTCGACGGGAAGAGGGACTGGTTCAACGACGAGGTGAAGGCCGCGTTCGACGCGTCGCAGGAGGTCGTGCTGGAGGCGATCATTCCCGACGACCCGGCCATGCTCCAGCCCTTGATCGTCAAATATGCGATGGACCCGGCCGGCCGGACCTTGTCCAGCAGGCTCGAACCGGCATTGAAGGACCGGCTCAAGCAACAACTGGCTGCGCTCGGCATCCCAGCCGAAGCTCTCGAGCCGATGGAACCCTGGTTCGTGTCGACGATGCTGGCGTCGGCGAGCGCGCAGAAGCTCGGCATGTCGGGCGAGCATGGCGCCGAAGCCTTGATCACAAAGGCCGCCAGAGCGGCGGGCAAGCCGGTGGACGAGATCGAGGGCCTGGAATTCCAGCTCAGCCTGTTCGACACGGTTCCAGAGAATCTCCAGATCGCGATGCTTTCGGAAACGATCGGCCAGCTTGCCGAGATCGACGAGATGTTCGCGCCGATGGTCGCCGCCTGGGCCGCGGGCGATACCGAGACGGTCGCCAGGTTCATGAACGAAGGCATGGACGAGACCCCGGAGCTTTTCGACATCATGCTGACCAATCGGAACGCTGCCTGGGCGGAATGGATCGATCAGCGTCTCGACAGGCCCGGCACCGTCTTCATGGCGGTCGGCGCGGGCCATCTCGCAGGCAAGAACAGCGTCCAGGACCTGTTGCTGCGACGGGGTATCCAGTCCGCCAGGGTCCGGCCCTGATCAAGCCGGAAATCTCCAATCCGTCCGAAGGCGCGTCCGAGTTCAGACGATCGCGGGCAATCGATCGAGATATTTGTCGAGCGTGAGCGGATAGTCGCGCACGCGGATGCCGGTGGCATTGTAGATGGCGTTCGCGATCGCCGCGCCCGGCCCGCATATTCCCAGCTCGCCGACGCCCTTTGCCTTCATCGGCGACACGATCGGGTCCAGCGTATCGAGGAAGACCACCTCCTGCTCCGGAATGTCGGCATGGACCGGCACCTCATACTGGGCGAGATCATGATTGACGAAGAAGCCGAAGCGCTTGTCGACCGCGAGTTCCTCCATCAGCGCCGCGCCGGCGGACATGACCATCGCGCCGATCACCTGGCTTCGCGCCGATAGCGGGTTGAGAATGCGGCCGGCGTCGCACACAGCCAGCATCCGCCGCAGCGAGACTTCGCCCGTATAGGCGTCCACGGCGACCTCGCTGAAATGGCCGGCGAAGGTCGACACCTGATAATCGTCCTTGAACTTGCCGAAGGTCATTTCGCCCTCGGCGGAAACGGGTCCGGCATCTCGAAGCGCGAAGCTCCGATCGCCCAGGATGACGCGTCCGTCCTCGAACCTGGCCTGGTCGCCATCGATTCCGAGCTTCTGCCCGATCGCGCGCCGCAGGTTGACGCAGGCGGCATAGACACCCGCCGTCGAGCTGGCGGCGCCCCATTGTCCGCCCGATCCGGCCGAGACCGGACTGGCCGAATCGCCGAGATCGACGGAGACGCGCTCCAGCGGCACGCCCATCACCTCGGCCGCCGTCTGTGCGATGATCGTGTAGCTGCCGGTGCCGATATCGGTCATGTCGGTCTCGACGGAGATGCCGCCATCCTCGCGCAGCCGCACGCGCGCAGCCGAATGCTGGGTCGGGGCATCGCGGAACCCGGCCGCGACGCCCATGCCGATCAGCCAACGACCCTCCCGAACCTGCGCCGGCCTGGGATTGCGCTTCGACCAGCCGAAACGCTCCGCGCCCTCGCGCAGACAGCGAACGAGATTGCGGTCGGAAAACTTCTTGTCTGTTCCCGGAACCACCTGGGTGTCGTTGATGATCCGAAGTTCGACCGGGTCCATGCCCAGTGCCTCCGCCAGTTCGTCCATCGCGACCTCGAGCGCCAGGTGCCCCGGCGCCTCCCCCGGAGCACGCATGGCATTGCCCTCTGGCAGATCCATCGCCGCCAGGCGCATCAGGGTCCGGCGATTGGGGGCGCCGTACAGGAACCGGCTTTGTGCGGTCGCGACTTCGGGACTTCCGCCCGGCTGATTGCCGCTAAGGCTCTCATGCCCGATCGCGACGAGCTTGCCGTCGCGCTGGGCCGCGAGCCGGACATGCTGGATGGTCGCCGGCCGGTGCGTGCTGTTGTTGATCATCAGCGGCCGCTGCATGGCGACCTTCACCGGACGCTTTGCCGCGCGCGCGCCCAGTGCCGCCAGCAGGACATCGGCCCGCAGGAACAGCTTCCCGCCAAAACCGCCGCCGATATAGGGCGAATCGACGCGGACATTCTCGGCCGGCATGTTCAGCGTCTTGGCGAGGTCCTTCCTTGCCCAATCGATCATCTGGTTGGATGTCCAGACGGTCAGCCGGTCGCCCTCCCACGCCGCGATGGTGGCAAAAGGCTCCATCATGGCGTGGCTCTCGGCTGGCACATGATAATGCTGGTCGATCTTGACGGGCGCCGATGCGAAGGCGGCGTCGAAATCGCCGAGACTGTCGATCGGCGATTTGGCTTGCGGATCGTAGCCGATCGGATCCGCGCTGCCGGCTTGGGCAGCCAGATCGAACCGGCCGCTGCCGCGCTCGTATCGGGCGCGGACGAGCCCGGCGGCGGCGCGTGCCTGTTCGAAGCTTTCCGCCACCACCAGGGCGATCGCCTGGTGATAGTGGGTGATTTCAGGACCGCCGAGCAGCGGCACGACGTTGAAATCGCCCTTGGTGAGCTTCTGGCTGTTCGCGGCGGTCACCACGCCGAGTACGCCCGGCGCCCTCTCGGCATCGCCGACATCGAGCTCGGTCAGCCGTCCCTTGGCGATGGCCGACCCGACGATATAGCCATAAGCGGGGTTCGCCGCGACATCGTGCCGCTCATAGGCATAAGGCGCGGTCCCGCTTGCCTTCAGCGGGCCGTCTATGCGCGGCGTCGACTTGCCGATCACCTTGGGTTTGTCGAACAGGTTTGAACCCGCTGGAGAATTGAATTCCATGCGCCTAGCTCCCCTTTCCATTCGCGGCCTCGGCCATGACGCTGGCGAGGGTGCGTTCGACCAATGCGATCTTGAACGCATTGTCTTCGGTGGGTGTCGCGCCGTCGGTCAGCGCGCGTGCCGCCTTCGCGACGTCCGGCAGCGCCGCATCGGCCGCATCGGTCCGCCAGGGCCGCGGCCCGATCCCGCCGACCGCGACCCGGCCGCGCCCGTCTGGGCGGATGACGGCGGCGACGGACACCAAAGCGAAGGCATAAGAGCGGCGATCGCGCACCTTGCGGTAGATATGCTTGCCGGGCAGCGGCTTGGGCAGGACGACGGCCGTGATCAGCTCAGCGGGTTCCAGCACGGTTTCGACATGCGGCGTGTCGCCCCACAGACGGTGGAAGTGTGCGATCTCGATCGCGCGGGTGGAGCCGTCCGGCTTCACCGTTTCCACGACCGCGTCCAGCACGCGCAACGCCACCGCCATGTCGCCGGGATAAGTGGCGATGCACTTGTCGCTGACGCCGACGATGCCGAGCTGCCGGCTGAAACCGCCGATCGCCGCGCAGCCGCTGCCGGGCTTGCGCTTGTTGCAGCTCATGTTGGTGTCGTAGAAATAGGGACAGCGCGTCCGCTGGAGCAGGTTGCCGCCGGTCGTCGCCTTGTTGCGCAGCTGTCCCGACGCCCCCGAAACGATGGCCCTGGTCAGTACGCCATAATGGCTGCGGATGCGCTTGTGCGCGGCGCAGGCGGTATTGCTGACCAAGGCGCCGATCCGCAGCCCGCCGTCATCGGTTTCGGCTATCTTGTCGAGGCCGAGGCCGTTCACGTCGACGAGATGCGTCGGCGCTTCGATCTCCAATTTCATGAGATCGATCAGATTGGTGCCGCCGGCGATGAACTTGGCGCCCTGCATCCGGACGACTGCGGCCGCCGCTTCGGCGGGGGAGCCGGCACGTTCGTAGGTGAAGGCCTTCATCCTCTTGCTCCCGCGACTTCGGCCATGGCGTCGGCAATGTTGGAATAGGCGCCGCAGCGGCAGATGTTGCCGCTCATCCGTTCGCGCATCTCCATCCTGGTTGCACGCGGCTTGCCGGTAATATCCTCCTGGACATGGCTGGGGATGCCGCGCCTGATCTCGTCGAGGACGGCGACGGCGGAACAGACCTGCCCGGGCGTGCAATAGCCGCACTGATAGCCGTCATGCTTCACGAACGCCGCCTGCATCGGATGGAGATTGCCTGGCTTGCCGAGACCCTCGATCGTCGTGACTTCGTCCCCTTCGTGCATGACCGCGAAGGTCAGGCAGGAATTGATCCGTTCCCCGTTCACCATCACCGTGCAGGCCCCGCACTGGCCGTGATCGCAGCCCTTCTTGGTGCCGGTGAGCCTGAGATGCTCCCGCAAGGCATCGAGCAAGGTGGTGCGGGTGTCGAGGGTCAACTCCTGCCGCCCGCCGTTCACCCTGAACGCGACCTTGGCCGCGGGAGGAGATGGATGCGGCGCCGGTTGTGCTTCCAGGGGGGGCGCGACCGTCAGCGCGGCGGTTGCCGCTCCACCCATCAGAACGCCGCGGCGCGACACTGCTAATCCATCATCCATGGCCGGAGGCTCCTTCGCCAGATAGAGGTTGATGCGCCACCGGAAGGGTGAGGCGCGTCCTTGCAATCGTTTCTTGCCCTGTCATTTCGATGGGCCCCAAGATTGACCGTCCCGCACCGGCTCGCCCGCGACGACGAGGGGTCGTGGCATCCGCCGTCCAACCCTGTACCGCGTCCGGCCAGCATCTGTCACCATTGTCTTGGGTATGTTGTGTTACCTATGTGTCCAGGCTGGACACGTGGTTTCTGGAGCGGGCGAAGGGATTCGAACCCTCGACCCCAACCTTGGCAAGGTTGTGCTCTACCCCTGAGCTACGCCCGCTCGAAAAGCTGGGCCGGCATGCCGGCCCCCTCAGGTAAGGCGGCGGCTGCTAGCATGGGTCCAGGGGTCCGGCAAGACCCTGTTCCGCGGACGCCAATGCAAATAAAGCGGGCTTGGCAGAGCGGCTGCCGATCCCACATAGGGGGTCTTGAGCAACAAGCGGAGATCGATGTGGCGACCCTGGGAATGAGCGCGGCCGACAAAGAGGCTTTGGAAGGGTTCAAGCGCGACGTCATCGACCCTTCGATGAAAGCGCTCGTCATTGTCGATTTCTGGGCCGAATGGTGCGGTCCGTGCAAGCAATTGACCCCGATCCTGGAAAAGGTCGCGGCCGATTACGCCGCCAAGGGCGTCACGCTGGTCAAGATCAACGTCGACGAGAACAAGATGCTCGCGACGCAGTTCCGGATCCAGACCATCCCGACCGTCTATGCCATTTTCCAGGGACAGCCGGTGGCCGACCTCACCCCTGCGCGCACCGAATCTCAGCTGGTCCGGGCGCTCGATCAGCTTCTGGCGCAGCTTCCGGTCGAGGGGGAGGCGCAGCAGCTGGATGCCGAGGTCGAACCCCTGATCCAGATGGGGGAGGAAGTGCTGGCCGGTGGAGACGCCGAGCGGGCGCTTTCGATCTTTCAGCAGATTCACGACATGGCGCCCGACAATGACGAGGTGGTGTCCGGCCTGGCCCGCGCGATGATCGCGGCCGGCAGGGCCGACGATGCGCGCGCCCTGCTCGACCAGGTACCCGAAGCCATGACGTCAAGCGCCGCGATCGCGCGCGCCCGGTCGGCGCTCGCGCTGGCCCAGGCGGCCGAACCCGGCCAGGACACTGGCGATCTCGAACGGCGCATCGCCGGCAATCCCGAGGATCATGACGCGCGCTACGATCTCGCCGGCATCCTGATGGCCGCGGGCAAGCGCGACGCGGCGGCCGATCAATTGTTCGAGATCATAAGCCGTGAGCGCGACTGGAACGAGGGGGCCGCGCGCACGCGGCTGCTCCAGCTGCTGGAAGTGGTCGGCCTCGAAGATCCGTGGGTCTCCGCGCAGCGGCGCCGGCTCTCGGCGATCCTCTTCACCTGATGACCGCACAGCTCCTGCGCATTCCCGTCTTCCCGCTGGCGGGCGCACTCCTCTTTCCCCGTGCGCAGCTGCCGCTCCACATCTTCGAGCCCCGCTACCGCGCCATGGTCCAGGATGCGCTTGCGAAGGACCAACTGATCGGCATGGTTCAGCCCCGCGACCAGGCCGAGCCGCCCGCCCTGTTCGATATCGGCTGCCTTGGCCGCATCGTGGGATCGGAGGAATTGGAGGATGGTCGCTTCAACATCGTCCTCGAAGGACTGCGCCGCTTTCGAATCGCCGGCGAGGCCGCGGTCGCCACGCTGTATCGGCAGGTCGACGCAGATTGCGACGGATTCGAGGATGAAGGAGAGCCGGAGGCGCTCGCCAGCGTGCAGCGCGCCGAACTCGAGCGTGAAGCCAGAAGCTATGCCGACGCGCTCGGCTACAGCGTCGATTGGCAGGCGGTGACCCGCCTCGACGACGAGATGCTGGTGAACGGGATCGCCCAGATCGCGCCGATCGACATCGGCTCCAAACAAGCCTTGCTGGAGGCGGCCGACATTCCGGCGCGGGCGGATCTGCTCGTCCAGTTCATGCAATTCCAGCGCATGGTCCCCGGCGGCGCCGACGGGCCGGAGACCATGCAGTGACGGCGAAGTTCGACGAAGGGCTGCTCGCCTTTCTCGTCTGCCCGCTCACGCGAACGGCACTCCGCTACGATCGCGAGTCCGCGGAACTGGTTTCGGATGCCGCCGGGCTCGCTTATCCGATTCGCGAGGGCGTTGCGGTCATGCTGATCGAAGAAGCGCGGCCGACCGGGGCGTGAGCGACGACGGACACGATCTCAGCGGCGCATGGACGGGCCTGTTCAACTATCCCGCGCACCTGCCCCAGACGGAATTCCAGGCCAGGCTTCGCGACCTTGCGGGATCGGTCACAGGCGAAACGACAGAGACTGGCGGCCATCTTGGCCTGACGGGCACCGCGCACGGAATGATCGAGGGCCACCATGAAGGCGGTATCCTGCATTTCACGAAAATCTATGACGATCTCGACCATGCCGGCCATCCGATCCACTATCGGGGCACAATTGCCGCGGGCGGCGACGAGATCGAGGGGAGGTGGGACATTCCCGGCGCCTGGTCCGGCACATTCCTGATGATCCGCAATCCTGCCGCACGGCAATCGGCGACGCGCAAGGCGCGCCAGAGCGCCTGACTATCAGATGGCCAGGCCGCGAAGCAGCAGCGGAATATCGCCGGTTTCGCCGCGGGCCTCTGCCATGAAACGATCCTTGAGGGGTCCGATTCGCTGGACGGCACCCATGCCCAAGCGCCGGATCGCTGACGCGGTGCGGCCGGGTACGGCGTAGAGGCGGGTCAGGCCATCGGTCGCGGCGGCGACCATCAATGTGTCCAGGCTGCGCCAGCGCTCATAGCGTTTCAGCAGTTGCGCATCGCCGAGGTCGAGCCCGATCCGCGCACCTTCGACCAGGACCTGCGCCAGTGCCGCGGCATCGCGGAAACCGAGATTGAGGCCCTGTCCCGCGATCGGATGGATGCCATGGGCGGCATCGCCCGCCAGCGCCAATCGTTCGGCGGTGATCGTCGCGGCATGGTGAAAACCGAGCGGATAGGACCAGCGTGGCCCCGCCATCGCCACCGTTCCCAGGAAATTGCCCATCCTCTTGCCGATCTCGGCCGCAATCGCGCGTTCCGGCAGGTCCATCACCGCTGCAGCGTCCGCGCCTTTGACCGACCAGACGATGGCGGAGCGGTTGCCCGGCAGCATGGGCAGGATCGCGAACGGGCCCGAGGGGTAGAATATCTCGTAAGCGACATTTTCATGATGCCGCTCGTGCGTCACCGTCGCGACGATCGCGGCATGATCGTAGCGCCACCGCGCAACGGCGATCTGCGCCGCTTCGCGGGTCGGCGAGTTGCGGCCCTCCGCGCCGACCAGCAACGATGCCGTCACGACCCGTCCGTCGTCCAACGCCACTCGCACGCCGGCTGTGTCGCGGACGACCTCGGCCGGCCTGGCCGGCATCAGCAGATTGATGTTGGCGGCGGCCAGCGCGCAATCCCGCAAGGCCTGGCGCAGCCTGCGATTCTCGAACATCATGCCGAGGGGATCGTCGGCGGCCGGCGGATCGAAGACGATCCCCCCGGGCTCCAGCCCATCGCTGACCCGGATCGCCCGAATCGGACAGCCCTCGCCCTCCAGCCGTTCGCCGACGCCGATCGCCTGAAGCATGCGCCAGGACGCACTTGCGACAGCCGTGGCGCGGCCGTCATAGGCCGGGGCAAGCTGGGCGCTAGGGTCGGCCGTGTCGACGACGATGCTGGAGAGCCCGTGCCGGTCGAGCGCGATGGCGAGCGTGAGCCCGACCAGGCCACCGCCAAGGATGATGACGTCCGCGCGCTCCATGCCCGTCCCCTAGTCCTTCGCGCCGAAAGGGTCCAGTTGTACCGCGCCGCAGCCCGGCTCTATGGTCGCCGAAAAGCGGCGAGCCGATCCAACCCTGCAACGTCAAGCGCTTGACCTGCGAGTCCGGCTGGGAGCATGAAGATGGCGCGGAACATTTGGGGCACGTAAATGGCGGCATCAGCAGCGCGGACGAGCCGCCAGGAGCGGCTGACGCAGTGGCGGATTGCGTTCCGCAACGGCGCGCGCCGTGCCTTTGACCTGATCCTCGGCGCGTCGCTGGCGGCCGGCGCCCTGCTGCTGCTGGTCGCCCTGATCACCTATCATCCGAGCGATCCCGCTTTCAACACCAAGGCGGCCGGACCGGTCGAAAACCTGCTCGACGCGCCCGGCGCTTATTCCTCGGATCTGCTGTTGAGCCTGTTCGGACCGCCGGCCGGCCTGATTCTCCCGCTCATGCTCGTCATCGGTCTGCGCGTATTGCGCGGTGCCGGGGCCGGTCGCTGGGTCAAGGCGGTCCTGCTGACGATCCTCGGCACGATGCTGGTGGGTACGGCCGCCGCGCTTCTGGTGTGGGGCGCCGTCAACGGGCTGCCGGCTGGCTGGGGCGGCGCATTCGGCCTGTCCTGGGCGAAGCTGATCGAGGCCGGCCTCGCCTTCGTTCCGGACCATGCCTTCGTGCAGCCGCTGCGGCTGGCGGTGGTAGCGCTGGCGGCGCTGGCCGGCCTGGCCTGCTGCTATATCGGCCTGGGCCTCAAGCCCGAGGAACGCGACTGGATCAACCAGCGCCCGTGGCCCAAACGAAAGGCGCGGGAGACGGAAGAGGATCATGTCCTGCATGAGCCGGAAGAGCGTCCCGCCCGGGCCCCTGTGGTGGCGCCGGCCGCACCGCCCCGGACGGTCATCGCCGACCGCGTCAAGACACCCGACAAAGGCCGCCGCCCCCTGCGCGAACGCCAGCCGTCGCTCGCCCTCGGCGACGCTTATGCCCTGCCGACCCTGGATCTGCTCAATCCGCCGCCGCCGACGACAAACGTCGCGCTGGACAAAGCAAGCCTCGAGCGCAACGCCCGCCTGCTCGAATCGGTGCTGGAGGATTTCTCGGTCAAGGGGGAGATCGTCGAGGTCCGCCCCGGCCCCGTAGTCACCATGTACGAGCTGGAACCGGCGAGCGGAATCAAGGCGAGCCGCGTGATCCAGCTTGCCGACGACATTGCCCGCAACATGTCGGCCTTGTCGGCCCGGGTGGCGACCATTCCGGGCCGGAGCGTGATCGGCATCGAACTTCCCAACGCCAAGCGCGAATCGGTCACGCTGTCGGAGCTGATCGCCAGCCACGCCTTCGAGGACCAGGTCGCCTCCCTTCCGATCATCCTCGGCAAGAACATCGCCGGGGATCCCGTGATCGCCGATCTCGCGCCGATGCCCCATCTGCTCGTCGCGGGTACGACCGGATCGGGCAAATCGGTCGGTCTCAACTGCATGATCCTGTCGCTGCTCTACCGGCTGACGCCCGAGCAGTGCAAAATGATCATGATCGATCCCAAGATGCTGGAATTGTCCATCTATGACGGCATTCCGCACCTGCTGTCGCCGGTCGTTACCGAACCCTCCAAAGCCGTGCGCGCGCTCAAATGGACGGTCGAGCAGATGGAGGAACGTTATCGGATGATGGCGTCCGTCGGGGTGCGCCAGCTTTCCAGCTTCAACGCCAAGGTGCGCGAGGCCAAGGCCAAGGGCCAGTCGCTCGGCCGCCGCGTCCAGACCGGCTACGATCCCGAAACGGGCCAGCCGAAATATGAGAATGAGGAGCTGGATTACGACGTACTGCCGCAGATCGTCGTGATCGTCGACGAACTGGCCGATCTGATGATGACCGCCGGCAAGGAGGTCGAGTTCCTGATCCAGCGGCTTGCCCAGAAAGCGCGCGCCGCCGGTATCCACCTGATCATGGCAACGCAGCGCCCCTCGGTCGACGTCATCACCGGCGTCATCAAGGCCAATCTGCCGACGCGGATCAGCTTTTCGGTCACGTCCAAGATCGATTCGCGCACCATCCTCGGCGAACAGGGCGCCGAGCAGCTGCTGGGCAAAGGCGACATGCTCTATATGCCCGGCGGCAAGCAGATCGCGCGGGTCCACGGCCCGTTCGTGTCGGACGAGGAGGTTCGCGCGGTCGCCGATTTCTGGCGGGGCCAGGGCACGCCCGATTATATCATGGCCGTCACCGAGGAGCCCGAAGGCGGCGGCTATCTGTTCGAAGGCCAGCCGCAGGGCGACGACGATGCCGAAACCCAGCTTTACCGCAAGGCGGTACAGACCGTGGCGGAAGCGCAGAAGGCGTCCACCTCCTATCTCCAGCGCCAGCTCCGGGTCGGCTACAACAATGCCGCCCGCCTGATCGAGCGGATGGAGAAGGAAGGCGTCGTCAGTGCGCCAGACCATGTGGGCCGCCGCGAAGTGCTGGTCGATCCCGACGGCCATCCGCTCTGAATAGGCCTTCCTGTCGGCGCGACCGCCGGTCGGCACCACCTCGCGAAGCGATCAGATGAAGGCGCTGATTTCCTCGAGGGTCTTTTTGCGCAAGGCGTGAACCGGCACGGTTGCATCGGCGGCGGGATAGCCGACCACCAGCAGCAGATAGGGCTTTTCCGATACGGGCCGTCCGCAGAGTTGGTTCAGAAAATCCATCGGTTTCGGTGTATGGGTCAGCATCGCCAGCCCTGCCTGGTGGAGCGCTGCGATGAGGAACCCCATCGCGATCCCCACCGATTCCGGCATATAATAATTCTTGCGCTGCTCGCCGGAACTGACGCCGCCCCGGCGCTGTCCGAAGATCGCAATGATCCAGGGTGCCATCGTCAGATAGGGCTTGTCCGCGTCGGTGCCCAGCGGGGCGAGCGCATCGAGCCATTCCTCGCCCGCCTTGCCGCCATAGAATCGACCCTCCTCCGGTTCCGCCAGCGCCTTCAGCTTGGCCTTGGCCTCCGGGCTGCCGATCGCGACGAAATACCATGGCTGGTGGTTGGCGCCGCTCGGAGCACTGCCCGCCGCCCGGATGGCACTTTCGATGATCGATCGGGGCACGGGACGATCCGAAAAGCTTCGCACCGTATGGCGCCGCTGCAGATCGGCCTGAAAGGCATCGATTCGCCGCTGCATATCCGACAGCGGCAATTCTAGATAATCCGGCAGCGGCACCGCGTCATGAGGCTTCATCATCGTCCTTTCGCGCTCGACATATTAGTTGCAATTGCATCAATATTGGAAAGGGTCAAGCTTGACCTGAAGGCGCAGAAGAACCCATGATCGGCCATGACGAAGCCTAAGCAGCGCAGGGATTTGGCGAAACCGGAACCGCGCGCGGCGCAGACCCGCAGGAGGAAGCGGGATTACGAGGTCACGTCGTCCTTGCCGGATCCGCTGGACCTCGCCCGGCATCTTCCATTCAAGATAGCCGTTCTGTCGAATCTGCTTCGCATCGACCGAGATCCCTTCGTCCGGCGAATCACCGACCTGGCGGCGCGCGAGCTCCGCGTGCTGCTGAACATCGGCACCTATATGCCGGTGCGCGCTGCCGACATCGCCTATCAGTCACGGCTCGACACCCACATGGTGAGCCGGGCGGTCACGACCCTGGTCGAACGCGATTTGGTCGTGATCCGTCCGGACGACAAAGATCGGCGGCAGGCCCAGCTCGGCCTGACGGAATCGGGTGAAAGGCTTTACCGATCCGTCGCGGACATCATGGCCACGCGCGCTGCGAAGCTTTCGACCATACTCGATGCCGGCGAAGCCGACATGCTTGCCGACATGCTGGAACGGCTCGAGGATCGTGCCGAGGAATTGCTGGCGGAGGAAATCGACGCGTGCCTGCGCGATGGGGCAAAGGCTTCCGCCGACCAGCGCGAGCTCTTGCGATGGTACAGGAAGGGATCGAATCCTGCCGACCAGGCCGGTGCCATCGGCCGACGGGTCACGGGTCGGACGCCAAGAAAACCAGAGGTTAAGTAGCCATTCAAGCGGCGGTCCCTATATTTCCGCCAAAGCTTGAACATGGAGACAGTCGATGTTGCGTATGAAGATGCTCGCACTTGCCGCCTTGCCGGCGGCGCTGCTGACGGCGCCGGCGGTGATCGCCCAGGCCCCGTCAGCGCTCGACCAGGTAAGCCAGCATCTGAAGGCGGTGGACACGATGACCGCAAATTTCAGTCAGACCGACCGACGCGGCCAGGTGCTGGGCGGGAAGCTGACCCTGAAGCGGCCGGGCAAGGTCCGATTCCAGTATCAAAAGGGCGTGCCGATGCTGATCGTGGCGGACGGCAAGCGCCTCAACATGATCGATTATGAAGTGAAGCGGGTCGAAAGCTGGCCGGTAGGCAATTCGCCTCTGTCAGTGCTGCTGGATGCCGGCAAGGACTTGTCACGCTATGCCAAGATCGTCCCGAGCGACGATCCCCGTGTGGTGATGGTGGAGGCACGGGACGCCAAGAGGCCGGAATATGGCCGAATCACCCTCGTCTTCGCCAGGATCGACAGCGCACCCGCTGGTCTTTCGCTCCAGGGCTGGAGCGTTATCGACGCACAGAATAATCGCACGACGGTCAAGCTGGCCAATCAGCGATTCAATGTCGCGGTGGCCGATTCCGCTTTTCGGTGGACCGATCCGCGCCGTCGTGGACCGCGAGCCTGAACGATGCGATGAAATGAGTGTCTGGGGCTGCGAATTGGCTTCATTCATTCATCGAGCCGACAGGTAGATGCCATTAAACCAAAGCTTGCAATTGCGGGCCTTCGCTCTTCGGGTTTTCCCCCTGTTGCCCGGACGGGGGCTCGCAATTGACCTCGCGTAACCTACGCCAGGTTGGCCCTCGCTCCACGCCCCCGGAGCGGGGGCCTTTTCGTTCCGTCTGGTGACAGCGAAGAAGGCCCAAGCTACAGCCCCTGCCATGCCATCCCGTCTCAAGATCGCCTCATGGAACATCAATTCCGTCCGCGCCCGCGTGCCGATCGTGGAACGATTCCTGAAAGAAGAATCCCCCGACATTTTGTGCCTGCAGGAAACCAAGGTGCGGGACTCCGATTTCCCCACGGGGATCTTTCGGCAGCTTGGCTTCAACCACCAGATCTTCTGCGGCCAGATGATGCATCACGGGGTCGCGATCCTGAGCAGGATTCCGATTCACGAGGATGAGCGGTTCGACTGGCAGGCCAATGGCGAGGCCCGCCACGTCGGCGTGCGACTGGAATGCGGTATCAGGCTGGAAAATGTCTATGTACCCGCCGGCGGCGACATTCCCGATCGGACGCAGAATCCGAAATTCGGCCAAAAGCTCGATTTCATCGAACGGATGACGCGCTGGTCCGAAACCTGCGGGGCGCCGACCATCATGGTTGGCGACTTCAACATCGCCCCGCTGGAATGCGACGTTTGGAGCCACAAGCAATTGCTGACCGTGGTCAGCCATACGCCGATCGAGGTCGAAGCGCTCACCCGCCTGCGGGAAAGCAATGACTGGATCGATCTCGGCCGCCATTTCCACCCGCCGCCCAAGCGGCTCCATACCTGGTGGAGTTATCGCTCCCCGGACTGGACCAAGAACGACCGGGGCCGCCGGCTGGATCATATGTGGGCAACGCCGGATGTCGCCGCGCTCGCGGTCGATCATCACGTCCACGAGCCCTGCCGCAATTGGACACGGCCTTCGGATCATGTTCCGCTGGTCACCGAGTTCGTCATTTGACGGTGGGGCGCAACGTCGCCCGCGCCATCGATGCGCTGAGGCGCGGCTGGCCCGTCATCATCGACGAACTGGCCGTGCTCGCCGTGGAAACGGCTGATGAGGCAGGTCTTGCCGCGTTCGACACACCGGCCGCTGCCGACATCCTGATCGCGGGCAATCGGGCTGTGACACTCAAGCTCGCCAACCAGCGAGACGCCGTTCCGACGGGACCGGTGAGAATTGCGCGCATGCCCTGGATCGATCTCGCCGGCGCCACCGCGATCGCGGACCCTGCGCGGGACCTTTCCACCCCGCTCAAGGGACCATTCCAAACGCTCCCGGTACCGGCGCCGGCCACGGCCGCACTTCGTCTGGCGAAGATGGCCGGCCTGCTCCCGGCGCTGTTCGCGGGGGGCACCCCTGGCGACGATGCTATCAGCGTCGGTGCCGATGCGATCGGCGTCGTCCACGACAGACCCGCATTGACCATCGCGTCCCGCGCAAGGCTGCCGATCGCCGAGGCAGAAAAGGCGGAGATCATCGCCTTCCGTGCCGAAGGCGATGCTTCCGAACATGTCGCCTTGATGATTGGCGAGCCGACCGGACAGCCGCCGCTTGTGCGGATCCACTCCGAATGCCTGACTGGCGACGTGCTCGGATCGCTCAAATGCGATTGCGGTCTGCAGCTGGCCGACGCGATCGCTGCCATTGCCGCTTCGGGCTGGGGGATTCTTCTTTATCTGCGCCAGGAAGGGCGCGGCATCGGCCTCGTCAACAAGCTCAGAGCCTATGCGCTGCAGGACCAGGGCTTCGATACGGTTGACGCCAATCTCCGCCTGGGCTTCAGCGACGACGAGCGCGACTTCGGCGTTGCCGCGTTCATGCTAGGGCTCCTTGCCCAGCCGGAGGTACGTCTGCTGACCAACAACCCCCGCAAGGTCGCCGCCTTGGAAGCGGCGGGGGTCAGGGTAAGGGAGCGGGTTCCACTCCAGGCGGGCGCCAACCCGCACAACCGGGCCTATCTGGATACCAAGCGGGATCGAAGCGGCCACAGCCTATAGAATTGTTTAGGGGAGTGCCGGGCAGCGGAAGCCACGCAAGAGACATTTCTGATGCCATGGCGTCAGTCGCGTTCGCCGAACAATGCGGTCCCGATCCTGACATGGGTAGCACCAAGTGTCACTGCCGTCTCGAAATCGGCGGACATGCCCATGCTGAGGCCGGCGAGCCCATGCCGGCGGGCCAGCTTGGCGAGCAAGGCAAAATAAGGCGCTGCCTCCACTCCGGCAGGGGGAATCGCCATCAAACCCTCGATGGTTAAACCTGCGCCTTCCGCTTGCATGAGCAAGGCGGGCAGCTCGCCGGCTGAGCACCCCCCCTTTTGCGGCTCGTCGCCGATATTGACCTGGACGAAAAGGCGCGGCCGGCGACCGAGCTTCGCCGCCGCCGCAGCCAGCGCGTCCATCAGCGAGGCCCGATCGACGGAATGGATCGCGTCGAACAATGCCACCGCGTCCTCCGCCTTGTTGGATTGCAGCCGGCCAACCAGGTGAAGTTCGAGTTCCGAATGATCACCGAGCAAGGGCGGCCATTTCGCCTGGGCTTCCTGGACGCGGTTTTCGGCGAAGATGCGCTGACCAGCCAGGATCAGCGGAGCGATCTCTTCCGCGGTGCGGGTCTTGGATACCGCCAGCAGGGTGACGTCATTTGGTTCGCGCCCAGCCAGGGCTGCCGCCTTGGCGATGGCGGCCTGCACGTCGTGGAGGCGCTCGGCGGGTGATGGACCGGTCATGGCCCTCGCTATAGGAAGGCCCATGCCTCGCCGCCAGCCTCTGCCGCGCCTCTGGATGTTCACCGATGAACGGCAGTCGCAAATGCTGTGGAGCGCGCTGGAGCGGCTTCCGAGGGGATCCGGCGTCGTGTTCCGCCACTACAGCCTGGGCCAGCAGGAACGGCGCCTCTTGTTTCGGAAGGTGAAGCGATTGTGTCGGCGGCGCGGATTGCTGCTGTTGCTGGCAGGCGATATCGGCCTCGGCCGCGCCTGGCGTGCCGACGGCGTCTACGGTCGCGGTGCGGATCGGCATCCGACACCGCTGTTGCGCGGCAAATCCGTCCATGACCTCGCCGAGCTGAAGACGGCCGAGCGGGCGCGTGCGGACGTCCTCTTCATCTCGCCGGTCTTTCCAACCCGTTCCCACCCGGGCCGTCCGACCTTGGGAAGAAGAGGCTTCGCAGCCCTGGCGCGACGGACGCGGCTCCCCGCCATCGCGCTTGGCGGCATGGACGGCAAACGGGGCCGGGCGATGGCGGCTTACGCTTATGGCTGGGCGGCAATCGACGCTTGGACCTAAACGTTCGACCAGAGTCCGATGCGTCAGACCGAACCCGCTCTGGAATCGTTTCTGCGCGCATACGGGGCATCGCAAAGCTGATACCGATACGAGGAACGAGAGAGCCGAAGGCCTCAGAAGCGGAAGGCGGTTCCGATATAGACGGCCTGGCTGTCCCGGCGCTCGTCGACGAGCGGCTCGAGGCGGTCGTTCTGGATGCGGTACCGGACGCCGCCGGTCAGGTCGATGTTGCGCGCGATACGATATGAACCGCCCACGCCGACAGAATAACCACTTTCTTCCGCCAGCGCCTTCGGCCGGGTGCCGTCGGTGCGATCGGCGGCGATATCGAGGCGTCCGGTAAACTTCCTGCCGGCATAGCTCACGCCGATTTCCGCGGCTTCACGGCCGCCTGGAATCGCGCCGCCCTGGATTCGGGCGACATCGCCGGAAATGGCGAAACGCTTCCAACCGATGGCGACGCCAAGATTATAGGCGCTCGGCGTGATCGCAGTGACGGTCGAGGCCGAGGTCTCGCCGGCGCGGCGGATCGCCTCTTCCGGAGTGGTCGCACGGGCGCGGACGGCAACCCGCACGGCCTTGCTATTGTTGGGCGAAGCCGCCGCCGGCGTGAAACGGAAGCTGCCGGTCGGCAATCCCCGCTTGGCCAGCTCGGCGGCCAGCCTGGGATCGGCGACGGCGGGCGTGAAATTGCCCGCCCGAATCGATGCCGAGGGACGAAGAGTCTTGAGTTTTTTCGGTTGCGATTCGGCAAGCGCCGGAGACAGCAGCAAGGAGAGCGCGGCGAACGCCGCACCCCCGATGGCCCCTATCTCTTTACGACTCTTCACCCCATTCGACTCCGTAACGACGACCGATGTAATATGAGTCTGCGCGATGGACCAGCCGAACCGGAAAAAAACCTACGAATTATGAGAGGTTGTTGCATCTTTTCCACAACCCCTGGTCCGAAAGGAGCCCGCGAGGCAAGAGCGTGCGAGCCCCATTCGCCAGAGACGGCTTGCCGCCTGCGCATCCATATCTATAACGGCGGATGAGCCCTGTAGTTTCAAGGATTACCCATATGGTCCGCGCTGCCTCTCTTGGCCTGTCAATCGCCCTCGCTCTCACCCTTCCCGGTTGCGCGTGGGTGAAGCAGGACCTTGCCAAAACCTTCGGCGACGGATCGAACAAGCGTGTGAGGCAGGCCGATATCGCCGCCTCGCAAGTGACCTCGATCGGCGTCAACGCCTATCTGTGGCGCGCCGCTTTGGACACCTTGTCCTTCGCGCCCTTGGTGCAGGCGGATTCGAATGGCGGCGTCATCATCACCGACTGGTACGCCAACCCCAATTCGCCGAACGACCGCGTCAAGGTGACCGTTTCGATCCTCGACCGCGATCTTCGTGCGGACGCGCTTCGGATCACCGCATCGCGACAGGTCATGCAGAATGGCCAATGGCTGGAAGCCCCGGTGACCGCAGCCACCGTGCAGAAGCTGGAGGAAATCATCCTCACCCGGGCACGGGACCTTCGCCGAAACGCCATTTCCGGCTAGGGGCGCCTCATGACAGCGCGCTTCAACCCGCTGGAGGCCGACGCGCACTGGCAGAAAGTCTGGGAGGAACGAGGGACCTTCCATACATCCGACAGCAGCGGCCGCCCGAAAACCTATGTGCTCGAGATGTTCCCCTATCCGTCAGGGCGCATCCACATGGGCCATGTCCGCAATTATACGATGGGGGACGTGCTCGCCCGCTACCGCCGCATGAACGGGTTCGAAGTGCTGCATCCGATGGGCTGGGACGCCTTCGGCATGCCGGCGGAGAATGCCGCCATGGAAAAGAAGGTCCATCCGGGCGCCTGGACCCGATCCAATATCGCGACCATGCGTGGGCAGTTGAAGCGGCTGGGCTTCGCGCTCGACTGGAGCCGCGAATTCGCCACCTGCGATCCTGAATATTATGGCCACGAACAGGCCCTGTTCCTCGATCTGCTCGAAGCCGGCCTCGTCTATCGCAAGCAAAGCGAGGTCAATTGGGACCCGGTCGACATGACCGTGCTCGCCAACGAGCAGGTGATCGACGGCAAGGGCTGGCGGTCCGGTGCGGCGGTGGAGCGGCGCAAACTGAGCCAATGGTTCCTGAAGATCACGGATTTCGCCGAGGAGCTTCTCGAAGGCCTGGGCGAACTGGATCAATGGCCGGACAAGGTCCGGCTGATGCAGGAAAACTGGATCGGCAAGAGCCAGGGGATGCGTTTCCGCTTCGCGCTCGAGCAGCCGATCGGCGGACATCGCGACCTGGAGGTCTTCACCACCCGGCCCGACACGATCTTCGGCGCGAGCTTCGCGGCCGTTGCCGCCGATCATCCCATCGCCCTGACGCTGGCCGAGGGCAATGAAGCGCTTGTCGCCTTCATCGCCGAATGCAAAGCGGGCGGCACCACGGCCGCAGAGCTGGAGACGGCCGAAAAGAAGGGCTTCGAAACCGGACTGCGTGTGGTTCATCCGCTCGATCCGAACTGGACGCTGCCGCTCTACGTCGCCAATTTCGTGCTGATGGATTATGGCACGGGCGCCGTCTTCGGCGTGCCCGCCCACGACCAGCGCGATTTCGAGTTCGCGACGAAATATCGCCTTCCCATCCGGCGGGTCGTCGCGCCGGCGATCGAAGACGCGGATCTGCCGATCGGCGGCGAGGCCGAAACCGGCCCCGGCGTGATCGTCAATTCGCGATTCCTGGACGGATTGGACGTCGAAGCCGCCAAGGCTGCAGTGATCGCGCGGGCCGAAGCCGAATCCTGGGGCGAAGGCACGATCGTCTGGCGGCTTCGCGACTGGGGCGTGTCGCGCCAGCGTTATTGGGGCACGCCGATCCCCGTCATCCATTGCGAAAGCTGCGGTCCGGTGGGCGTTCCGAAGGATCAGCTGCCCGTGCTGCTGCCGGAGGATGTCAGCTTCGACATCCCCGGCAATCCGCTGGACCGCCACCCAAGCTGGAACTCCGCCATTTGTCCCCGCTGCGGCGCGCCGGGCCGACGCGAGACGGACACGCTCGACACCTTCGTCGATTCGAGCTGGTATTTCATCCGTTTCGCGAGCCAGCCCACCGACAAGCCGTTCGACCGCGCGATCGCCGAAAGCTGGCTGCCGGTGAACCAATATATCGGCGGCGTGGAGCATGCCATCCTCCACCTCCTTTATGCGCGCTTCTGGACGCGGGCGCTGAAGCGGATCGGGCTGCTCGACATCGAAGAGCCGTTCAGGGGGTTGTTCACCCAGGGAATGGTGACCCATGAGACCTTCCGGGCGCCGGACGGGCGCTGGCTCAGCCCCGACGAGGTCGAGCAGAAGGGCGGGACCTGGATCGAATCCGCGACCGGGCAGCCCGCCCAGCCTGGCCGCGTCGAGAAGATGTCGAAATCGAAGCGGAACACGGTCGATCCGGAACCGATCGTCAACCAATATGGCGCCGATGCGGTTCGCTGGTTCATGCTCTCCGACAGCCCGCCCGAGCGCGACCTGCCCTGGAGCGAGGCCGGGATCGAAGGTGCATGGCGATTCGTGCAGCGGCTTTGGCGGATGAGCATGCAGCGCGCGGAAGACGGGGACGAAGCTGAAGGCGAGGATAAAGCCCTCGACCGCAAGCTTCATCAGACCATCGCCTCGGTGGGCGCGAACATCGAATCGCTCGCCTTCAACAAGGCGGTGGCCAATATATACGAGCTCGCCAACGCGATCGAAAAGGCGCCCGTCTCTCGCTCCCGCGCCAAGGCCATCGAAACCCTGGTCCTTCTGATCGCACCGATGGTCCCGCATCTTGCCGAGCAGGCCTGGGCTACGCTGGGTGGAAAAGGGCTCATTGCCGACGCCCGCTGGCCCGAAGCCGATCCGGCCCTGCTGGTGGAAGACGAAGTCACGATCGCCATCCAGGTCAACGGCAAACTGCGCGATACGCTCACCGTACCCAAAGGGTCGGCACGCGAGACGCTCCAGGAAATGGCGCTGGCCTCGGAAAGGGTCGTGCGTATTCTGGAAGGCAAGCCGCCGCGCAAGGTGATCGTCGTGCCCGACCGCCTTGTGAACCTGGTCGCATGACCAGGGCGGCGATCCTCGCTTTGTCCTTGCTACTGGCCGGCTGCGGCCTGCGCCCGCTCTATGGCGGCGGAGAATCGGGCGTGGTGGCGCAGGCGCTGCAATCGGTAGATGTCGCGCCGATCGACGGGCGCGCCGGTTGGCTCGTGCGGACCGCGCTGGAGGATCGGCTCGGCCGGCGTTCCGGCGGTACGCCTGCCTATCGCCTGGAAGTCGAGCTGGATGACGACATTACCGGTTTCGGTATTCGTCGCGACAGCGCCGTCACGCTGGAGCGGCGCAGCCTGCGGGCGCGCTTCAGACTGGTGGAGGCTTCGAAGGGCACCGTGCTCCTCGATGCCACCGCCGGTTCCGATGCCGGCATCGACGTGGTCAGCTCGGAATATGCGACGGTGGCTGCGGAGCAGACGGCGCTGGAGCATCTGTCCAAGGAAGTCGCCGACCAGATCGTTGCCCGCATCGCCCTTTATGCGTCGCGCAGCGACAGCAATCGGTGAAGGCGAATAAGGGGCAGATCGAACGCGCGCTGAAAGCGCCAGCGGAGACGCGCTTCTTCCTGTTCCACGGACCGGACGAAGCCGGGTCGCGCGCACTGATGGCGGCGATGGCAAATGCCGTCGGAACCGGGGCCGAGCGGGTCGACCTGAGCGGCGCCCTGCTCAAGGGCGATCCGGCCCGGCTGGCCGACGAAGCTGCGTCCATATCGCTGTTCGGAGGGACCCGCTACATCGTCGTCGAGCCCGCGGGCGAGGAAGTCGTACCGGCAGTCGAGGCGCTGCTCGAGAGCGAAAGGGCCGGCAATCCGGTGGCGATCGTGGCCGGCGCGCTAAAGCCTAGCTCACGTCTTCTCAAAATTGCCTTGGGCCACGCCTCGGCGCTGAGTTTCGCCAGTTATGCTCCAGAGGGGCGGGAGGCCGACAGGCTCGTCATCGACTTGGGACGGGAACTGGGCCTGACGATTCGCCCCGACGTCGCCCGCCGTATCGCCGATGCGAGCGGCGGCAACCGTGCGATCATCGGCCAGGAGTTGGAGAAGTTCGCCTTATATGCGGATGCCGCCCCCGGCCACCCGCAGGAGATCAGCCACGATATGGTCCAAGCCGTCGGTGCGGCAAGCGAGGAAGGCGACCTGAGCCGGCTGGTGGAAAGCGTCGGGGGGGGCGACGCCGTCACACTTCATGCCGAACTGCTGCGCCTGTCCAGCGAGGGAATGACCGGCGTGCCGCTGATCCGCGCGGTCCTGCGGCGGATGATGCTGCTGGCCCGGCTGCGCGGAGAGGTCGAGCGCGGCAACAGTGTCGACGCCGTCATGGCGTCACAGGGCAAAGCGATCTTCTGGAAGGAAAAGGACGCCGTCACGCGCCAACTCTCCCGCTGGCGTGCCGATCTGCTCGCCAGAAGCATCGGCCGGCTGATGGAGGCGGAGCAGAACGTCAAGGCGCCGGGGACGATCGGAACGGCGGCGGTCGATGAAACCTTGTTTGCGATCTGCCGCCAGGCGGCCCGGCTGAGGTAACGAAACCGTCCGCATCCGACGGACGATCCCGGATTCGGAGGATGAAACAGCGCTGTACTGCAGCCATCCCTCCTTATCGGAGGATGCAACAGGGAAGCGCTCCGCCCTTGCCTTTCAGATCTTCTCCCCGCTCAGGCGCTGGCAGATCATGTCGAGCTGATCGAGGGTCGAATAGTTCAGGGCGACCGTGCCGCCATCCGGTCGATGCCGGATCGTGACCTTCAGGCCCAGCAGGTCTCCCAATTGTCGCTCCAGCGCCGCAAGATCGGCGCTCGCCTCCTGGACATCCGGCTTTTCCTGCCTTTGCCGGCCGCCCCCCTTGCCGGCGCGAACCAGCTTCTCCGTGTCACGAACGGAAAGGTCGCGGCTCACCACCTCGTCCGCCAGTGCCGCAGGATCCCCGGCTGCGGCGATCGCGCGGGCGTGGCCCATGCTGAGTGCGCCTGTCGCGACCAGATCGCGAACCTTGGCTGGAAGGTCTATTAATCTCAATAGGTTAGCGACATGACTCCGTGATTTGTGGACCAACTTGGCCAAAGCTTCCTGGGTATGGCCATATTCGTCGATCAGCCTTTTATAGGCCTCCGCTTCCTCGATCGCGTTAAGATCCTGGCGCTGAATATTCTCGATCAGCGCCACTTCCAGCGTTTCGATGTCGCTGAAGTCGCGGACGATGACCGGCACTTCATGGAGCCGGGCTTTCTGCGCAGCCCGCCATCGCCGCTCACCTGCGACGATCTGGTAACGGTGGCCATGCGGGCGGACGACGATGGGCTGAATGAGCCCGCGTGCCTGGATCGAGGCCGCAAGCTCCTCCAGCGCAGCCTCGTCGAAATGGCGCCGCGGCTGGCCGGTATGCGGCTCCAGACTCGCCACCGGCATCAACTGGATGCCGCTTCGCTCGCCGCCCGACAGGGGCGCCTCCTGGGCCACTTCGCCCATCAACGACGACAGGCCCCGACCAAGGCCCGAGGGCCGCTTGCGGATAGGATTCTCCTCGCTCATGCTGCCGCTGCCGGCTTGGGCAGGCGCCCGATCAATTCACGTGCGAGCGAGATATAAGCTTCCGACCCCGGACAGCGGTGGTCGTAGATCAGGGCCGGTATGCCGTGGCTGGGAGCTTCGGAGAGACGGACGTTCCGGGGAATCACCGTTTCGAAGACGACTTTGCCAAGACAGGCCCGGACATCGTCGGCGACCTGCGAGGAAAGATTGTTGCGTCGATCATACATTGTCAGGGCAACACCCAGGATCGACAGCTCCGGATTGAAGCGGGCGCGTACGCGCTCGATCGTCTGGAGCAGCTGACTGAGACCCTCCAAGGCGAAAAACTCCGTCTGCAGGGGAACGAGTATTGATTGCGCGGCCACCAGCGCGTTCATCGTGATGAGGCCCAAGGACGGCGGGCAGTCGATCAAGGTCACATCCCAGCGACCCGGAGCCGCCCCGTCCAGCGCCTTGTCGAGCCGGTGGGTGCGCCGTTCCATCTGGACGAGTTCAATCTCCGCCCCGGAGAGATCGACCGTTGCCGGTATAAGATCGAGACGCGGGACGCGTGTCGGCACCACCGCTTCTTCCAGCCGGCATTCGCCGGTCAGCAGGTCGTAACTTGAACGGTCGCGCTGACCTTGCGGAACGCCAAGTCCGGTCGAAGCATTGCCTTGGGGATCGAGATCAACCAGCAACACCTTCCATCCTGTGGCGGCGAGCGCCGTGGCAAGATTGATTGCCGTAGTGGTTTTGCCGACACCGCCTTTTTGATTGGCCACTGCAATCCGGATCATCGCGCCCAATTCCCTTCATGTCTGCGGTGAACGGCCTCACCAATGACGATCATGGCGTCCGGATCGGTGAGGCTCGGCTCGAGACGGAATCTACCCTGCCATGAAGCAAGCGCCGCATCCAGTTCGGACTTGGCCTTTCGGCCTTTGGGAAGAATCCATCTGGTCTCGGGCGCCGCAAAACGCGCAGCCAAGCCGAACAATTGATCTAACGAGGCGCAAGCACGTGCGCTGATCGCATCGAATAGTGAACCCTCCATGCGCTCGACACGGGTCTCCACGATGGTAGCACGGTCTCCGATGTCCGTCAGGGCGATCGCTCTGTGGAGGAAATCCGTCCGAAGCTTGCGTGATTCGACCATTACGGTCTTACCGCGATGCAGCATGGCCACGATGAGCCCCGGAAAGCCGGCGCCTGTACCTATGTCGAGCCAGCGGGCCGCCGGCGCCGGCGAGAAAGCCAATAATTGGGCCGAATCAAGCACATGCCGGCTCCAGACCTGGGCGAGTGACGCCTCCGAGACGAGATTCTGCCGCCGATTCTCCTCCTTCAACAGGGAGACGAAGGCCTCCAGGCGCTCCAATGTTTCACGTGGAACATCGAGCCGAGCCTTTGCCTCCTCCTCCGTCATCAGGCGGCTACGCGGCGCGCATGAACCAGGATAGCGGCGAGAGCCGCCGGTGTGATACCCCGGACCCGCCCTGCTGCGCCGAGACTGGCCGGACGGGCAGCATGCAGCCTTTCGACCATCTCCGTCGAGAGGCCTGGTACCCGGGAAAAATCAAGGTCCCGTGGGATGCGAATCGCTTCATCCTTGCGGAGCCGCGCGATTTCACTTTGCTGTCTGGCAACATAGGGTGCGTAACGGTGATCCTGCACCACTTGTTCGAGAAGAAATCGTGATTCCACCTCAAGCTCCGGTACCAACGCCTTGAGCTTGCGACCATCCAACTCCGGAAACCGCAGCCAGTCCGCCAAACTGCGGCGCCCATCACCCCGTACATCCGCGCCCACCCCTCTCAAAGCTTCTGCGGGCAGTTGTGAAGTGAGGAGCCCCTCGATGCGCATGCGGGCAGCCTGCGTTGCCTGGAAGTGAAGGCGGCGTGGCCCGGATACGCAGCCCGTTTCGATGGCCAACGGCGTCAATCGCGTTTCCGCATTATCAGCGCGAAGACGCAGGCGATACTCCGCTCGGGCCGTCAGCATCCGATAGGGCTCTGTCACGCCCTGCAGGACGAGATCGTCCATCATGACGCCGATATAGGAAAGGCTTCGGTCGAGAATGACGGGGTCGCGATCGCTGATCGCAGCAGCGGCATTAAGGCCGGCGACGAGGCCTTGCGCGGCGGCCTCCTCATAGCCCGTGGTCCCGTTGATCTGGCCCGCCAGGTAAAGCCCCTGTACGTCTCGGACAGCCAAGGTCGGCTCGAGGATGCGCGGGTCGACATGATCATATTCGACCGCGTAGCCGGCCTGCAGAATCTCGGCCCGGGTCAGACCCGGCATGGACCTGACCATATCCAGTTGCACGTCCTCCGGCAGGGACGTTGAAATGCCGTTCGGATAGACGGTGAAGTCGTCGGCGCCTTCGGGCTCGAGGAAGATCTGATGCCCTTCGCGATCACCGAACCGATGCACCTTGTCTTCGATCGACGGGCAGTAGCGCGGTCCTACGCCAGTGATCTCACCGGCAAATAGAGGCGATCGGTGGAGTGAGTCGCGTATGATCTGATGCGTCCGAGCATTGGTTCGGGTGATTGCGCAGAAGAGCTGCGGCGCGAGTCGCCCTTCGCTCATCGGCGACATCGTCCAGCCCTCGTCATCGGACGGCTGCCGCTCAAGCGCCGCCCAGTCGATGGTGCGCCCGTCCAGGCGCGGCGGCGTGCCGGTCTTCAAACGGGCCAAGGGCAGCTGCAGATCGCGCAGCTGGTATGCCAGTGCCGTCGCCGAGCGCTCACCAACCCGTCCGCCCGGACAATTGCGCATCCCGAAATGCAGCTTGCCGCCGAGGAAGGTTCCCGTCGCGAGGATGACTGCCCGCGACCGCAAGACCCTTCCATCGGCCAGCACCACGCCCGTCACCTGGCGCCCTTCGAGACGCAAGGCGGCGGCCTCGCCCTCCACGATATCGAGATCCGCTTGTTCGTCGAGAAGACGGTGGATCGCCAACTTGTAGCGGCGCCGGTCGGCCTGGACGCGGGGCCCTTGCACTGCGGCGCCCTTGCTCGCGTTGAGCATCCGATAATGGATACCAGCCTCGTCCGTGGCGCGCCCGATGATCCCGTCGAAGGCATCCACCTCGCGCACGAGATGCCCTTTGCCCAGTCCGCCAATGGCCGGGTTACATGACATGGCTCCGATGGAATCACGGGCAAAGCTGAGCAAAGCCGTCCGAACGCCCATGCGGGCGGCCGCGGCGGCAGCTTCGCAACCGGCGTGACCGCCGCCGACGACGATGACATCGAACTCGCTCAACATGTCAGGGGCTCTATACACGGCCAGCGACGGCTCCAAGAAAAAGCTTCGAATGTTCCACGTGGAACATCACTTCCCGATGCAGAAGCGGCCGAACAATGCGTCCAGCATGTCCTCCACCCCTGCGCGACCCGTAACCTTGTCGAGAGCGACGCGGCACAGACGAAGCGATTCGGCCACAATAAGAAGGTCAGGAGCCGACTTGGTATCGTCCAGAAAAGAGCGGGCCTCTTGGATCGCCGCCTGATGCCGCGCATTGATCGCGACCTCTCCTTCCTTCGGCAGGAGTCCCTCGGCACGCGCGATCAGGAGTTCTATCAACTTTCCCATATTCTGGCCCGTTACCGCCGAGACCCGGATATCGGCGCGGGCATCGATGCGCGGATTGAGATCCGCTTTGGCCTGGACAATGATCGAACGCGGCGGATCGGGACAATCGCAGGGCGCGCCCAACCACAAGATGATGTCGGCCTGCTCCAGGCTCAGCCGCGTCCGGCTTATCCCGATGGCTTCTATCTCGTCGGCGCCATCCCGCAGACCTGCCGTATCTATCAATAGGAAAGGCGCCCCGCCGATGGCGGTCGGGGCTTCGATGAGATCGCGCGTCGTACCCGCGATATCGGATATGATAGCAGCCTCCCGTCCTGCGAGCGCGTTGAGCAAGCTGGACTTGCCTGCGTTTGGCGGGCCAGCGATGCTCACCCGTAGACCGTCCCGCAGACGCTCGATCGCCGGTCGGCTCAACAAGCTTCCCATCTCTTCGGCAAGACGCGCCAATTCCTCATGCCACGACGAAGGCAAACCCTCCGCGACGTCGCCTTCGTCGGAAAAATCCAAACAGGCCTCGACGTCCGCCGCGAGTGCGAGAACACGGCGCTGCCAGTCCTCAACCAGATGGCTGACCGAACCGCCCGCCAACGCCAGCGCGGCGCGCCGTTGCGACTCCGTCTCAGCCAAGAGCAGATCGGCCAGTCCCTCGGCTTCGGCCAAATCGACACGTCCGTTTTCGAAACTCCGCCGCGTGAATTCCCCAGCCTCGGCCGGCCTCAAGCCGTCGATAGAGCACAAGGCGGCGAGAACCGAAGCAATGACGGCGCGGCCGCCGTGGAGATGGAGCTCGGCAACATCCTCGCCAGTGGCGCTGTCCGGTCCAGTGAAATGCAGGACCAAGGCACGGTCGAGCGCTTCGCCGCCAACCGGGTGGCGAAGCGTCGCCAGCCGCGCGTGGCGCGGGAGGGCGGGTGCGATATCAGTCAATTGCTGCAGTGCAACAAGGGCGGCCGGGCCGCTGATCCTGACAATCGCAACGGCAGCGGGCGGAGATCCGGACGATAGCGCGTAGATGGTATCGCGACCGGTTCCGGTCACTTCTTCCCGCTCATCTGATCCATCATCACCTGCCACATAGACATTCCGGCCTCGCTCATCGGGCCCCAATTCTTCATCATGGTGGCGAGATGTTCCGGCGTCATGCCGTCATTCACTGCCTTGGTCATCTTCTCAACATAGGCTTCATGCACCGGGCTGATGTCCGGGAGGCCCATGAAGCGACGTGCCTCTTCAGGCGTGCAGTCCACGTCGATCGTGACTTTCATAGCGGCTCGCTCATCCGGCTGTTGCGGGCATGGTAGCCCTTAGGTGTATAGCAGGAAAGGGCCAAGCCAGGAGGAGCCGAAATGTCCAAAATCACCATCGACACGCTGGAAGGGGACGGCAAGTTCGAGGCCTATATCGCCGAGCCCGAAAACCGGCCCCGGGCCGCGATAATCGTCATTCAAGAAATATTCGGGATCAATGAAGGGATAAGACGCAAATGCGATCACTGGGCGGAACTCGGCTATCTCGCTCTGGCCCCGGACCTGTTCTGGCGCCTGGAGCCGGGAGTAGAGCTGGATCCCGATATCCCGGAAGAATTTCAGGAGGCATTGCGGCTGATGGGCAAGTTCAACCAGGACCAGGGCATCAGGGACATCGAATCCACGATCCGCTTCGCACGGGCACGTTTCGCTCACGACAATGGTGATGGCGGGAAAGTCGGCTGCGTCGGCTATTGCCTGGGCGGAAGGCTCGCATTCATGACCGCAGCCCGCACCGACGTCGATGCCAGCGTCGGCTATTATGCGGTCGGAATCGACAATCTGCTTCACGAGAAACACGCCATCGCTCACCCGCTCATGCTGCATATCGCCGGCACCGATCATTTCGTGGACAACGACGTCCAGAAGGCAATGCACGAAGGACTGGACGATCATCCCAAAGTCGTCTTGCACGACTATCCAGGCGAGGATCACGGCTTCGCTACGGAAATGGGCAAACGGCGAAGCGACGAGGCTGCCCGTCTCGCAGATCAGCGTACCGAGGCGTTCTTCGCAGCCAATCTTTAGGGGATTCGCGGAGCCGATCGGCACTGCCCCGGAGGCGAAAGCCTGATCAGAAAGCCTCGGTCGGTTGCCTGATCTCAACCAATGACCGGGTCAGGTGAACAATGTCTGCACACCCACCGTCGGGTCGATGAATCCGTCATAAATCATCTTGCCGGCTACCCAGAGGATGACGAGCAGGCCCAGCCAGGCGATCCAGCGATAGCGCTCGATATATTTGGCTAGGATATTGGCAGCGACGCCCATCAGAGCAACCGACAGCAAGAGGCCGATGATCAAGATGCCAGGATGATCCCGGGCCGCGCCGGCGACAGCGAGCACATTGTCGAGGCTCATCGACACATCGGCTACGGCCACCGCCCAGGCCGCGCTGGCGAAGCTTTTGGCCGGCTTCAGGCCGCTATGTTCGTCGCCCGCAACCTCCTGGGACCCCGGGGATTCGCCGGTGTGGCGCAGCTCGCGATACATTTTCCAGGAGACCCACAACAAGAGCAGACCGCCTGCGAAGATCAGGCCAACAATCTGCATCAGCTGGGTCACCATCAGCGCGAAGATGATGCGCAGCACCAGAGCGGCGATGATGCCGATCAGGATCACCTTCTTGCGCTGGTCGGCCGGTAGGCCCGCGGCGAGCGCACCCACGACGATAGCATTGTCGCCCGCCAGCATGATGTCGATCATCAACACCTGGGCGAATGCAGCCAAAGCCGCGGGCGAACCGAAGTTCGAGAAATCGGTGGCGATCGCATCCCACATATGGGAGATGCCGCCTGCCGATGCGGAGAAAGAGAGAAGAGTTTCCAGCATCCGGCTCGAACGTCCCTGCGCTTTACTGGTTCATCGAGGCGAAAAAGTCTTCGTTCGACTTGGCGTCCTTCATCTTGTCGAGCAGGAACTGCATCGCATCGACCGTGCCCATCTGCATCAGGATCCGGCGCAGCACCCACATCTTCGAAAGCGTTGCCGGGTCGACCAGCAGCTCTTCCTTGCGCGTGCCCGACTTGCCGACGTCCAGCGCCGGGAAGATACGCTTGTCGGCCACCTTGCGATCCAGCACGATTTCGGAATTGCCGGTGCCCTTGAACTCTTCGAAAATGACCTCGTCCATCTTGGAGCCGGTGTCGATCAATGCTGTCGCGATGATCGACAGCGAACCGCCCTCCTCGATGTTGCGCGCAGCACCGAAGAATCGCTTGGGACGTTGCAGGGCATTGGCGTCGACGCCGCCGGTCAGGACCTTACCGGAACTCGGTACGACGGTGTTGTAGGCACGACCGAGGCGGGTGATCGAATCGAGCAGGATGACGACATCCTTCTTATGCTCGACCAGGCGCTTGGCCTTCTCGATCACCATTTCGGCGACCTGGACGTGGCGCTGTGCCGGCTCGTCGAAGGTCGAGGAAATCACCTCGCCCTTCACCGAACGCTGCATGTCGGTCACTTCCTCGGGACGCTCGTCGATCAGCAGAACGATCAGGAAGACTTCGGGATGATTGTCGGTGATCGCCTTCGCCATATTCTGGAGCAGGACGGTCTTGCCCACCCGCGGCGGCGCCACGATCAGGGCGCGCTGGCCCTTGCCCTGCGGCGAAACGATGTCGATGACGCGAGCGGACTTGTCCTTGACGGTCGGATCGGCGCTGTCGAGCCGCAATTTCTCGTCCGGATAGAGCGGCGTAAGATTGTCGAAATTGACGCGGTGACGAACCGCCTCGGGGTCATCGAAATTCACCGACACCAATCGGGTCAGTGCGAAATAGCGTTCGCCATCCTTCGGCCCGCGAATCTCGCCTTCGATCGTGTCGCCGGTCCGGAGACCGAATTTGCGCACCTGATTGGGGGAAACATAGATGTCGTCGGGACCGGCCAGATAATTCGAATCGGGCGAGCGCAGAAATCCGAATCCGTCCTGCAAGACCTCGATCGTTCCCATGCCCATGATCTCCTGGCCATTTTCGGCCTGGACCTTGAGGATGGAGAACATCAGTTCCTGCTTGCGCAGCGTGGAGGCGCCCTCGACGCCGAGCTCTTCGGCCATGGCGACCAGCTCGGCAGGGGATTTTTGTTTCAAGTCTTTGAGATGCATACAGTTTCTCTGGAGTGTTGATGTCGTACGTCGCGCGGGAAGGATGGAATGCGGCTGGGATGCCCACACGGACGGCGGGCGAACGACGGGTCGGCGTTAAGCCTCGCCCAAATCCAAGTCAAGCGAGCTCAGAAGGGCTTTACGATGACCAGCACGACTATGACGGCCGTGGCAAGGCCCGGCACCTCGTTCATGATGCGAAGCGCCTTGCCGCTCATCGACCTGTCGCCCGCGGCCAGCTTGCGACCATAGCCGATCATCCAGCCATGATAAGCGGACAGGAGGAGGACCATGACCAACTTCGCCTGCATCCAGCCCTGCGACCATGCCCCGGTGATGTAGAGGAGGGTGAGGCCCAGCAGCCAGACCATCGCCATGGCCGGCGTGATGATGATCTTGCGAAGCTTGCGCTCCCGTTCGATCCAGCTTCTTTCCTCGGGGGATCCCGCCGCTGCTTGCTGGTGATAGACGTAGAAACGCGGAAGCATGAACAGTCCCGCGATCCAGAAGATCACGAAGATGACGTGACCGGCCTTGATCCAGGCGTAGGTCAAGCTGAGCGCCGCTTCCAAGCCATCGGTCACCGGCGCACCAGCTTCACGAGCTGCTCGACATGCAAAAGCGGTGTGTCCGGCAAAATGCCATGCCCCAAATTGAAGATATGCGGACGCTCTTCAAAGGCTGATATGATGCAACCGACCGCGATTTCAAGCGCCTCGCCGCCTGCAATGAGTGCAAGCGGGTCGAGATTGCCTTGCACGGGAAGGTCCCGCGGCAAGGCCGCCGCTGCCCAGAGGGGGTCCACCGTTTCATCGAGTCCGATCGCATCGACTCCGGTTTCGCGGGCATAAGCCGGCAGCTTGCCGCCCGCCCCCTTGGGAAATCCGATCACCGGCACATCGGGATGACGCGCCTTCAAAGCAGAAACGATCGCTGCCGTGGGTGCCACCACCCATTTTTCGAACTGGGCTGGAGACAGGCTGCCCGACCAGCTGTCGAACAACTGCACCGCCTCCACGCCCGATTCGATCTGGCAGGACAGATAGTCCACCGTCATGGTCGCGATGGCATCCACGATCGCCTGGAAGCCTCCCGGATCGCGATAGGCGAGACGGCGGGTCTCGGCCTGATCGCGGCTTCCCTGGCCGGCGACCATATAAGTAGCGACCGTCCATGGGCTGCCGGCAAAACCCAGGAAACTGGTCTCGGGCGGCAGCCCGGCGGCCACTTTCTCCACAGTCCGATAGACCGGCTCCAGCCGCTGCGGGACCGCTTCCAGTCCGGCCAGCGCGGCATCGACCAGCGGCGGCGACAGACGTGGCCCCTCGCCGGCCACGAAAGTGAGATCCTGGCCAAGCGCGTGCGGCACGATCAATATGTCGGAAAACAGAATTGCGCCGTCGAAACCGAAACGGCGGATCGGCTGCAGCGTCACTTCCGCCGCGGCGTCGGGATCATAAACGAGATCGAGGAATCCCCCCTTCTCAGCCCGCAGCGCGCGATATTCGGGAAGATAGCGGCCCGCCTGGCGCATCAGCCAAATGGGAGTTTTCTCAGCTTTTCGGCCGTTCAGAACGGAAAGCAAGGGCTTGGTTCGAGCGGACATGGCAGGCTGGAAGCTCCCCTCTCTTATCTATTAGAATCTTATATAGAAGAGAGTCTGTAGTAGGTTGTAGGCGGTCGAGCAGCGGGGTTTATTGCCTCCACCCGATTTTGCAAACAGCTTGACTCCGCAAGGTCCGCACAAAGCCGTGGATTCGTTCCTCTTATCCCCGGCATCCACAATGGACCGCATTCATCTTTCCCATGTTGGCCCGATTGTGGATCGAATCCGAATGACGGGGACCAAAGCTTTTCTTGAAAGCGCCCCGAGGCTTACGCTAGCGAATTCCCCATGCTTATCCACAGTCAGATCTGATGGCGGATCCGCTCCACCTCCACCTTCTGTCCGATTCCACCGGAGAGACGCTGGAAGTGATCGCGAAGGCGTGTCTCGCTCAGTTCGAAGGCGCGGAGGTGTTGCGCCACTTCTGGCCGATGGTGCGGTCCGAAGGCCATCTCGATCGGGTGCTGGACGATATCGAGCGTCGGCCCGGCCTCGTCCTTTATACCCTGGTGAACAGCAATATCCGGCGGGAGCTGGAGCAGAAGACCCGCAGGCGCGGGATCCATGCCGTTTCCGCGCTCGATCCCGTCGTCGATGCGCTGTCGGCAGTGCTCGGCCAGGAAGCCAAAGCCCGCCCGGGCAGCCAGCATGCCCTCGACGCCGCTTATTTTGCCCGCGTCGGCGCGATCCAGTTCACCATAGCGCATGATGACGGGATCGGATCGGATAATTGGGAGGAAGCGGACATCATCCTGGCGGGCGTGTCGCGAACCTCCAAGACCCCGACTTCCATCTATCTCGCCAATCGCGGCTTCAAGGTCGCGAACATTCCGCTGGTGCCGGAAGCGCCGCCCCCGCCGTCGCTGTTCGGCCTGCGCCATCCATTGGTCGTGGGTCTCACCACCAATCCGGACCGGCTGATCCAGGTCCGCCGCAACCGGCTGCTTTCGCTCAACCAGGCGCCCGAAACCGATTATGTCGATCAGGAGGCGGTGAACGCCGAGCTCGCCTTCGCGCGGCGCATCTTCGCGGACAATGATTGGCCGGTCATCGACGTCACCCGCCGATCGATCGAGGAGACCGCCTTCGCCATCGTGAAGCTGTGCAATGAACGGTTCGACATAGCTACGGCGCGCGAATGACGCTTTTGCTCGCGTCCCGCAGCGCCGCTCGCCGATCGATGCTCGAAGCGGCGGGCCTCGCTTTCGACACGGTGGAATCCGCACTGGACGAAGCGGCTGCCAAGGCTGGTCTTGCGGAAGCCGGCTTCAGTCCCGCCGTGGTCGCGGAAGAACTTGCGCAGCTCAAGGCGCTCAGCGTCCGCGCGGCACCCGGAGACCTCGTGCTTGGCGCCGACCAAATATTGGAGCAGGCCGACGGCAGGCTGCTGAGCAAGCCGGAGTCCCGCGACGACGCCTTTGCCCAGCTGCGATCGCTGAGCGGTACGACCCACAAGCTGCATTCGGCCGCCGTGATCGTCGAAAACGGGGTTGTGGCCTGGTCGCATGTCGAAACTTCGGCGCTCACGATGCGGCGCTTGAGCGATGCCTTCCTGGAATCCTACCTCGACCGGGAATTTGACGCGATCCGCTGGAGCGTCGGCGGCTACCGCATCGAAGGCCCCGGCGTGCAATTGTTCGATCGCGTCGAAGGCAGCCATTTCGCAATACTCGGACTGCCCTTGCTGCCCCTGCTCGCTTATTTGCGCGCGCGGGCCCTGTTGCCGAGCTGACGACCATGTCCGCGGCCGCTTCCACTAACTTTCCCTATGCCGAGGTGATCGGTGATCCGGTCGCGCATTCCAAATCGCCGCTTATCCATAAATTCTGGCTGTCGAAGCTGGGCAAGAACGGGGATTATCGGGCGACCCAAATTCGCGCGGAGAAGCTCGCCGGCTTCTTCGCTGAGCGGCGTGGCGATCCCGCCTGGGCAGGATGTAACGTCACCATCCCCCACAAGGTCCAGATCATGTCCCATCTCGACCGAATCGAAGGAATCGCCTCGGCAGTGGGGGCCGTCAACAGCGTCACCCGGAGCGCCGATGGCGGCCTGGTGGGCCGCAATACAGATGTCGAAGGTTTCCTGGAGCCGCTGCGGGACCTGAACGACGATATTGCCGCGATCCATGTGATCGGCGCGGGCGGCGCCGCCCGGGCCGTGGGCGCGGCATTCAAAGGCCGCAGATTGACCTTTTTCAACCGGAATGTCGCAAGAGCCCAAATGCTGGCCGACGAATTTTCCCAAAGCGGTGGCTCGGCCATGCCGCTGACAGCGCTCACCGAAGCGTCTATCGGCCACGAGCAAGGCCGCTGCATCATCGTCAATGCATCGGCCCTGGGAATGTCGGGCCAGGACGGGCTGGAAATCGACCTCGACGCTTATCTAGGCGACACCATCGTCTATGATCTCGTTTACGCACCGTTGGAAACCAATCTTCTGAAACAGGCGCGGCGCCGGGGAATGCACGCGATCGACGGTCTTCACATGCTGGTGGGCCAGGCTGCAATCGCCTTCGCCTTCTTCTTCGGCGTGACTGCGCCACGGGAGCATGATGCGGAGCTGCGGGCCGTGCTGACCTCATGATCATTCTCGGCCTCACCGGCTCGATCGGGATGGGCAAGTCCACGGTCTCCGCCATGTTCGCCGATGAGGACGTGCCCGTCTTCGATGCCGACGCCGTCGTGCACAAGCTTCAGGGACCCGACGGCGCCCTGGTGGCAGCGATCGAGGCGCATTTTCCCGGAACGACGGGCGCCGCGGGCGTCGATCGGACGAGTCTCGCCGAAGCCGTGCTCGGCGACGACCGCAAACTGGAGGCACTGGAAGCCCTCGTCCACCCGGCGGTCGCGCGGGAACGGGAATCCTTCCTGCGCCTTCATGCCGGCAGGCCTTTGGTCGTCCTCGACATTCCTTTGCTTTTCGAGAAGGGCGGATGGGAGTCCGTCGATCGAATCGCAGTTGTCTCGGCCCCGGCCGACGTCCAGCGGAGCCGCGTGCTGGGGCGGCCCGGCATGACCCTGGACAAGTTCGAGAAGATATTGGCGCGGCAGCTGCCGGACGCCGACAAGAGGGCACGCGCCGATTTCGTGATCCCGACCGGGGGCAGTTTCGATGAGACGCGACAAGCGGTTCGCCGCATCATCGCTTGTCTCACCGCCAGCACCGATTCATAACCGCCCCATGCGGGAAATAATATTCGACACCGAAACCACGGGGCTCAGCCCGCTTGCCGGCGATCGCATGGTCGAGATCGGCTGTGTCGAGCTGGTCAACCGAGTCGAAACGGGCCGTACCTTTCACGCCTATTTCAATCCATGCCGGCCGATGCCGAGCGGCGCGGAGGCCGTGCACGGCCTCTCCGACATCTTCCTTTCGGACAAGCCGCTCTTCGAGGATCAGGTGGAAGATCTGCTGGAATTTCTCGGCGATTGTCCGCTCGTGGCGCACAATGCCAGCTTCGACTTCGGATTCCTGAACCACGAGCTCGGTTATTGCGGGCGGCCGCTCGTCTGTCTGACCAGGATGGTCGACACGCTGGCGATCGCCCGCACGCGCCACCCTGGCGCCAAGCACAGCCTGGACGCGCTTTGCACGCGTTATGGAATCGATCGTAGCTTGCGCATAAAGCATGGCGCGCTGATCGATGCTCAGCTTCTCGCGCAATGCTATGTCGAGCTGACCGGTGGGCGGCAGATCGGGTTTTCGCTGGCCACCGATACCGTCGAGCAGCGCAACGAGGCAACGGATCGCGCGGCGCCGGCCGAAACGATCGTCGTGCAGATACGGACGCCCCGTCCGCACGCTCCGTCGGAAGAGGAACTTGTCGCGCATGCGGCCTTTCTGGATTCCATATCCGATCCCATATGGCATCGGCTGGAGGCACGCAGTTGACCTTGGGAGGAAACGGCGCCTAATCCCGCGCGCTGGAACATTGGGCGAAAGGGCGGCATCGGCCTTTCGCGAAGAAGCAATGTAGAACAAGGGTTTGAGGGCGGCTGCGGTTTCTTCCCGTTGCATCCGCTCCATGTCCAAGCTGGAGAAAATGATGGAAATCCGGATCTCTGGTCATCAGGTCGATACCGGCGAGGCGCTTCGCGCCCATGTCGCGGAACGGATGACCGCGATTGCCGACAAATATTTCGCGCGGGCCATTTCGGCGACGGTGACATTCGGCAAGGGCCCCCACGACCATGCCTTCGTATGCGACATCATCGCCCATGTGATGCAAGGCGTGATCCTGAAGGGTTCGGGCAAGGCCGCCGATGCGCATCCGGCCTTCGACCAGGCGTCGGAGCGAATCGAAAAGCAGCTGCGCCGCTATATGCGCAGGCTGAAGGATCGGCATGGTGCCAGTGAGGCGGTGGCGCTGGCCGATGTCACGGCGGACGCGGCCTATCGCGTATTCGATATTGGCGAAGAAGACGCCGAGCCCGCCGACAATCCGCCGATCGTGGCGGAAACCAAGGTGGATATTCCCGATGCCAGTGTGTCGGACGCCGTCATGCTGCTCGATCTCCGCAACACCAATGCGTTACTGTTCCGAAACAGCGGCACCGGCAAGTTCAACATGGTCTATCGGCGAGGCGACGGAACGATCGGATGGGTCGAACCGCAACGCGACTGACCGCCCGACATATTCACAAGTGCAGCAAAAGGCGGAGGCGCGGCGTCTCCATTCGGTGACCGATGAACGATCTTTCCGATATTCTCGCTTCCGACGGCATCGACGAATCGATGGCGGCGGCAAACAAGAAGACCCTGTTCCAGCAGCTCGCCGCCGCCGCGGCGCGCCAGACGGGTCTGCCCGCCAAGTCGATTCTCGCCTGCCTCAACGAGCGGGAAAAGATCGGATCGACCGGCTTTGGCGGTGGCATCGCGATCCCGCACGGCAAACATGCGGGACTCGACGGCGTGTTCGGATTCTTCGCGCGCCTGGCGGCACCGATCGAATATCAGTCCATCGACAATCTTCCGGTCGATCTGGTCTTCCTGATCCTGTCCCCTCCGGATGCCGGCGCCGACCATCTCAAGGCCCTGGCAAGCGTCAGCAGGACGCTCCGCGACCGTGCGGTGATCGCCAAGCTGCGCGGGGCCCGGTCGCGCGATGCGATCTTCGCGCTGCTGTCCGGAGTCGAAAGCCGCCATGCCGCCTGATGCGGGGCTGCGCTCCGGCGCGGCTGCGCATCATCGGGCGCTGGAATCGCTGTATCGGCAGGCGCCGATCAACGCCTTGTTCCAATCGTCCCTCGAGATTGTCGAGGATGGCCAGGCCAGGATCCGTTTCGTCGTCGATCCAGGCATGTTCCATGCGGCGGGCGCCGCACATGGCACGCTCTATTTCAAGATGCTCGACGACGCGGCCTTTTACGCATGCAACAGCCTCGTCACGGATCGCTTCCTCCTGACGACGGCCTTCAACCTCCTGTTCACGCGGCCCATCCGCTCCGGGCCGGTCGTGGCCGAAGGGCGGTGGGCGAGCGGCAAGCGGCGGGTCTTCGTCGGCGAGGCGCGGCTGATCGACGCGGATGGGGAGGAGGCGGCGCGCGGGACGGGAACTTTCATGCGCTCCCACATTCCGCTCGCGAATCTTCCCGGATACGATCCTGGCGGCTGATGGCGGCGAGGCTATCCACGTCCGTGCTGGTGAGTGCCCTGATCCGAAAGGCCGAGGCCGAAGGAGGCTTTGCGGCGATATTGGCGAAGGGCGACGAACGGGCCGGTTCGGTGATCCTCATCCTGACCGAACGTGGCGCGGATCCGCACATCTTCGAGCGCGTCCTGCAGGCGAACGGGACTTATGGCTGGCAGGAAACCAGTCCGACGCCAATCGAAGCGGTTCCCGATCTTATCGCGAAGCGGAGGCGGTTCGACCCGGATATCTGGGCACTTGAGCTGGATGTCCCATCCTGGGAACGGTTCGCCGCTGAAATGATTTCCCCGGATTGACTCTGTTGCACCGCACAAAGTAGCGCCGCCCAGCACTTTCAGCACAAGAGCGGTGGCTGCCATTTAAGAGCCTGTTGTTTAGGCCGGGGGCACGCGAGACGGACGGGCGATCAGGATGTTCTGCATCCGGCGTGAGATCAATCGACCGCACTGATTAGAGTTTGAATGCGATCGAGGATTCATGTCGCGGGATATGCCGCGGCGGCAATCGCCATTGTCGGCGGTTTCATCTACGCTGGACCTTCCCGTGCTTGGGAAGCGGACGTTCCGACCAGCACAAGTTCCTATATCGACCACTCAGCCGCCATATTGGACCCTGGCGAATCCGCCTTGAATCCTGCCAAGACCGAGGGCGAGGTGGCCAATCCCGTTCCGCCTGCGGCCGTGGCCGTCCACGCCAATGCCTCGATCGAGCCCCCCGAGCCTGTCGCGGCCCGTTCGCTCGCCGATCTGGTGAGCGATTTTGCGGACGATGAAACGGCGACCTCCGAGGAGGAATGCCTGGCGGGCGCCGTCTATTTCGAATCCAAGGGCGAATCACTGAAAGGGCAGCTTTCCGTTGCCGAAGTGATTCTCAACCGGGCGCGTTCCAGTCGCTTTCCCTCCTCGATCTGCGGAGTCGTCAAGCAACGGGGACAATTCTCCTTCATTCGCGGCGGCCGTTTTCCAGCTATCCGACGCTCGTCGGCGGCCTGGCACAAAGCGGTGGCTATCGCCCAGATCGCGCTTCGCGATCTTGCCGATGGCCCGGCGCCGCAGGCCCTGTTCTTCCATGCGACCCATGTTTCGCCGCGCTGGCGCGGCCTCACCCGCGTCGCCACGGTCGGCAACCACATATTCTATCGTTGAAAATCGGGGACAGGCCTTTCGCCTGTTCCCGTTTCATTCTAGACTTGGGCGATGGCTCCGATCGCGAATCCGGCACAAGAACCTTGCTTTTCGGACGCACCGCCGGCTGCCCAGGACGTGGCGCGCGGCGTCACCCGCCTCTTCTTCCGTCAGGACCAGTTCGCCATATGCGAGGTACCGCTTCCCAATGGGCGACGTGCAGACATGATGGCGATCGACGGCGGCGGCCTGATCACCATCGTCGAGATCAAGGTGTCACGGGCGGATTTGCTGGGCGATCAAAAATGGCCGGATTATCTCGACTATTGCGATCGCTTCTTCTGGGCCGTGCCGCCCGGATTCGACCTGACGCCTTTTGAAAGCGAGGCCCTCGAACCGTCGCTTTGCGGGCTTCTGGTGGCCGATCGCTACGATGCTGCGGTGCTGCGGGAGCCGATGATGCGCAAGCTGGCGCCTGCCCGCCGTCGCTCGGAGACATTGCGCTTCGCCCGCCGGGCCGCGCGGCGGCTGGTGGGCGATATCGATCCAGGACTGGCGGCTTTCACCTGAGGCCGCGGATCGCGCCCTCATCCCTTACGATTGATCCTCGTAGTGTCGTATTTTATTTGGGGCCGGCCACGGCGCGCGGCGGCGCCGGCGGCGATTCGAGCAGTTTGAGGATCGCGGCGGTGCGCGCGTCCTGCCTGGCATAATCGATGGCCGAATAACCGGCCACATTGTCGCTTTTCTTGGGATTGGCGCCTTTGGCGAGCAGCAGCCGTACCATAGGCAGATCGCGGGCGTGGACTGCCAGGATCAGCGGCGTCTCGCCCCGGTTGTTGGCAAGGTCGACGCTGGCGCGGCGACGGAGAAGTTCCTCCGCCCCATCCACCCAGCCAAGCTGGGCAGCCAGGCCGAGCGGCGTGTCGCCATTCTCGTTCTGGATATCCGGCTTGGCGCCGCGGGAGAGAAGAAAGCCCAGCCAGGTGAGGTCGCGTTCGCGGGCGAGGATGTGGAGCCCCCCCTCGCCGCTGCCGCGTTCCCTGGTATTGATCACGGTCGCGCCGGGCGAACCGATCAGCGACTGAACCTTGTTGCCGTCACGGTCACGCACCGCCTTCAAAAACGCATAGCTGTCGGAGACCTGCTGCGCCGCGGCGGGGATGGCGAGCAGGCCCAGCGCCAGAACGGTCCCCAATGTGGCGAAGAAGCGTTTGACCATCACAACACCATTATCCCGACTTGATCCGCGGCCCTTAGCAAAGCAAGGCTGCCTTTGCCATGAACGAAAAAGCCAAATCCCTCATTCTGCTCGCCGTTTCGCTGCTGCTGGGCTTGGCGCTGGCCGCCTGTTCACCCGCGGCCGTCGAGGAGCCGCCCCTCCAGGGGGCCCGCATCGGCGGCCCCTTCACGCTCACCGACCAGAATGGCAGGAAGGTCAGCGATACGGATTTCGCCGGGCGCTACCGGATCGTCTATTTCGGCTTCAGCTACTGTCCGGACGTCTGCCCCACCGATCTTCTCGCCATCGGCCAGGGACTGAAAAGGTTCGAGAAGAAGGACCCGGATCGCGCCGCCGGAATCCAGCCCATCTTCATCACCGTCGATCCGGAGCGGGATACGCCTGCCGTTCTCAAACAATATGTTGCGTCCTTCCACCCGCGCCTGATCGGACTTACCGGCAGCGCCGAGGATATTGCCGCCGTGACGAAGGCTTTCAGCATCTATTATGCGAAGGAGCAAAGAGAGGACGTCACCGGCTACACGATGAACCATAGCCGACAAACGATCCTGTTCGGGCCGAAGGGCGAACCGATCGCCATCCTTCCGTCGGATCAGGGCGCCGACGCGGTCGCTGCCGAGCTCGACCGATGGGTGAAGTGACGAAGCCTTTTTGGGAAAAGCCGCTCGCCCAACTCGACCGCGCCGAGTGGGAAGCGCTGTGCGACGGCTGCGGCAAATGCTGTCTTCACAAGGTCGAAGATGAGGTCACCGGCGATATCCACGCCACCAACGTCGCTTGCAAATTGCTCGATCGGCACAGCGGCCGCTGCACCAATTATAGCGGTCGCCGGGCTTTCGTGCCGGACTGCATCCGTCTGACGGCTGGCAATGTCGACCGGCTGGCCTGGCTGCCGTCAACCTGCGCCTACCGCCTTCGTGCCGAAGGCAAGGAATTGCCCGCTTGGCACTATCTTGTCAGCGGCGATCGGGAAATGGTGCATCAAGCGGGCATATCCGTTCGCGGCTGGACGATTTCGGAGACCGATGCGGGCGATCTCGAACATCACCTTGTCGACCGTGAGCTCTGACCTCCTTTTTCGTGGCGGAGGCATAACCGCAGCGCTCAGCATCAGGCAGTCACCGCGCGCGCGTGCAATGCGGCTGAGGGTCGACCAGCGCACAGCGACCATATTGCTCACCGTGCCGCGTCGCGTCTCCCAGCGCCATGCGCTCGCATGGGCGGCGGACCAGCGCGACTGGATCGAGACGCAGCTGGCGGCGATCGCCCCGCCCGTCCGCTTCGTTCCCGACGCCGTCATTCCGCTTTACGACCTCCCCCATCGCATCGATTGGAGCCCAGAACGCTCGCGGCTCGTGCGGCGCGACGAGGATCGGCTAACCGTCGGCGGCCCGCTGGAGAATCTGGAGGCCCGTCTGCTCCGTTGGCTGAAACGGCATGCGGCGGAGCTATTGGACCGCGAAACCTGCGAATTTGCGGACAAAGCGGGCGTCAGCGTCGACCGGACGGGTGTCGGTGATCCGGTATCGCGTTGGGGAAGCTGTTCAAGCACCGGTGCCATTCGCTATAGCTGGCGGCTCATCCTGGCACCCGAATGGGTCCGCCGGGCCACCGTCGCCCACGAAGTCGCCCATCGTATCCACATGGATCACAGCCCGCGCTTTCATGCGCTGGTCGCCGACCTGCTGGGCGCCGACCCGAAACCGGCGCGATCATGGTTGCGGAGGAACGGTTCTTCTCTCCATCGGTTCGGGCGGGTTTAAGGTCCGCAATTGCGGGGGCGGCGGCAGCCGCCGTGGCAGGTCCGGCGGCGGCGCGCGATCGCGCCCTGTCGCGCGATCGAGCCATTCCTGGTCAAGTCTTTCGGGAGGCGCCGGATCCTGTTCGGCTTCGTCGGCAGGCGGCTCTGCCGGAACGACCGGATTGCCGTCGGCATCGACCAGCTGCCCGTCGCTGGGCGCCTGGAACCAGGCCTCGGTATCGGGTTCGACCTGCCAGTCGGGCAGCTCCACCTCGATGTCGAAATTCTCGACCGGGCGCCGCGCGACCGCCCGCACCATGAAGTCATGAAAGGCACGCGCCGGGGCGGCGCCGCCCTGGAGACCGGATACCCTCTTGGCATCGTCCCGGCCCATCCACACACCCGTCGTCAGGCCGCTCGAAAAGCCCAGAAACCAGCCATCCTTATTGGAGCTGGTAGTGCCTGTCTTGCCGGCAACCGGACGGCCGATCTGCGCAGCCCGGCCGGTGCCGGTCAGCACCGCCGCCTGCAGGAGGTCAGTCATCTGCGCCGCGACCCAGGGAGCGACAAGTACCCGGGATTCCCTCGGTCCATGATCGTAGAGCAATTCCCCGTCCGATGTCGTGACCCGCTTGATTCCATAAGGGACGACGGCGACACCGCGTTGCGCCACCGATGCATAGGCGCGCGTCATGTCCAGCAGGCGGACATCTGAGCTGCCAAGAGTCATGGACGGATGCGTGACGACCGGCGTGGTAATGCCGAAGCGCTGCGCCATATCGGCAACGGTTCGAAAACCGACCTCCTGGCCAAGCCGGACGGACACCGTATTGATCGATTGGGCGAAAGCCTGGCGGAGGGTAATGTCGCCGGCGAAGCTTCCATTGCTGTTGCGCGGGCTCCAGCCATTGATGCTGATCGGCCGGTCCGAAACAATGTCGTTGGGTTTGTAGCCGCCCTCCAACGCTGCCAGATAGACGAACAGTTTGAAGGCGGACCCCGGCTGGCGCACGGCCTGGGTCGCCCGATTGTAGATCGAGCTGACATAGTCGCGCCCGCCTACCATCGCCCTGACGGCGCCGTCCCGATCGAGCGACACGAGCGCACCCTGGGCGGTGCCGGGCGTGTTGGCATTGATCGCCTGGTCGGCCACCTTCTGCATGTTGGGGTCGAGCGTAGTCCAGACCTCGATCGGCTTCATCGTCTCGTCGATCAACGTATCGAGCTGCGGCAGGACCCAGTCCGTGAAATAGCGGACGCTGTTCTGCTTGGGCGTTGGAACGATCTTGATTTCTGACGGGTGCGCGGCGGCAGCCTCGGCAGGAGTGATGTCGCCATTCCTCACCATCAACCTGATCACGACCGACGCACGCTGGCGCGCCGCTTCGGCGTCCGCCGTCGGCGCATAATTGGAGGGGGCCTTGACGAGGCCGGCGATGATCGCCGCCTCCGAGAGGCTGAGCTCGGCGGCGGAATGGCCGAAGAAGCGGCGCGACGCGGCATCGATGCCATAAGCTCCGCCGCCGAAATAGACGCGGTTGAGGTAGAGTTCGAGGATCTGATCCTTGCTGAACCGCCGCTCCAGCGCGAGCGCGAGGACCGCTTCGCGGGCCTTGCGCCCGAAGCTTCTCTTGTTGGTGAGAAAGATGTTGCGCGCCAGCTGCTGCGTGATCGTCGACACCCCGCGAACCTTGTCGTCACGCTGGATGCTCACCTGGATGCCGCGGACGATGCCGATCGGGTCGACGCCCGGATGCCACCGGAAGCGACGGTCCTCGACCGAGATCATCGCCTGCTTCATGATCTGCGGGATCTCGTCCGAACGGAGCCATTCGCCGAAACTCGGCCCCAGTTCCGCAAGCAGGGATCCATCGGCGGCGCGCACGCGGATCATCTGGCCCAGATCGTCGCGGCGGATCAGCTCCTGGTAACTCGGCAATGAACTCATCGCGACACCGACCGCGACGGCCAGGGCGACCATTGCGAGGAGCAGGGCGTAGAGGGAATATTTGAGGATCCCGATCACCGTTCGCCGCAGCCGGGATCGGTTGGGAGCTTTGCTGGCCATAGAAATCTATCGATAGGGCCGGACGAGTCCGCCCACAAGCGGCGGCATCATGCGGCCGGCTTCAAATCCGGCATCCTGCCCAGGTCGGGGCCGCCGTTACGCATCGTTCAACTCCTGATCGTCCGGACCGAGGCTAGAGACCGTCTCCCCCGGGGGCAAGTTTCGGCGCATCAGGAAGTGGATCGGTATGCCGCTCAGGAGCAACACCATGCCCCATAAAAGGGATTCCACTCCTGCGCCGTACAAAGCCCAGCAGGAAAATAATGCCGCCAGGAGAAAAACCAGCAAACGAGCCCGGCCCGCCGGGAGTCTTCCCTGACGGGCGAGCCGCAGCGCGCCAACCGAGCAAGCCAGGTAGACGACGAGGGCGGCGCTGGTCGCGAGCAGGATCAGAAATTGGAAGAGGTCGCCGATGGAACGCGTGAAATTGAAGGATATGACGAGAGTGACCAGCAGGCTGGCGACGATGTGCGCGCGCAACGGCGTCCCGCGCGACGAGGTCTTTGCCAGAAAGCGGGGAAACACCCCGTCCTTCGCCATCGCCCAGGGCATCTCACCCTGCAGCAGGACCCAGCCGTTGAGCGCTCCGAAGGCGCTGACCACCGCCGCCGCGGCCATCATCGTGCCTGCGAAGGGCCCCCAATATAGAGCGACGAAATCGGCCATTGGCGCGCCCGATTTCACCACCTGCTCGACGGGCAGCAGCAGGGCGACGGCGGAGCAGGCGAACAGATAGATGCATCCGGTGATCGCGGTTCCCGCCAGCGTCGCGCGCGGAATGGTCCTGCTCGGATCTTTCACCCGCTCGGCCGGGACCGTGGCGGATTCGAGACCGAGGAACGACCAGAGAGTAAGGGCCGCGGCTGCGGCGATCCCGGTCTCGCCGCCAAAACCCAGATCCTGCAGCCGGATGGGCGGAAGTACCTCGCCTCCCGATCTTCCGATCACCAGCGCGGCAAGCAGCACGACCGCAACCAGAGCAGCGAATTTGAGGATGGTCGTCAGCAATTGCACACGTCCGGTCAGCAGGGCGCTGAAGCAATTGATTCCCGTCACCATCCAGACAATGGCGATGGTCACGATCGCCGAATGGTCGATGATCGAGGGGAAGAGCGTGGCGAGCGGCGCTACCAGGCCGGTAGCGATAGCGGCGTTGCCGACCCACATCGACACCCAATAGCTCCAGGCGACGACAAAGGCCGTGGTCGGACCGAAGGCCTGGCGCGTATATGCATAGGCCCCGCCTGCCTTGGGGAAGGCGTGCGCAAGACTTCCGAAAATGACGGCAAGGCACAATGCACCGGCCGTTGTGGCGACCCAGCCGAATGCGCCGTTCCAGCCGAACGGGGCGAGGCTTGCCGGCATCAGGAAGAAGCCAGATCCGATCATATTGCCCATCACCAGGGCGAGACAGATCCAGAAACCGAACGCGCGCCGGGGTGTGGGAGAAGCGGTCATGGACGCGAGCATGACGAGAGCAGCGGCAAAGGTCCAGCCATGCCCCGAGGGGCGACTGCCGACGCGCCGGGCGACGTTTCGGGAGAAGAAATGGTGCGGTCGAGAAGACTCGAACTTCCACGGCCTTTCGGCCACAGCGACCTCAACGCTGCGCGTCTACCAGTTCCGCCACGACCGCACGTGATTCACCGCCGAAAACCATGCCGGCGGTTGGTAGGAGCGGCGCCTCTAGCAAAGGCGTCGGCGGCGCGCAATCTAGCATCTTGGGCGGGGTGCGAAACCGGCGGGCGGCGCCGTTCGACCCGAATTCCCTGGGCTTGAATCCTAATAAAGAAACATGGGCATATTCTCGACCCGCATGAGTTTCGCGCGATAGGCCGACGCATCATAGAGGCCGGATACGTTCACCGCCTTCCGGCCCTGAAGCAGGGTGTCGGCTGGAACGTGGCAATAATTGCCGTCGGTCAACGCCACCATGCGGGCCTTCTCGCCGCGCTGGAGGAGCTGGATGGCCAGACCGCCAAAGGCGAAGCCGACCATCCGATCCATTGCGTCGGGTTCGCCGGCCCGCATCAGATAGGCGAGCTCCTGATTGACGACGCCGCTCCCGATCCGTGCCGAGATCGCTCGGCCGAGGCGATGGCCGACCCCGATTTCGGCGCGCTCGCTCGCCGGCTTGGACAAATCGCCATCCTCGTCCGCTTCCCCCTTGATCGTCGCGCCTTCCGAAATGACGCACATCGCATAGTGAGCGGGACTGGAGGCCTTGTCCTCGGCCAGCAGCGGAAGCAGAATGTCCAGGTCCGCCGGCACTTCGGCGATCACCGTTCGATCGACCTGGGCCAGGAAGCCGGCGAGCAAAGCCGTCTCCCCGCTGCGGCGGCCGAATAATTCGATCACGCCTATTCGCTCGTGGCTTTCGACGGTGGTCCGAAGCGCGTTGATCGCTTCGACCGAGCGGCTGACCGCGGTCGAGAAGCCGATCGCATAATCCGTGCCGAAAACGTCATTATCCATCGTCTTCGGGATGGAGATGACGGGGACGCCGCGGCTCGCCAGATGAGCCGAAAAGCGAAGTGTCCCGTCGCCGCCCATGGTGATCATGGCGTCGATTCCGAGCTTCTGGAGCACGTCCAAGACCTGGCTGGTCCGGTCGCCGCCGGAGACGGTGCGGGGATCTGTGCGGGATGTGTGGAGGATAGTGCCGCCCATCCGGTCGATGCCGCGGACGCCTTCTCGCGTCAAAGGGAAGCTGTTCGCGGCGATGCTTTCCGGATCGGCCGGGTCGATCTCCAGAAATCCCTGCCATCCACGCCGGAAGCCGGTCACCTGCCAACCGAGATCGTCCGCCGACAAGGTGATCGATCTTATGCAGGGGTTGAGGCCGGGAACATCACCGCCGCCGGTCAGGATTCCGATTCGCATCAACGCCTTTCCGAAGCCGGTGCCGGCTGTGCGCAGGAGCGCGCACCCCGGCAAGTACCGAGGATGGCCGCCTCACTCAGGATGGCGGCCCCAACGTAAGGTTCAGCGCCTTGGCGCCCTTGGGTACATCGACCTCGGCGCTGTTGAAGCTGGCGCTCTGGCGCGGCTGCAATTCGGTCACCGGTGCCGAGATCGACCAGACATAGACCACCCGGCCTTGCGGATCGCGAAGCTCGGCCCGGATTGGCGGCACGCGCTGGACCTGGTCGGTCAGATTGGAAATCCGCCCGGTCACGGTCAAGAGTTCGTTGCCGCTCGCCATTTCCTGGCGCTCGGCCCGTCCCTGGATCGAGAATGGGCTGCCGCTCTGGCCCGTCGCGGGGCCGATCGAGGGGATGCCGAAATAGGATATGGCGCCGACACCCGCCAGCATGAGTATAGCCGCGACGACCGCGATCATCGTCCACATGCGCGCAGGATTGCGACGACCTCGGAAGGGCGGCTCATTGGCGAAGGCATCGAAATCGTCGGGTTCCGCCTGCGGTTCGACGGGTTCGGCCGGCGGCAGGATCGGCCTGTGCGCCGTGGGCGGAACATCATTCTCCGGCTCAGGCTCAGGGGTCGGCGCGGGCGGCACGAATGCCGCGGGTTCGGCCGCGGCCGGCTGGCTTGCCGGGGGCTGGAACCAGCTATGCTTGCACGACGCGCAGCGGACCTGGCGTCCCGTCGGCCCCACCGCGCTGTCGGGAACCGCGTAGCGGGTATTGCAGGCGGGACAGATGAGGATCATTGCTGGTAGGGCCCTGACGCTGGTGCTTGCCTGAATCCAAGCACATGTAGGGCTCGCCATCAAGCTTATGCCGGTTTTCATCCCCAGATGGTTTACGTGGCGCCTCCGGCCATGCCATTGAGGCGCCGAGGGGCTCAAGCAAGGATTGGAGGCGTGTTCTGAACGCCGCAGGCAGCATCGTACAGTTCGACAATGTCGGTCTGCGCTACGGCACGGGCGCCGAAACCCTGTCCGATCTGTCTTTTTCGCTGCGGGAAGGCGGCTTCTATTTCCTCACCGGGCCATCGGGTGCCGGCAAGACCTCGTTGCTGAAGCTCCTTTACCTTGCCCAGCGGCCCAGCCGGGGGCTGATAAAATTGTTCAACGAGGATATCGTCACCATGCCGCGCCGGCGGCTGCCGGGATTTCGACGCCGCATCGGTGTCGTCTTCCAGGAATTCCGGCTCGTTCCCCATCTTTCCGCCTTCGACAATGTCGCCCTTCCGCTGCGCGTCGCCGGCGTCGAGGAGCGCGATCTGGAAACCCCGGTGAACGAGATGCTGTCCTGGGTCGGACTCGGCCATCGCTCCACCGCCCGTCCGGCCACCCTATCGGGCGGCGAGCAGCAGCGGGTGGCGATTGCCCGCGCGGTGATCGCGCGTCCGGAACTCCTGGTGGCCGACGAGCCGACCGGAAATGTCGACCCGGAAATGGCCAAGCGGTTGCTCCATTTGTTCGACTCACTCAACAAATTGGGGACGACCGTCGTTGTCGCCACCCACGACCTGCATCTCATATCCCGCATCAATCGCGCGGAAATGCTGAGGCTGGATCGTGGCCAGCTGCTCGATCCCACCGGCGCGCTGCGCCATCCGCCGCGACGGACCGAAATGTGAAGGGCGGGATCAGGAAATTCGGCGCGGCCGATCGCAGACTGCTCCCGGAAGGGCGGCTGTCCGGGCCGATGCCCTGGGTAATCGCGATCATGATGTTCCTGACGGTGCTCGCGGCGGCGGCGGGCCTGGGCCTTGGCAGCGCTGCGTCGAGCCTCGACGCCGACCTCGCCAACCGGGTGACAATCCAGATCGTCGAGCCCAATCCCGACCTGCGTCAAACCCAGGCCGCGGCAGTGGTCCGTGCGCTGCGGCAGCAGCCTGGGATCGAGCGGGTCCGCCAGATCGACGCGTCCGAAATGGAGGAATTGCTGGAACCATGGATCGGCGCCGGCGGCCTGGAGGCCGATCTGCCGATCCCGACCATGATCGACGTCGATCTCCAGCCAGAAACCTATGAGCGGCTCGGCGCGCTCAAGGCGAAAGTCGCCGCAGCCGCGCCTTCGGCCCGTGTCGACGACAATGCCCAATGGCTGGCGCCGCTCGCGAAGCTGATCACGTCGCTGAAATGGCTCGCTGCGGCGCTTGTGCTGCTGATGATCGGTGCCACCGCAGCGACCGTCGTGCTGGCGGCCCGGGCATCGCTCGACACCCATCGGAGCACCATCGAGGTCTTGCATCTCATGGGTGCCACCGATCTGCAGGTCGCCCGCCTGTTCCAGCGGAGGATCGCCCTCGACGCGCTCTTCGGCGGGATTGTCGGTCTTGTTGCCGCGTCCCTGGTCCTGCTCGTGATCGGCAATCGCGTCGGCGCGCTCGGATCGGACCTGCTGGGTTCGGCCGGCCTGCCGCCGCTCAGCTGGCTGATCCTGTTCACGCTTCCGGTTGCGGGCGTATTGCTGGCGATGCTGGTTGCCCGCGCCACCATATTGCGCGCATTGGGTCGTTTATTGTGATTATCCGCGGCTTTTCCTTCCTCCTGCTCCTCTACGCACTCGGCTATGCCTGGTTCACGGTCCAGCTTCCCGATCCGGCGGACGATCGGCGTACCGACGCGATCGTCGTGCTCACGGGCGGCGCCAAGCGGATTGAGCGTGGCCTCCAGCTGCTGGAGCGCGGGCGCGCGAAGAGGATGCTGATTTCCGGCGTAGCGCGCCAGGTCCGGCCCCAGGAGCTCGCCGCCCAATATCATGCGAAGCAATCGCTGTTCGACTGCTGCGTGGATCTGGGACGGGAAGCCGTCGATACGCGATCCAATGCACAGGAGGTGGCGGCCTGGCTGAAGCGTCACAAATTCCGGAGCGTGCGGCTCGTCACCAACGACTGGCATATGCCGCGCGCCCGGTTCGAATTGTCGCTGCAGGTCGGTGACGATGTGCAACTGGTCGGCGACGCCATCCAGAGCAGTCCGAATTTCCGTTACCTCTTTACCGAGTATAACAAATATCTGCTGCGCCGCGCCGCGGTGTTCGTCGGAATCTGATGAACCTCGTCCGCTCGATCCTGTTCGCTCTGTTCTTCTATCCCGGCACGGCGGTCGCGGTTCTGCTCGCCTTTCCGGCCGCCCTGGTCAGCGAAGGCGCGGTCTGGTTCGTGACCCGCAGCTGGGCGCGCTACCACCGGTGGTGCGCTGCCATCATTCTCGGCGTCCGGATCAGGATCGAAGGCGTCAAACCCCAGGCGCCGGCGATCGTCGCCATCAAGCATCAGTCCATGTTCGAGACGATCGAGATGATCCTGGTGTTGGACGATCCCGCGGTGGTGATGAAACGCGAACTCGCGGACATCCCCTTTTGGGGTTGGGTCGCGCGGCGCTACGGCATCATTCCGGTGGATCGGTCGGGAGGCGCGGCTGCGCTACGACGGATGCTGAAAGCGGCGCATGCGGCGCGCGAAGAGGGCCGCTCCATCGCGATCTTTCCCGAGGGAACGCGAGTCGCGCCCGGCGAGCAGCCCCCGCTGCAGCCGGGATTTTCCGGCCTGTACAAGCTGCTCGGACTGCCAGTCGTTCCGCTGGCGCTCGACAGCGGCCGGCTGTGGCCGCGGCGGAGCTTCGTCAAACGACCGGGAATCGTGACGATGCGATTCGGCGCGCCGCTGCCGCCGGGCCTGCCCCGCGGCGAAATGGAAGCGGCCGTGCACCAGGCTATCAACGTTCTCGACAGCAAGGGCCCGGGCGCCGATGAGGCCTGAGCTCGGCCTGATCGAAGGGTTTTTCGGACGACCCTGGGGCTGGCGGGCGCGAAGCGAAGCAGTGCGCTTCCTCGCCCCGCACGGCTATCGCTTCTTCCTTTATGCGCCCAAGGCCGATCCCTTCCTCCGTCGGCGCTGGCAGGAAATCCATCCCGACGGGGAATTGGAGGAAATCGCCCGGTTCGGCATATTATGCCGTGAGCTCGGCATAAGCTTCGGAATCGGACTCAGCCCGTTCGAGCTCCACCTCCAGCCGGGTCGCAGCTGGCAGGAGCCGCTCGCCGCAAAGCTGGCGAGCCTCAACGCGCTGCCGATCGACGACCTTGCCTTGTTGTTCGACGACATGCGCGGCGACATTCCCGAGATCGCAGAACGGCAGAGTGCGATCGTTCATTTCGCGGCGGAGCGCAGCCTGGCGAAGCGGATCATCTTCTGCCCGACTTATTATTCCCACGATCCGGTGCTGGACGTCGCCTTTGGCCAGCGACCGCCGCTCTATCTGGAAACGCTGGGAAAACAGCTCGATCCTTCGATCGAGATCATGTGGACGGGCGAGGAGGTCTGTTCGGTCGAATATTCACCCGGCCATCTCGCCGAAGTGAGCGAGCGCCTGCGCCGACGCCCGTTCCTATGGGACAATTATCCGGTGAATGACGGCCCGCGCATGGCGCGGCATCTTCATCTTCGCGCCTTTACCGGCCGGCCTGCGGCGATCGGACCGCATCTGTCCGCACATGGCATCAATCTCGCCTCCCAGCCCGTGCTCAGCCGGATACCCGCGCTCACCCTTGCCGCCAGCTATCGGGACGGGGATCTTTACGCCTATGGCGCTGCTTTCGACGCCGCTGCGGAAGCCGTGGTCGGGCCGGAACTCGCCCGAATGCTGAGGCGGGATCTGATCGCCCTGCAGGATCGCGGCCTCGATCGGCTGGGGGACCGGCGGGCGGCGCTCAGGGAACATTATGCCGGATGGGACCATCCGGGCGCGGCAGAAATCCTGGCCTGGCTGGACGGAGCCTATGAGCCGGACGAGGACGTCCTCACCCAATGATCGGGCCCGCCCCATCCTCAGGCCCGTAAGGTCGCGCCCAACTTTGCTGCCGCAGCGACGATCCGCTCGGAGATCGCCTTCAATTCCTCGTCGGTGAAACTCCGTTCGGCCGGCTGGAGCGTCACCTCCACCGCAAGCGATTTCTGTCCTTCCGGGATTCCGGTGCCGGTGAAGACGTCGAACAGGCTGACGGCAAGGATCGCCTGCTTGTCGGCCCCGCGCACTGCTCGCAAGAGCGTGTCGGCGGGCGTGTCCGAGGGTAGCAGGAAGGCGAAATCGCGTTTGACCGCCTGCAGCGCCGGGGGCGCATAAGCATCGCGCATATGGCCGCTCGATCTCCTCCGCGGGATCGAATCCAGGTGGATTTCCGCGGCCACGACCGGACCGTCCAGGTCGAAGGCCTTCAGCGTTGCCGGATGCAGCTCGCCAAATTCGGCGAGCACATTCTTGGGGCCGAGGCAGAGGCGGGCGGAACGGCCGGGATGATAGATGGAGGACGCGCCGTCCAGGACCTGGAGACTGTCGACCGGCGCGCCCGCAGCGGCAAGGATGGCGAGCGCTTCCGCCTTGGCGTCATAGGCGTCGAAGCCCTGCGCCTTGCCCGTGCGCCAGTGGCGGGTTTGCCGGTCGCCGGCCAGCAGCAGGCCCAAGGTGGTGGGCTCGCTCTCGGCGAGATAGCGTCGTCCGACCTCGAACAGGCGCATGCTGTCGGCGCCGCGCGCCATGTTGCGTGCGGCCGCAGCGAGCAGGCCGGGCAGGAGCGAAGGCCGCATCGCCTTCATCTCCTCGCTGATCGGATTGGCGAGGATCCAGGCGCTTCCGCCAAACGCTTCCGCCTGACTTTCGGAAATGAAACTCCAGGTCACCGCCTCGTTGAGGCCACGGGCCGCCGCGGCCCGGCGGGCGCGCCGCTCGAGCATCTGACGCGGCGTCGCTGTCGGCCGGGCGACGCCGGGCGCGCGGACGATCGGAGTCGCCGGCACCTTGTCGAAACCATGGATGCGGGCGACCTCCTCGACGAAATCGGCCGATCCGTCGATATCGCGCCGCCAGGACGGGACGCCGATCGTCCAGACCGGCCCCTCTTCGACCGTGAAACCGAGCCGGTTCAATATGTCCTTCTGCCGGCCCTCGTCGACGGCAATGCCGCCAAGCTCAAGTGCGCGTGCGGGACTATAATCCACCGTCCGGTCTTCGACGGGCGGCGTGCCGGCACGAACAGGCTCGGACGCTTCGCCGCCGGCAAGCTCCAGCGCGAGCCGGGTCGCCAAGGCCAGGCCGGCGTCCAGGAAAGCCGGGTCGACTCCGCGCTCGAATCGGCTGCGAGCATCGGAGGTCAAGGCGAGCTTCTGGCCCGTGCGGGAGATCGTCTCGGGATCGAAATAGGCGCATTCGATCAGGATTTCGGTCGTGTCCTCGCCGACGCCCGAATCCTCGCCGCCCATGATGCCGCCAATGTCGTGGACATGGGCATCGTCGGCGATCACCGTCATGCTGGAGTCGAGCCGGTAGGTCTTGCCGTTGAGCGCCAATATTTCTTCACCGTCGCGCGCCTTGCGAGCGACGAGCGCGCCCTTCAGCTTGGCGACGTCATAGACGTGCAGCGGACGGCCATAGCCCAGCATGAGATAGTTGGTCATGTCGACCAGGGCGCTGATCGGACGCAGGCCGACGCTCTTCAGCCTTTGCTGGAGCCAAGCCGGCGACGGGCCGTTGCGGACGCTCCTGATCACCCGTCCGTAGAAAGCCGGGCAACCTTCGGGATCGTCGGTCCGGATCTCAACCGGACAGGGGAAGCTGCCTGCCACTTCATCGGCATCGACGGCCTTCAAGGTTCCGAGGCCGGCGGCGGCGAGATCCCGGGCGATGCCGTGGACGCCCATGCAATCCTGGCGGTTCGGCGTGACCGAAACATCGATGACCGGATCATCGAGCCCCGCCCACGCCGCATAGGAAGCGCCGACCGGTGCGTCGTCGGGAAGGGCGATGATGCCGTCATGTTCGTCGCCCAGCTCCAGCTCGCGGACCGAGCACATCATGCCATTGCTCTCGACGCCGCGTATTGCGGCGACCTTGAGGGTGATGTCGCTGCCCGGCACATAAGCGCCCGGGGCACCGAACACGCCGACCAGGCCGACGCGGGCATTGGGCGCGCCGCAGACGACCTGCAGCGGATCGCCCCTGCCGGTATCGACCGTCAGGACCTGCAATTTGTCGGCCTGGGGGTGGCGTTCGGCCGTGATTATGCGGGCGATGGTGAAGGGCGCGAGCTTTTCCGCCACATTCTCCACGCCTTCCACCTCGAGGCCGATCGACGTGAGGGTTTCGAGGATGGTTTCCAGGCTGGCATCCGTCTCCAGATGCTCCTTCAGCCAGCTCAGACTGAATTTCATGCGCCGACACCTCCCGAAAGAGTCGGTACGTCGAGCGAGGAAAAGCCGTAATGGCGAAGCCAGCGCAAGTCGCCGTCGAAGAAAGCGCGCAGATCGTCCATCCCATATTTCAGCATGGCGAGACGATCGATGCCGCAGCCAAAGGCGAAGCCCTGCCATTCCTTCGGATCGAGGCCGCAGGCCGCGATCACGCGCGGATGGACCATGCCCGATCCGAGCAATTCCATCCATCCTCCGCTTCCGCCGAGAACGCGGCGGCCATTGACCAACGTATAGCCGACATCAACCTCGGCCGAGGGCTCGGTGAAGGGGAAATAGCTCGGCCGCATTCGCAGCACGATGTCCTCACGTTCGAAAAAGGCCTTGAGAAAGGTTTCGAGCGTCCATTTGAGGTGGCCCAGATGAATGCCGCGATCGATCACCAGGCCTTCGAGTTGATGGAACATAGGCGTGTGGGTGGCGTCGCTGTCGGAACGATAGGTTCGGCCCGGCGCGATCGTATAGATGGGCGGCTTCTGGCCCATCATCGTTCGGATCTGGACCGGGGAGGTGTGGGTGCGAAGCAGCATCCGGCGCCCCTCGCCATCGCATTTGTCGAAATAGAATGTGTCGTGCATCGCCCGCGCCGGGTGGCTCTCGGGTATGTTGAGGGCAGTGAAATTATGCCAGTCGTCCTCGATCTCGGGGCCGGTCGCGACGGAGAAGCCGAGATCGGCGAAAATCTCCGCCAGTTCGTCCATCACCTGGGCGACCGGATGGACGCTGCCTTGCGGCGGATCAGAGACCGGCAGCGTCATGTCCAGCATCTCGGTGGCAAGCTTGCGGTCCAGGTCCGCGGCCTCCAGCGCGGTCTTGCGCGCGACAATGGCCTCGGTCACCTGCTCGCGGAGGCGATGGATGGCGGCGCCCTCCGCCTGCCTCTGCTCCGCGCTCATCGTTCCCAGGGTCTTCAGCAGGGCGGTGATCGCGCCTTGCTTGCCGAGCGCGGCGACGCGCTCCGTCTCCAGCGCCTGGAGATCTTCCGCGGCGGCCACCCGTGCCCGCCATTCCCGGCTCATATTGTCGAGCGCGTGTGTGTCACTTACCATGGCCGGCCCGTAACCGAGTTTGGCAGGGGTTTGAAGCCCGGCCACCACGGAGGATGGAATGGGCAGACAGGATATCGGCCGGCGAGCCAAGCGCTGGGAGGGCGGCGGTTGGCCCGAGCTTGGCGAGCATCGCGACGGACCGACGATCGCCGCGCTGCATCTCTTCTCGCAAGTGGCCGGCAAGATCGCGACGGCTGCCTTGCCGTGGCGCAATCATGGCTGGCACCTGACCTTGCACGTGACGCCCCGCGGCCTTCGCACCGAGCCGATCCATTGCAACGGGTATATGTTCGAGCTCGCCTTCGATCTGATCGACCATCGGTTTGTCTTCGCCGGCGGGGACGGCGCAACGGGAACAGTTCCGCTCAGGCCCATGTCCGTAGCGACTTTCCATGCCGAAACGATGGCAATGATGGCCGCCGCAGGACAAAGTGTCGCCATTCATCCCTTTTCGAACGAGCTCGATCCGGTCGTGGCATTGGCCAGTGACGATGCGGTGCGTGCCTATGACGAAGACAGCGCCCAGCGCCTGCTGGCCGCCTTGCGGCATGCCGATCGCGTGCTGCGCCTGTTCCGCTCTTCCTTTATCGGCAAGGCGAGCCCGGTTCATTTCTTCTGGGGCAGTTTCGACCTGGCCGTCACCCGTTTTTCGGGCCGTCCGGCGCCGCTCCATCCGGGCGGCATTCCCGCTTTGCCCGATACGGTCACCCGCGAGGCCTATAGCCACGAAGTATCGAGCGCTGGCTTCTGGCCGGGCGGTGCCAATGGCGGAGCGCCGATCTTCTACGCCTATGCCTATCCCGTGCCGGAGGGCTTCGCCGAGGCGAAAGTCGAACCGGAAGCCGCGCGGTACGACACGACATTGGGGGAATTCGTCCTGGATTACGACGTCGTCCGGACCGCGGCGGATCCCGACCGCATTTTGCTAGGCTTTCTCGAAAGCAGTTATGCCGCCGCCGCCGATCTCGGCGGCTGGGATCGCGCGTCGCTGGATTGCTCGCTCGGCGTTCCCGGTGTGCCCAGGGCGGTTTGAGTCCCGTTGCCTGTCAACCAGCGAGGAACGGATAAGGCGAGATCGTCTTCTGCATCTCGTTGACCGTCAGCGTCCGGCCGGCCGGCGCGGCCGCACGTTGCGGGCAGCGCATGCGGGGGCAAATGGTGCAGGCGGGACCAATCGGGGTGACGGACGGGTCGTTAAGGTCGAGGCCGTCGGCATAGATAAGCTTTCGGGCATATTTGGCGTCGCAACCCAAGCCAATGGCGAGCTGGCTATTTTCCCGGGGGTCCAGCCGGACCGATCGCTCCACGGTTCGGCTGATCGTGAAGAATTGCTGACCGTCGGGTGTTTCCACCCATTGGGTGACGACCCGTCCAGGGGTGCGGAAGGCGGCATGGAGGTTCCAGCGCGGACAGGTGCCGCCAAAGCGGGAGAATGGGAAGCTTTCCCCCGCGAAACGCTTGGAAATATTCCCGGCCGCATCGACGCGCAGCATGAAGAAGGGAATGCCGCGCAAGCCGCTGCGGCCGAGCGTCGTCAGCCGGTGCGCGACCTGCTCCACGCTCGCCCCGAAATCGGCGCAAAGGCGGTCCAGATCATAACGATGGCGCTCGGCTGCGCGGAGAAACGGCTCATACGGCATCATGATGGCGCCGGCGGCATAATTGGCGAGCGACATGTGGAGCAGGCGGCGGGTCGGCACGTCTGGCGGCGTCGCTCCCTCCAGCATCCGCTTCAGCAAAGGACCGAATTCGAACAAGGCGAGCTGATAGGCAATGGCGAAGGTGCGGCTTTCGGGCCTGAGCAAAGCCGAGAGCATCAGCCGCTTGCGGTGATAGTCATAATGCTGGCTGGTGCCGTCGAGGAGTTCGGGCGGGACAATGCGCGTGTCGATCCCGAAACCCTCCTTCAGCCGGCGGCGCAGCGGCTCCGCGATCGTCAGCGGCTCGCCGAGCGCTCCCGCGAGCGTCTCCGCCGCCTCTTCGAGATAGGTGAAATAATTGCGCTGCGCCTGGATATGGTCCCGCACCCAGGATTCCGGGGTGACGAAGGAGCTTTCGTCGGGCGCACCGCCTTCGGGATGCTGGCGCCGTTCGACCAGGGCGGCGTAGAGGCGGGAAATGGCGTCGGCGACCGACGGCGAATTGTCGGAGACTTCGAGCAATTCGTAACGGGGGATGCCAATGTCGCCGAACATCGGATCGGCGAAAATCTCGGCGAGCTGATCGGGACCTGTGCCCTCTTTCCCCTCCGCCGCGAAGCTCTTCAGATCGACGTCGTAGATTTCCGCCATGCGAAGCAGAACCTGGGCGGTCACCGGCCGCTGGTTGCGCTCCAGATGGTTGAGATAGGAAGGTGATATCCCGAGTTCCCCGGCCATCGCGCTCTGATTGAGGCCCAGCTCGCGCCGGAGACGCCGTAGCCGGCCGCCCAGATAGAGTTTCCGCTCGGGGGACTTCATCTTGTTACATTGTCAAAAATTTACAAAAGTCGCAAGTCGGATCGTGACTCAACGACCCTTTTCAATGATGCCATCTCCGCCGATCCGGTCTTTTGCTCGCGACTGGATTTCCCAAGAAGCGAGATGATCATGAACGATATCAGCCAACTGGTCCCGGCCCCCGGCGACCGCTTTAACGGCATCACCCGCCCCTATAGCGCCGACGACGTCGCGCGCCTGCGCGGGTCGCTGACGATCGAGCATAGCCTCGCCCGGCGCGGTGCGAACCGGTTGTGGGAGCTGCTCAAGAGCGAGGATTATATCAACGCCCTGGGTGCGCTTTCCGGCAACCAGGCCATGCAGATGGTCCGTGCCGGTCTCAAGGCCATCTACCTTTCCGGCTGGCAGGTAGCGGCCGATGCGAACACGGCGGGCGCCATGTATCCCGATCAGTCGCTCTATCCGGCCAATGCCGGCCCGGAGCTCTGCCGCCGCATCAACCGCACGCTGCAGCGCGCCGACCAGATCGAGCATAGCGAGGGCGGCGTCAAAAGGGATTGGTTCGCGCCGATCGTCGCGGACGCGGAAGCCGGCTTCGGCGGCCCGCTCAACTGTTTCGAGATCATGAAGGCCTATATCGAGGCGGGTGCTGCCGGCGTCCATTTCGAGGACCAGCTCGCCTCCGAGAAGAAATGCGGCCATCTGGGCGGCAAGGTCCTGATCCCGACCCAGGCCCATATCCGCAATCTCGATTCGGCGCGTCTGGCTGCCGACGTCTGCGGTGTCCCGACCGTCCTGGTTGCTCGCACCGATGCCGAAAGCGCCAAACTGATCACGTCGGACGTCGACGAGCGCGACCATGAATTCCTGACCGGCGAACGCACCTCCGAAGGCTTCTTCCGCCTCAAGGACGGCACCGGCGTCGACCATTGCATCAAGCGCGGCATCGCTTTCGCCGAACATGCCGATCTTTTGTGGTGGGAGACGAGCAACCCCAATCTCGCGGACGCCAAGCGCTTCGCCGAGGCCATCCAGAAGGCCCATCCGGGCAAGATGATGGCTTATAATTGCTCGCCGAGCTTCAACTGGGAAGCGAAGCTGGACAAGGCCGATATCGCGCGCTTCCAGCGGGAACTGGGTGCGATGGGCTACAAATTCCAATTCGTCACCCTGGCCGGCTTCCACCAGCTGAACCACGGCATGTTCGAGCTGGCCCGCGGCTACAAGGATCGCGGCATGGCGGCTTATTCCGAGCTGCAACAGGCCGAATTCGCCAGCGAAAAGGACGGTTACACCGCAACCCGCCACCAGCGTGAGGTCGGCACCGGCTATTTCGACCTGATCGCGCAGACGGTTTCGGCCGGCCAGGCCTCGACCACGGCCTTGGCCGAATCAACCGAGGCCGATCAGTTCAAGGGCAAGGAGGCCGCTTGATCCTGTCGGGAGGATGGAGCCGATGCTCCATCCTCCGATTTGGAACCACGCCAAGGAGGATGTGATGACCAGACGTTATTGGGTGATCGGAGGGGAATATGAAGGCGCCGACTTCAACGCTCTCGTACCCGGGACGGAGAAGCTGGTCGGACCCTTCGAAAATGAAGGCAGGGCCCGCACTGAGTGGACGCGGCTGAGCTGCAGCCCGGCCGCGACGGCCACCACCCGTTATTCGATCGCCGCCGAGGCGGTGCGATAAGGGCATGAAGTTACAGGGCGCGTGAATTGCGCCCTGGTCGCGTCCCGAGGGGGGAAAGAGAAAGGCGCGGAAGGAGGTTTCCTTCCGCGCCCTTTTTGTCTCTTCGCTGAGGGGGCTTAAGCCGAAGCTTGAGCCGGCAATGCCTTGCGCGCTTGGGCGATGATGCCCTTGAACGCATCACCTTCATGCATCGCGAGATCGGCCAGGACCTTGCGGTCGAGATCGATATTGGCGAGCTTCAGGCCGTGCATGAACTGGCCGTAAGTGAGGCCTTCGACCCGCACGGCGGCGTTGATGCGCTGGATCCACAAGGCGCGGAAGCTCCGCTTCTTAACCTTGCGATCGCGATAGGCATATTGCCCGGCCTTCTCGACGGCCTGCCGGGCGATACGGATCGTGTTCTTGCGACGGCCATAATAACCTTTCGCTTGATCCAACAATCTCTTGTGGCGGGTCTTGGTGGTCGTCCCGCGTTTGACTCTTGCCATGCTCTCTTACTCCTATCTCAGGCCGTAGGGCGCCCAGAGCTTCACCCGCGCCGTATCGGCGTCGGCGAGCACGTCGGTGCCGCGGTTCTGGCGGATATATTTGGCATTGTGGCTGATCAGGCGGTGGCGCTTGCCGGCGACGCCGTGCTTCACCTTGCCCGTCGCGGTGAGTTTGAAGCGCTTCTTCACACCGCTCTTGGTCTTGAGCTTGGGCATTTTCGTCTCCTTGCCGCAACTATGGCGGACGTTTGAGAACCGCCACGGCAGCCCTTACTGGCCGGGCGGTTCGATTCTTCCATAAGCTGGAAAGGCTGCGCCTATAAAGATGGCGCATGCCGAAGGCAAGTGGAGCGTCTTCTTACCGGAACAGCTTCTTCAATCGAACAGGCTGGACACCGAAGCTTCGTCCGAAATGCGGCGGATCGCTTCGGCGAGCAGGGGGGCGATCGTCAGGAGGCGGATCTTGTCCGTCGCGGCCGCCGCTTCGTGGGCGCCGATCGAATCGGTGATCACCAATTCGCTGAGCTCCGAGGTCGCGACCCGCGCGATCGCGCCGCCCGACAGGACGCCATGGGTGCAATAAGCGATGACGTCTTCAGCACCGGCCTCGCGAAGCGCGGCGGCGGCGTTGCAGAGCGTGCCGGCCGAATCGACAATGTCGTCGATGAGGATGCAGAAGCGGCCCGAAACATCGCCGATGATGTTCATCACTTCGGATTCGCCCGGCTTCTCGCGTCTTTTGTCGACGATGGCGAGCGGGGCGTTGTCGAGCCTTTTGGCGAGGGCGCGGGCGCGCACCACACCGCCCACGTCGGGCGAGACCACAGTGATCTTGCGGCCGGCGAAGCGCGCCTGGATGTCCGCCGACATGACCGGCGCGGCGTAGAGATTATCGGTCGGTATGTCGAAGAAGCCCTGGATCTGGCCGGCATGGAGATCGATCGACAGGACCCGGTTGGCGCCGGCGACGGTGATCAGATTGGCGACCAGCTTGGCGGAAATGGGCGTCCGGGGCCCCGGCTTCCGATCCTGCCGCGCGTAGCCGAAATAGGGGATGACTGCGGTGATGCGCTTCGCCGAGGAGCGTTTCAGCGCGTCGATGCAGATCAGCAGCTCCATGAGATTGTCGTTCGCGGGATAGGATGTCGACTGGACGACGAACACGTCCTCGCCGCGGACATTCTCGTTGATCTCGACGAACACTTCCTCGTCGGCGAATCGGCGGACGCTGGCGGAGGTGATCGGGATTTCGAGATAGGTGGCGATATCGCGCACCAGCGGCAGGTTCGAATTGCCTGTCATCAATTTCATGCGATTGCTTCCCCGAAAGCGGCTGCACCCCCCTTAAGCGAGGATGGTTCGAAGGCAAGAGGGCCATTGCCGCCTCGCCCGGGCCCCCTCCCTTCTTTGGCCTTCTCGGATCTCATCAGCTGGGGGGAGATGGGCCGAGCCCTATGAAGCGCTGGCGCGTGAGCGACGGAGCGCGAAGCGCTTCCTCCAAAGGCGATCAGGTTCTACAGCGCGCTCATGACTGTCGTCACACGCTTCGCTCCATCGCCGACCGGTCGGCTCCATGTCGGAAATATCCGTACGGCTCTCCACAATATGCTGTGGGCGCGCAAGCAAGGAGGACGGTTCATCCTGCGGCTGGACGACACCGATCTCGAGCGGTCGTCGGAGGATCATGTCGAGGCGATCCGGGCAGACCTCCAATGGCTTGGCCTGACCCCGGACGAAGAGCATCGCCAATCGCTGCGCTTCGACCTTTATGATGCGGCCCTGAAGACGCTTGCGGCCGCCGGCCGCGCCTATCCGGCCTATGAGACGACGCAGGAACTGGAGCTGAAGCGAAAGGTGCAGCTCAGCCGGGGCAAGCCTCCCGTCTACGACCGGGCAGCGCTCGAACTGACCGATGCCGACCGCAAGCGGTTCGAGGCCGAAGGGCGGCGGCCGCACTGGCGATTCAGGTTGGACCATGGAGCGCCGATCGCGTGGGAGGATCTGATTCGCGGCCCCCAGCATTTCGATCCGGCCTTGCTATCGGATCCCGTCATCCGCCGGGCCGACGGAAGCTGGCTCTACATGCTGCCGAGCAGCGTCGACGATATCGATATGGGTGTGACTCATGTCGTGCGCGGCGAGGATCATGTCACGAATACCGCGCTCCAGATCCAGATGTTCGAGGCGCTTGGCGCGTCGCCGCCTGCTTTCGCCCATGAAGCCTTGCTGGTCGGTTCGGAAGGGAAATTGTCCAAGCGGCTCGGATCGTTGGGCGTCGAGGCGATGCGGGCCGATGGCATCGAGCCGATCGCGTTGCTTGCCAAGCTCGCCCGGATCGGCACCAGCCTACCGGTCGAGCCCGTGACGGACGCGCGTCCGTTGATCGAGGGATTCGATTTTTCGACGTTCGGGCGCGCACCCGCCCGCTTCGACATGGAGGAACTCGAAGGGCTCAATGCCCGCGTCGTCCACCAGCTCGATTTCAGCCGGACGGACGGACGGCTGCCACCGGGTATGACGGAGGAGGCCTGGACTGCCATCCGGCCTAACATCCGAAAGGTCGCCGATGCCGGCGAATGGTGGCAGATCATCGAGGGACCGGTCCGTCACGCCGCGGCGCCGGAGGACCGGGAATTCATCCGTGCGGCCGCCCAGGCGGCCGAGGCTCTGGATTGGACCACGCCCGTCTGGGCAACCCTCACCGGCATGCTCAAGCAAAGTAGCGGAAGGACCGGCAAATCATTGTTCCTGCCGCTGCGGCAAGCCTTGACCGGCCGCGACAGCGGACCCGAAATGGCCGTCCTGCTGCCGTTGATCGGCAAGCAGGAGAGTCTCCGCCGCCTCAACGCGTCGACTTAGATCCGCATCCACCGAAACAGAATATCGCCATTAATGATATGGTATAACGTTATGAAATAAAGTATCATCCCTCTAGAGCCGCGACAGCGGCCGCCAACGAAGGAGACGGACGATGAGTGAAGGAGGATATTACCAGCCGCCGCGCCCGAGAAGGACGAGCATTGCCATAGTCGTCCTGATCCATTGCGCTGCGATCGCGACGGTGGCCTCGTCCAGGATCGAGGTGACCAAGGTGATACGACCGCCAACGGATGTCACCTGGATCAAGACGCCCGAGCCGCCTCCAGAGAATGAAACCCATTCCAAACCCCAGAAGGCGCGGAAAGAGCTCATCTATCGGAACCCGATCGTCGACGTGCCGGTCGACACGCCGATCGATGCCCCGACCGAAACGATCGAACCGCCCCATTTCAATGACGTCACGTCGTTCAACGGGACCGGCGACGGGACCCTAGTCGAGCCGGTGCCGCCGCCGGATCCGATTCCAATCGAGGCGCGCCTCGACCGCCGAAGCGAGCTGCAGCCGCCTTATCCTGCCTCGGAACAGCGCATGGGCGCCGAGGGGACGGTGTCGCTGAAGGTCCTGATCGGGCCGGATGGCCGGGTCAAGGCAGCGGAAAGGCTCAGGGCGACCAGCGAGGCATTCTACCAGGCCACGCTGCGCCATGCGATCCGCAAGTGGCGCTTCGAGCCCGCAATGATTGACGGGCGTCCGGTCGAAAGCAGCAAAGTGATGACGGTTCGCTTCGAAATCGAATCTTAGCCAAAAAGGGCGGGCTGGCATCCTGGCTGCCAAGACCTTATCTTGCTGGCCATGCCGTTGCCCCGCCCTTCCTCCCCTCGCGCCCTCTGGGCGGACCTGCGCGCTTTCGCGGCGGAGCGGAGCCGGCATCAGTGGATCGCCGCCCTCCTAGCCATCACCATCCCGGTTGGCATCGTGACGGTTTTTCAGATCGACGCCCGCACGAATATCCAGCCGAGGGCGCAGATCTATTATGTCGACAGCTGGAGCGCGACACGCACCGACGCCGAGATCATCGCCGAGCAGAAAGCGGACCAGATCCGCCGGGAAAAAGCGATGAAGGAACGTCAGCGGCAATGGCAGAAGGTCGATCAGGATCTGAAGCGGCTGGGCATTTGACGTCCGACATCCGCTGGATGGAGGAAGCGATCGTGCTCGGCGAGCGCGGCCGCGGCCAGACCGCTCCCAACCCCTCCGTCGGCTGCGTGATCGTCAGGAACGGCGGCACCGTCGGCCGCGGCTGGACCCAGCCGGGCGGGCGGCCACATGCGGAGGCCGTCGCCCTTGCCGAGGCCGGTGCGCAAGCGCGGGGCGCCACGGCCTATGTGACTCTAGAACCCTGCGCGGTTCCAGGGCGGGGACCAGCCTGCGCGGATGCGCTGATCGAAGCGGGAATCGCCCGGGTCGTGGCGGCGATCTCCGATCCGTTTCACCACGTGAACGGAGACGGTTTCGACAAGTTGCGAGGCGCCGGCATAATCGTGGAGGTCGGCGCCTGCGCCGCGGAGGCGGAACGTTCGATGGCCGGATTCCTCACCCGCCAGCGACTCGGCCGTCCTTTCGTGACATTGAAACTGGCCATGTCGCTCGACGGCCGCATCGCCCTGCCGAGCGGCGAGAGTCGCTGGATCACCGGAGAGGAGGCGCGCACGGACGTTCATCGCGAACGCGCGCGCGCGGACATGATCCTGGTCGGTCGCGGCACCTATCAGGCGGATAGTCCATCGCTCGACATCCGGCTGGAAGGCTATGAAGATCGCGCGCCACGCCGCGCGCTCCTCACCGCAGGCGACGCACCGGAAGGCTGGGAGGCCATTCGTGCGCCGGAGGCGGTTGCCGCGCTGCCAGGCGTCAACGATTTGCTGGTCGAAGGCGGGGCCGGCGCGGCAGCGGCCTTCCTCGCGGCAGATCTTGTCGATCGGCTGCTCATCTATCGCGCGCCGATTCTGATCGGCGCCGGCAAATCCGCGATCGGCGACATCGGCCTTGCCTCGCTGGCCGAGGCCCACGGCCGCTGGAGCCTTGCCGAAACACGTATGCTTGGAATCGACAGGCTGGACGTCTACGAGCGCGTCCGAAGCTAGGATCCAGTCTATGTTCACGGGTATCATCACCGATATCGGCCGCATCGAGGCCGCCGAGCAGCGTGGTGATCTACGCCTGCGGATCTCCTGTCATTACGACATGGCGCGCGTCGATCTCGGTGCCTCGATCGCCTGTTCCGGCGTCTGCCTCACCGTCGTCGACAAGGGCGAGCATTGGTTCGCCGTCGACCTTTCCGCCGAAACGATCCTTCGCACCGCACCCGGCCTGTGGGAGGCCGGCAATAGCCTGAACCTCGAGCGCTCGCTCAAGCTTGGCGACGAGCTTGGCGGCCATATCGTGACCGGCCATGTCGACGGGGTGGGCGAGATCGAGGCCGCGGTCGATGTCGGCGGTTCGGTGCGTCTCGCCATCCTGGCCGGGCCCGCGGTCGAAGCCTATATAGCGCGCAAGGGCTCGGTCGCGCTCGATGGCGTGTCGCTGACCGTCAACGATGTCGAGACTTTGTCGGAAGGCGTTCGGTTCACGGTCAACATCATCCCGCACACCGCCCTTCAGACCAGCTTCGCCGACGTCCGGCCGGGGCGAAGGGTCAATATCGAGATCGACGTCCTGGCCCGTTACATCGGCCGCATGATGGAGCTTCGGCGCTGATGCCGCACGCATATCTTTCCTCCCCCGAAGAGCTGATCGACGAAGCCCGCAACGGGCGGATGTTCATCCTGGTCGACGACGAGGACCGGGAGAATGAGGGGGATCTGGTCATTCCGGCCCAGATGGCGACGCCCGATGCGATCAATTTCATGGCCAAGCATGGCCGCGGCCTGATCTGCCTGGCCCTGTCGAAGACCCGGGTCGAGCAACTCGGCCTGTCGCTGATGAGCCGCCACAATGGCACCCGTCACGAGACAGCCTTCACCACGTCGATCGAAGCCAAAGACGGCGTCACGACGGGCATTTCCGCCGCCGATCGGGCACGCACGATCGCGGTCGCCATCGATGCCGCCAAGGGACCGGAGCATATCGTGACCCCCGGCCACGTCTTCCCCCTGGTAGCCAAGGACGGCGGTGTGCTGATTCGTGCCGGCCACACCGAGGCCGCTGTCGATGTCGCCCGCCTCGCCGGCCTCAATCCATCGGGCGTGATCTGCGAGATCATGCGCGAGGACGGGACGATGGCGCGCATGGACGATCTGGTCGCCTTCGCCCAGCTTCACAATCTGAAGATCGGAACCATCAGGGATTTGATCGCCTATCGGCTGAAGAAGGATCATCTGGTCGAGGAGACCGCCGAGGCGGGCTTCGAAAGCATCTGGGGGGGGCGCTGGACGGCCAAGACGTTCCTCAACAAGGCGCTGGGCAGCGAACAGGTGGCGCTGGTCAAGGGTCAAATCGATCCGTCCCGGCCGACCTTGGTCCGGATGCATCAGCTCAGCCTGTTCGCCGACGCGTTCGGCGAGGTGAATGCGCGCAGCGGATTGCTGGCGGGCGCAATGAAGCTGATCGCCGAAGAAGGGTCAGGCGTGATCGTCGTTCTCAACCGCTCCGCGCCCAACGCCATTTCCAGCGCGCTCGACGTCCGGTCCGGCAAGACCCAGGCCGAGGATATGGAGTTGCTGCGCGATTATGGCGGCGGCGCCCAGATCCTGTCGGCGCTCGGCGTGCAGGACATGATCCTGCTCACCAATACCCATCATACACCCATAGCCCTGGGCGGCTATGGCCTCACTATCGTCGGCGAGCGGCCGATCCCCCAGAGTAAGGATTGAGATGGCCAGGCTCCTGATCGTCGAAGCGCGCTTCTACGGGCATTTGAACGATCTCCTGCTGGAAGGCGCGCAAGCGGCGATCGAGGCGGAAGGGCATAAGCATGACGTGGTCACCGTGCCCGGCGCACTCGAAATCCCCGCGGCGATCGCGCTGGCCGCGGAGACGGGCGGCTATGACGGCTTCGTCGCGCTGGGCGTCGTGATCCGCGGCGAAACCTATCATTTCGAAATCGTCGCGACCGAAAGCGCGCGGGGCATCATGGCCTTGACCCTTGACGGACTTGCGATCGGCAACGGCATCCTGACGGTGGAGGACGAGGCCCAGGCGCTTGTCCGCGCACGGCGCGACGACAAGGACAAAGGTGGCGAAGCCGCCAAGGCCGCGCTCGCCATGATGAAGTTGAAGCAGCGCTTCGCCTGACGATCCTTCCGCTGCGGGCGGGGCGCATGGCTGACGCCGACGCAGCTTCTAATATGCATGCGCGGTCGGCTTTAGGCGACCGTGCGCGCGTCCATTCGTCCATTCGTTGCGCGCTATCGGATATTCCGCCCGGTTCTAAAACATTCTAGCGGCTGCGTCCGGCATGATTCACCTTCGACCCGAGGCGCCCGCACGGACGGGCCGATTCGCCTTCACGGCGCTGATCGGTTCTAACCTGCTGCTCGCATTCGGTCCCTGGATGGTCCGGCTCGCCGATGTCGGCCCGGTCGCGGCCGGATTCTGGCGCCTCGCCATAGCCGCTCCCTTCCTTCTCATCCTGGCCGTTCGCGCCGGCAAGGGGCGCCCCCTGCCCTCGGTCGCCTTGCTCGGAATGGTTGTCCTGGGCGCGCTCTTCTTCGCAGCAGACCTTGCCGCATGGCATGCCGGGATCAGGATGACCAAGCTCGCCAACGCCGCCTTGTTCGGAAATTGCTCCAGCTTCCTTTTCCCGATCTACGGCTTTCTCATAGCGCGGGAACTGCCCCGTGCGTCGCAGAGCCTGGCCTTGCTTCTGGCCGGCTTCGGGACCTTCCTGCTGCTGGGATCGAGCTACGAGCTTTCCGGCGAGCATCTCCTCGGCGACATTCTCGCGTTGCTGGGCGGCATATTCTATTTCTTCTACCTCGTGGCGATCGACCGCGCCCGTCGCACGATGGCGCCGATGCCGGTCCTGGCCCTGGCGACGATCGCAGGGACGGTGCCGCTTCTGCTGTTCGCGCTCGCCCTCGGCGAGAAGATCATGCCGACCCAATGGACCCCGCTCATCCTCCTTTCGCTCGGCAGTCAGGTTCTCGGACAGGGCCTGCTTGTCTATGCGATCGCCTATCTCAGGCCGATCGTGGTCGGGATCGCCCTGCTGATCCAGCCCGTGGCGAACGCCATGATCGGATGGATCGGCTATGGCGAGGCGATGAGCGGTGTCGATATCGCCGGCGCGCTCATGATCTGTGTCGCGCTCGTGCTGATCCGCCTCCGCCAGCCTGGGGCGAGCCCGGTTCCGGCCAGTTGATGCTCGGCCGCTTGCATCCGGCCTGTCTCGGGATCATTGTCCGCACATGATCGAACCGGCGGAAATGACACTCGACGAGCTGCGGCTGGCGCTGGCCCCGCTGATCCCCGCCCATGCCGTCTTCGACGGCTGGGACAGGAAGGCACTGGACATGGCGGCGGCCGAACTCGGCGTACCGGCCGCGCGGGCCGGGCTCGCCTTTCCGCGCGGTGCAGTCGACATGATCGACGCCTGGTTCGATTCGATCGACCGGGGCATGGCCGCGGCTTATCCGCTCGAGCGGATCGAGGGGATGAAGATACGGGAGCGTATCCGCGACCTCGTCCTCCACCGGCTCGAGACGGCCGATCCGCACAGGGAGGCGCTGCGCCGCGCGCTGGCCATCCTGGCCTTGCCGCGAAACATGATCGAAGGGACGAGGCTGGCCTGGCGGGCGGCGGACCGGATGTGGCGGATCGCCGGCGATACGGCCACGGATTTCAATCATTACAGCAAGCGCACCATCCTGATGGGCGTTTACGGCTCGACGACGCTTGTCTTCCTCGACGATGGCAGCGAGGGCTTCGCCGCGACCCGTTCCTTTCTCGACCGCCGCATCGACGATGTCATGCGTTTCGAGAAGATGAAGGGGGAGTGGCGGCGCAGCAGCACGCGCCTGCCCAGCCTCAGCCGCTTCCTCGGCCGCCTTCGTTACCCAGCCGTCTGACCGGCTCCCCCGTCCGATTCTGCGGGGGCGGCGATCATTTTCCCGATGCTGCGGCGGGCCGGTCGTAAGGATGGGCCGTTCCTTCGACAGCGTCGCCGCGACGCGCTCCATCGCCTCCATCGCCCGCAGCAGATTGCCGCCGGCAAGCTTGCCGAGATCCTTGTCCGTCCAGCCGCGGCCGACCAGTTCGCGAAACAGCGCCGGATAGCGGTCCGTTCCTCCCAGGCCCTCAACGGCGGACCCGCCCGTGCCGTCGAGATCGGCGCCGATACCGACATGATCGCAGCCGGCAATGTCGCGGATATGCTCGATATGGTCCGCCACCTGAGCGATGGTCGCCTTAGACGTGACATGGCCCTGGTCCAAGGCGGCCATGGGCAAGTCAAATGCATATTGGAAAAGAGCCGAACCGGCGCGGCGTGAAAGACTATATCATGGCCGAGACAAAGCTGGTCTTTTCATGGCGATATTGATAATCAGTCGCATCAATCAGTCCGGCCTTATGATGATCCGATGAATGACCATATGAGTCTCAGTCTCGACCAATTGCCGTTTCACACGCCCGCCCGGGTCGTCGGGATCGACTGGCCCGCCCTTTCGGACAGCGATGCCCGGCGCCTCAGGAATCTCGGCTTCGACGAAGGCGTCGGCATCGAAGCGCTCCATGGCGCGCCCTTCGGCAGGGATCCGCTCGCGGTCCGGATCGGGCGCATGACGGTGGCGATGCGGCGCGCCCAGGCGCGCGCAGTCAGTGTGACGGTAGGCGCGGCCGGCGCATGACGACAATCCCGCTGGTGGCGGTGGTCGGCAACCCCAATGCCGGCAAGAGCGCCCTGTTCAACATGCTGACCGGCGCCCGGCAGAAGGTCGGCAATTATCCGGGCGTGACGGTAGAGCGCAAATCCGGCCGTATGAGCCTGGCGGACGGCCGGCCGGTGGAGCTTGTGGATCTCCCCGGTGCCTATAGTCTCGACACGTCCAGTCCCGACGAGCAGGTTACCCGCGACGTCGTCCTCGGCCGGCAGGAGGGCGAGCGGCTGCCCGACGCGTTGCTGGTCGTGCTGGACGCTACCAATCTGGACAATCACCTTCGCTTCGCGCTCCAGCTGATCGACCTGGGCGCGCCGGTGGTGATCGCGCTCAACATGATGGATCTGGCGCGCCGCGACGGACTCAATATCGATCCGGCCACCTTGGCCGCCGAACTGGGCGTGCCGGTGATCGAAACCGTGGCCGTGCGCCGGCGCGGACTCGAAGCGCTCAAGGAAGCGCTCAGCCTCGCCGTGACGAAGGAGCGGCAAGCGCCAACGCTCGATAGCGATTTCGTCCGGGTCCAGCGCCGCGCCCGCGCCATTGCGGCCGCGGCGACGGTGGCGGAGGGCCCGGCCAGGAGGTCGACTCATTATATCGACCGCATCGCCCTTCATCCCGTCGCCGGCCCGATCATCTTCACCCTCGTCATGTTTCTGATGTTCCAGGCTGTCTTCGCCTGGTCGGAGGCGCCGATCGGCTGGATCGAGGCGTTGGTCGCCGGCCTCCAGGGCGCCGTTTCGGCTCTGCTTCCTCAGGGCTGGCTTCGCTCGCTTCTGGTTGATGGCGTCCTCGGCGGGGTCGGCGCGGTTGTCGTCTTCCTGCCCCAGATCCTGATCCTGTTCCTGTTCATCCTCCTGCTGGAGGCGAGCGGCTACATGGTACGTGCGGCTTTCCTGATGGACAGGCTGATGGCCAAGGTCGGGCTGTCCGGCCATGCCTTCATTCCCCTGCTTTCCTCCTTCGCCTGCGCGGTTCCCGGCATCATGGCGACCCGCACGATCGAGGACCCCAAGCATCGCCTGACGACGATCCTGATCGCGCCGTTGATGACCTGTTCGGCGCGACTGCCTGTCTATGCGATCATCATCGGCGCCTTCATACCGGCGACCAGCATCGGCTGGGGCATCGGCCTGCAAGGGCTCGTCCTTTTCGGCCTCTACGCCGCCGGCATCGGCGGCGCCCTTGTCGCGGCGCTGCTGATTCGCAGGACGGTGGCGAAGGGAACGCATCAGGGCTTCCTCATGGAAATGCCCAAATATCAGCTGCCGCAGCTGCGCGACATCCTGATCGGCCTGTGGCAGCGCGCCCTCATCTTCCTCAAACGTGCCGGCACCATCATCCTCGTCTCGACGATCCTGCTCTGGGCCTTGCTGTCCTTTCCGCAGCCCCGCGCGGGCGAAAGCGTCCTCGACAGCTCGATCGCCGGCCGCATGGCGGCCGGCCTGGAGAAGGTCGTAGCGCCGGTCGGTTTCAACCATGAAATCGCGCTGGCATTGATCCCCGCCATGGCCGCGCGCGAAGTGGCCGTCGCGGCGCTCGCCACGGCTTATTCGATCGACGCCGAGGATGATGCCAAGACCGAAACCAGCCTGATCGAACAGCTTCGCGGGCGCTGGTCGCTGCCGACCGCGCTGGCCTTCCTCGCCTGGTTCGTGTTCGCGCCGCAATGCCTGTCCACGGTTGCGGTCACCCGCCGGGAGACCAACGGATGGAAATGGCCGGGCTTTATGCTCCTCTATCTCTTTACCCTCGCTTACGTGGCGGCGGGCCTGACCTACTGGACCGCTATCGGGCTCGGCCTTTAGCAGACTCGGCGCTTTCGCCGCCGGGCGAAGGGCGTTAATCAGGTCTCCAATCAGATGCGATCGGCGCCGGAAACCTCCCGGCGCGATCCAGCCGGGAGACGATGATGGCGGGCGTGAACAAGGTTATTTTGGTGGGCAATCTCGGCGACGATCCGGAAAGCCGCTCGCTCAACAATGGCGGCGAGGTCGTCAACCTCCGCGTCGCCACGTCGGAAAGCTGGAAGGATCGCGACGGCAACCGCCAGGAGCGGACAGAATGGCACCGGGTGGTCATCTTCAACGAGAATCTCGGCAAGGTCGCCAAGAGCTACCTGCGCAAAGGCTCCAAAGTCTATCTCGAGGGACAGCTGCAAACGCGCAAATGGCAGGACCAGTCCGGTGCCGACAAATATTCGACCGAGGTCGTGCTCCAGCGCTTCCGGGGCGAGCTCGTCCTGCTCGACGCCAAAGGCAGTGGCGGCGGCGGCGGTGGTGGATTTGGCGACGATATGAGCGGCGGCTATGATAGCGGTCCCAGCCGCCAGCAGTCACGGCCGGCGCCTGCTTTCGACAGCGACCTGGACGACGACGTTCCTTTCTGAGCCCGGCCTTTCCGAGCCGGGATTCTTGATCGGAGCGCCCGTCCACCCGTTCGGCATGCGTGCGGACGGATTTCCCTATGCGATCGAGAGGGGCGTCAGGGCTTCATCTTGTCCCGAAGCGCAGCGAGGGCGCCGAACGGACCGGCTTCCTCCTCGCTCTTGACCCCCGCATCCCGGAGCACAGCTTCGGCAATCGGCGCGCGCGGATAGGGATCGAGGGCGAGCGACAGCGTCTGCGCCACGGCCTCGCCGATATCGACGTTCCCGCCTTCGAAGAAGATCACGTCCATCTCCGCTTCGGCGAGCTCCACCTCCTCCTCCGCTGCCCCCGGTTCCGGCGGCGGCCGGAACGAAAGCGCGAACGGCTCCGCGATTTCCGTTTCCACCGCCTCACCGGTGACGACGCAGCTCTGGGCGACCGCGGCGCTCAACGATCCTTGAGCCGTCACCGTCTCCTCGCTGCGGCTGAGGGCGACCTCGGCCGTGAGACGGTCAAGGCCGGCAAGATCGAAGCGGCGGGCGAGCGCCCGCTTTTCCCCTTCGTCGGCCTCGATGGCGATTCGGCGTGGTGCCTCGCTCAATGAGTCGATGCGGACGGGACGGCTGAATTCGGGCTGGTCGGTCATGGCGTCGGCAATTGTCCCGCAACGATCCGGTCGGCCGGGAGGGCATCCAGCGCGACCTGGAATTGCCGCAGGCGCACGCTGACCGTTCGGAGGGCCTCCGGCGACGGGGGCGATTCCCGGAAGATGTTGCGGCCGACCGCGCCTTCGAGCGCGCCCTCGTCCGCACCGCCATCGCGGAAGGCCGAGAGCCGGCCGCCAAGCGCGCCCATCATCCGGCCGACATGCTTGCCCACCACGAAATCGCCGATGCCGATCTGGCGGAGCGTTCCATCCATGTCGGCGACGAAGGTCTCCGTCAGCAGCACCGAATCATCCCGGCAGCGATCGCCCTCGCGCTCCAGTCGGATCAGCACCAGCGCGAGGACCGCCGCCACCATGTCGAAGCGACCGTCGATCGTATCCGGCACCTGTCCTTCGCGATACCAGCGGGGATCGCGTGCGGCGGCCACGATCGCCCCATAGAGCGGAGCGAGTCGATCGCGTTCGCGCCGATCGCCGAATATGCGGGTGATGAAGGACAATTGTTTGCTCCGAAGGGAAAGGACGCAGACTTGCGCCGTTCGTCTGTTGTCGGATATTGGGGTCTCTTATTCCTCCCTGCAAGGAGGGTGTCGGCGCGTCGTTGTGCGCCGGCTGTTTTCAGGAGATATTCCTCTATGATCCTCGGGCAAGGACGAAGCTTGGTCTTGACGACCCTGGCTGCTGCGGGGCTGCTGGTTGGCGGCTGCGCGAATATCAGGGACCAGCAAGGCTATATCGTCGATGAAACCCTGGTGGCCTCGGTCCAGCCCGGCGTCGACAATCGCGACTCGGTGCAGGCCACGCTCGGCCGTCCGACCTTCACGGGCCAGTTCAACACCAACGAATGGTATTATGTGTCGCGTCAGACCAAGAATCTGGCCTTCAATTCGCCGCGTCCGGCGCGTCAGACCGTGCTCCGCATCACTTTCGACGAGGCCGGCAATGTCACCGCGGTCGACCGGCGGGGCCTGGAACAGGTGGTGTCGATCGATCCCATGGGCGACAAGACGCCGACCCTCGGTCGGGACAAGAGCTTCTTCGAGGAATTGTTCGGCAATATCGGTGCCGTTGGCGCCGGCGGCATGGCCGGCCAGGATCCCAACAACCCGAGATAGCGCGCCTCTTCAGGCGGAGGCTGGCCTCAGCGTACGATCTCGCCGGCGGCGAGCACCGCCAGCGTGACCAGTTCCGATGCAGTCGCAGTCATGGCCGCCACCTGGACCGGCTGTTCCATGCCGACCAGAATCGGGCCGATCATGGCATCGCCGCCCAGTTCCTTGAGCAGCTTCGCTGCGATATTCGCCGATTGCAGGCCCGGCATGATCAGGATGTTGGCCGGGCCCGTCAGCCGGCTGAACGGATAGATGCGCTGCATCGTCGGGTTGAGCGCGACGTCCGCCGGCATTTCGCCTTCATATTCGAAATCGACCGGTCCCTGATCGAGCAGCTGCACGGCGTCGCGTATATTGTCGAGGAATGCGCCTTCGGGATTGCCGAAAGTGGAATAAGACAGGAAAGCGACGCGGGGTTCATGGCCCATCCGCCGGGCCACGGCAGCGGTCTGCACGGCGATCGCGGCCAGCTGGTCCGCGCTCGGACGCTCGCTGACGGTGGTGTCCGCCATGAAGACCGTATGGCTCTTGCCCACCAGAATATGGATCCCGAAAGGCGTGACCCCGGGCTTGGGATCCAGTACGCGCCGGATCTGGCGAATGGTCTGGGCGTAGGGCCGGGTGACGCCGCTGATCATCACGTCGGCTTCGCCCAGCGCGATCAGCAACGACGCGAAGGTGTTGCGGTCCTGATTGACCATCCGTTCGATCTCGCGGTGCAGATAGCCGCGCCGCTGCAGCCGCCGGTAGAGCAGGTCGACCATCTCCGGCACGCGCTTGTAGGTGCGGCTGTTGAAGAGAGGATAGCTTTCCGGATCGTCGACGCCGAGCGCGCGAAGGCGGTCATATACGTCGTCGCGGCCGACCAGGATCGGAATGCCGTAGCCGCCCTCGCGGAAGGCGATGGCGGCATTGAGGACGACCGCTTCCTCACCTTCGGCGAACAGCACCCGCTTCGGATTGGCGCGCGCCGCCTCATAGGCAAGCGAGAGGACGGAGGTGGTGGGATTCAGCCGCGACTTGAGGATGTTGCGATAGACGGTCATGTCCTTGATCGGGAATTGGGCGACGCCGCTGTCCATCGCCGCCTGCGCCACCGCCGCCGGCACGATCTCCATCAGCCGTGGGTCGAACGGGGCGGGGATGATATAATCGGGCCCGAAACTCTGCGCCTTGCCGCCATAAGCGGCGGCCACTTCCTCGGGCACCTGCTGGCGGGCGAGACTGGCGAGGGCCTGGGCCGCGGCGATCTTCATCGGATCGTTGATGGTCGTGGCGCGCACGTCCAGAGCGCCTCGGAACAGGAAGGGAAAGCCCAGCACGTTGTTGACCTGGTTCGGATAATCGGATCGGCCCGTGGCAATGATCGCGTCCGGCCGCGCCGCCTTGGCCTCGGGCGGCGAAATCTCCGGATCCGGATTGGCCATGGCGAAGATGATCGGCTTGGCCGCCATCGCCATGACCATCTCGGGCTTGAGCGCGCCGGCCGCGGACAGGCCGAGGAAGATGTCGGCCCCGGCCAGCGCCTCGGCGAGTGTGCGCCGGTCGGTCTTGACGGCATGGGCCGATTTCCATTGGTCGAGATCGTCTCGGCCCTGGTAGATCACGCCCTTGCGATCGCACATCAGCACATGGTCGTGAGGAACGCCCATCGACTTGATCAGCTCGGTGCAGGCGATGGCGGCCGCGCCCGCGCCGTTCACGACCACGCGCACCTCCTTCATGTCGCGGCCGGTGAGGTAGCAGGCGTTGATGACCCCGGCCGCGGTGATGATGGCGGTGCCATGCTGGTCGTCGTGGAAGACCGGTATGTTCATGCGTTCGCGCAGCGTCTGCTCGATGATGAAGCAGGCGGGCGCGGCGATATCCTCGAGGTTGATGCCGCCGAAGCTCGGCTCCATCAGGGCCACGGCGTTGATGAATGCGTCGCTGTCTTCCGTCGCCAGTTCGATGTCGATCGCATCGACGTCGGCGAAGCGCTTGAACAACACCGCTTTGCCTTCCATCACCGGCTTGGCGGCGAGCGCGCCCAGATTGCCGAGACCGAGTATGGCGGTGCCGTTCGAGATGACGGCGACCAGATTTCCCTTGGCCGTATAATCATAGGCGCATCCCGGGTTTTCGGCGATGGCGCGCACGGGCACGGCAACGCCGGGAGAATAAGCGAGGCTGAGGTCGCGCTGGGTCGCCATCGGCTTGGAGGCGACGATCTCGATCTTTCCCGGCCGCCCCTGGGAATGGAACAAGAGCGCTTCCTGCTCGGAAAATTTGACATTGCTGCCGTCGTTCATCGTTGCTCTCTCCCTGATTCCGGATGCTCTAGGGCCCAGATCTGATCCTCACAATGGCCGCGGCCCCGCGAATTTTCCGAGCCGGCGGCGCTGCAACGGCAGATGAGGCGTCATCGTGACGAGCCCATGACCGCGGCGGCGCGCGGCGGCCGGCGCGGAATCGGAACGAACCCGTGGACTTCAGGGCTGACGGCCGGGCGCAGAAGCCCTATCGCTGCATCATGGCGACCAAGATGAAGACGGAGAGCGGGCCGACGCCGATGATGGCGCAATATCTTGCGCTGAAGGCGGAGGCGCAGGACTGCCTCCTTTTCTATCGCATGGGTGATTTCTTCGAATTGTTCTTCGACGATGCCAAGGCGGCGGCGGCCTGCCTGGACATCGCCCTGACGGCGCGCGGCGAGCATCTGGGCGAACCGATTCCGATGTGCGGTGTGCCGGTCCATGCCGCGGAAGCCTATCTCGCCCGGCTGATCCGCGGCGGCTTCCGCGTCGCGATCGCGGAGCAGACGGAGAATCCGTCCGAAGCGCGGAAACGCGGGTCGAAAGCGGTGGTGAACCGCGCGATCGTCCGGGTCGTGACAGCCGGCACGTTGACCGAGGAGGCCCTGCTCGACTCGCGGTCGGCAAACTGGCTGGCGGCCGTTGCACGGGTCGGCGACAGCTACGGCATCGCCGCCGCGGACATTTCCACCGGCCGTTTCGAACTTGGCTCGGTCGAGAGCGCCGCTTTGGATGCCGAACTGGCACGGTTGGGCGCGGCGGAGATCGTTGCGCCCATCGCCCTGCTTGGTGTCGACGTGCAGGAGAGGCAACATGGTTTCGACAGTATCGCGGCGGAGCGCCGGCTGAAGGCGCGTTTCGAAGTCGCGACCCTTGACGGGTTCGGCAGCTTCGATCGCCCTGCGCTCGCCGCCGCCGGCGGCCTGCTTTCCTATCTGGACGAGGTGGCACGCGAATCGCTCCCCTTCCTCCGTCCCCCGGTGGCGCGATCCCCCGGCGATCATATGCTGATCGACGCGGCGACGCGGGAAAGTCTGGAGCTCAACATCTCGGCCGGCGGTACCCGGGCCGGCAGCCTGCTCGCCGCCGTCGACCGCTGCGTTACCGGTGCGGGCGCCCGGCTCCTCGCGGCGGATCTGGGCGCGCCGCTCCTCGACAGGGCGGCGATCGAGGATAGGCTCGATCTCGTCGCTTTGTTCGAAGGCGATGCCGGCGGCCGCGATGCACTGCGCCGTCAGTTGAAGGCGCTGCCGGATCTGGGTCGGGCGCTCGGCCGGTTGGCGGCGGGCCGGGGCGGCCCGCGCGATCTGGCCCAGCTCCGCGACGGTCTGGGCGAAGCACGACGTCTCCACGACCGGCTCGCAGCTCTCTCGGACAAGCCGGCCTTGCTGGCCCGTCTGCTGCCCGCGCTGACCGGGCATGGCGATCTCGTCGATCTCTACGCCCGCGCCCTGGTTCCGGCGCCTCCGCTCGACGCGTCGCAAGGCGGCTATATCGCCGAAGGCTATGATGCCGCGCTGGACGATCTGCGCGCGACCGGTGGGGAGGGGCGGCGCGCGATCGCGGGTCTCGAGGCCCGCTATCGCCAGCAAACAGGAATTGCCGTGCTCAAGATCCGGCACAATGCCGTGCTCGGCTACCATATCGAGGTGCCTGCCCGTCATGCCGACCGGCTGATGACGGCAGAATCGGGCTTTACCCACCGCCAGACGCTGGCCGGCGTGGTCCGCTTCAACGCGCCCGACCTTCACGACCAGGCGCTTCGTGTGGGTCAGGCGGGGGCGCATGCCCTCGCCGCTGAATCCGCTCATTTGGAGGAACTGATCGCCGCCGCCTTGGCGCGCGCCGAGACGATCTCGGACGCGGCCGACGCACTGGCGCGGCTCGACGTGGCTTCGGCACTGGCCGAGCGGTCGGCGGAGGGCGGCTGGTGCCGCCCGCAATTCGTGCCACAACCATGTTTCGAGGTCGAAAGCGGCCGTCATCCGGTCGTGGAGGACGCCTTGCGCGCGTCGGGTGCCCGCTTCGTCGCCAATGATTGCGGTCTGTCCGAGGATGAGCGGCTGTGGCTTGTGACCGGACCCAACATGGGCGGCAAATCGACCTTCCTGCGTCAGAACGCCCTGATCGTCCTGCTTGCCCAGGCCGGCTCCTTCGTTCCCGCGGCCAAAGCGACATTGGGCCTGGTCGATCGCCTGTTCAGCCGCGTGGGCGCCTCCGACAATCTGGCTCGTGGGCGTTCCACCTTCATGGTCGAAATGGTGGAAACCGCTGCGATCCTGGCTCAGGCCACCGAGCGCAGCTTCGTCATCCTCGACGAAGTCGGGCGCGGCACCTCCACCTATGACGGCCTCGCCATCGCCTGGGCGGTGGTGGAGGCAATTCATGATCGCAATCGCTGCAGATGCCTCTTCGCAACCCATTATCACGAGCTGACCCGGCTCGCCGAACGCCTGGACGCTCTGTCGCTCCACCATGTCCGGGCCCGGGAATGGAAGGGTGAACTCGTCTTCCTGCATGAAGTGGCGAAAGGGCCTGCCGATCGTAGCTACGGCCTTGCCGTCGCCAAGCTGGCGGGCCTGCCGCCGCCAGTCCTCGGCCGCGCCCGCTCGGTCCTTGCCAAGCTGGAAGAAGGCCGCGCCGCAACCGGCGGTATCGCCGCCGGGCTCGACGACCTGCCGCTGTTCGCCGCTGCCCAGGAGGCTGCGGAGGCGGTGCCCGACCCTGTCCAGGCGGCGCTAGACGACGTCGATGCCGACGCGCTGACCCCGCGCGAGGCGCTCGAATTCGTCTATCGGTTGAAGCAGATCGCGGCGGAGCAAGGTTGATGGCCGCCCGCTTCGCCCACATTCCGAATCGCCGCTCCATCATCGACCGGCGCGCGCTTGCCGATCAGCTTGCCGCGATGGACGGCGAGGTCCAGGCGCGCCGGGCCGCCGCGACCCGCATCCTCAAGCAGGCGCTGGCCGATGGCCGCACGGAAATAGCCAGACGGGTAGAGGAAAAGCCTTACCAGGGAACGGAAACGGCCGCGGCTTACGCTTTCCTGACGGACCAGATCCTCCGGCTGGTCCATGATTTCGCGGTCACCCACCTCTATCCGCTCAGCAATCCAACCGCCTCCGAGCGGCTGCTTCTGGTGGCGGTCGGCGGCTATGGCCGGGGCGAGATGGCGCTTCATTCGGATGTCGACATCGCCTTCGTGACCCCCTGGAAGCCGACCGGATGGACCGAGCAGGCGATCGAATCGATCCTCTATCTTCTCTGGGATCTTGGCCTGAAGATCGGCCATGCCAGCCGTTCCATCGACGATATGCTCCGCGTCGCGGCCGGCGATCATACGGTTCGGACGGCGATCCTGGAGATGCGCTACCTGTGGGGAGACGAGCCTTTGTTCGAGGAGTTGCAGGCCCGCTTCTGGAAGGAAGTGGTCGGCAGCAAGGCCAGGCAGTTCGTCACGGAAAAACTGGAGGAACGCAATGCGCGGCACGAGCGGATGGGGGACAGCCGCTATGTGGTCGAGCCTAACGTCAAGGAGGGCAAAGGCGCGTTGCGCGATCTCCACACGCTCTACTGGATCGGCAAATATGCCTACCGGGTGAGGAACGTCGCGGAGCTCGTCGATGTCGGCCTGCTTTCCGCCCAGGAGCTGCGCCAGTTCCAGCGCGCCGAACGATTTCTGTGGGCGGTGCGCTGCAATCTCCATCTCGCCGCCGGGCGAGCCGAGGAAAGGCTGACCTTCGGTTATCAGCGCGAGATCGCCGAGCGGATGCATTATGCGGATCGTCCGGGGCGGTCGCCGGTCGAACGTTTCATGCGCCACTATTTCCTGAACGCTAAGTTGGTTGGCGATCTCACCGGCATCTTTCTTGCCCATCTCGACGAGAAGTTCGCCAATCAGGGCCGCCGCTTCGGGCTTCCGGCTCTGCTGCGCCGGCCTCGCAAGCTCGACGGTTTCGTGCTCGATCGCGGACGGCTGGCGCTGCCGCGCGACGATTTCTTCGAAGAGGATCCGGTCCGCCTCGTCCAATTGTTCGCTCTCGCCGACCGGCACGGCCTCGAAATCCATCCGCTGACCATGCGGGCGGCGGGACGCGACTCCCGCCTCATCGGCGCCAAGGTCCGCTCCGACCCCCGCGCCAACCATTTGTTCCTCGACGTGTTGACCAGTCCGCGCGATCCGGAAACGGTGCTCAGATGGATGAACGAGGCCGGCGTGTTCGGCCGCTTCATGCCGGATTTCGGCCGCGTCGTCGCGCAGATGCAGTTCGACATGTATCATCATTATACGGTCGACGAGCATACCATCCGGGCGATCGGCCTGCTCGCCCGCATCGAACAGGGGATGCTCAAGGAAGATCATCCGCTCGCGACCAGCCTGTTCAAGCATGTCGCGTCGCGGCGGGTCCTCTACGTCGCCGTCCTGCTTCACGATATCGCCAAGGGGAGGGGCGGCGATCATAGCGTGCTCGGCGCGGACGTCGCGCGCACCCTTTGTCCGCGCCTCGGCCTGAGCGGCGCCGAAACCGAGACCGTCGCATGGCTCGTGCGCTGGCACCTGCTGATGTCGGCCACGGCATTCAAGCGCGATCTTACGGATCCCAAGACGGTGATCGATTTCGTCGAGCGCGTGAAGAGCCTGGAGCGGCTTCGGCTCCTCTTCCTGCTGACCGTGGTGGATATCCGCGCGGTCGGGCCGGGAGTCTGGAACAGCTGGAAGCGCCAGCTGCTGCGCGACTTGTTCGAACAGGCCGAAGAGATACTCCGTCTGGGCCATAAGCAGAAGGGCAGACGGGAGCGGATCGCCGCGGTCCAGGCGGAGCTGGCCGAACGATTGGGCTGGGACGAAAGCCGCTTCGGCAGCCTGACGTCGCGGCTACCCGACAGTTATTGGCTTTCCGAGCCGATCCAGGTCCTGGAACGTAACGCGCTCTACGTCGATTCCGCCGACCGTGCGCCGGCCAAGGCGCGACCGCTTTCGACGTCGGTGCACGAGGAACGCGGCGCCACCCTCGTGACCATTTATGTCAAGGACGAACCCGGCCTTTTCTATCGCGTCACGGGCGCGATCAGCCTGGCGGGCGGGAACATCATCGACGCCCGCATCCACACCACCATGGATGGCATGGCGCTCGACAATTTCCTGGTCCAGTCAGGCGGTGGCGGACCACTCACCGACCGGCACCAGCTGCGCCGGCTGGACGAAGCGGTGGCGGCTGCCGTTGGAGGGCAGGAGCCGCTTATGGACCGGCTGGAGGCGAAGGCGCTGCGCCTGCCACGGGCGGACGCCTTTCCAATCGAGCCCAACGTGTTCGTCGATAATGTCGCATCCAACCGCTATACGGTCGTGGAGGTCAATGCCCGCGACCGGGCGGCGCTGCTCAGCAGCCTCGCTCTGGCCTTCTTCCAGTCAAAGGCGACAATCCATTCCGCCCATATCGCCACCTACGGCGAGCGCGCCGTCGACGTCTTCTATGTCACCGATATGCAGGGCCAGAAGATCGAGAATCCGGCGCGGCTGAAAAGCCTTCAGGCACGGTTGCTGAAGTCGGCCGAACGCGATGCGGACGCCAAGAACGAAGCGGCCTGATCCGATTCCTCACTGTATCGAAGGCCCCCGCCATCCTGGATGGGGGCCATCGATCGAATGGAGACGGATCAGAAGCGTATGCGGGCAGTGAGGCCGTAGGTCCTGGGCTCCGCCAGATAGGAGGAAAAGAGCTGGTTGGCGGTGCCGAAGCCCAGAGGCGCCCCGAACTGTTCGACCTGGGCGCGGCTGCCTGAACCCTGGAACGGCGAGTTGAAGGCGACCTGCTGATAATCCTTGTTGAACAGATTCTGCGCCCAAAGCTCCACCGCCCACCGTTGTTCCGGTCCTCTGATACCGATGCGGGCATTGACCAGCAGGAAATCGTCCTGGGCCTTTTCGGGGAACAGGTCCGACCCGGTATTGAAGGAGCTGGTGTAGCGGCCATCGATATAGAAGAGGCCGCTCAGTCCGCCCATGCCGAGCTCCGGCGTGAAGGCCAGCGAGCCCGTCAGCACATGTTTGGGTGCGTTGGAAATATTCTTTCCGGGAAGGTTGAACAGGAAAGGATCGAGCGGCTCGCCCTGCGAGCTGCCGATCAGATTGCGGCGATATTTGGTGTCGGCATAGGTGTAGCCTGCCGTGACGAACAGGTTGCGAAGCGGCGAAGCGCTCATCTCTACCTCGATGCCCTGTGAACGGACGCCGGGCTCGACATCGTCCGCCGAGCAGCCGCCTGTCGTTGCCGACGGGTCCTGGTCGGCTCCGCCCAGATCGGTTCCGCAGCTATTGACGTTCTGGACGATGAAGACGCTTCCGTTGAACGTGTTGAGCTGGAAATCCTTGAAGTCCTGCCGGAACGCCGCGACGTTGAAGGTGAGGCCTCGGGGCCCGCTGAACTTCGCGCCGATTTCATAGGCATCGACTTTCTCCGCCGCGAATTGGAGCGCGTCTCCGTCGGCATTGCTGCGCGGGAAGATGGCGGAACCGAGATCCGACCGGTCGAGATTGAAGCCGCCTGCTTTATAGCCCTTCGAATAGCTGGCGTAGAACATCATGTCGGCATTGGGCTTGTAGGAAAGCACGGCGGTCCCCGTCCATTCGCCCTCGTCGCGCTCGCTCCTGATGTCGAGACCGTTCAAGGAAGTGCTCGAATTGCCGGTGCAGGTGAGCAGCACGACCTGGCCGAGCAGGGTTCTCAGGCTGGCCGGCACGTTGGGATCGGTAATATAGGGGGCTAGCGCGGCCTGCTGGGCGGGGCAGATATTATTATTGTTGTTGAAATCCGTCTCCAGATCCTTCGATTCATGCGTGTAGCGCGCGCCGAGGGTCAGGCTCAGGCCGTCCGTGATCTCGAAAATATTGTGGGTGAACAGCGCATAATTCTCGCTGGTCTGATCGTAGCGTGAATCTACGTCGCCCACGTCGCTGACGGTGCTGAGTCGGTCCACCGCCGCGAGCACGACCGGAGTCAGCGCGCCGAAGGCCGGCGTGGTTCCAGGCGCCTGGCCGCTCAGCACGGCGCGGCCGGTCGGGCTGAGGCAACCGGGAGCGCCGGCCTGCCGCAGCGCCGCTGCCGGATTGACGGTGGCGATGGCGCGGCAGGCCGCGAAGGCGCCATATTGGGTGCCGAAGCGCACATTGTCGACGAGGCGGAGATCCTCATGGGCGTAATAGCCGCCGACCAGCCAGTCGAGCCGGTCGTCGAACGCCGAGCCCTGCAGTCTCAACTCCTGGCTGAAGGTCTTGAACTGGCGGTAGGAATTGCCGTCGTCGTCGCGATAATAGATGTCGGCGCGGCCGTAATCGAGATCGGCGGCACCGCCGGATTTATATTCGCGATAAGCGGTGATCGAGGTCAGCGCCGCAGGTCCCAGGTCGTAATCGACCTGGAGCGAGACTCCATAATCCTCGGTCTTGTTGCGAAATGTTCGGCCCGGAGAGACCGAGATCAGCCGCCGATAGGGATCGTCGCCCGACGGGAAGGTCTCGCCGAAGAAGGGATCACGCAAGATGTCGGCGATCCGGTTGCTTGGGGCGACCGAGAAATCGCCCGGCGTCGCCGGGGTCGGATCGAATGTCTCGCGCGTTTCGATATAGACCGCGCCGCAGCAGGATTCGTCGCGGGTCGTATAATCGCCGATCAGCCTTATCTCGAGCGCATCGGTCGGCTCGTAGAGCAACTGGCCACGCAGGAACAGGCGGTCGCGATCGTTGACCCGGCTTTCGGTTCCTCCCTGAGGGTCGACCACCTTGAGGAAGCCGTCACGGTTCACATAGACGCCGTCCAGCCGGAAGCCGAGCCCGCCTTCGCCGATCGGGCCGGTGATCCCGCCTCCGATGCGGATATGATCGTAATTTCCGTACGTAGCTTCGCCAAAGCCTTCGAACTCGTTGAGGTTCGGCTTCTTGCTGATGATGTTGATGAGGCCGGCGGAGGCGTTGCGGCCGAACAAGGTGCCCTGCGGTCCGCGCAGCACTTCGACCCGCTCGATCTCGCCTAGCTCATTGAGCCCGACGCCTGTCCGGGACCGGTAGACGCCGTCGATGAATACCGCGACCGAGCTTTCGAGGCCGGGATTGTCGCCGACCGTTCCGATGCCGCGGATCCGCGCCGAGCCATTGGCCTCGGACCCTGTCGATGATACCAGGAGCGAGGGCGCGAGCTGGTTGAGCGAGCGTATGTCGCTGCCACCCGAATTTTGCAGCGCTTCCGCCGAAACCGCCGAAACGGCCAGCGGCACATCCTGCAGGATCTGTTCGCGGCCTTGCGCCGTGACGACGATGACTTCGTCCGTGGAATCGACATCCACGTTCTGGGCGACTTCGGCGGATTCCTGCAAGGGACTGGTCTGGCCGGTGGACGATGTATTGTCCTGGGCATGGGCAGGGATTGCGAATGCGAGCGCGCCGGCCGACATCAACCAAAAGGATTTCGACATTTTCAGTCCTCCCTAAAAGTTTTTATTTGGAAGGAAGCTAATGAAAAGGCCGATTGTCTGCCAGCGGGAAACCGCACTTTTCCGTAGGTTTCACTTTTTCATGGCAATAAAGCAACAATTAGGTTGCGTAATGAAACTTAAGGAAAAATGGGCGATCAACTGCCGCTACGGAAAGCTTTGATTTCCAGAATCCGACCGCCGAGCAAACATCATCGGCGGCCGGACCGTAAAAGCGCGCCGTTCGTCGAATCGGCCATCAAGCCCTATTTGGGTGCGAGCACCATCAGCATCTGCCGGCCTTCCATTCGGGGATGCTGTTCCACCTTTGCCGCTTCGACGACATCGTCCTGGACGCGTTGGAGGAGGCGCATGCCAAGCTCGCCATGGGCAAGCTCGCGGCCGCGAAAGCGCAAAGTGATCTTCACCTTGTCGCCTTCCTTGATGAAGTCGAACACCTTCTTCATCTTGGTGTCGTAATCATGGTCGTCGATGTTGGGACGCATCTTGATCTCTTTGATCTCCTGCGTCTTTTGCGACTTCCGGGCGAGGTTGGCCTTTTTCTGGGCCTCATATTTATATTTGCCGACGTCCAGGAACTTGACCACGGGCGGATCGGCATTGGGCGAAACTTCCACCAGGTCGAGGCCGACGTCGGCCGCTTGCTCAATGGCTTCGGCGGTCAGCATGACGCCCAGATTCTCGCCATTCTCATCGATCACGCGTACTTTGGGCGAGACGATGAATTCATTGAAACGGGGGCCGTTCATGGGCGGCGTCTGAGGGCGCCGGGTCAGAGGGGGACGTATAGCTGTGTCTCCTGAATACGTAGGTAAGCGCATCACCTAGTGATTCCCGGCGCGAATTGAAAGCCAGGCCGCCGAACGAGGCTTCTTTTCCGGCCGGGCTGTTGCGGATCAGCCGCGCAGGTCCGGCGCCGTCGCCTCGCGTTTGAGCCGCTCGATCAGCTGTTCGAGCGGCAGCACCTCCTGCCGCGCATCGGAGCCGAGCGGCCTCAGCGCCACCATGCGCTGCTCGGCCTCGCGCTTGCCCAGCACCAGCAGGTTGGGGACCTTGGCGAGGCTGTGTTCGCGTATCTTGTAATTGATCTTTTCATTGCGAAGGTCGGTCTCGGCGCGGATGCCTGCAGCGGTCAGCAGACCAAGCACCTCCTTGGCATAATCGTCGGCATCGGACACGATCGTCGCGATCACCGCCTGGACCGGCGCCAGCCACAGCGGGAAGCGTCCGGCATGATGTTCGATCAAAATGCCGATAAAGCGTTCGAAGGTGCCAAGGATTGCCCGGTGGAGCATGACCGGCCGACGTTTCGAACCGTCTTCGGCCACGTAGCTGGCATCCAGCCGATCGGGCATCTGATAGTCGAGCTGGAGCGTTCCGCATTGCCAGGTGCGGCCGATCGCGTCCCGCAAATGGAATTCGAGCTTCGGCCCGTAAAAGGCACCCTCGCCCGGCAGGATCTCGTAAGCCAGGCCGGTCGCCTTGAGCGCGGCCTCGAGATTGGCCTCGGCGCGGTCCCAGACCGCGTCCTCGCCGACCCGCATTTCGGGACGGGTCGCGAGCTTCACCTGGAAGTCGGCGAAGCCGAGATCGCGATAGACCGAACCCAGCAGTTCGCAAAAAGCGATGCTCTCGCTTTCCACCTGTTCGTCGGTGCAGAAGATGTGACCGTCGTCCTGGGTGAACTGTCGTACCCGCATGATGCCGTGAAGCGCGCCATGTGGCTCGTTGCGATGGAGAGCGCCGAATTCGACGAGCCGCACCGGTAGGTCGCGATAGCTTCTGATGCCCTGACGGAAGACCTGGATATGGGCGGGGCAGTTCATCGGCTTCAGGGCCATGAGATTGCCCGTACCGGCGAGCACCGGCTTGTCGGGATCGGTCCCCGGCACCTCGTCGGGCACCACGAACATGTTCTCGCGAAACTTGCCCCAGTGGCCCGAGGCTTCCCACAATTTGGCGTCCAGCAGCTGTGGCGTCTTCACCTCGGTATAGCCAGCCTCGTCCTGACGCCGGCGGACATAGGCTTCGAGCACCCGCCAGATCATGAAGCCCTTGGGGTGCCAGAAGATCGAACCCTGCGCCTCGTTCTGGAGGTGGAACAGGTCCATTTCCTGGCCGATCTTGCGATGATCACGCTTCCCCGCCTCCTCGAGGCGGATCAGATGGGCGTCGAGCTGCTTCCTGTTCAGCCAGCCCGTCCCGTAGATGCGCGACAGCATCGCATTCTTCTGGTCGCCGCGCCAATAGGCGCCCGACACCCGCGTCAGCCTGAACGCATCCGGATCGAGCTTGCCGGTCGAGGCGAGGTGAGGCCCCCGGCACAAGTCCATCCACCGGCCAGAGCGGTACATGGAAATCGTCTCGTCGGCGGGCAGCTCCATCACCCATTCCGCCTTGAAGGTCTCTCCCTGGCTTTCGAAGAAAGCCCGGACATCGTCGCGCGCCCACACTTCCCGGACAAGCGGTTCGTCGCGCGCGATCACGCGGCGCATCTCTTCCTCGATCGCCGGCAGATCCTCTTCCGTGAAGGGACGGTCCTTCGGCGCGAAATCATAATAGAAGCCGTCCTCGGTGGCCGGCCCGAAGGTGATCTGGGTGCCTGGGAACAAGTTCTGAACCGCCTCGGCGAGGACATGGGCATAATCGTGCCGTGCCAGCTCCAGTGCGTCGGCTTCGTCCCTGGCCGTGATCAGCTGCAGCTCGGCATCGCCTTCCAGCGGCCGGTTGAGGTCGCGCACTTCACCGTTGACGCGAGCGGCCAGCGCCGCCTTTGCAAGGCCGGGTCCGATCGCCGCCGCAATGTCCGCAGGCGTAGTCCCCGCCTCGACCTCGCGGACCGATCCGTCGGGCAGCTTGATCGAAAACATTTCGGACATCGAAAGGAGCACTCCGCAAGTTTTGGCACCTTGCCGCCATAGATGGGGCGGGTTCGCTGTCAAGAAAACAGCGGAAACGAGACGGCTTCCGGACGGAATGCGCTGCAGGCGCAGCAGAAACGGATCAAACCCTGCTTGCGCCTCCTGCCTGTTCGTTGCAGCCTCGATCGAACCCGGGGTGGTCAATGGACGCAATGCGAGTGACGGAGCCTATCAGGCTCCTGAACAGCTGGGCCGACTCGGCAGCGGTTTTGCATATATTTCTACCCATCCGCCATCGCGGGACCGGCAGTTGAAATTCCGGCGAAGCATGAAACTTTGCCACAGCTATGCGCAGATCCTAACCCAATCGGAATGGCGTGCTTTCCGGGACATTTGCGGGGAGGACGAAGCACAGGTAAAGGCCGCCCGCCGCAGACCATCCTGACCATCAGCAAAGTCGATCCTTGCATGAACGAAATCGAGTTCCTGAACCGGTCGGGGCGCCGCCTGGCCTATCGCCACCGTCCCGGCGGATCCCCGACCTTGATCTTCCTTCCCGGCTATATGTCCGACATGGAAGGCAGCAAGGCCGTCGCGCTCGATGGCTGGGCCGCGGCCGAAGGGCGCGCGATGCTTCGCTTCGATTATGCCGGCTGCGGTGCCAGTGAAGGTGCGTTCGAGGCGCAAAGTCTTGCCGACTGGCGTGATGACGCGCTGGCGATGATCGACCAAGTTGCTGGGCCGGTCGTCCTGGTCGGATCGTCCATGGGCGGATGGCTGATGCTGCTGGCGGCCCTCGCCCGTCCGCAGAAAGTGGCGGCCCTGATCGGGATCGCCGCGGCGCCCGACTTTACCTCGTGGGGCTTCACCGAGGCGCAGAAGCGGGAGATATTGGAGCAGGGCCGGATCGAGGAGCCGTCGGCCTATAGCGATCAGCCTTATGTCACCACCAAATGCTTCTGGGAGAACGGCGAAGGGCTGAAGTTGCTGGATGGCCCGGTGGCGATAGAATGTCCGGTCAGGCTTCTCCACGGTCTCGACGACAAGGATGTGCCTTGGCGCATCTCCTATCGGCTGATGGAGCAGCTTCGTTCAGCCGACGTGCAGATGCTGTTGCTCAAGGACGGCGATCATCGCCTGTCGCGCGATTCCGACATCGCCAGGCTGATCGCGACCGTGACCGCTCTGCTGGAGGCTTTGTGATTTCGCTTCTGTTTGCCTTTGCCGCGCTTCAGGGCGCGCCGCCCGCCGCATCCGAAGAGGCACAGCTACGCAGCTGCACCGAAACCGTCAGGACCGATCCCGAACAGGCCGTGCGCAAGGCGAGCGAGTGGCGCGTATCGGGCGGGGGGCTGTCCGCGCGGCACTGCCTGGCGCTTGCTTATGTCCAGCTGGAGCGATGGGGGCCAGCGGCGACCGAGTTCGAGCAGGCGGCCAGGGAGGCGGAGCTGAAGCAGGATCCGCGCGCCGCCGAATATTGGACCCAGTCCGGCAATGCCTGGCTGGCGGGCGGCGAATTTGCGAGCGCCCGCAAGGCATTGGACGCCGCGCTCGCCACCAGCAGCCTGACGCCCGAGCTTCGCGGGGAAGTCTTGTTCGATCGTGCCCGCGCCGCATTTGCCGCCGATGATGTTCAGGCGGCGCGGCTTGATATCGACAAGGGGTTGGCGCTGGTGCCGTCCGACCCGTTCGGATGGTATTTGTCGGCGGCGCTTGCGCGCCAGTCCGACGATCTTGCGCGCGCCCGGACCGATATCGGCAAGGCTGTCACGCTGGCGCCCGACGATGCCGACGTGTTGCTCGAGGCCGGCAACATTTCCGGCCTGGCCGGCGACACCGACATCGCAAGAGCCTTCTACATGCGCGCGATAAAGGCGTCGCCCCAGTCGCCGGCGGGCCGCGCCGCCCAGGCCGCGATCGTGGAAAACGGATTGGAGCCGGCGTCGGCCGCGGCCCCGCCCGATCAATCCAGATAGAAATCGATGGTGGTGACGACCCGCACCTTTTGAAAGGGCGAATCGCTTCCCGAGGATCCTTCGTCTCCATAGCGCGCGCCGACCGAGAAATAGCCCTGGGTGGCCTGCTTGATGCCACCGACCCTGGTGCCGCTATCCTTGGCGAATTGCTCGGCGCCCTTGCGGGCGTCCCTGGTGGCCTCCGCGATCATGGCCGGTTTGATGTCATTGAGCCTGGTGAAGCTGTAGATCATCGCCGTCCCCTCCTCGAGCGCGACGCCGTTGCGGATCAGCTCGAACTGACGGGCGAAGGCGGCACGAGCCTTGCCGACATCGTTGGTGCGCAACTGCAGGCGCTGGCGGACGGTGACGTTGTTGGTGCCGCGGTTGCTGTCATAATATTGGCTGACGCCGGTCCCGGCCGTGTTGACGTCCTGCTCGTTGAAGCCGAGCCGGGTAAAGAAAGCGCGGACGGTGCGCGTCTTCTGATCGATCGCCGCCTGGACCGTACCGAGCTCCGTCCCTTGTTCGGTATAGACGATCGTCCAGGTCGCGAGATCGGCGTTGACGTCGCGTTCGGCAAGGCCGCGCACCGTCACGGAACGATCGGCCATGCGCGCGCGCCGGAGGCCGTCGCCCAGCAGATAGCCGCCCAGGACGATCGCGATGGCGATGGCGCCGCCGATGACGAGAAGCACGAGATTGCGGTCGCGGATCATTCGAAAATCCCCTGCTGGAACGCGCGCCATATTCTCCCATATTAAAGCACGACTAGGCGCGCGCCGATCATGGTCTCAACATTGAATAGAGCTTAGCCGAAACGATGGGGAGCCGAAATGAAATATCTGCATACCATGATCCGGGTATCGGATCCCGACGAGACAATTCGCTTCTTCACCCTGCTCGGTCTTCGTGAACTGCGCCGCCATGACGATGAACAAGGCCGTTACACCCTGATCTTCCTGGCCGCCCCGGGGGACGAGGATGCACAGGTGGAGCTAACCCATAATTGGGACGAGAAAGATTATGGCGAGGGCCGCAATTTCGGACATCTCGCCTACCGGGTAGACGACATATATGAAACATGCCGACACCTGATGGACAATGGCATTACCATCAACCGGCCGCCGCGCGACGGCCGCATGGCGTTCGTCCGCACGCCCGACAATATTTCGATCGAATTGCTTCAGGCTGGCGAGGCGCTGCCGCCAGCGGAGCCCTGGGCCTCGATGGCGAACACGGGGAAATGGTAGGGGCCGCAACCCCCTGGCCCGACCGGCATTTCCTCGATCTCGTCGGAACCCGCTATCCGATCGTGCAGGCGCCGATGGCCGGTGCAAGTGATGCCGCGCTTGCGGTCGCCGCCATCAAGGCCGGCGCGCTGGGATCGCTGCCTTGCGCCATCCTTTCCCCAGACGCGGTGCGGACGGAGGTCGCGGCGATCCGGCGTGCTGCGACCGGGGCGATCAATCTCAATTTCTTCTGCCATAATATGCCACCCGCGCCGGACGAACAGGAATGGCGGTCCTTGCTTCGGCCCTATCATGACGAATTCGGAACCCTTCCTCCTGCGGAGGCGCCGCGCCTTCGCATGCCGTTCGACGCCGGCACGTGCGCGCTTGTCGAGGCGCTGAAGCCCGAAGTCGTCAGCTTCCACTTCGGTTTGCCGGCCCCCGCGCTTTTCGATCGCGTCAGGGCTGCCGGAGCGGTGATCCTCGGCAATGCCACCAGCGTCGAGGAGGCGCGATGGCTGCAGGGGCGGGGCGTCGACGCCGTGATTGCCCAGGGCTATGAAGCCGGCGGCCATGCCGGCCGCTTCCTTGCCGCCCATCCCGCCGCCCATATGGGCTTGATGGCGCTCCTGCCGCAGATCGTCGATGCAGTGGACGTTCCCGTCGTGGCCGCGGGCGGAATTGCCGATGCGCGCGGCATTGCCGCCGCCTTGACGCTGGGTGCGAGCGCCGTCCAGATCGGCACGGCCTTCCTATCCTGTCCCGAAAGCCGGATTTCCGCTGCCCATCGCGCAGCCTTGTCCGGGGAGGATGCGGACCAAACGATGGTGACCAACCTGATGACCGGCGGTTTTGCGCGCGGCGTGCCCAACCGGCTGATGCGGGAACTGGGCGTGGTGCGGCGCGAGGCGCCGCCTTTTCCCTATGCGGCGAGCGCGCTGGCACCGCTTCGCGCCGCCGCGGAGGCACGTGGGGATGCCGGCTTTTCGCCGCTCTGGGCCGGCCAGGCGGCCAGGCTCGGCCGGCCCATGCCGGCTGCCCAACTCGTATCGACGCTTGCATCAGGCGCCCTGGCACTGCTGCAGGGGCGCAAGGAGAAACGACTATGATCGAAGTGGTGCGCATCCCGGCCCTCACGGACAATTATATCTGGCTGGCACATGACGGTGCGTCAGGGGAAACGGCGGTGATCGATCCGGCCGAGGCCGAGCCGGTGCTGGCGGAGGCCGCGGCGCGGAATTGGCGGATCAGCCAGATCTGGAACACCCACTGGCACCCCGACCATATCGGCGGCAACGACCGGATAAAGGCAGTCACCGGTTGCCGCGTGACGGGTCCCGCCGCGGAGGCCGGCAAGATCCCGACGCTGGACCGGCCGGTGGCGGAGGGGGATAGCGTTTCGCTCGGCGGCGCCGAAGCCATCGTCATGGAAGTGCCCGCCCATACGGCAGGTCACATCGCTTTTCATCTTCCGACGGAAGGTCTCGTTTTCGTCGGTGACACCTTGTTCGCCATGGGCTGCGGCCGGCTGTTCGAGGGAAATGCGGAGCAGATGCACGCCAACCTGCAGCGCCTGGCCGCTCTTCCCCCCGAGACCAAGGTCTATTGCGCCCACGAATATACGCTTGCGAACGGGCGTTTCGCCTTGACGGTCGAACCGGACAATGACGCGCTCGTCCGGCGCATGACCGAGGTGGAGAAGGCGCGCCGTGCCGACCAGCCGACGATACCCACGACGATTGCACTGGAGCGGGCGACCAATCCCTTCATGCGGGCCTCTTCGGTTACGGAATTCGCGGAGCGGCGGACCGCCAAGGATGGATTTCGAGGTTGAAGCGTTGACCAGGGTGAAATCCATTAAGGGAAAGGAGATTGGCATGAAAAGGATGTTGCTGGCCGGCGCCCTCCTGCTTGCGGGATGCGCGTCCGAGCAGAAATCGATGGAGGTGCAGCGGGATGACGAAGCGCGCCTGGCATCGGCGCTAGCGGGCTATTCACAATCCGGCCCGCCTGTGTCGTGCGTCAACAGCCGTGACCTGCAGGGCAATCGAAGCATCGGCGAGCATGCGATCATCTTCGAATCGTTCGGAAACACGCTCTATGTGAACCGGCCGCGCGACGGTTGTCCGGAAATCACGTCGACCCGGGCCTTGCGGACTCGGACCACCAGCAGCCGGCTTTGTTCGGGTGATTTGGCCAGTGTCTTCGATCCGTCGACCGGCGCCGAATATGGCGGCTGCGCGCTGGGTGACTTCACGCCTTATCGCAAGGCGGGTTGAGCCGCGTCTCCAACATTTGAATAGAGCCTGATACGATCGACCGGCTTGCCCGCGGTCATCGCGGCGGATTGTCCAGAATGGGGAATTTTATCCCGAGCTGCTCCAGATAGGTGGCGTAGCGGCTCGGGTCGTAATAAAATTCCCTCATTTGTGGCCGGAAGCGCGCCATGATCTCGGTATTGAGTTCCACCGCCGGCTTGTCGGTCGACGCCAGCACCGGCGCATATTTCTGGTCCTTGGTCTGGACCTTGTCGAAATAATCCCGGGCATCCCGCAGCAGCGATGGGCGCGTCAGCAGATCGATGGTCGTCATCGCCACCACTTTTGCGCCGGCGACCACGCCCTTGTGCGCGATCGGCGTGGCCATGGCGACCGCATTCACCCAATTGTGACCGGGAAGATTGGGTATGTTCGCGGGGTAGCCGATCGTGATGGTCGGAATGGTCCAGGAAATGTCGCCAATATCATCTGAGCCGCCGCTCTTGGGATCTGCTACCGGCGCGGCCAGCGTATCGAGCTCCGTATCGAGGCCCTCCACCTTTTCCGCGTTGATGTTGCGCTGCACGGCCTTTGCAAAAGCCTGCTCGTCCGCCGTCCAGTTTGGCAGGCCCACGGCCCGGATATTGGCATAGGCGGCCTCGGCCATGGGACGGTTGAAATGCCGCGGCGCCGCCGCGCCAATGATGCGGCGGGTGACTGTCGTATCGGTCATCTTCGCCGCCGCCTCGGCGATCGTATTGGCGATTTCGAAATTCTTCGCGATGCCCGCGAAGCTCTGCTCGCGGATATAATACCAGACACTGGCGATCGAGGGCACCACGTTCGGCTGATCGCCGCCGTCGGTGATCACATAATGGGATCTCTGCTCGGGACGCAGATGCTCGCGGCGCATGTTCCAGCCCATGTTCATAAGCTCGACGGCGTCCAGCGCGGAACGGCCGCGCCATGGCGCGCCCGCGGAATGGGCGGTGTCGCCGTGGAAACTATACTCGACCGAGACGAGGCCGGTACCCGTCGGCTGGCCCCAGGCGGTGCCGAGATTGTCGCTGACATGGGTGAAGAGGACGGCGTCGACACCCTCGAACACGCCGTCGCGGACCATATAGGCCTTGCCACCGAGCAGTTCCTCGGCGACGCCCGGCCACAGCACCAGGCTCCCTTTGATATCGTCGCGCTCCATGATCTCCTTGACCGCCAGCGCTGCCACCACATTGACCGCCTGTCCGGAATTATGCCCCTCGCCATGACCGGGTGCGCCTTCGACCAGCGGCGAGTGATAAGGGATTCCGGGCTTCTGCGACGCCTTGGGAATGCCGTCGATATCCGATCCCAAGGCGATCACCGGCCCGCCCTCGCCATGGCTCCAGCGCGCCACCCAGCCGGTCGGCAGCCCGGCGACATTGCGTTCGATGGCGAAGCCGTTCTTTTCGAGGATCTCGGTGACGTAGCGGGATGTTTCGACCTCCTGGAAGCCGAGCTCGCCGAAGCTGAAGATGGAATCGTTGATCTCCTGCGCCAGCTTCGCGCGCGCCTCCACTCCTGAGACCGCGCGCTGCTTGACGGCGCTCACCTTCTGGGCGCCCGCCGGTGTCGCGGCCAGCGCCATCAGGGCACAGGCAATGGCGGTCATGCTGCGGCGTTTCATCTCTTCTCCCTCATTCCGGTTTTCTTGGCGTCAGTGTTTGTAGAGCGCGTCCAGGCGGTTGCCATAGACTCCGCGGATGACGTGGCGGCGGATCTTGATCGACGGGGTGAGCTGCTCATTCTCGGTCGTGAACGGCTCGTCCGCCAGGATGAAGCGGCGCACCTTCTCGATCACCGACAATTCGGCGTTGACGAGGTCGACTGCGGCCGAAAGCGCGCGAAGATAGTCGGGATCCCTCTTCAGCGCGTCGCCGGCGGGCTTGCCGTGGGTGTTCGCCCAATCCGCGGTCCATTCGGGATCGGGAACCAGGAGGCCTACCAGATAAGGCCGCCGGTCCCCCGCCACCATCGCCTGCGTGATTTCGGGCCGCAGGGTCAGCATTCCCTCGATCTTCTGCGGGGCGACATTGTCGCCTTTGTCGAGGACGATAATGTCCTTCTTGCGATCGGTGATGACGAGCCGCCCGGCATCGTCGACATGACCGATGTCGCCGGTCAGCAGCCAACCGTCCTGAAGCGCCCGCTCCGTCTGGGCGGGATTGCGCCAATAGCCTTTCATGACCAGTTCGCCACGCACCAGAATTTCGCCGTCCTCGGCGATTCGCACCTCGGTATTCTTCAGCGGCGGCCCGACCGTGTCCATCTTGATGCCCGCTTTGGGCCGGTTGCAGCTGATCACCGGCGCCGCCTCGGTCTGGCCGTAACCCTGCAGCAGGGTCAGGCCCATCGAATGGAAGAAGATGCCGACCTCCGGATTGAGCGGCGCACCGCCCGATACCATGGCTTTCATCCGTCCGCCGAAGCGCGCATTGATCTTGGGGCGCAGGGTGCGGTCGAGGATGAAGTCCATCGGCCGGTCGAGGATCGACATGGAGCCGGCATAATCCCGGGCACCGATGTCGAGCGCCCGCTTCAGCAGATAGTTCGGCACCTTGCCCTGCTTCTCGACCGCCTTCAGCACGCGTTGGCGCAACACCTCGAACAGGCGCGGCACGACCACCATGATGGTCGGGCGCACCTCCTCGATATTGGAGGCGAGCTTTTCGAGTCCTTCCGAATAATAGATCTGGGCACCGAGCCCGATCGGGAAATGTTGCCCGCCACTATGTTCGTAGGCGTGGGAGGCCGGCAGGAAGGACAGGAAGATCTCGTCGTCCCAGCCGAAATCCTCGGCAATGACGTCGATGCAGCCTTCGACATTGTGGAGGATCGCGCCGTGATGCTGCATGACGCCGCGCGGGGCCCCGCCCGTGCCGGAAGTATAGATCACGCAGGCAAGATCGTCGCGCCCGAAATCGGCCGCTTCGGCGCAGGCCGCGACATTCGTTCCTCCTGCCTCTACCAAGGCCGTCCAGTGGTGGAACCGGACAGTGCCGGTCTGTCCGGCCGGCAGCGGATCCATCCCGATCACATGCTCGCAATTGTTGGATCGGATGGCGGCGGGAAGCAGAGGCTTGGCCAGCTTCTGGGTGGAAACGATCACTGCCCGGGCGCCGCTATCGTCGAGGATATGCTGGTGATCGCGTTCGGTATTGGTGGTGTAGGCCGGGACCGTGATGCAGCCCGCCGCCATGATCGCAAGATCGGCGATGCACCATTCCGGCCGGTTCTCCGAAACCAGCATGACCATGTCGCCGCGATCGAGCCCGATCGTCCGCAGCGCGGCGGCCAGTGCCGCCACCTGTTCGGCAGCCTCCCGCCAGCTGGTCGACCGCCATTTCCCGTCGCGCTTCGCCCACAGGAAAGGCGCGTCACCTTTCTCGGCCGCGCGCGTGAAGAACATCGTCACGAGATTGGGAAAATGTTCGAACGGACGCATAGAATCTCCCGATCCCCAACATTTGATAGAGCTTGTCTGACGTCATCGGTGGAGGCGCGAAGCGCTTCCACCGCACACGATCAGGCTTTACGCCCAAACCCGTTACCGATCGCCAAACTACTGGCTGATCGCCACACCTTCGCTACGCGGGTCCGCTGCTCCGCGCCAATGGCCATCCACATATTCGATCGCATTTGCCTTGAAGCCCGGTTCGATTGCGCTCACCTGCTGCCCGAGCGCGGCCAAGGCCGGCATCATCAGCTCCAGCTTCGTGCCTTTTTCGACCGCCACCCGGTCGCCAATGCCGAGGATGACAGGCAAGGCGATCGCATCCTGGGCGCTCAGATTCCAGTCGAGCACGCCGATCAGCGCCTTTGCGACCTGGGCGATGATCGTGATCCCGCCGGCGGCGCCGATGGCGATCCGAACTTCGCCGTCGGGGCCGTAGACGATGGTCGGCGACATCGAACTGCGCGGCCTCTTGCCGCCTTCCACCCGGTTCGCGACCGGCGCGCCATTTTCTTCTGGGGCGAAGCTGAAATCGGTGAGTTCGTTGTTGAGGAAGAAGCCGTTGACGGTGAGGCCCGATCCCCAAGGCCCTTCGATCGTCGTCGTCAGCGTCGCGACATTTCCCCCCGCATCTGCCGCGACGACATGCGAGGTCGACGGGACTTCATGGTCGGCCGCCGCGGTCACACGGGCGGCGCCAGGTGGGGTTCCTGCCGCAACCTTCGCCATCGTCCTGCCGGGTGAGATGAGGCGCGAGCGGCCGGCGAGATAGGATGAGCCCATCAGTCCCGGCGCCGGTACGCGTACGAAGTCGGGGTCGCCGAGATAGGCTTCGCGGTCGGCATAAGCGAGCCGCATCGATTCTGCGATCAGATGCCACGCGCGGGGATCGTCGGGGCCGAGCGCCGCGAGATCGAACCGCTCCAGCTGCTTCAGTATGGCGAAGACGGTGGTGGCGCCGGACGAAGGCGGGCCCATGCCGCAGACGCGATAGACACGGTAGGCGCCGCACAAGGGTTGCCGTTCCTTGGCGTCATAGCTGGCGAGGTCGCCCGTAGTCATCGACGAGGGGTTCCGGGCGGCGCCCCGCACCGTTCGGACAAGTGCCTCGGCAGCTGGGCCGGTATAGAAATAATCCGGACCCCGGGCCGCCATTTTTTCTAGGAAATGTGCAAGATCGGGATTGGTGAGGAGGGTTCCGACCGCTTTGGGCTGTCCGTCCGGATCGAAGAAATGGCTACGGGCCCATGGCGTCATTGCGGCAAGATCGGAATTGGCGGCGAGCGATCTATGCATGCGGGGCGTGATCGCGAAACCTTCGCGGGCGAGCCGGATCGCCGGCTCGAACAGACGAGCCCAGGGCAATTGGCCATGCCGGTCGTGAGCAAGTTCGGCCAGGCGCAAATTGCCCGGAACGCCGACGCTCATGCCACCGGGAACCGCATCCCGGCGCGGGCGCGCAGTGCCGTCATCGTCCAGGAAATAAGCTGCTGTGGCCGCGGCGGGCGCGGCCTCGCGCCCGTCATAGGACAGGATCCGGCCGCTTTTTTCGTCATGATAGACGAGGAAGCTTCCGCCGCCGATGCCTGAGGATTGTGGCTCCACCACCGTCAGCGCCAGCATCACCGCCACCGCGGCGTCGGCGGCGCTGCCGCCCGTATTCAATATCTCGACGCCTGCCGCGGCCGCGCGCGGGTCGGCAGCGGAAACCATGCCTGGCGGCCCCGACAAAGCGGGAGGAGCATGGACCGCTGGGGAAGCGCATCCTGCGAGCAGCATGAGTGGAAAGAGGAAATGGAGAGACCGCAAGACGCGGCGCAACGGGTGGGGCATGGCCGCAACCCTAATGCGCTGTGCCAGCGCGGCAAGCGCTAAGACGTCGCGGACCCCACGGCATCCGACAGGCGCTCGAAACCGTGCCGCCGAAGCAGGCGCTTCAGCTCGGCGGCGATTGCGGCCGCCAGCGTCGGTCCCTGATAGACCAGCGCCGAATAAAGCTGGACGAGGCTCGCGCCCGCTCGAATCCGTTGGAAGGCGTCGACGCCGTTCTCGATCCCGCCGGCGGCGATGAGCGGCAGCGCGCCCCCCGTCGCGCTTCTGAAGTCGCGCAGCCGCTGGAGTGCCAGCCCCTTCAGCGGCGCCCCCGACAGGCCACCGGCTTCGCCGCGATGGTCGGAGATCAGCCCCGGCCGCGAAATCGTCGTATTGGCTACGATCAGGCCATCCAGTTTGCGGTCGATCGCAATGCGCGCGACATCGTCCACGTCAATGCGCTCGAGATCGGGCGCCAGCTTCAGGAAGACGGGGACATCGGCTTCGCCGCGCGCCGCGCGGACTGCCTCCAGCAATTCGACCAACGCGCCCTTGTCCTGAAGAGCGCGGAGGCCCGGCGTGTTGGGCGAGGAGATATTGATCGTCAGATAGTCGGCGACCGAGGCCATGGCACGGACCCCGGCGACATAATCTGCGATCCGGTCGACGCTATCCTTGTTGGCGCCGATATTGACGCCGACGATTCCGCCGCTCTTGCGCTTGGCAAGACGGAGGCGCGCCGTCTCCATACCGCGATTGTTGAACCCCATGCGGTTGATCACGGCCCGGTCCTCGGCGAGCCTGAACAGGCGAGGCCGCGGATTCCCGGCCTGGGGCAGCGGCGTCAATGTTCCGACCTCGACGAAGCCGAAGCCGAGCCCGAGCATCTGGGCGGGAACCTCGGCATCCTTGTCGAAGCCCGCCGCCAGACCGACCGGGTTGGGAAAATGCAACCCGGCGACCTGGATCGACAGCAGCCGGTCGGGCTTGGGCGGATCTCCCGGAGGAACCAGCTTCAATGCCCGGATGGTGAGGCGGTGCGCCCGCTCCGCATCCAGCACGAATATCAAGGGCCGGATCAGGGGATAGAGCGCCATGGAAGGCCTATGGCATTAGCGGCGACGCGGGTCAAAATGCCGTCAAAAGTCCTTGATTTCCGCCGCCGCTGCCGCCACATGCGCAATCGGAATGATTCAGTCCGATTTGGCTGGCTCGTATGAGGATCGTGACATGATCACGCATGATGCTGTGGGAGGAGAAAGGCGATCGGCCGGCCTGTTGGCGCGTCCGAGGCCTTTGACGCGCCCTGGCGCCGGCATCGCCATGCCCCCGTCGGCTTCGTCTCGCGCCCTCGTCCATAGCCGGTCCGGATCCTGACCATGCGCCTCACCAGCCTTGCCGACTATGCCGTCGTGATGATGGCCGCAGCCGCTCGCCATCCCGGCGATGCGCGGTTGTCGGCGTCCCTGCTGGCGGGCGAAACCGGCGTCCCACTTCCGACCGCGCAGAAATTGATGGGGCGGCTGGCCGGTGCCGGCCTGCTCAGTAGCGCTCGCGGAACCGGTGGCGGCTTCCGGCTGGCGCGGGAGGCGGGGGGAATCAGCCTTGCTGATATTATCGAAGCGGTGGAGGGGCCGATCGCGATGACCAATTGCGTCGACGAAAAGCGCAATGATTGCGCGCTCGACGGCCATTGCCAGGTCAAGCCCCACCTTTCCGTCGTCAACGGCGCCCTCCGTGGCGCATTGCAGGGCGTCAGCCTTGCCAGTCTCGCCGAGGTGAAGTGATGGACGTACGCAACCGCGAAGCCCAGGAGGCGGTCGACCGCGCCTCGAGCTATGAATGGGGCTTCTCCTCCAATATCGAACAGGAATTCGCTCCCAAGGGGTTGAGCGAGGAGACGGTCCGATACATTTCGGCCAAGAAGAACGAGCCCGAATGGATGCTCGAATGGCGGCTCAAGGCCTATCGCGCCTGGCTGACGATGGAGGAGGTGAGCTGGGCCAAGCTCGACATCCCGGAAATCGATTTCCAGGACGCTTATTATTATGCGGAGCCGAAGAAAAAGCCGACCTTGGCTTCACTCGACGAGCTCGATCCCGAGATTCGCCGCACCTATGAGAAACTCGGCATTCCGATCGAGGAGCAGAAGGTGCTGGCCGGCGTCGAGGGCGCGCGCAAGATCGCGGTCGATGCAGTGTTCGACAGCGTGTCCGTGGCGACCACATTCCGCGAGGAGCTGAAGAAAGCCGGCGTCATCTTCCTGTCGATTTCCGAGGCGATTCGCGAATATCCGGACCTGGTGCGCCAATATCTCGGCTCGGTGGTACCGCAGCGCGACAATTATTTTGCCTGCCTGAACAGCGCTGTCTTTTCGGACGGCACATTCGTCTATGTGCCCGAAGGGGTGCGCTGCCCTATGGAATTGTCCACCTACTTCCGGATCAATGCCGAGAATACCGGTCAGTTCGAACGCACCCTGATCGTCGCCGACAAGGGCAGCTACGTCTCCTATCTCGAAGGCTGCACCGCGCCGATGCGCGATGAGAACCAGCTTCATGCCGCGGTGGTCGAACTGGTCGCATTGGACGATGCCGAGATCAAATATTCGACCGTGCAGAATTGGTATCCGGGCGATGCCGAAGGCAAAGGCGGCATCTACAATTTCGTGACCAAGCGGGCGATGTGCCGTGGCGATCGGTCGAAAGTGTCCTGGACCCAGGTCGAAACCGGTTCGGCGATCACCTGGAAATATCCGTCCTGCATATTGAAGGGCGAGGCTTCGGTCGGTGAATTCTATTCGGTCGCGCTCACCAACAACATGCAGCAGGCCGATACCGGCACGAAGATGATCCACATCGGCAAGGACAGCCGATCGACCATCGTGTCGAAAGGCATTTCCGCCGGCCGCTCCAACAATACCTATCGAGGTCTTGTCCGGGTCAATGGCGCCGCCGACAATGTCCGCAACCACACCCAATGCGACAGCCTGCTGCTCGGCGACAGATGCGGCGCCCACACCGTCCCCTATATCGAGGTCCGCAACCCGACCGCCCAGATCGAGCATGAGGCGACGACCTCGAAGATCAGCGACGATCAGCTCTTCTATGCGATGCAGCGGGGCCTTTCGCAGGAGGATGCGGTGGCTTTGATCGTCAACGGCTTCGCTAAGGAAGTGCTCCAGCAATTGCCGATGGAGTTCGCAGTCGAGGCGCAGAAGCTTTTGGGCATCAGCCTTGAGGGGAGCGTGGGATGATCGATGGAGGTTCGGGTTCGAGGGACATCCCCCACCCCAACCCCTCCCCTGAAGGGGAGGGGCTAGGCGCCGGCATGATCGACAAAGGTCAGCGCAGACAAACCCCTCCCCTTCGGGGGAGGGGAAAGGGGTGGGGGCTGTCGGTCGAGCAGATCGATACCCTCCACGAACGCGCCCGGTCGATGCGCAACCAGCCGACCGAGCCTGAAATCCGTCTCTGGCGTCATCCCTCCAACCGCCAGCTCGGCGGCTTCAAGTTCCGCCGGCAGGCGATGATTGGCCGTTACATCGCCGACTTCCTCTGCCCGCAGAAGGCGCTGATCGTAGAGGTCGACGGCATCACCCATGACGCGGAGACGGATATCGTTCGCGATGCCGCTCTCGCCCGGCTTGGTTATCGGACCGTCCGTTTCACGAACGAGCAAGTGATGCGCGAGATGGATGGTGTCTTGCAGACGCTGCTTCTCGAACTGAATTCTGTTTCCGATAGCCGGAACACCCCCCACCCCAACCCCTCCCCTGAAGGGGAGGGGCTATTAGCTGCTCAAGGAACAGCCGTTTGACATGCTGAAAATTGAAAACCTCCACGCCGAAGTCGGCGGCAAGCAGATCCTCAACGGCCTGACCCTCTCGGTCGGCGCGGGCGAGATTCATGCGATTATGGGGCCGAACGGCGCCGGCAAGTCGACGCTTGGTTATGTGCTTGGCGGGCGGCCGGGTTATGAGGCGACCCAGGGTTCGGTGACGTTCGATGGCAAGGACCTGCTCGAACTGGCCCCCGACGAACGCGCCGCCGCCGGCCTTTTCCTCGGCTTCCAATATCCGGTCGAGATTCCGGGCGTCTCCAACCTCCAATTCCTGCGTACCGCCTTGAACGCGCAGCGACGCGCGCGGGGCGAGGACGAGGTTTCGGCCGGCGACTTTCTGCGGCTGGCGCGCGAGCAGGCGGACAAGCTCGGTATCTCGATGGACATGATGAAGCGGGCGGTGAATGTCGGCTTTTCGGGCGGCGAGAAGAAGCGCAACGAGATGGTGCAAATGGGCATTGTCGATCCGCGCCTCGCCGTGCTGGACGAGACCGATAGCGGCCTCGACATCGACGCGCTTCGCGTCGTCGGCGAGGGCATCAACCGGATCATGCGGCGGCCGGACAAGGCTGTGCTGCTAATCACCCATTATCAGCGGCTGCTCGACATCGTGGAGCCGGACTTCGTCCATGTTCTCGCCGATGGCAGGATCGTCCGTTCCGGCGGTCCCGAACTGGCCCATAAGCTCGAGCGCGAAGGCTATGGAGCGATCGCCGCATGAGCCTGATCGACCTCCCTTCCAACCGCGCCGAGGCTTGGCGCTGGAGCGATCTGTCGGCGCTGCCGGCGCTGGCCGACGCCCGGCCCGATGTGGGCGCGGCGAACCTTTCTGATTTGCCGTGGATCCATGGCGCGGAGGCCGGCCCCCGTCTGCTGTTCCTCGACGGCCGGTTCATCCCCGCGCAGAGCGATGCCGGGGCGGTCACGATCGGGCCGGTGGATGGCGATCCGCGCGGCCATCCGCTTGCCCGGCTGGTGGGCCGGGAAGGCTGGCGGCTTCAGCTTGGCCGGGATCATGCACCGCCCGGTCTCGTCCAGATCGTCCACCTCACGACCGGCGGTGCGGATCACTTGCCGGCCTCGATCATGCTGGACGTCGACGCACAGGCCTCCGTGGTGGAGACGTTCGTCGGGAAAGGTTGGGCCAATCGGCTGTCCAGCATGCAGCTGGGCAAGGGCGCCCGGCTGATGCTGAGCCGACGGCTGCTCGGCGAATCCGGCTTCGTCAGCATCACGGATCGTGCGTCGGTCGGCGAAGGGGCAAGCCTGACGATCACGACATTGGCGGCGGGCGGCGTCGACAGCCGTCTCGACGGCGAGATCGCAATTGCAGGCGAGGCGGGCTTTGCCGAGATCGGCGGGCCGTTGCTGGCGCGCGGGCGGCAGCGGCACGACGCCAATCTGGTGGTCCGGCACGACGCCGTCGGCGGGATGAGCCGCCAGACCTGGCGCTCGGTCGCCGACGATCAGGCGGGCTGTTCGGTGGCGGCGCGGGTCGAGGTGGCCCGGGCCGCGCAGAAGACCGATGCCGAGCAGTCGCTAAAGGGACTCCTCCTTTCGCGCGGGGCGACGATCAACGCCAAGCCGGAACTGGAAATCTTCGCCGACGACGTCAAATGCGCGCACGGCGCCACTGTCGGCGAACTGGATCGCAATGCCATTTTCTATCTGGCGAGCCGCGGCGTTCCGGAGCGTGAAGCGAAGGCGCTGCTTACGCGCGCGTTCGTCGCCGATGCGGTCGATCGCATCGGCGAGCAGGCCGTGCGCGATGCCTTCCATGAAGATGCGATGAGATGGCTGGCCTGATGGACGTTGCTGCCGCCACCCGCCCGCTCGATCGCGTCGCCGACTTTCCGGCCATCCCTTCCGGCTGGGCCTATCTCGATACCGCGGCCACGGCGCAGAAGCCGCTGCCGGTGATCGCCGCCATCGACCGGGCCTATTCCGAAACCTATGCGACCGTGCATCGCGGCGTCTATCAGCGCTCCTCCGAAATGACCCTCGCCTTCGAAGCGGCGCGAAAGCGGGTGGCCCTCTTCATAGGCGCCCCATCCCCGGATGAGATCATCTTCGTCCGCGGTGCCACCGAAGGGATCAATCTGGTCGCCCAAAGCTGGGGCGGGTCGCAGCTGAAGCCTGGCGACCGCATCATGCTGTCGATGCTGGAGCATCATTCGAACATCGTTCCCTGGCAACTGATCGCGGAGCGGACCGGCGCCCAGATCGACGTGGCGCCGCTGACGGAGGACGGCCGCATTGATCTGGAGACGATGGCTTCGATGCTGACGGAGAAGCATCGCATCGTTGCGCTCGCTCACGTCTCGAACGTGCTCGGATCCGTGCTCGATGCGCGCCGTGCGGCGGAATTGGCCCATCGGGTCGGCGCGAGATTGCTGCTCGACGGCTGCCAAGCCGTGCCGCGCATGAAGGTCGACGTCGCCGATCTTGGTTGTGACTTCTACGTCTTTTCCGGCCACAAGCTTTACGGGCCGACCGGGATTGGCGTCCTGTGGGCGCGCGGCGAGATATTGGAGGCGATGCCGCCCTGGCAAGGCGGCGGCGCGATGATCGACCAGGTCACTTTCGCCCGCACCACCTTTGCGCCGCCCCCCGCCCGGTTCGAGGCGGGGACGCCGCATGTCGTCGGCGTCCTCGGGCTCGAGGCGGCGGTCGATTATATCGAGGCGATCGGGCTGGGCGCGATCCATGTCCACGAGACGGCCCTGGTCGCGGCCACGCGCGATGCGCTGTCGGCGATCAACAGCGTTCGTCTGTTCGGGCCGGAAGAGAGTGCCGGCATCGTCAGCTTCGCGATCGAAGGGGTGCATCCGCACGATATCGGCACCATATTGGATGAAAGCCGGGTGGCGATCCGGGCCGGGCATCATTGTGCCCAGCCCTTGATGGCCCACCTCGGAGTGGAAGCAACGGCGCGGGCGAGCTTCGGCGTCTATAATGGCAGGCAGGATGTCGAGGCGCTGGCCGGCGGCATCGAGCGGGTGACGAGAATCTTCGGATGAACGAACAACACAAAATCGAGGTCGAGGAAGTCGACGAAGCGGTGAAGCCGCCCAAGGCGCGCGTCTCCGACACGTTCGAGCGCAAGCGGGACTATCTGGAAGGATTCCTGTCCAGGCCGCCGGCCGCAAGCGCATCCGACGTCGAACCGGGTGGCGATCTATACGAGGCGGTGATCGACGCGCTGAAGGAGATTTACGATCCGGAAATTCCGGTCAACATCTACGATCTCGGTCTCATCTACGGCGTCGAAATCTCGCCGGACCGTCATGCCAAGGTTATCATGACGCTGACGACGCCCCACTGCCCGGTGGCGGAATCCATGCCCGGCGAGATCGAGCTTCGCGTCGGGTCGGTGCCCGGCGTCGGCCATGCCGAGGTGGAACTGGTTTGGGATCCGCCCTGGGATCCGCAGAAAATGAGCGACGAAGCCAAGCTCGAACTGGGCATGCTCTAGCGATTGGATGAAAAAAGTGGCGACCACGACAAGAACACGTCCTGCGGCCCTGACGCTCACGCCGGCGGCGGAGGCGCGGATCGCAGAGCTGATGAAGCGCGCGCCGGACGGCGCGATCGGGGTCAAATTGTCGACCCCGAAGCGGGGCTGCTCGGGTCTCGCTTATTCGGTCGATTATGTGACCGAAGCCCAACCCTTCGACGAGGCGATCGAGACGCCCGGCGGTACCTTCTATGTCGATGGCGCTTCCGTCCTCTATCTGATCGGCAGCCGCATGGACTGGAAGGAAGACGATTTCACCGCCGGCTTCGTCTTCGAAAATCCCAATGCCAAGGGCATGTGCGGATGCGGCGAAAGCTTCACCGTGTGAACGCGCCCGCCCGCCTCAAAATCCCCGGGTGAAGCGGATCGCCCCGCCAATATCGTCGCCGAGCGCCGCGATATGGCCCGGCTGCCGGCGCAGGAAGGCGTTGGCGCTGAACTGGCCGCCGAGCAGATCCAGGCCGTAAGCGGCTTCGAAATCGATTTCGCGCCCGGTCGGGGCAAGGTTGAAGAAGCGTTGCTCATAGCCGGCGCGGAGCGTCGCATAATCCCAGGATACGGGCACGTTGAGCTGAAAACCGCCGGAGCGGACGCGCAGCGGCTGCATCACCCGCAGCGCCAGATGGCCGCTTCCGAAAAAGGCACCGCGCTTGGAAAGGTCGAAGGCCCAGGCGTCGCTTGCGAGCGATCCCCGCTCTACCAGAGCTCCGCTTCCCGGCAAGGCGGTGTGGCCGCGCCGATAACTGGCATGGACGCCCCAGCCGCGGCCGAAGTCGAAGCTGGCACTGCCGTCGATGAAATAGCTGGTCGCGCCGCGGCTGCCGAAAGCGCCTGAAAATCGGCCGCCGAGCACCGTCTTGTCCTCGCCAAGGCGGGTGCCGCCCAGAGCGAGCCGGGCAGGTCCGATCTTGCGGTCGACGGTCACCGAGCTGGCATTGTAGCCCGGGCGGGCGAGCGTTCGAGCCGGCCCGGACAGATAGACCTCACCCCGTTCATTCGCGATCGAGAGACCGATGCGGCCGAACCTGTGGCGGACGGCCATGCTGGCGGCGTCGTCGCCGTAAAAGCCCATGCGGCTGGTCGGGTCGCGCGCCACCAGGAAAGCATTTTGTTCCTGGCCGGACAAACGCTGCTGCAGGCTACTGCCGCTTTCTGCAAAGCCGAAGGCGAGGGCGGTCCGGTCGGTGATCCGGCTCAGCGCCATCCCCGACAGGACGCGGGCCTTGCGGCCATCCTCATAGGTCAGCCCCAGCTGCGCGAAGCCCACCGAGGGCTGTCCGTGCAGGTTGCGATCGATGGTGATCGAAACCGCCGTCCGGCCCGAAGCAGCCCCGGCGGTGCGGATGGTTCCGTGCAGCGCCCGTCCAAGCGGCTGCTCCAGCGGCGCCCGCGACAGGGTACGGGCGAGATTCAGGGCAAAAGCCCGCGAATAGCCGTCCAGCACCACCACGCCGGCCATGGCGGCATTCTGCTGCGCGTCGCCCATCGCGCTGGAGGTGGTCCCGTTGAAGCTGGCCGACACCGGCGCTTCGCTCCCAGCCGTCTTGAGAGCGCCCTTCGGTTCGAAGGCCCGAACGAGGTTCAGGATTCCATGACCATAACGATTGTCGATCCCCGCCGAACCGGCATCGTCGGCGGAGCTTAGCAGCAGTTCGACGATCTCGGCTCCGGTCAGATTGGGGAAGGCGCTCGCCAGCAGGGCGGCCGCGCCGCTGATCACCGGTGCGGAGAAAGAGGTGCCGGAGTAGATCGATGCCGCACCCTTGTTGTCGATGGTGCGGACCCGGTCTCCCAGCGCCGTCAGATAATATTCCGATCCGGTGCCGGCTTCGTTGGAGAAGCTGGCCAGATTCCCGTTTGCGGACATCGCCCCGGCGATGATGACGAGGCCCGATCCCGCCTTGGCCAGGTCGAGCGCGAACAGGTCCGGCTGGTCATCCCCGTCATTGCCGGCCGATATGACGACGACGATGCCAGCGTCCGTCGCGCGCTTCAGCGCCGATATCACCGTGGATGAAGGTGCGCCGCCGCCTAGGGAGATGTTGATCACGCGGGCGCCATTGGCGCGGGCAACGTCGATTCCTTCGGCAATGTCGTCGTCGAAATGGCTGCAGCCATCGGCATCGCATTGGGTGGGGTCGGAGCTGTTCAGGGACAGGATTGTCGCATCGAAGGCGACGCCCATGACCTGGCTGCCATCGCGCGCGGCGGCGGCCACCGCGGCAACCGCGGTGCCATGGCCTTCGCTGTCCGCGACACCGCGATTGCCGACCAGATCGGCACTCGCCGGATCGATCCGGCCGGTGAATTCGGGGAGCGCTGGATTGATGCCGCTGTCGATGATGCCGATCTTGACGCCTTTGCCGGTCCCGCCCGCTTCATAGGCACTGATTGCCCCAGCCGATTTTGCGCCGTTGGAGCGGCTATATTCCGCATCGTTGAAGCCGCTCGGTGCCGGCGGCGGAGGAGGCGGTGGCGGCGGAGGCGGGGGAGGAGGCGGCGGCGGTGCGGGCGGTGGGGTCGTGATCGGCGCCGGCCGCGCGTCACCGCCGCCGCCACCGCCGCATCCGCCAAGCGCGAGCGCCGCGACGCCTGCGGAAAGAACAAGCACCTGCCTGCAAAGCCTTGAATTCATTACCCCACCCCCACCCGAATGACCGGGAACGTCCAGTCATTGCAGATATATCCTATAATATCAATGCTTTCGCATTGCTGTTCAGTAATGGTTAGGATAGGGGCAACCATGATCCCCGCTCTCAGCCATGTCGATTGTTGGATCTTTGATCTCGACAACAGCCTCTACCCCGCCTCGGCCAATCTGTTCGAACTGATCGACCAGCGCATGGCCGCTTTCATCCAGAAGCTGCTGGAATGCGGCCATGACGAGGCGCGCCGCACGCAGAAGCTCTATTTCCACGAACATGGGACGACCCTTGCCGGGCTGATGGCGGTCAATGGCGTGGACCCGCATACATTCCTCGACTTCGTCCATGACATCGAACTCGCGCGCATCTCCGCCGATCCGGCTATCGTCGCCGCTCTCGACCGGCTGCCGGGACGCAAATATGTTTTCACCAACGGCGACGAGACCTATGCCCGACGGGTTCTCGACAAATTGGGCCTCGCCAATGCCTTTGACGGCCTGCATGACATCCATGCCATGGCCTATCTGCCGAAACCCGATCCGCGATCCTACCGGACGATGTGCGACAGGCACGCCATCGACCCGAACCGCGCCCTGTTCGTCGAAGACATGGCGCGCAATCTCGCGCCGGCCAAGGCGCTCGGCATGACTACCGTCTGGATCGACAATGGTTCGGAACAAGCGGGTAGCGGCGCCGATCCGGCCTTTATCGATTATCGGATCGCGGATATCGGCGCATGGCTCAGTGAAATTTTGGGGGACGAAAGCGAATGACCGAGGCATTGCGAACGACGATCGAGGAAGCCTGGGAGGCGCGCGACACATTGGACGGCAGCGACGCCGGGGTGAAAGCCGCGGTTGAAACCGCTTTGGGCCTGCTCGACGCCGGCGAAGCGCGGGTGGCCGAGAAGGCTGCCGATGGCTGGCGGGTCAACCAGTGGCTGAAGAAGGCGGTGCTACTGAGCTTCCGCCTCAATCCGATGGAAGCGATCAGCGGCGGTCCAGGCGGCGCCAACTGGTGGGACAAGGTTCCTTCCAAATTCGCCGGCTGGGACAAGGATCAATTCACCGCATCCGGCTTTCGCGCGGTTCCAGGGGCGATCGTTCGTCGCGGCGCTTATGTCGCCAAGGGCGCGGTGCTGATGCCGAGCTTCGTGAATATCGGTGCCTATGTCGATGAAGGAACGATGGTCGATACCTGGGCGACCGTCGGCAGCTGCGCCCAGATCGGCAAGAATGTCCATATTTCCGGTGGTGCCGGCATCGGCGGCGTGCTGGAGCCCCTGCAGGCCGGACCCGTCATCATCGAGGACAATTGCTTCATCGGTGCCCGTTCGGAAGTTGCCGAAGGGGTCGTCGTGGAGGAAGGCGCCGTGCTTTCGATGGGTGTCTTTCTGGGTGCCTCCACCAAGATCGTCGACCGGGCCAGCGGCGAGGTCCATTATGGCCGGGTCCCGGCTTATTCCGTCGTCGTTCCCGGCACCCTTCCCGGCAAGGACGGCGGGCCTTCGCTGACCTGCGCGGTCATCGTGAAGCGCGTGGACGCGAGGACGCGGTCGAAGACCAGCATCAACGAATTGTTGCGGGACTGAGGCTCGAACGTCATCCGACCTTGTTCAGGCTGAGCGGCCCTTGCGAAGCGGATGACTGTGCCGAAGGGCGATCGGCGGACGGTGATAGTTCAGCCTTTGGAGGCTTCGGCGATGAGCGCGGCCGCCTTGTCGCTGTTCCATTCCTCGACGCCGGTCATCCGCCAGACTTCCTTGCCCGCGGCATCGTAAAGGATGGTGGTGGGGAGGATCTCCACCTTCAGCGCGTCCATCATGCCGAGCTCGGGATCGAGATAGGGTTCGAGCATCTTGAAGCGGTGCTCCGCAAAAAACGCCTCCACTTTGGCGCGCCCCTCCATGTCCTGGCTGAGCGCGAGCACCTGGAGCTTCCCTTGCTCGCGCGCGGCGAGCGCGTCCAGGGTCGGCATTTCGGCAATGCACGGGGCGCACCAGGTCGCCCACAGATTGACCAGCACCGGCTTGCCGGCGAAATCGGCCAGGGAGGCTTTTTCGCCGTCCGGATCCAGGAATTCGACTGTTGGCGCCTTGCTGCCCGCGCGCGAACGATCGAGCAGGCTCTTCGCGGTTTTCCCCGCCTCGGCTTGCTTGGCCGCTTCCTGCGTGCGGGGTTCGCTTTCCCCGCCGCACCCGCCAACGACCAGCAGGAACGGCGCGAGGAAAAGCAGGTGCTTGGGAATATCCATGCCCTGCGGTTAGGCCGCGCTGTCCGCTTCGGCAAGGGAATCGGTTTTTGGGTGACCTCGCCGCACCGGCTCGGCTATTGGCACCGGGATGTCATTGTCGAGAAACCTGATATTGGGGAGCGCCGTGTTGCTTGCGGGATGTGGCAGCCGCGAGCCGCTGCAGCCCAAGCCGGGCCAGTCCATGCCGCCACCGCCGGCCATGACGACGCGGGCGCTGACCACCGACGAATTGCTGACGCCGCCGCCCATCGCGCGCCCGGAGCGGATCGACGAGACATTGACCCGTTCCGAGGAACGGGAGGATGACCGCTTCGATCTGCCGCCCCCGGATTGACCTCAAGAGCGGAGATTGGATGAAAAGAGTTCGCAAGGCGGTTTTTCCCGTCGCTGGCCTCGGCACGCGGTTCCTGCCGGCCACCAAGGCGATTCCCAAGGAGATGCTGACGGTCGTCGATCGACCGCTCATCCAATATGCGGTCGAGGAAGCGATCGAGGCCGGGATCGAGCAGCTGATCTTCGTAACCGGCCGGGGCAAGGGCGCGCTCGAGGATCATTTCGACATTGCGTATGAGCTGGAGGCGACCATGCGGGCACGCGGCAAGTCGCTGGCCGTGCTCGACGATACGCGCCTTCCGGCGGGGGCGTTGGTTTCGGTTCGTCAGCAGGAACCCCTGGGTCTGGGCCATGCCGTCTGGTGCGCGCGGGAAATGATCGGCGACGAGGCCTTTGCCGTTCTGCTCCCGGACGATTTGATGGTCGGCAGACCCGGCTGCCTCGCCCAGATGGTCGCTGCCTATGAAAAGGTAGGCGGCAATATCGTCTGCGCCGAGCGGGTCGCGCGGGAACGGACCGCCAGTTACGGGATCATCGCACCCGGGGGTCAGGACGGCAACCTGACCGAGGTAAAGGGCCTCGTCGAAAAGCCGACGCCCGACGAGGCCCCGTCCACGCTTGGCATCGTCGGACGCTATATCCTGCAGCCTGAGGTCATGAAGATCCTCGACAATCCCGTCAAAGGCGCGGGCGGCGAGATTCAGCTGACCGACGCAATGGCCGCCCTGATCGGCACGCAGCCCTTTCACGGCGTGACCGTGGACGCCAAGCGCTACGATTGCGGGGACAAGATCGGCTTCGTCACGGCCAATCTGGCCCTGGCGCTCGGCCGCGACGATACCGGTCCGGCGATCCGCGCCGTCATTGCGGATCTGTAGGACAGGATGAGCTGTACGGCGATCCTCGTCGGCGACGGACCGACTCGGACGGTCAAGTCGGAAGAGGTGAGCGGGTATCGCGGACCCGGGTTCATCTGGACCCATATCGAATGCGAGAGCGAGCAGGAACTCGGCGCCATGATAGGCGACGATATTCCGGAGGTGGCCGCGAGTGCCATGACGGCCACCGAGACCCGTCCACGCTGCGACCGGATGGACGACGGTGCGCTGGTCAATCTGCGCGGCCCTGCCGCCGAAGAGCTCGCAACGTCCGATCGTCTGGTCTCGATCCGGCTTTGGGTAAGGCAGGGCAAGGTGACCTCGGTCACCCGCCGGCCCCTCGCCGCCACGGCGCTGGTCGTGGCGCAGATGAAAGCCGGCACGATCCTGGATCCCGGCGATCTGGTCGCGGCCTATGCGCGGGCCATCAGCAAGCAGCTCGACCCGCAGGTCGCCGACCTTGGCGACCGGCTCGACGATTGCGAAAGCGATCTGCAGCCCCGCCACGTCTACCGGCTGCGTCGGGAAATCGCCGAGATACGTTCGGAAGCCATCTCCTTCCGCCGTTTCGTCGCGCCCGACCGTGATGCGCTCGAAACCCTCGCGCTGCTCGATTTCAGCTGGCTGGCCGAGGAAGACCGGCTTCATATAAGGGAGGCCGCCGACCGCTTCGCGCGCATGGCCGAAGAGCTCGAGTCCGTGCGCGAGCGCTCCGCCCTCCTTCACGAGCAGCTTACCGACATGCGCGGCGAGCAGATGGAAACGCGCGCCCTGCTCATCTCCATCGTCGCCTTCATCTTCCTGCCCTTGACCTTCGTAACCGGCCTGCTCGGCATGAACGTGCACGGCATTCCTTACGCCGACAGTCCCTGGGCATTCTGGGGCGTGGTCGGCTTCTGCATGATGATCGCCCTCCTGATCACCGGCTATTTCATGAGGGTCCACTGGCTGCGGCGGTAGGGGACGAGGTCTGTTTCCTGTGCGGACGTCCGCTGGGCCGGCACGTGCAGCGCCATCATCCGGTTCCAAAGAGCCGGGGCGGCCGAGAGACGGTTGCCGTCCACCCGATTTGCCATCGCGTGATCCACGCCGCCTTCACCAACAAGGAATTGGAGCGCGGCCAAGGGTCCGCCGACGCGTTGAGGGCGCATCCCAACATCGCTAAATTCATCGCCTGGGTGAGCGGCAAGGATCCGGACTTCCACGCGCCGACGCACAAGCGTCGCAGCCAGTGAGGTGCCGTCTCGCCGGCACGGTTTCCAGCATCGGTGGAGGGATGCGCGAAGGGACCGTCAGGCTTCCAGCTCGATGTCCCAATAGAGATAGTCTCGCCAGCTTTCGTGAAGGAAATTGGGCGGGAAGCTCCGGCCATGTTCCTGGAGCTGCCAGCTGGTCGGCCGGATCGGCCGGCGGTTGAGGTTCATATGCGCCTGTTGCGGCGTGCGCCCACCCTTCCGGAGGTTGCAGGGCGCGCACGCGGTGGCGACATTTTCCCATGTCGTCCGGCCACCCTGGGCGCGGGGTACGACATGGTCGAACGTCAGGTCGCGCGGATCACCGCAATATTGGCAGGTGAAGCGGTCGCGCAGGAACAGGTTGAAACGCGTGAAAGCGGGATGCTCGCTGGGCTTCACATATTGACGCAGCGCGATCACCGATGGGATCTGCATGGTTCGGGTCGGGCTGTGCACCTCACGCGCATATTGCGCGACGATGTCCACCCTCTCGAGGAACACGGCCTTGACCGCGGTCTGCCAGGGCCACAGGCTGAGCGGATAGTAGCTGAGCGGCGTGTAATCCGCGTTCAGCACGAGTGCGGGACAGCTGTCGGGATGCCGGATGAGGTCTGGATGATACATAGGCTGGCGACGACGCTCCGCATTGCTGGAGAAATCGCCCCCCGAACCAGCCCGGCCTGTCGCACCCAGAACGGGGGAGGTTTTCCCCTGTTCCGCCGCGCTTTGACGTCAAAGCGTGACCTGATCATGACAGCATGTCCCCCGACTCGCGGTCAAGAGCCAAGTTGACGAACATGCTGATTAGCCGCTTCGCCCCCAGCCCGACCGGCTTGTTGCATTTAGGCCATGCTTATTCCGCTTTGCTCGCACATGATTTCGCGGCGCGCCATGGCGGCATCTTCAAGCTCAGGATCGAGGATATCGATCCCGGGCGAACGCGTTCCGAACATGTCGACGCCATTATCGAGGATCTGAGCTGGCTTGGGGTCGCCTGGCAAGGCGAAATCCTGTTCCAGTCCCGGCGCCTTCCGGTCTACGGGCAGGCGCTGGATCGGCTGCGGGCGATGGACCTCCTTTATCCCTGTTTCTGCACCCGCGCTTCGATTGCGGCCGAGGTCGCGGCCAGCGCTGCCGCGCCGCATGGACCCGAAGGGGCGGTATATCCCGGCACCTGTCGCGTGCTCGGCGAGGGCGAGAGGCGACAACTTATGGCCGAAAGGCCTCATGCCTGGCGGCTCGACATGGCCCGCGCCGCGACCCTGGCCGGCACGCTTTACTGGCATGACGACCACACCGAGGTCGTCGCCGAACCGGAAGCCTTCGGCGACGTCGTGCTCGCCCGCAAGGATGCGCCGACCAGCTATCATCTCGCGGTCACCATCGATGATGCCGCGCAGGGGGTTACAGATGTCGTGCGCGGCCGCGATCTCTATGCCGCGACGGATATCCATCGCCTGCTCCAGGCATTGCTGGACCTGCCGACGCCTACCTATCATCATCATTCCCTGCTTGCGGACGCCGCCGGCCGCCGGCTGGCCAAGCGTCACGGCGCGCCGACGCTCGCCGATCTTCGTCTGAAGGGCGTCGACCCGAAGAAACTTGCCGAGGACCTCCGCGGCGGACGATTGCCTGCTGGATATTCGGCGGCGGGGGCCTAGATAGGAGGGCATGACCATCCTTCTCTATATCCTGCTGGCCGCGGCAGCGCTCACCACGTTGTATATCCTCATCAAAGGCGTGGTCGGCATGGCCCAGGGCAAGGACCTGACCGGCATGCGTTCGCAGCAGCTGATGCGGCAAAGGGTTATGTTCCAGGCCATTGCGATCATCGTCGCGATCCTGATCCTGCTGCTCGCAAGCGGAAGGTCCTGATCATGGTCAAGCTCAACAAGATCTATACCCGGACCGGAGATGCTGGCCAGACTGGCCTGGTCGACGGCTCACGCATGTCGAAGGATCATCCCCGCGCTCTGGCGATCGGGGATGTCGACGAGGCCAATAGCGCGATCGGGGTCGCCCTGCTGTACATCGCACGCGCCGAGGAACGCGCAATGCTTGGTGCCATCCAGAACGAATTGTTCGATCTTGGCGCCGATCTCGCGACGCCCGGCGAGGATTTCACGCCGACCGAGATGAGTCTCAGGGTCGTGCAGCCGCAAATCGATCGGCTGGAACGCGAGATCGACGCCATGAACGAGAGCCTGGAAGCGCTCCGCAGCTTCATTCTGCCGGGGGGCGGCGCCGGTGCCGCCCATCTCCACCTTGCCCGCGCAGTTGTGCGGCGTGCGGAGCGGTCGGCGGTGGCGGCGGGCCGGGAGGTTGCCCTCAATCCACTGGCCCTCACCTATCTCAACCGCCTGTCCGACCATTTGTTCGTCATGGGGCGCCTGCTGGCGAAACATGAGGGCGGCGACATTCTCTGGCAACCAGGAAGCACCCGCAACGGTTAGGAGCCTTTGAAACCCTTTTTTGGGATAGGGTCATCACATGGCGACACAGGCACGGCCGGTCCCCGAGGGAATATTGCACGACCGCTTCCAGGCCGTGCGGGCCCTGAGCCGCGCCATCGCTGCGCCGCTGTCGGACGCTGACGCCACCATCCAGCCGATGCCAGATGCTTCGCCGGCGAAGTGGCACTTGGCGCATACGAGCTGGTTCTTCGAAACTTTCATCCTTCGCGATCATGTTCCCGGCTATCGCCTCTTCGACCAAGCATGGGCCTATCTGTTCAACTCTTATTATGAGGGAGAGGGCGATCGGATTGCCCGCGCCAAACGCGGCATGCTCAGTCGTCCGTCGCTCGCGGAGGTGCAGAATTATCGCGGTCATGTCGACGCCGCTCTGCTCGACGCATTGTCAGGCCTGCCGGCCGAAGCGCTGAACCTCGTCGAGCTCGGCCTCCACCATGAGCAGCAGCATCAGGAGCTGATGCTGATGGACATGCTGGCGACCTTCGCCTCCAACCCATTGCTTCCGTCGGCTTGGCTGCGGCGAGAGGATGATGCGCCCCCTGCGCTGCCCGCACTCAGCGGCGTCCGCGCCCATGGCGGCATTTTCGAGATCGGCCATGACGGACGCGGATTCGGCTTCGATTGCGAATCTCCGCGGCACCCGGCGCTGATCCATCCGCATGAGCTCGCCGACCGATTGGTGACGAACGGCGAATGGCTGCGGTTCGTCGGCGAGAATGGCTATCGGCGTCCGGATCTGTGGCTGTCGGACGGGTGGCAGTGGGTGAAGGAGAACGGGATAGAGGCGCCGCTTTACTGGCAGAGCGACGGCGAGGACTGGCTTCGCTTCGGCCTCGACGGGCTGAAGCCGTTGCGGCTCGCCGAGCCGGTTTGCCATATCAGTTATTACGAGGCCGATGCCTTTGCCCGTTGGGCCGGGGCACGGCTGCCGACGGAGGAGGAATGGGAGGTCGCGGCGGCGGGTCTCGATCCGATGGGCGGCAATCAGCTGGACGAGGCGGGACCGGCCCATCCGCACCCGGCGCCGAACGGCACAGGCCTTCGCCAGATCTTCGGGGACGTCTGGGAATGGACGGCGAGTTCCTTCAGCCCTTATCCTGGCTTTCGCCCGGAAGCGGGCGCGGTCGGAGAATATAATGGCAAGTTCATGTGCAACCAATTCGTGCTTCGCGGCGGCAGCTGCGCGACTCCGCGCGGCCACGTCCGGGCAAGCTATCGCAACTTCTTCTATCCTCATCAGCGCTGGCAGTTTTCCGGGCTGAGACTGGCCCGGGATCTTTAGTGGACGCCGAAACACGGCCTTCGGCCGACCCTCTCTTCCGCAACGATGTGCTGGCCGGCCTGGCCGCGCCGGTCCGTGCTGTCCCTGCGCGGTGGCTGTACGACCGCCGGGGCTCCGAGCTGTTCGAAGCGATCACCGGATTGCCGGAATATTATCTGACAAGGGTCGAAACGACGCTGCTGGAAGACCATTGCGGCGCCGTTGCGCGAATCGTCGGTCCCGGTGCCGCCGTGATCGAATTCGGCTCGGGCGCTTCCATCAAGACCCGTATCCTGCTGCGCGCGGCCGAGCCTCCGCTTTACGTCCCGATCGACATTTCCGGTGAGTTCCTGCGGGACGCCGCGACGGCCCTGGCCAATGAGTTTCCCGGGCTTGCGATCCGGCCGGTCGAGGCCGATTTCATGCAGCCGATCGCCCTGCCGCCTGAAGTCCGGGACAGGAGGCGGCTGGGCTTCTTTCCCGGATCGACCATCGGCAACATGGTGGCCTCGACGGCCGTCGACCTTCTCCGCGCCATGAAGAACAGCCTCGGCGTAGGCGCCCATCTCCTCATCGGAGTGGACAGGATCAAGGATGTGGACGTGTTGACGCGGGCCTATGACGACGCGGCCGGGGTCACTGCCGCCTTCAACCTGAACCTCCTCGACCGCATCAACCGGGAACTCGATGCGGACATTCCCGTGGATGCGTTCCGTCACCGCGCGGTCTGGAACGACCCTATGAGTCGGATCGAGATGCACCTGGAAGCGATGCGCGACATCGCCTTCACCGTGGATGGGGCTGATTTCGAGATGAAGGCGGGGGAGACGATCCACACCGAAAACAGCCACAAATATGGGCCGCGCGATGCCCGCCTGCTGCTGCGCGCCTCGGGCTGGGGCCTGGTCAAGGAATGGACCGATCCGAAAGATCGATACGCCCTGATCCTAGCAGAAGCAGAGGCTGTCCGGCACGCGCCCTAGACCATGATCGTTTCAGATTGAATCAATCTGAAACGTGGATCATGTGCCTTGAAACAAGTCTAAATCCGGGCCTTTGCGCGCGGCGGGGCCGGGACAGCCGGCGATTCATGCCCTTTCGGCCGCCGCATTGTTCCTGCTCCAGCTCGAATGGCCGCCGCGCCGAATGAGGACCGCCCGCCAAGGAGCCGGATTGCCGCCATTGCCCCCCGACGGCCAGCCGCCTACATGGGCCCTCTGGCAAATCGGGAGAGGCTATGCCCCAAGCGCTGTTTGGTATCGCGGAACTGCTTCTGCGCCTGCTGATGTACATCATCATCGCGCAGGCGATCCTGAGCTGGCTGGTCGCGTTCAACGTCATCAACACCTATAATGATTTCGTCCGCGCGTTCCTGAACGCCTTGGATCGGATCACAGAGCCGCTCTATCGGCCGATCCGCCGGCTGCTGCCGGATTTCGGCGGACTCGATTTCTCGCCCCTGGTGGTGCTGCTCATCATCGTCATCATCAAGGATTATCTCCTGCCCGGGGCCTTTGCCTCGATTGTCGGGTGACCTGGCATGAGTGGCGACATTATCGATGGCAAGGCCTTTGCCGAGCGTTTGCGACAGCGCGTGGCCGAGGCCGTGCCGCAGTTCGTCGAAACCGAAGCGCGGGCGCCGGGCCTTGCCGTCGTCATCGTCGGTGAGGATCCGGCGAGCCACGTCTATGTCCGTTCTAAGGGCAAGGCGACGGTCGCGGCCGGCATGGCGAGCTTCGAACATCGGCTGCCGGACACGACCAGCCAGGAAGAGTTGATCGCCCTGGTCGAGCAGCTCAATCTCGACGACGCGGTCGACGGCATCCTCGTCCAGCTGCCGCTGCCGGCGGGCATCGACGACAAGGCGGTTATCGAGGCGATCGATCCGGCCAAGGATGTGGATGGCTTCCATGTCGCCAATGCCGGCCGGCTGGCTGTGGGGGAGGAAGGGCTGGTGCCCTGCACGCCGCTTGGCTGCCTAATGCTGCTGAAGGACCGGCTGGGCGACCTGTCCGGCCTGGAAGCGGTCGTGGTCGGCCGTTCCAACATCGTCGGCAAGCCGATGGCACAATTGCTGCTCCAGCAGAATTGCACGGTCACCATAGCCCATAGCCGCACGCGCGATCTTCCCGGCGTCGTCCGCCGTGCCGACATCGTCGTGGCCGCAGTCGGCCGGCCGGAAATGATTCGCGGCGACTGGCTGAAGCCCGGCGCGACCGTGATCGACGTCGGCATCAACCGGATCGCCGGCGAAGGCGACAGGACGCGCCTGGTCGGCGACGTCGATTTCGAATCCGCGCGCCAGGTTGCAGGGGGGATCACGCCCGTTCCGGGCGGAGTCGGTCCGATGACCATTGCGGTGCTGCTTCGCAACACGCTCGTGGCGGCCTGTGCGCGTGCCGGCATCGCGCCGCCGGCGGGATTGTGATCGGACTGCTTGCCATCCTCATGGCAGGCGCTGCGCCTCCGACAGCGGTCGCTGCCGAACGCGCCTTTGCCGCGAACGCCCAGACGCAGGGCCAATGGACCGCCTTCCGCACTTTCGCCGCCGACGAGGCCGTCATGTTCACGCCCGAGCCGGTCAACGCCCAGACCTGGCTGGCGGGACGCGAGGATCCGCCGCAGGCGGTGATGTGGTGGCCGGCCCGGAGCTTCATGTCGTGCGACGGAACGATGGCGGTGAACACCGGGGCCTGGCTGCGAGCCGGCGGCACCGCTGCCGGATATTTCACCACTGTCTGGAGCAAAAGGCAGGACGGTAGCTGGAAATGGCTTCTGGACCATGGCGACGGTTTGGCGAAGCCGCGTCCGGCCGGCGACAGGGTCAGGGTGCGCAAGGCCCGCTGCGGCGCGCCGAGGCCGGGGCAAGCCTCGCCCGGCATCCGCTGGTCTGCCGACGGCAGCTTGAGCTGGGCCTGGCAGGTCGCGCCCGACGGGACCCGCCGCGTCACGGTATCGCTGTGGAACGGCCGCCGGCATGAGCCCGTGATCGACGATCTGGTGCGGGGACAGTCGCGATGATGGAATTGTTCCTCTCCGCCTTCGTCACCTTCTTCGTCGTCATCGATCCGCCCGGCTGCGCGCCGATCTTCGCCAGCTTGACCCATGGCGTGCCGGCCCGCGAGCGGCAGAAGATGGCGGTGCGATCGGTGGCGATCGCCGCCGGCATCCTCCTGTTCTTCGCCTTGCTGGGCGAGGACCTCCTCAGGGCGTTAGGCATCAGCCTTGACGCATTCCGCATCGCCGGCGGCATCATGCTGTTTCTGATCGCGCTCGAAATGGTGTTCGAAAAGCGGACCCAGCGGCGCGAAAGCCGGGCCCAGGAGATCAATGCCACGCCCGAGCATGAGGATATTTCCGTCTTTCCCATGGCCATCCCGATGATTGCAGGCCCCGGTTCGATCGCATCCGCCATGCTGCTCATGTCGAGGAGCGACGGGCTCGACGAATCGCTGACCGTGCTCGCCGCCCTGCTCGCGATCCTGCTCCTCACCATGGTCGCCTTGCTGGCGGCGGGTGCGCTGATGCGTTTCCTCGGCCACAAAGTGGAGGCGATGATCACCCGGCTGCTCGGCGTCATTCTGGCGGCGTTGGCGGCCCAGTTCGTGATCGACGGAATCAGCGCCAGCTTCAGCGCTTGATCACGCGCCACATCTTGTAAGGCGAGCTGGCCGGAAGCGGCACGCGCTCGAGCCAGGACGGCACTTTCCCCCGGTTGAGCTGCATGTAGAAGCCATTCCTCGCCTTGCTCGCGTAGATCGTGGATTCGGAGAGGTTGGGGCAGATCAGCACATAGTCGATCCCGCGCCGCGCGACCATGCGCTGCGCCGCCTCCGGCGTGCCGCGAAATGCCTTCATGACGTCGACAATGTCTTCATCGTTGCGATGATAAGGCCCGGCCACGGCATCGTGATGCGTAACGGTGATCAGTCTCGGCCCGAGGTCGACGAAGGTCAGGACATAGCCCTTGGGCAGAAGCGCGATCGGCCTCAAGGCGCGAAGCGTCGGGCAGCGATTGTTGGCGATGTTCACGGCCTTGAGCCGGGGATTGTCATCCTCCTTCTTCGGCAGGAGCCTGGCCGCATTCTGGGTCAGCAGGCCGGATATCAGAAGAAAGGCCGCCACGGTTCCGGTCGTCCGCACCAGCAGGTGCGTACTGCCCCGCAGCCGCGGCAGGATCATCCAGCCGAGCGCCGTCGCGCCCGGCAGCGCCAGCAGTTGCGAGGCCGCGCCCGCCCGGGTCTGCCACAGCAGCAACGACGCGGCGAGCAGAGCGAGCGCTGCAAGAGGCGCCCACCGCATCAGCGCAGCCTGGTCCGCGCGGCTCCGCCACAACATGATGGCATAGCCGACGAGCCCGATCACAGGCAAAGATGCGATGGCGATCGCCGTCTGCGCACCGTGGCGGTAGACCGGCAGCGCCTCCCTGACATTGTTGAGCCACAATGCCTGGGCTTCGGGCGAAACGCCCTCGAGGCGACCGAGGCATTGAGGCCAGAAATATGCGAAGGCGGCGGCTATCGCGATGCCGCCGAGGCCGGCGGCGGCGAGACGGGTCCCTGCCGTTCTCGCCGCGATGAAGGGCAGTGCCACCGCAACCGCGCCCGCCGAGACCATCGCCGAAAGCCAGACCGGCGAGAGCGCGTCACAGACCGGGGCCCGGTTGGCATAAGAAGCGAAGAGCAGATAGCCCAGGGCGGAGCCGCCCGCGAGGCTGGCGCCATAAACGGCAAGGGCGCGGCTCCTGGTGCCGTCCCAGATCCACATCAGCACCATCGCGGCGCCGGCCGTTGCCAAATAGAGCAGCATTTCCAGACCGATCACCAGCGACAAGGCCGAAGCCGCGCCGAGCAAGGCGCCGCCGCGCGCCCGCTTCGGGTCGGTCAGCGCCACCATGGCCAGGCTGAGCAAGGCGAGCTGCCAGCCATGGTGATCGATTCGGAGCGGAACCCACATGCCGCGCAGCGACGGCGCGCAGAACAGTATGGCGATGGCGATGACGAACGCCCAGGGCGCCAGTAGCCGCCGGGCGGCGACCGCAATGGACGCCATGGCGACGCCCATCGGCAGCATCGGCGCGATCGCGACGGCCGCGCGCTCCGCGTTCAGGGCACCGGCGAAGGGGGTCAGAACATATTTGATGGCGGCGATCGGCAGGTCGACGAGCCGGGACCAGTGCATGTCCGCGCCGAACGGCGGATCCAGGCGGTATTGGCGAAGATCGTACCAGCTCTGGCCGCTCATCAGGGCCCGCACCTGCATGATCCGCATATTGTCGTCGGTGTCGCCGAGGACGAACCAGCGGATCGCGTCCCAGCGCATATAGACGAAGACGGCTGCAGCCCCCAACCAGGTCACGAGCAGCATGACCCGCCAGTAGCGGTCCAATGGGTCCGTCTCAGCCATGGATGCGCGCCGCCCCTTTCCAAGCCCTCAAACGGGCATTAGTCGCTGGGCTGCAAAGGGCAAGCGCCTCGGGGAATTCACATTTTCGTGATGATTTCGAAACATCATCAGGAGCTTTTCGGCCAGATGGTCCGTTTCGGGCTGACCGGCGGCCTGCTGACGGTCCTGGTGGCCGGCGGCTATTGGCTTGTCGCGACCGCGTTCGGTGTCGAGCCGATGCTGGCCCTGACTATCAACTATCTCGTCTTCACGACGCTCGGCTACGTGCTGCACAGCAAGTTCAGCTTCCGCGGTCACGGATCGCGTGATCGCCCGGCCGCCAGGACCGCCCGCTTTTTCACCGTCAACACATTGGGTTTTCTCGGCAACCAATTCTTCGTCTGGCTGCTCGTCAAGCATCTCGGCGGTCAGGTCTGGTGGTCCGTCATACCGATCCTGTTCGTGACACCCTTGGTCACCTTCTCGCTGCAGCGGCGCTGGGTGTTCGACTGATGGACCGCATCGTCTACGATCGGATGGCCGAGCTCGACAGCCGCCATTGGTGGTATCGGGCGCGCCGCGATATCCTGGCCAATCTCATCGCCCGCAAGCTCGAACCCGGCCCGGATGCGCGCATCCTCGAAATTGGCTGCGGCACCGGCCACAATCTGCCGATGCTGGCGCAGTTCGGACATGCCGATGCGATCGAGATCGACGATGCGGCGCGTGCCGTCGCAAGCAAGCGGCTCGGCCGCGAGGTCATGAAGGCGGCGCTCCCGGAGCTCCCCGGCGTGCAGCTGCACGCTTATGATCTTGTCGCCCTGCTGGACGTGCTCGAACATGTCGAGGACGACCGCGCTGCCCTTGTCAGCATCGGCGCGCGGCTGAAGCCAGGCGGGCATGTCCTGATCACCGTTCCGGCCCATCCCTGGATGTGGAGTGCCCACGACACGGTCAATCACCATCACCGGCGCTATACGAAACGGAGCCTGCGGGAAGTCGTCGCGGCGGCCGGGCTCAGAATTGATTTCATGAGTTATTTCAACAGCCTGCTTTTCCCGCTGGCGGCGGCGGCGCGCATCGCCGGACGCGTGACGGGCAAGGAGGATAGCAGCGACGCCTTGCCACCGGCGCCGGTCAATCGACTGTTCGAGACCCTTTTCGGGCTCGAGCGTCACGCGATCGGCAGATTCCCCTTCCCATCCGGCGTCTCGCTGGTCGCCTTGCTCTCGGCGCCCTGAGCGACATGGCCCAGGCGGCCGTCACCCGCCGAGCGGCCGGCAATCTCGGAAACGATGTAGAGCGGACGCCGCTTGGACTCGATATAGAGCCGGCCGAGATATTCGCCGATCATGCCGAGCACGAACATCTGGACGGCGCCGAGCACGACCACCACCAGCATCAGCGAGGTCCAGCCCTGGATGGCGCTGCCGCTCAGCCAGCCCACGGCGATATAGATGATGAGCAGGATCGAAGCGGCCACCAGCCACATGCCGATGTGGCTGGCAAAGCGGAGAGGGGCCGTCGAAAAGCCGGTCACGGCATCGAGCGCCAGCCTTACCATCTTCGACAAGGGATAATTGGTCCGGCCGGCATGGCGTTCGGCGCGGTCATAGACGATCGGCACCTGTCTGAAGCCGATCCAGGCGACCATGCCGCGAATGAAGCGCGCTTGCTCGGGCAGGCTCAGCAGGGCGTCGAGCGCGCGCCGGCTCATCAGCCGGAAATCGCCCGTGTCGACCGGAATCTCGATGTCCGCGAGCTTGGACAAGCTGCGATAGAAAAGCTTCGCGCTCGAACGCTTGAACGCGGTCTCGCCTGCCCGCGCGCGACGTACCGCATAAACGACATCGGCTTGCAGCCGGTCCATTTCCGCCATCATCGCCGGCAGCAATTCGGGCGGATCCTGCAGATCGGCGTCGATGATCAGGATCCGCTCGCCCGAACAAAGGTCCAGGCCGGCGGTGAGCGCCAACTGATGACCGTGATTGCGCGACAGGTTGATGGCGACGAGCTTGTCGTCCTTTGCCGCCAGCGCCTGCATCATCGCCCAGCTGCCATCACGCGACCCGTCATTGACCAGCACGATTTCATAGGAATCGCCGACGACCTCGGTCGATGCCTTGGTGACCCGGCTGCAAAGCTCGTCGAGGCACGCCTCTTCATTATAGCAAGGGATGACAACCGACAGCTTGACCGGGCTCATTCACTATACCTCTCAGAGCATCCTGCTGAAAAAGGGGCGCCGATTTCCAGCTTTCAGGATGCCATAACGAAAAATTGGAGCAGGCAGGCGGATTCATTGCATCGGGCCGATCGCCCTTAGGGGGCAAGATCGGGGTTTCGATCGACGATCTCATACAGCACGCTGGTGCGATTTCGCCAGAGCGGGCGCAGTCCCCGCAGCAGCTTCGGATCGTGGGGCGGCGGCCGGACCAGCCAGACATAATCGAAATCCTCGCGCGGCAGGTGGCGCAACGCATTGTCGATGGTCATCCATCTTTCCTGGCGGCATTTGAACAGGGTGACCATTTGCGAGGGATCGACGGTGTAGAAACGGGGCGCCGGATAGTGGACAGTCAGAAGCTGAGCGCCCGGCATCGACCATTGATCGTTCGAAAATGCGCGACGGCGCACGGTCGCGATCCCGGGCAGATGCTCCATGCGCGACATGGCCCACAGATCGGCGCAGCGCCTTCCGACGAAGCTGATCAGCCTGGCATTTTCGGGGACGTGCGCGAGAGCCGGCAATTCCCGGTCGTAATTGCGATCGTAGCGCCATTGACTGATCGTGGCCGCGCCGGTCCGGACCACGAAGAAGGCCAGAGCGACGAAAGCCAGTCGAGTCGCGAATCCCAGGGAGGCGTTCGGCCGCAGGCGAATGCCGATCACGGCTACCGCGAGCAGGTAGGGAACGAGCCGCATGTCGGCATAAGCCGAACCGAACACGATGCGCGGGAGGAGGGCGAAAACCACGGCGAGGAAGATCGCCGAAGCGGCGAGATTCCGGGAATATTCCATCCGGCGATAGATGAGGGCCAGGAGCAGGACGATCAGGAGCAGGCCAAGCGAACCGAGGTCGAACATCTCCCACCGGTCCCGAAGCGCCATGATCAGCCAGTCCAGCTTGCGATCCCAGTTGAACCAGTCGGTGGTGCGTCCGGCAATGTGATCGCCGCCGCGCCAGGCGACCATCAGCAGGATAGGCGGCGCGATCGCCATGCTGTGGAGCGCAGCCCTGAGACCTGCCTGGACAAAGGTTCTCTTGAGATCGACCTGGCGGACCAGTTCGGCGGAAAAGGCCATGACGCCGAGGACGCCCCACCCGAACGTATGGGTGACCCAGACCAGTATTGAGATCAGTGGGAAAAGGGCCATGCGCAGGTGCAGACGATCGAGCCGGGCGAGCCGAAGCCAGAGCGCGAAGGCAAGAAAAGCGAACGCCATGGAAAGCGCGAAGTTCACGAAGCCGAAGAAGAAGGGATAATTGTAAGCGAGCGGCACCGCGAAGGCTGCCGTGGGGGGCGTGTTGCCATGAACCTCTCGCGCGACCCATATGAAGCCGGCGGCCGTCAAAGGCGGGATCGAAAGGACGATCAGCTTGACCGCCAGCTCCAAGCCGAAGATCTTCGCCAGCGGGACGACCAGAAGGTCGACGCCGAGATTGCCGATCAGCGCCCATCTGAAATCGTAGAAGCTCCGCAGCGCGGCGGACTGATCGATTTCGATCTGGACCCGGTAGCGGGCCATGTGTCCGGGCAGGTCGACCAGCGGCGGAATGTCTGGCCAAAGCAGGGGTATCGCGGTGGCAAGGATCAAGGCGAGCGCAAAGGCCCGACTTTCCCACCAGTGCCGCCCTTGCTGTTCCTGCACCTGCCGCTCCCGCATGCCTTTGGCGGGGGTCTCGTCCGGCGGCGGGTTTCCGTCAACTCCTAAGCGCGGACTTTGCCCGGCCCGGCGCTGGCGGCCACCCCGGCTGCGCGGTCCGGATTCTTGGGACGCAGCAGGATCCAGGGCACATGGTCGGGCTCGAACTGGGTACGGTGATAGCGGTCGAAGAATGGCGGCAGATGATCGCCGACGATCAATATGTCGGTCGGCGGGAAATCAGTCGCCGTTATCTGGCGCGCCATGGCCGATCCGGTCTGATCGAAAAGCTGGAGGAGACGGCAGGTCATCGGATAGGCGGCGTCGAGAGAGGCGTCGAAACGCGCACAATCGAGGGTCTGCAATCTCTTGTTCTTCAGCACTGGCAGGTGCGAGTTGACCGTGAGCCAGTACAGGAATTGCGGCTGGCGCGCCTGCTTCAGCGTCGTGCCGATCTCTCGCGGTACGTCACGGTCGCAGGCCCCCGGGAATACGCCGGGGCAGATGTCCGCCCCGTCCGCCACCAGCCGCTCGCCGAAGCGCATCTCCTGAAAGCCGGCATTGGGGTACCAGCGGTTGCGGTCGAACATCTTTCCGCTGAAGCTGTGCCATGCCTGGCTGTGATAGCCTTTGGCGGCGAGCAAGGCGGGCAGGCAGGTCGCGTCCTTCGTCTCCATCAATTCCCGATAGTCGCCCCAGCGGCCGCACAATTCCCGCATCTCGCCGCTGGTGGTCGATCCGTAGAAGGGGGTCGTGCCGGTGGTGACTTCATAGCGGGCGCGGACTTCCGGGGGGGCCCATATATCGACGAGCTTCGTGGCGATGGCGGGATCGGTAGGCGCGCCCATCGCTTCGACCATGACGAAAAGGACATGCCGCTCCCCCGTCGCGAGGCCGGCCAGGCCGCTCTGCCTGGCGGCGGAGGAAAAGGCAGCGCCAGGCTCGGCGATCCGCGAATAGGTCCCCCGATCGGCCTTCGACATCTGGACGTCCGCCCAGGCGGCGATGATGGTCAGCGCCATGGCGAGGACGAGCCGCTGCGGCGGAAGGGTGGTCGGCTTGCGCAATTGCCGCGAAGCGATCGCCACCGTTCCAGCGAGGGCCAGTGCGCCGAGCAGATATTCCGGAGAGGCCGACGGCTTCATCTCGGTCAGGAACTCAAGCGATTGGATAAGCGAGAGGATGGCCAGGTTGAACAGGCTGGAGATGAAACTCAGCACCGAATAAATGAGCGCCAGGCAGAACCCCGTCATCTTGGCCGGAAAAGGCGCGCGGTGAAGCACGATCCCGATCGTCCCGGTCAGCAGCACCTCGAAGCCGCGGGGAGGTCCACCGATCAGCGAGAGCAGCCAAAACGCCAGATTGGGCAGGAGCACCCAGCATAGAAGCCAGTTTTCCAGGGCGCGAATGCCCTCGGATCGCTGTGTCCATACTGTGCGCGGCAGCGCGAGTTGCATCTTTTCCCCCCGAGGCATCGTATGAAAAGTGGTGGCTTTCAACTTTTCACGATGGGATAACAAAAGCTTGGAGCAAGCAGACCGTTTCCGGTGTCGGGCAGCTTGCCACCGAGACGGCGCCAAGCTGCCTTGGAGCCATCAAGAAATGGTTAATGGAAGATTGTTTTCTTGGCGGAGAGACGGCTGCCAGGCGCGTTCAACTCGGGTACAGCCGTCGCTGGCTAACGGCCGCCGGCGGGCGCAAAGCCCGTCTGGACCAAGGAGTGACAATGAAGAAATTCGCACTTGCGGGCATAGCAATTGCCGCCACGCTCCCCGCTTTCGCACAGCAGGCCGCGCCCGCTAGGCCTGTGCCCACCCGGGCCGCCGTCCAGACGAGCATACAGGCGGAGTTCGCCAAGGTGGACGTGAACAAGGACGGGTTCGTGACCGAGGCGGAAGCCAAGGCCGCCACCGATGCGGCTCGCGCCGAATTCCAGGCCCTGCGCACGGAAAGCCGAGCGGAATTGTTCGCCAAGCTGGACACGAACAAGGACGGCTCCCTCAGCCGCTCCGAATTCGAAAAGCCGCCGGCTGCCGGAAAGAGCGACCGCCGCGCGCAGCGGCAGCGTCGCGGCAGTGCGATGGCGGGCCTGATGTTTGCGCCGACCCGGTTCCGAGCGATGGATTCCAATAAGGACGGCAAGGTTTCGCTGGCCGAGGCATCGGCACGAGCCTTGGCCAGGTTCGATCGGATCGATGCCGATCGCGATGGCACCATTTCGCCGACTGAAGGCCGGTCCGCGCGCGGTGCGGGCCGCCAGCAGCGCCGCGGCAGCTGAGAACAAGCAGGACAGTTGAAGCGGACATGGCCGGGGGCTGTCTTCCGGCCAGAGCCTGATCGTTTAAGGTGGACGTGCTTCGCCCTTCCACCCAAGTCGGCTGAATCGGCCTATTCGGCAGCCGCCTTGATATGCCATTCGGGCGCCTGCTCGGCTTCGAACAGCCGCCTTTCCTCCTCGAACATGAAGTCGCGCGTCATGGGAATGGCGTCGCGGCGGCGGACATATTGGAGCTGCCAATTGACCAGTCCGCCATAGCGGAAGGCGGCTTCGGCGCCCGCCAGATAGAATTGCCACATGCGGAAGAAACGTTCGTCATAAAGGGCGATGATCTCGTCCTTGGCGGCGGTCGTGCGATGATACCATTCTTCCAGCGTATGGGCATAGTGGAAGCGCAGGGCCTCGACGTCCGTAACGATCAGCCGGTTCCGTTCCGCTTCGCTGACCAGCTCCGAAAGGGACGGGATGTAGCCGCCGGGGAAGATATATTTGCGCGTCCATTTATCGGTGACGCCGGGCCCGCCCATCCGTCCGCAGCAATGGGAGAACATGACCCCGTCGGGTTTCAGCAGCCTGCGCATATGCGCGAAGAATCCCGGATAATGAGGGGTGCCGAGATGCTCGATCAGGCCGACGCTGGTAATCCGGTCGAACTCTCCCTGGACGTCCCGATAATCCATCAGCTCGAACTTGACCCGGTCGGTGACGCCTGCTTCGGCGGCACGCTCACGGCAGAATTCGATCTGATCCGGCGCCAGCGCGACGCCGAGCACGTCGACATCGTAATGACGATGCAGATAGAGAGCGAGGCCACCCCAGCCGCAGCCGATGTCCAGCACCTTCATGCCGGGCTTCAGAGCGAGCTTTGCCGCGATATGCGCCTTCTTGTCGAGCTGGGCCTGCTCAAGGCTGTCGTTCGTGTCGCGATAATAAGCGCAGGTATATTGCCGGTCCTCGTCCAGGAACAGTTCGTAGAGCCGCCGGGTGAGGTTGTAGGTATGTTCTGCGTTGCGCCGGGAGCGTGATTTCCAGTTGACCTGGTCGAGCTTGCCTGCGGCCGCATGGATGGCCTGCCGGATCGGCCCCTTCGGTTCCAGCGCACCCTGCCTTTCCCAAGGCGCATTCTCGCGGATCAGCAGCACGAGGTCGCGCACATCGCCTTCCTCGATCACGAGTCGCCCGTCCATATAAGCCTCGCCGGCGCCGACCCGCGGATCCTTGGCGATATGAAAGGCCGCGCCCTTGTCGGTCAGCCTGACCCTGACCGGGTTGCGATCCGGTGAAGCATGGCCGTAGCGATACTCCTTGCCATCATGATCGTTGACGATGAGTTCGCCACGGGTGACGAGCTTGCGGAGCATCTTGTTCAAAAGCCACATGAGCTCAGAATAACCGAGACGAAGCTCAGTGCAACCGGCCTTGCGCACGGGGCCGTTCGCCTCGATTCTTGCGTTTCGATCCGCCATGCGGCGGCCGGATCAGCCCAGAGCCGCTTGCTTTTCCGCCGCGAGACGATCGAGATCGGCCCGGCTCTTCTTCTCCGCAGCCGATTTGAGCTGACCGCAGGCGGCCATGATGTCACGGCCCCGTGGCCGGCGGACGGGCGCGCTTATACCGGCTTCGAAGACGATATCGGAAAAGCGCGCCACCTGCTCCGCGCTTGAACATTCATAGGGCGCGCCGGGCCACGGATTGAACGGGATCAGATTGACCTTGGCCGGCAATTTATACTTGCGGATGAGGCGCACGAGCTCCCGAGCATCCTCGTCACTGTCATTCTTGTCCTTCAGCATCACATATTCGAACGTGATGCGGCGGGCATTGTTGGCGCCGGGATAATCCGCGCAGGCCTGGAGCAGCTCGTCGATGCCATATTTCCGGTTGAGCGGGACGATCTCGTCGCGCACCTCCTTGGTCACGGCGTGGAGCGAGACGGCGAGATTGACTCCGATTTCCGCGCCGGCCTTGGCCATCATCGGCACCACGCCGGAGGTGGAAAGGGTGATGCGCCGCCGCGACAGGCCGAGGCCGTCGCCGTCCATGACGATCTTGAGGGCGTCGCGGACATTGTCGAAATTGTAGAGCGGTTCACCCATGCCCATCATGACGATATTGGACAGCATCCGCCCTTCCGGCTGGGACGGCCATTCGCCGAGGCTGTCGCGCGCGAGCATGACCTGGCCGACAATTTCACCGGCGGTCAGATTGCGCACGAGCCGCATCGTGCCGGTGTGGCAGAAGCGGCAGTTGAGGGTGCAACCGACCTGGCTCGACACGCACAAGGTGCCCCGGTCGGCATCAGGTATGAACACCATCTCGAAATCATTGCCGTCCGGTGTGCGGAGCAGCCACTTGCGGGTGCCGTCGGTCGACACGAGCTGCTCCACCACCTCCGGCCGTCCGATCCGGAACCGCTCCGCCAACCAACCCCGTTGCGGCTTGGCGATGTCGCTCATCGCGTCGAATTCCGTCGCGCCGCGATTGTAGATCTGGTGCCAGATCTGCTTCGCGCGAAGCTTTGCCTGCCTGGCGTCCAGCCCCGCAGCCGCAAGAGCCTCCGTTATCGCCGGGCGCGACAGGCCGACCAGGTCCTGGCGCAAATCGGCATCCGCTGGCACGGCACGCGGCACGGGAACCGGGTCGATATGACCGGGGATGGGCATCAGGGCTGTCATGGAGAGCGCCATGTAAGGCCGGAAGGGAGATTTTACCAGTCTTTGCCACGCCCCGCCGGGCGGGTCATTTCCTGCCGGCGCAGGCGATTGCGGCGGCGTCGATCGCGGTTGCCGCGCCGCGCAGGCGGTAGGCGTCGCGCACGAGCGTCCCGCTGGTGGATCGGGTCTCGATCGTCATTTCGATGCCGGTGCGCATCGCGCTCAATATATCGGCGTCGGCGCGCGCGTCCGGCGCCCAGGCATCGGCGCCGCCCGCGAGCAATTGAAATGTCTGGTCGTCGATTCGAAGCAGCACCGCCGAACCCGGTCTCTTTTCCCGGCTGAGACGAAAATGGATCTGGCTGCGGACGCGCCGGGACGGCCAGTAACCGACCGAAGCGAACGGCTTCCAGCGCTCGGCGCGGGGCGCACGATAGGGTTGTGCAATGGCGTAGCAGCGACCCGGCTCGCTGAAGGCGCCCCACAACTGAAAAATTCCCAATGATTGTCTTTCTGCAACAGCCTGACCGCTAAGTCCCAGCAACAAAACGAGGAAAAACAGGCTGCGCATGGTCTTGCCTTGATCCTTCTTCCGTCCCGGCTTGGCAACGGAAAAACGCGTTTATCCGCGGTTCATGCAACCTCTTGAAGGGGCGCGCGCTGGGTCCGCGTCCTTCTGGACCCCAGTGCCTAGTCAATGCTGAACGGAGTTATCAAAATGCGTAAATATGTGATCGCCGCCCTTCTCGCGGCCAGCGCGGCCGCGCCTGCTTTCGCCCAGGATGCCGCCACCTTCACCGGTCCGCGGATCGAGGGCATCGTCGGCTATGACACGACCGACGTGGAGGATGAAGGCGCGGACGGAGCCGTCTACGGCGTTGCCGTGGGCTATGATGTCCAGATGGGCGGCGCCGTCCTCGGTATCGAGGCGGAAGCGACCGATTCCAGCATTTCCGAATGTGTATCGGGCGTCGTGACTCCCGCTAGCGAGCTTTGCGCCAAGCTCGGCCGGGATCTTTATGTCGGCGGTCGAATCGGGGCGGTCGTCGGTTCCCGCGCGCTCCTCTATGCCAAGGCCGGCTACACCAATGGTCGCGTCAGCCTGGATTATGAGGATGGAACCCCAGGCACGGCGCTTGATTCCACGCTCAGCGAGAATCTGGACGGCGTGCGGGCCGGCGCCGGCATCGAATACGCTCTCGGCACCAACATGTTCGTCAAGGCCGAATATCGCTATTCGAATTACGAGGAAGGTTTCGACAAGCATCAGGGCGTTGCCGGTTTCGGCTTCCGCTTCTGATCCTGGCTCGACGGCATTAGAAGGAGGGCCGGGGCGCAAGCCCCGGCCCTTTTCCATATCCGATGAATAATAGTGGCGAGGGGCGATAAGGCGCACTACAACTCCCCGAAATCATCACTTTCGGGGATCACAATGAAGGCGACGATCGAACGGGCTACGCTCCTGAAGAGCCTCGGCCACGTCCAATCCGTGGTGGAACGCAGGAATACGATCCCGATCCTTTCCAACGTCCTCATCGAGGCGAGCGAGGATGGCGGCATCCGCCTGATGGCGACTGACCTTGATCTTCAGATCAACGAGACGGTCGAGGCCAATGTGACGCAAGCCGGCGCCACCACCGTATCGGCCCACACCTTGTTCGACATCGCCCGCAAACTGCCGGAGGGCAGCCAGGTCGAGCTGAATGCGGCCGAGGGCAAGATGCAGGTCAATGCCGGGCGCGCCCGCTTCAATCTTGCGACCTTGCCGCGCGACGATTTCCCGGTCATCGCCGAAGGCGACCTGCCGACCCGCTTCGAATTGCCTGCAGCGACCCTGCGGCAGATCATCGACAAGACGCGCTTCGCCATCTCCACCGAGGAGACGCGCTATTATCTGAACGGCATCTTCCTGCACGTCTCCGACGAATCGCAGCCGGTGCTCAAGGCGGCGGCTACCGACGGACACCGGCTTGCCCGGGTCACTGTGCCTCGGCCCGACGGAGCCGCCGGCATGCCGGACGTGATCATTCCGCGCAAATGCGTGGCTGAACTTCGCAAGTTGCTGGAGGAACTGGACGGGACCGTCCAGCTTTCCCTCTCGGAAACCAAGATCCGCTTCGGCCTTGGCGCCGCGATCCTGACCTCGAAGCTGATCGATGGCACCTTTCCCGATTACAGCCGGGTCATTCCGACGGCGAATGACAAATTGCTCCGCATCGATCCGCGCAGCCTGGAAGAAGGCGTGGATCGTGTCGCGACCATCGCCAGCGAGAAGACCCGCGCGGTCAAGATGGCGCTCGATCGCGACAAGGTGACCCTGTCCGTCACTTCGCCCGAAAACGGCACCGCGGCCGAGGAGGTCCCCGGCGATTATGGCTCGGAAGGGTTCGAGATCGGCTTCAACGCCCGCTATCTGCTCGACATATTGGGCCAGATGGAAGGCGACCTGATCGAGGTCCACCTCGCCGATGCGGCGGCGCCTACCCTGCTCAGGGAGAATGACAAGGCGCCCGCACTCTACGTATTGATGCCGATGCGCGTTTGAAGCCGGCCCGGCCGGTGCCATTCGCCGATATCTGAAATCTGCCGGCATCTTGTTGCCGGTGCCGCTTGCGGGTCGCTATCGGCGCGGGCTTGGGCGCCGATGCCTTTCCTCTTGGTGTCGATAGGCCATAGAAGCGCGCAATGGTCCTTTCGCGCCTCAGCCTGTCGAATTTCCGGTCTTATGCCGATGCGCTGATCGCGCCGGGGACCGGCCTCGTCCTGCTGACCGGCGACAATGGCGCCGGCAAGACCAACATATTGGAGGCGATCTCCCTGCTGTCGCCTGGCAGGGGTCTTCGTGGCGCCACCTATGCGGAAATGGCCCGCAGCGACGGCCCCGGCGGATTCGCGGTATCGGCGCGGCTCGGCGACGTCGAGCTCGGCACCGGAACCGGCGCGGCATCGCCGGACCGCCGGCAGGTGCGGATCAACTCTGCAGCGGCCTCGGCGACGACGCTTTCGGAATGGCTCTCGCTGCTCTGGCTGACGCCTGCGATGGACCGGCTTTTCCTTGAGGGGGCAAGCGGCCGCCGGCGCTTCCTCGACAGGCTGGTGCTCGCTTTGGATCCCGGTCATGCCGTTCATGCCGCCCGCTATGAGGCGGCGATGCGTGCCCGCAACAAATTGCTTGGCGAGGACGGTCCGGCCGATGCTGGGTGGCTGACGGCGCTCGAGGCGCGGATGGCGGAACATGGCGCGGCCCTGGGAAGGGCCCGCGCGGCGACGGTGGCGGCTCTTTCGGAGCGCCTGGCGGCGGCGCCGGAGGGGCCGTTCGCCCGCGCCGGCCTTCGGCTCGCAGGCGGGATGGAGGATCTTTCGGAAGGGCTTCTTCGCAGCCGTGGGCGGGATGCGGCCGCTGGACGGACGTTGATCGGTCCGCACCGCACCGACCTTGCCGTCACCCACCTGGGTAAGGGCCAGCCCGCCGAGCGAAGCTCCACCGGTGAGCAGAAGGCGCTCCTCCTGGCAATCACGCTCGCCCATGCCGAACTGGTCGCCGACCGCTCCGGCCGCCGCCCAATCCTCCTGCTGGACGAGGTCGCCGCCCATCTCGATTCCAGCCGCCGCGCAGCCTTGTTCGAAAGGCTCATCAAGGCCGGCGGCCAGGTCTGGATGACGGGCACGGAAAAGGCGCTGTTCGAAGCCGTGGGGAGCGATGCCACCTGGCTTCACATCGTGGGAGGGCGCGTGCGCGAGGGGTGACGCCAGGCCTTGCTGCAATCGTGAAGTGGAGGCCGGTATTCGGGCTTATTTCCTTTGGTTTCGCCACGTTCGTCGCTATATAATCGCCATGGCATCTTCCCCCAGCGAAAACTCCTATGGCGCGGAATCGATCAAGGTTCTGAAAGGCCTCGACGCGGTCCGCAAACGGCCCGGAATGTATATTGGCGACACCGACGACGGGTCGGGTCTCCACCATATGGTCTTCGAGGTTTCGGACAATGCGATCGACGAGGCTCTGGCCGGTCATTGCGACCGTATCCTGATCACGCTCAATCCTGACGGATCGGTTTCGGTCGAGGATAATGGCCGTGGAATTCCAACCGGGATTCACCAGGGGGAAGGGGTTTCGGCGGCCGAGGTCATCATGACCCAGCTCCACGCCGGCGGCAAGTTCGAGAACACGTCCGACGACAATGCCTATAAGGTCTCCGGCGGTCTCCACGGCGTCGGCGTATCCGTGGTGAACGCGCTTTCCGAATGGCTCGATCTCACCATCTGGAGGGACGGCCAGGAACATTATATGCGCTTCCGGCTCGGCGATGCCGAAGCGCCGCTGAAGCTGGTCGGCCCGGCGCCCGAAGGCAAGAAGGGTACCAGGGTCTCCTTCCTGCCGTCGCCCGCGACCTTCAAGATCACCGATTTCGACTTCGACAAGCTGGAGCATCGCTTTCGCGAGCTGGCCTTCCTCAATTCCGGCGTGCGGCTGATCCTGGTCGACGCGCGCCACGAGGAGAAGAAGGAGGTCGAGCTCTTCTATGAAGGCGGAATCGCGGCCTTCGTCCGCTATCTCGACCGCACCAAGACGCCGCTCTTCCCCGATCCGATCGCCATTCACGGGCAGCGCGACGATATCGGCATCGACATCGCGCTCGAATGGAATGATTCCTACTACGAGAATGTCCTCGCCTTCACGAACAACATCCCGCAGCGCGACGGCGGCACCCACATGGCCGCGTTCCGCGCGGCCCTGACCCGCACCCTCAACAATTATGCCGAGAAATCCGGCATGCTGAAGAAGGAGAAGGTGACGCTGACCGGCGACGACATGCGGGAGGGATTGACCGCGATCGTATCGGTGAAGCTCCCCGATCCGAAATTCGGCTCCCAGACCAAGGACAAATTGGTTTCGTCCGAGGTGCGTCAGCCGATGGAAAGCCTGATGGCGGATAAAATGGCGGAATGGCTGGAGGAAAACCCTGCCCACGCCCGTTCCATCGTGGGCAAGATCATCGATGCCGCCGCGGCGCGCGAGGCGGCCAAGAAGGCGCGCGAGCTTACCCGCCGCAAGGGGGTGATGGACATCGCCTCGCTGCCCGGCAAGCTCGCTGATTGCCAGGAGCGGGATCCCGCCAAATCGGAACTGTTCCTGGTCGAAGGCGACAGCGCCGGCGGCTCGGCCAAGCAGGGCCGCGATCGCCATTACCAGGCAATCCTACCACTCAAGGGCAAGATCCTGAACGTCGAGCGTGCGCGGTTCGATCGCATGCTGGGCTCGAAGGAAATCGGCACGCTGATCCAGGCGATGGGGACCGGCATCGGCCGCGACGATTTCAATGTCGAGAAGCTCCGCTATCACAAGATCGTGATCATGACGGACGCCGACGTCGACGGCGCCCATATCCGCACCCTGCTGCTGACATTCTTCTATCGACAGATGCCGGAGATCATCGAGCGCGGCCATCTCTACATCGCCCAGCCGCCGCTCTACAAAGTCGCCAAGGGCCGTTCGGAAGTCTATCTGAAAGACGATTCCAAGCTCGACGACTATCTGATCGATGCCGGCATCGGCCTGATGGTGCTGGAAACCGACGGCGGCCCCAGGTCCGGTGAGGATCTGCGGGGTCTGGCCGAACATGCAAGGCGGATGCGCACCCTGATGCGCTACGTGCCGCGCCGCTATAATCTCGACATCATCGAGGCGCTCGCCCTGGCCGGGGCGCTCGATCCGGATCTGCGCCCGGACCAAAGACCTGAAGCGATTTCGCGCGCGTCGATCTGGCTCGGCGCCGGCGATCTTGAGGCGTCCTGGTCCGGCGAAGCCAGCGAGGACGGCAATTACGTCCTGCGCCGCCTCTGGCGGGGCGTGACCGATCATCACGTCGTCGATCATAAATTCCTGGTCTCGGCCGAGGCGCGCAAGCTGCATAGCCTGGCGTCGGAGCAGGAGGCGACCTACGCAAAGCCATCGCGGCTCGTAAAGCTCAAGGCGACGGCCGCCGCCGAAGCCGAGGAGACGGTTCCGGATGCCGAGGATGCCGAGGGCAATGCAGGGAACTCGACGGGCATGGAGCGGTCTTCGGATGGCAAGGGGGATCGCGTCACCCGCCCGATCGAATTGCTCGAGGCAATCCTCGCCGCGGGCCGCAAGGGCCTCGCCATTCAGCGCTACAAGGGCCTCGGCGAAATGAATGCCGAGCAACTTTGGGAGACGACCCTGGATCCCGAAAACCGGTCCTTGCTCCAGGTTGAGATCGCGCAGGCCGATATTGCCGACGAGATCTTCACACGGCTGATGGGCGACGTCGTCGAACCAAGACGCGAGTTCATCCAGGAAAATGCCCTGAACGTCGCCAATCTGGACGCCTGATCCGGTCTTAGATATTTGAATAGGCCAGTTCGGCGTGGCGCTTGCCAGGCGCCGCCGAGGGCACGGGACCGTTCAATCTAAGCGGCCGCGATCCGCCTATTGGCTTGGATGAGATCCCCCGTCGGCAATATTCGCTCGGCAGCTGGCCACGGACATGGATCAGATGGTCGGCCCCGCCGGAGCTGCCGTTTCTTCCTCGTTCGCCGAGGCCGCTGCCATGCCTTGCCATAAGGCGCCCATGCAGTTCGCCAGCGCGAACATCGCCTCGCGGCTGCCGGCGAGCGGCAGCCGATCGACCCTTCGTCCTTCGCGGCTGATGTCCATTCCCCTGGCGGCGGCAAACGCCTCGAAGAAGCCGGCCTGGTCGGATCGACTGCCCGGTTTTACGGTGAAGAAAAGCCCTGGCCCGTCGGCATCGATGTCGCGACGGGCCGTTGCCCGGACGGGCCAGCTATGATTCCGGTCGAAAGCCACTTTCAGGTTGTGGCGTTCGCCTTCCCGAAGTGCATGCCATTGCCGGTTCTGGACAAGTATGCCGAGATTCTCCTGGCCGGCGAAGCCCCAGATGGAAAGTACGGTGCCCTGCGGCGAGGTCGCGTGGACCATGCACCCGCCGGGAAAGCCGGCAAGCCCCCATCGGCCGCCATTGCCGGTCTGGGAAGTCGCGGCCATCGGCGCCGCCAATAATGTCACGGCAATCAAGCTGCGGAACATGCTGGGCCTCCATACCCCCCGCTTTGCTTTCGGTTCGATAAGGAAACCGCCTGGCCAGCCTTTGGTTGCGGCTTTGCCGTTGCCCGCCCGGTCCGCGCGCCGAAACCAGTGCGGACGGTTGCGCATGTGCGACGGATCGAGCGTATTGACGCTACCGGCGTCAGGCCGCGCGGTTGCCGATCGCCTTTTGCCGGCGCCGCTGGACTGAGGACCCGATGCCCGCCGCCTCGCGATATTTTGCGACGGTTCGCCGGGCGATGTCGAACCCTTTGGCGCGAAGCATGTCGACGATCTGGTCGTCGGACAGAATCTTTGCCGGATCCTCGGCCGCGACCAGCGCCCTTATGTGGCTCTTCACCGCTTCCGCGGACACCGCATCGCCGCCGTCCGAGCTTTGCACGCCGCTGGTGAAGAAATATTTGAGCTCGAACAGGCCGCGGTCACAGGACAGATATTTGTTCGAGGTGACCCTGCTGACGGTCGATTCGTGCATGCCGATCGCATCCGCCACCGTGCGAAGCGTCAGCGGTTTCAAATGGGCCACGCCATGGCGGAAGAATCCGTCCTGTTGCTGGACGATCTCGGTCGCGACCTTGACGATCGTGCGGGCTCTTTGGTCGAGCGCTTTCATCAGCCAATTCGCGCTGGCCAGGCATTCCGATAGCCAGGTTTTCGATTTCCTGTCCTGTGCACCTTCCGCCAGTTCGGCATAATAGGTTCGGTTGACCAGCAGTCTGGGCAGGGTCGCGCTGTTCAGTTCGATCGCCCAGCCCTGGCCGCGCCGGCCTATGAATATGTCGGGCACCACGGCATCGATCCGGCTGCCCTGCGCGAACTTGCACCCCGGCTTCGGGTCATATCCGCGCAGCTCGCGGAGCATGTCGGACAGATCCTCATCATCGACGTCACAGATGCGCTTCAGGGCGCTGCGATTGCCCTTGGCGACATGATCCAGATTGTCGATCAGCAGCGCCATGGCCGGGTCGTAACGGTCCGCCTCCTTCGCCTGTATTGCGATACATTCCGCCAGCGTGCGTGCGCCGACACCGCTCGGATCGAAAGTCTGGATGACCGCAAGCACCCTTTCGACATCCTGCAGCGGCGTTCCGAGTCGATTGGCGATTTCAAGCGTGGAGCCCGGGAAATAGCCTGTCTCCTCGATCTGCTCGACGATCTGGGCGGCGATGACCAAATCGGTGCCGGAGAGGTGCTGGCCGGCCTGGGCGAGCAGATGATCGTGGAGCGATATGTCCTCGCCGGCAAAACTGTCATAATCGACCTCCTCGCCGCCGCCGCCGCCGGACCCATGATCGAGGCCCAGCCCTCCATCAAGCGCCCGGTCCGAAGCGCTGTCCTGGTGGAGATTCTCATTGTTCAGGTCCATGTCCAGCGGTGCATCGCGGGCGCCGTCGCCCTCCGTCACCAGGCGATCGACGGTCGCCGGTTCCTCGCCCGTATCGGTCACCTCGTCCGCCTCGGCGGCGTTCCTGTCGGATGCCTCGTCACTGCCGGTGTCGAGCAGAGGATTCTTCTCCAGCTCCTCGGCAATGAAACTTTCGATTTCAAGATTGGACAAAGCGAGCAGCCGGATCGCCTGCTGCAGCTGCGGCGTCATCACCAATGACTGGCTTTGCCGAAGGTCGAGGCGGGGACCGATCGCCATCAGGCCGCGCTCCACCACGGTGCCGCGTCGATAAAGGGGATCGAGAGGGGATCCCAGGCCATCACTACAATTCGAAACCCTCGCCAAGATAGAGACGGCGGACGTCTTCGTTCGCAACCAGCGCCTCCGGGCTGCCGGCGAACAGCACCTGGCCGTCATAGATGATGCAGGCGCGATCGACGATGTCCAAGGTCTCGCGGACATTATGGTCGGTGATGAGGACACCGATGTCCCGCTGCTTGAGCTGGATCACCAGGTCGCGAATGTCGGAGATGGAGATTGGATCGATGCCGGCAAACGGCTCGTCCAGCAGCATGATGCTGGGATCCGCAGCGAGCGCGCGTGCGATCTCGCAGCGCCGTCGTTCGCCACCGGACAGCGCCATTGCGGGGGCGTCGCGCAGGTGCTGGATGTGGAACTCCCCCAGCAATTGCTCCAGTCTTTGTGCACGGACGGACTTGTCGGGCTCGGCGAGTTCCAGCACGGCCATGATGTTCTGCGACACGGTAAGGCCGCGAAAGATGGACGTTTCCTGCGGCAGATAGCCGAGCCCCAATATGGCGCGGCGATACATGGGCAGCCCGGTAATGTCCCTGCCGTCGAGCAGGATACGCCCGCTGTCCGGCTTCACGAGGCCCATGATGGAATAGAAGCAGGTGGTCTTGCCGGCGCCGTTCGGGCCAAGCAGCCCAAGCACCTCGCCGCGGTCGACGCCCAGCGAGACGTCCTTCAGGACCTGCTTGCGGTCATAGGATTTGGCGATCGAGACGACGGACAGGCCCCGTGAAAGCACGCCGATCGCGTCGGCGTCCGGGGACCTTTCGATCGTCGTGCTGTCGTTCATGCCGCTTCCTTGCCCTGCGCGGACTTAGGCGAAGCCGCCGCGCGCCTCAACTGGCAAGGTTCATGCATGACGACGATTATTTCTTGAAAAGAGGCGGGGCGACCGGACCGTAGGATCAATACCGGCGCTGCGGGACCGTGAAGGTTCCGGTGACGCGGCCGCCCTGGTTCGCCGTGCCGGCCGGACCGGCGCCATCCATCACCGCACGCCCGCTGTCGAGGTCCAGCACCAACCGGCCGCCCTTCACGTTGGAATCGCCGCGGGTCAGGGTAACATCGCCGATCATCGTGATGATGCGGCGATTGAGATCGTAGATCGCATACTGGCCGCGCGCCGTTTCGGAAGGGCTCCGCACGGTCACGCCGCCGCTGGCGTCCAGCCGCTCGATCTGGATGCCGCCAGCGTTGGAATAAGCGACGGTAAGCCGTGCGGCGCTCAGCGTCAGATCCGACTGGCGCACCTGGACGTTGCCGGAAAAGACCGCCCGGTCGGCCCGGTCCTGAACTTCGATCCGGTCCGCTGCCACATCCACTGGCGCATTGCTGTTATGACCCTTGAGCGCCGAGGTCTGGGCCAAAGCGGGGTTGAACGCGAGACCGGCGGCGATCACGGCGGACGCCGCAAGGGCGATGATGGCTTCTTTCATGCCGCTCATTTGATCGCGCCCTGGACGATGTGCAAGCGCGCCCTGCCGGTCAGCGTCACCTGGCGGGCCGGAAGGTCGACCGACATGCGATCGGCGGTGAAGCGGCCAAGCGGCATCCGGCCCTTAACGCTGCCCTGGCTGGCGAGCTGACTCTTGTTCAGATCGACCTGCACGTCGCTGGTCTCGAGCCTGTAGCCGTCGGCGGCCGTGAACAGGATCGGGCCGAGGACATCGACGGTCTGTGCATCCATGTCGTAGCGTCCGCGATCGGCGCGAAGCACCGCGGGCCCGTCAGCCAGCCTTATACTGGCATCCATGCCTTCGATGTCCATGACCTGCTCCTTGGAGGTCGCCTGGATGGCCTGATCCGCGCGGATGAGGAAAGGCCGGCCCTTATCGTCCTGGCCGCGATACTGAGGCTCGTCGAGGCGCAGCCGTTCTCGCGCCACCTCGACTTTGTTCTTGTCGAGCAGGAAGCTGACTTCCTTGTCCTTCTGGAGGGGCGAAATGGCGAGATAGGCGGCAAGGACGCCAATGCCCGCAGGCAGAGCGATCTTGAGCAAGCGGACGAAGACGTCGTGAAAGCTGCCGGGAGCCGCCCAGCCGCGCTTTATCAGCCGCTCCCGCTCGGCGAGTTCAGACATGCGCGAAGATGTCCACCTCGGGCCATCCGGCGAGATCGAGCAGCGCCCGGCTGGGCAGGAAATCGAAACAGGCCTGGGCGAGGGCCATGCGGCCTTCCCGGTTCAGCCTTTCGTCCAGCTTCTCGCGCAGGGCGTGAAGATAGCGCACGTCGGAGGCGGCATAATCCTTCTGTGCGTCGGACAGGTCCGGCGCCCCCCAGTCGGACGATTGCTGCTGCTTCGATATGTCGATCGCCAGCAATTCCTTGACGAGCTCCTTGAGGCCGTGACGGTCCGTATAGGTCCGGATCAGGCGCGAGGCGGTCTTGGTGCAATAAGCCGGCGCCGCCATCACGCCGATATAGGCCTTGATGACGGCCAGGTCGAAGCGTGCGAAATGATAGAGTTTCAGGCGATCCGGATCGGCAAGGACGGCACGCAGGTTGGGTGCCGCATAATCGCTGCCGGGCGCGAATCGGACAAGGTGCTCGTCCCCGCCCCCATCGGAGATCTGGACCAGGCAAAGCCGGTCCCGGGCCGGGTGGAGGCCCATTGCTTCGGTGTCGACCGCAACTGGGCCCGGCGCGAGGACGCCGGCCGGCAGATCCTCTTGATGAAAATGAACTGTCATGACCTCCGCATAGGCGGAAGCGGATGAACGCTCAATGGCTTGCCGAACCGTCTATGCCCTCCGGATTCCTGGCGCGGGAGCCTGCCTCCCGCCGCCGCCGGGCGAAGATGTTGAGCGCCTCCACCCCGGCCGAAAAGGCCATGGCTGCATAGATATATCCCTTGGGGACATGCACGCCGAAGCCGTCCGCGATCAGCACGGCGCCGATCATCAGCAGGAAGCCGAGGGCGAGCATCACCACTGTGGGATTCTTGTTGATGAAATTGGCAAGCGGATCCGCGGCGACGAGCATGACGAACACCGCCACGAGTACAGCCACCACCATCACCGGCAAATGATCGGTCATGCCCACCGCCGTCAGGATCGAATCGATCGAGAAGACCAGGTCCAGCAGCAGGATCTGGACGATCGCGGCCCCAAAGCCGAGTGCCGCCCTGGACGTGTCGAAGACGTCGTCCGTCGGCGAAGGGTCCATATTGTGGTGGATTTCCTTGGTTGCCTTCCAGACCAGAAACAGGCCGCCCGCGATCAGGATAAGGTCCCGCCACGAGAAGGCGGTTTCGAATGTCGGTTGGTCATGTGCATCGAGCGCGCCCGTGAAGCCGAGGTCGAAGACGGGAGCCGTGAGGCCCACCAGCCAGGCGATGGCCGACAGCAAGGCCAGCCTGAGGAAGAGAGCAAGGCCGATTCCCAGCCGCCGCGCTTTCTGGCGCTGGCCTTCGGGAAGTTTGTTGGAAAGGATCGAGATGAAGATCAGATTGTCGATGCCGAGCACCACCTCCATGACGATAAGCGTGGCGAGCGCGGCCAGGACCGCGGGATCGCTGAACAGCTCAAAAAGTCCTTCCATCCTTCTCCCCTGCCCTCACGAATGTTCGTGCCTCGCCCATGCACGAAGTGGCAGGTCTCGGCCAGCCCCGTCATTATTGCGGCTGCTGTTGCGTCAAAGTCACTCGCCTGCGGGTCGTTTTTTGGCTATATGAGTCGCGGGTGCGCCAAGTTTCCGCGCCAAAGGCCGTTCGCGCAATCAGCCCAGCGCTATGGTTCTAACAGGGATAGGGCACTGGAAAGTATAAGACGGCATGAGTTTCGACAAAGGGCGCCGCGGGGATCGCGGCGGGCGCGGCAGAGATAAGCGCGATAGTTTCGGCGATGACAATTTCGGCAGCTCCTACGGTGATCGCGGCGGCTTCGGCGGTGGCGACCGGTTCGGTGGCGGCGGCGACCGTTTCGGCGGCGGTGGCGGTGACCGTTTCGGCGGCGGCGGCGGTGGTGGTGGCTATCGCGGCGGTGGCGGCGGTGGCGGCGGCGGTGGATTTGGTGGTCCCCGCGGCGGCGGCATGCCCCCCCAGGTCGTCGGCGAAGGCAAGGGCGTCGTCAAATTCTTCAACGGCCAGAAAGGCTTTGGCTTCATCGTCCGCGATGATGGCGGCGAGGATGTGTTCGTCCATATTTCGGCCGTCGAACAGGCGGGCCTTACCGGCCTCGCCGAGGGTCAGCCGCTCGAATTCACCCTGGTCGACCGCGGTGGCCGCATTTCCGCAACCGATCTGAAGATCGAGGGAGAGCCGCTCCCCGTCACCGACCGGGCCCCGCGCGACCGCGACGATCGCGATGCGGGTGGGCCGCAGCGTCAGCTGACCGGCGAGAAGGCTCAGGGTACGGTCAAGTTCTTCAATGCGATGAAGGGCTTCGGCTTTATCAGCCGCGATGACGGCCAGCCTGATGCATTCGTCCATATCTCCGCCGTCGAGCGCGCTGGCATGGTTTCCCTGAACGAAGGGGACCGGCTGGAGTTCGAACTGGAAGTAGACCGCCGGGGCAAGACCGCAGCGGTGAATCTGCAACCGCTTCAATAGCTTTCGCCGAGGTGTAATGAAAAGCCTGGCGCTCTGGAGAGCGCCAGGCTTTTTCCATGAATCCCGCCCTTAAGGGGGATCCTGCCTCCGCAATTCTATCTGGCGAATTCCGTCGATTCGAATTTCAGCGGTCGACCCTGCGCGGCGTCGGCCACCACCCCCTCCCACATCACGCGATTGCCCCGGATGATCGTTCCGATCGGACGGCCCGTCAGTTTCATGCCGGTGAAGGGAGACCAACCGCAGCGCGAGGCCAGCCAGCTTTCCTCGATCGTCCACGCCGCTTTCAGATCGACGATCGTGAAGTCCGCATCATAGCCGGCCGCGATTCGTCCCTTTCCGACCAGGCCGAAAATGCGCTGCGCCCCGGCCGAGGTGAGGTCGACAAGGCGTTCCATGCTGGTACGGCCCTTGGCGACATGGTCGAGCATCAGTGGGAGCAATGTCTGCACCCCTGGCATGCCGCTGGGGCTTTCCGGATAGGCCCTTGCCTTCTCTTCCCGCGTGTGCGGCGCATGATCCGATCCGAGTACATCCGGAACACCTTGGTTCAGCCAGTGCCAAAGCCCGTCGCGATGGGCCGCCGACCGGATCGGCGGGTTCATCTGCGCGAAGGTGCCGAGGCTGGGATAGGCATCCTCGGCGGCAAGGGTCAGGTGCTGCGGCGTTACTTCGCAGGTCGCAATATCCCTCGCTCCGGCGATCAACTCAAGTTCGTCCGGTGTGGTGACGTGAAGAATGTGGATCCGCCGCCGCGCCGCGCGCGCAAGCGTGAGGATCCGGCGCGTGGCCAGCAGGGCGCTTTCGTCATCGCGCCAGACGGGGTGGCTCGAAGGATCGCCGGGGATGCGTTCGCCCAGGCGCGCGTTCATCCGCGCCTCGTCTTCGGCATGAATGGCCACCCGGCGGCTGCCGGACGCGAGCACGCGGGCAAGCTCATTGTCTTCTGACACGAGCAAATCACCGGTCGACGCGCCCATGAAGATTTTCACCCCTGCCGTCCCGGGCAGGCGCTCGAGCTCGCCGAGAATCTCGGCATTGGCGGCAGTGGCGCCGACATAGAAAGCATGATCGCACCACATGCGCCCTGCCGCCCGCCGCAATTTGTCCTCGACGGCTTCCACGCTGTCGGTGTTGGGCTTGGTATTGGGCATTTCGAACACGGCGGTGACGCCGCCAAGCACGGCGGCGCGACTGCCGCTTTCCAGGTCCTCCTTGGCCTCCAGCCCCGGCTCGCGGAAATGGACCTGCGTATCGATCACGCCCGGCAGAACGACCAGGCCCGTGCAATCGATCACTTCGCCCGCGTCGCCGGCCATATCCAGCGCCGCGACCTTGCCATTGCAAATGCCTATATTCGCCTCGACCGGACCGCCGGGGGTCCAGACTATGCCATTCTTGAGCAGGAGATCGTAAGTTGCCATCGGCCGCGCTTTCTTTTGTTCGCGCCAATCCCTAACTCCCGAACATGGCCGCGACCACCCTTGTCGACCGCAGCATCATCCGGCTTTCGGGTCCGGACGTGCGCGGCTTTCTGCAGGGGCTCGTGACCAACGACGCCGATCTGCTTGCGCCGGACCGCCCCTTGTGGGCCGGGCTGCTGACGCCCCAGGGCAAGGCCCTGTTCGACTTCGTCCTGTGGGCGGACGGCGAGGATGTGCTGATCGATTGCGAGGCGGAACAGGCAGATTCCCTGATCCGGCGGCTGACCTTGTACCGGTTGCGCCGTCCGATCGTCATTGCGCGCGAGGAGAATCTTGCGGTCCATTGGTCGCCGGATGGCGGCGACGGCGTTCCGGATCCCCGGCTGGCGGCGCTCGGCCTGCGTTGGCTGGCTCCAGCGGACGCGCCCGCTTCGGGCTGGCTCGACCGCCGCCTCTCGCTGGGCGTCACCGAAGGGGTGGCCGAGCTGGGATCGGACAAGACCTTATGGCTCGAATGCAATGCCGCCGAGCTGAATGGGGTGAGCTTCGCCAAAGGCTGCTATGTGGGTCAGGAGAATACGGCCAGGATGCATCATCGCTCCAAGGTCAACCGGCGGCTGGTCGTGGTGCGCGCGGAGTCGCCGGGGCCGCGTACGCGCGTTCATTATCCCGAGCTCAGCCTGGCGGTGGATCATCGCCGGACCGACGATCTAGGCGACGCTATCATTCCCGGCTGGCTCGCCTCCGGTCTCGCCTGACCGCCGGAGGATCCGCCACAGGGAGAAGCCGCCGATCAGCACCCAGATGACGTTGACCGCCGCCGAAGGGATGGCGCCATGCCAAGCGGTGTTGACGATGAAACCGGCCGCGCCGACCACGTTCATCCCGTGATAGACGAGCGAGCGCGGGCCCAGTTTGCCGACCGACAACAAGAGATAGGCGCCCAGAATCAGGCCGGCCCCGAGCCAGCCGGCGGCTTCGACGAAAAGTTCGATCGCGCTCAGGCGGCGAGATTCCTCAAGACATAATGGAGGATGCCGCCGTTCCTGAAATATTCGAGCTCGTTCAGCGTGTCGATCCTGCAGCGTGTGGTGAAGGTGAAGCCCGCGCCATCCGGCCGACTCACCTTGACCGTCACCACTTGTCTCGGCGTCAGCGCGCCGACATGTTCGACCGTGAAGCTTTCGGTGCCGTCGAACGAAGGTACCTCGTCCAGGAATTGCAGCGGCAGCACGCCCATCCCGACCAGGTTGGAACGGTGGATCCGCTCATAGCTTTCGGCGATGACGGCGCGGACGCCGAGCAGGTTGGTGCCCTTGGCCGCCCAGTCGCGCGACGAGCCGGTGCCATATTCCTTGCCGGCTATGACCACCAGGGGCGTCGCTTCCGATTTGTAGCGCATGGCGGCATCGTAGATCGGAAGCGTCTCGCCGCTGGGAATATGTTTCGTGACGCCGCCTTCCGTTCCGGGGACCATGCGGTTCTTGATGCGGATATTGGCGAAGGTGCCGCGCATCATCACTTCGTGATTGCCGCGCCGTGCCCCGTAGGAATTGAAGTCGGCGCGGCTGACCTGATGCTCCTGCAGATAAGTGCCTGCGGGTGAATCGGCCTTGATCGCTCCCGCCGGAGAGATGTGGTCGGTGGTGATCGAATCGCCGAAGATCGCCAGCGGACGGGCGCCGATAATGTCGCCCGGTGCAGTCGGGGTCATCGACATGCCCTCGAAGTAAGGCGGGTTCTGGATATAGGTGGACCCCGCCGACCATGCATAGGTCTCACCTCCCGTCACCGCGATCGCGCGCCATTGCTCGTCGCCATTGAAGACGTCGGCATAACGGGTGCGGAACATGTCGCTGTTGACATGCTGCTCGATGAGCGAGCGGACCTCCTCGTTCGTCGGCCAGATGTCGCGCAGATAGACGTTTTCACCCTGCGTGTCGGTGCCGATCGGGGCTTCCACCATATCGTCGGTCACGGTGCCCTTGATCGCATAAGCAACGACCAGGGGCGGCGAGGCGAGATAATTGGCCCGGACGTCCGGGCTCACGCGGCCTTCGAAATTGCGGTTGCCCGACAGCACCGAGGCGGCGACCAGATCATGCTGGTTCACAGCCTTGGACACCGGTTCAGGCAGAGGGCCCGAATTGCCGATGCAGGTGGTGCAGCCATAGCCCGCCAGGTTGAAGCCGATTGCGTCCAGATCGTCCTGGAGACCCGCTTTGACGAGATAGTCCGTGACGACCTGCGATCCCGGGGCAAGCGACGTCTTGACCCAGGGCTTCCGGGTCAGCCCTTTCGCCCGCGCCTTGCGGGCCACCAGCCCGGCGGCGATCATCACCGACGGATTGGAAGTGTTGGTGCAGCTGGTGATGGCGGCGATGACGACATCGCCATGGCCGATATCATGATCGGTGCCAGGCACCTTGTAGCGCTTGGAGGCGTCGCCGTTGCGGTCATATTCGCTTTTGAGATTGGCGAGGAATTCCTCGTCGACGCGAGCCAGCGTCACCTTGTCCTGCGGCCGCTTGGGCCCCGCGAGCGAGGCTTCGACACTGCCCATGTCGAGGTGGAGCGTATCGGTGAACATTGGATCGGCGGCCCCCGCCTCGAGCCACATGCCCTGCTCCCTCGCATAGGCCTCGGTCAGCGCGATCTGTTCTTCGGAACGGCCGGTCAGCCGGAGATAGTCCAGGGTGCGGCCGTCGATCGGAAAGAAGCCGCAGGTCGCGCCATATTCGGGCGCCATATTGGCAATGGTGGCGCGATCGGCGACGGGAAGCGCGCTGACGCCTTCGCCGTAAAACTCCACGAACCGGCCCACCACACCCCGTGCCCGGAGCATCTGGGTTACGGTGAGCACGAGGTCGGTGGCAGTGATGCCTTCGCGGAGAGCGCCGGTCAGCCTGAAGCCGACCACTTCCGGGATCAGCATCGATACCGGCTGGCCGAGCATGGCCGCCTCGGCCTCGATCCCGCCGACGCCCCAGCCGAGCACGCCCAGGCCATTGACCATCGTCGTATGGCTATCGGTGCCGACGAGAGTGTCGGGATAGGCGATTTCCTGCCCGGATGCGTCCGCCGAGGACCAGACCGAACGGGCGAGATTTTCCAGATTGACCTGATGGCAGATGCCTGTGCCCGGCGGCACGACCTTGAAATTATCGAAGGCGCCGGCGCCCCATTTGAGGAACTGGTAGCGTTCGAAATTGCGCTGATATTCCAGCGCGACGTTGTGCTCGAAGGCCTTGGGCGTGCCGAATTCATCGACCATGACGCTGTGGTCGATGACGAGATGCACCGGGACCTGCGGGTTGATCTTCTCCGGATCGCCGCCGAGCTTCGCCATCGCGTCGCGCATGGCCGCAAGGTCGACTACCGCGGGAACTCCGGTGAAATCCTGCATCAGCACCCGCGCGGGGCGATACTGGATTTCGCGGGTGGAGCTCTTTTCCTTCTGCCAATCGACCAGTGCCTGGATATCTTCACGCGTAACGGTCTTGCCGTCCTCGAAGCGGAGCAGGTTTTCGAGCAGCACCTTCAAAGAGAAAGGCAGACGGGAAATGTCACCCAGCGCGGAGGCAGCCTTGCCCAGCGAATAATAAGAATAGGATTTGCCGCCCACCTGGAGCGTCGAGCGGGTGTTCAGGCTGTCCTGGCCGGTGGAGGTCATAAGGTCCTCATCTTGATGCTGTTGCATGGATCGGGTGCCGCACCCGGAGCTTCGCGCGGGCCTTAGCAAGGTGGGCCGAGGGGGGAAAGAGCGACAGTTCCTCCGGGCCCGCACATCGGCTGGTTCCGCCGGAAAGTGCATCGCGAACAAACACTTCCGTCATGCTACGGCCCGCGCTAGGATCGAGGAAAGGCGCCATGGCCGTTCGGGGAGTGAGAATCAGGAATGCCTTCGACGCCGACCGCCGGGCCTTCCGCATCCGACAGCGTTTCATTTCTCGATGGCGGCGGGGAAATGGCCGCTCTGGTCCGCGACTTCGATTGGAACGGGACGACGCTCGGTCCGCCGCAGGATTGGCCGCAGTCGCTGAAGACGGCCGTCGGCATCATGCTCAGCTCCAAATTCCCCATGTTCGTCGCCTGGGGTCCGGAGCTGCGCTTCCTCTACAATGACGGCTATAGCGAGGTGCTGGGGGGCAAGCATCCGGCGGCGCTGGGCGGACGCTTCGAGGATATCTGGTTCGAAATCTGGCCGGACATCAGTCCCCTGGTCGACCGCGCCCTGGCAGGCGAAGCCACTTATTGGAGAGACCTACCGCTCGTCATGATGCGCAAGGGCTATGAGGAGAAGACCTGGTTCACCTTCTCCTACAGCCCGTTGCGCGGCGATGATGGCGCGGTCGCCGGCATGTTCTGCGCCTGCGTGGAGACGACGGACACCGTGCTGGCCGAACGGCGCCGGATCGACGAGGCCCAAAGGCTGGAGCAATTGTTCGATCGCTCGCCGAGCTTCATGACGGTGTTGCGCGGGCCCGAACATATTTTCGAGATGTTGAACCAGGCCTATCTGCAGCTGGTAGGGCATCGTAATCTGATCGGCAGGCCGGCCCGTGAGGCCCTTCCGGAAGTCGTGGGCCAGGGCTTTTTCGAACTGCTCGACGAGGTCTATGCCAGCGGCAAGCCCTTCACGGGCCGGTCGATGAAGATCCATCTGCAACGGGCACCGGATGCGTCGCCGGAGGAAAGGCTGCTCGACTTCGTCTTCCAGCCGATCGCGGATGCGGACGGCAGGATCAGCGGCGTCTTCGTCGAAGGTTATGACGTCACCGAGCGTCACCTGGCCGAACTGGCTTTGCGTGAAAGCGAGGAACGATTCCGGCTGATCGCCGATTCGGCGCCGGTGCCGATGTGGGTCACCAGGCTCGATCGTACGCGCAGTTTCGCCAACCGGGCCTATGTCGACTTCCTCGGCATATCCTACGAGGATGCGATCGATTTCGACTGGCGGACGATCGTCCACCCGGACGATGCCGCCCGCATCCTGGCTGATTCCGTCGCTGGGGAGGAGTCGTTGAAGCCGTTTGTCCTGGAGGGCAGATATCGCCGGGGCGACGGCCAATGGCGCTGGCTCAGATCGGAATCGCAGCCGCGCTGGGGGCCTCAGGGCGAGCATATCGGATTCATCGGAGTCGCCCACGATATCACCGATTCAAAGCACGCCGAGGCGGCGCTTCGGGAAGTCAATGAGACGCTCGAAAGAAGAGTGGCGGAACGGACCGCGGATCTCAGCGCCGCGCTCGACCGGCTGCAAGCCGAGGTCGGCGAAAGAGAGCGCGCCGAAGAGGCTCTGCGCCAGGCCCAGAAGATGGAGGCGGTCGGACAGCTCACCGGCGGCATCGCCCATGATTTCAACAATCTGCTGACGCCGATCATGGGCGGCTTGGACATCATCGCGAACAAGGTGGAGGATCCGCGGCTGAAACGCATCGCCGATGCGGCGCTCGAATCCACGCGTCGCGGGGCCAGGCTCACCAGCCAGTTGCTCGCCTTCTCCCGCATTCAGCGGATCAGCATGGCGCCGGTCGCAGTCAATGACGTGATCGGCAAGATGGGGTCCCTGCTCCGACAGACGATCGGCGGTGCGATCCGGATCGATACTTTGCTCGATCGCGACGTGCAGTACGCGGTCTGCGACGCCAACCAGCTCGAAAACGCCATCCTCAACCTCGCCATCAACGCGCGAGACGCGATGCCCGACGGCGGTTCGCTCAGTATTTCCACCAGCCGGACCTCGTTGCACGATGCTCCGGACATCGAGGCGGGCGATTTTGTCTGCATCAGCGTCGCGGACAGCGGCGAAGGGATGAGTCCGGAGGTGGCCGAGCGCGCAACGGAGCCCTTCTTCTCGACCAAGCCGCTCGGCAAGGGAACCGGCCTCGGCCTCGCCCAGGTCTACGGTATCGCCCGGCAATCCGGAGGCACCCTGCGCATCGAAAGCGGGGTCGGGATCGGGACCCGAATCGACCTCTTCCTGCCTGCGGCCGAGGCCGGTGCCGCCGTCGCCGAAGGGGACACGGCAGCCCAGGCCGACCTCGACGATCATGATGGCGGTGCCGCCATCATGATCGTCGACGACGACAGCGACGTCAGGTCGTTCCTCGCCGATTCGCTGGAAGGCCTCGGCCACAAAGTGAGGATGGCCGAGGATGGGGAGGCGGCGCTCGAGACGCTCGCATCATGGGAGCCGGACCTCATGCTGCTCGATTATGCCATGCCGCTGATGCATGGCGGCGAAGTTGCCCGGAAGGCCAGGGCATTCCATCCCGCGCTGCCGATCATCTTCGTCACCGGCTATGCCGAGACCGAGCAGCTCGAAGCGGCGCTCGGACCTTCGGTGGACATTCTCCGGAAGCCGTTCAGTGTTTCCGGCCTGGCGGCGGCCATCGACAAGGTCCTGAAGAGGAAGTGCATGCGCCCCTGACAGGCTGAAGCTCCCCTTCCTGAGCTTTGGAAGAGGACCATACAGCGCCGCGCTCCTTCCGGAGCGGCTGGACGGCGCGCGCCGGATCGTTGTAGCGAAAGGCGATGCTGCACGCCGATCCGCTCGACCTCTATTCCCTGGGAGAGCTCGTCGCGCGCCTGGGCCTTGCCGCCTTCATCGGATTATTGCTCGGTCTCGATCGGGAAATACGCGGCCATGATGCGGGCATCCGCACCCATGCCTTGGTCGCCCTAAGCTCGGCGATGATCATGATCTCCTCGTTGCTGCTATTCGACCAATTGCGGACCCCCGAGCATCAGCCCGATCCGCTACGTGCCGTGCAGGGGCTCAGCCAGGCGATCGGCTTCATTGCCGCCGGCATCATCTTCGTGCGCGGCAGTTCGGTTCGGAACATGACCACTGCCGCCAATATCTGGATCGCCGCCGCGATCGGAATAGCCTGTGGCGCCGGCCAATATCAGCTTGTGCTTGTGGGTTCCGGCTTCGCATTGGTCCTCCTAAGCGCAATCAAATTGTTCGAGCGCTGGCTTCCGGCCGAAAAGAAGGACAGCGACAAGCCGAAATAGGCGAGCGACAGATCGTGCCGCAGCGCACAATTAGCAGGTGCAATTTTCCTTCCTGGCGCGTAAAGGCGCGCATCTCCAAAGGGGGCCCTTACGCGCACAACAGGCGACGTGGAGCCGGGGCGGGAACGGATACCGTGATCAAATTTCTCAAGAAGCTGGACAATCCCTTCCTGCTGGCGGCCGAAGGCTTCGTCGCGGGCGCGATCCTGTTCTGGGCAATCGCACCCGATCAGGGCGCGAATGAGAATGCGGCCGCTGATTCTCCGCCTTCCGCCGCCGCGCAGGTCGTGCCTGCGATCGAACGGCTCTCTTCATCCTCCCACCAGATGGGATCGGATTAGCGCCTGGCCGTTTGAGGGGGAAGCGCTTCACGCTTCAGATTGATTCAGTCTTAAACGATCCTGGTCCAAGCGTCGTTCACCTCGTCACGTTGAATTTCGCTTCGGACTCTTCGTCCCGGACGCATTGCGCCATGCGGCTGAAAGCTGGAATCCGTCCGGCATGATGGCGATGTCCGACTCCGTGCTCGCGACTTGAAAGTTGTTGCGACCCGGTTATAGCGAAGCCGTGGTTCACTTTTCGTTCTCCGGCCAGGATATGATGGCGCTGCCGCAAGGCGCTGTGTACTGGCCCGCGCGGCGCGCGCTTCTCGTGGCCGACCTTCACCTTGAAAAGGCGAGCTGGTTCGCGCGACTTGGCCAGATGCTGCCGCCCTATGACAGTATCGCCACGCTCGCCGATCTGACTGCCCTTGCCGTTTCGACCGGCGCGCTGGAAATCTGGTGTCTGGGCGACAGCTTCCACGACCGTCATGGCTGCGATCGGCTGCCCGAACGGGCGCGCGAGATGCTGACGGCGCTCACCTCCACCACGCGCTGGACCTGGATCGCCGGCAATCACGATCCCGGCTTTGCCGATCATTGCGGCGGCACCATCGTCGAGGAGGCCGAGGTAGACGGCCTCCTGCTCCGTCACGAAGCCGATCCTGGCGAGGGCCGGCCGGAGCTGTCGGGCCACTTTCATCCGAAGCTGAGGATCCGTCATCGCGGCCGCCAGATCTCGCGCCGCTGCTTCGTGGCCACGCCGAGCAAGCTCATCCTCCCTGCGTTCGGTGCCCTGACGGGAGGGCTCGATGCGTCCCATCCCGAAATCGTGCGCGCCGTCGGTCCCAAGGCGGAGGCTCTGGTGCCGATCGCGGACCGCCTGCTCCGTTTCCCACTCGCCGCCTGAAGGCCCGTTGGCCAGCTGGAATCGTCCAAATCCGACGGACGGATACGGTCGGTCGCGAGGGTTGGGACTCAATGGAAACGCGCATTGGCTCCGGTTCGACCGGGCCGGAGCCGGTCCAGGGCCTGAATCCTATTTCCGATAGAAAGCGGGAAACAGCTTCTTCAGCCGCGCCAGCTTCGGAACGTCGTGGGCGAGGATGTAGGGGTGGCGCGGATTGCGACGCATGAAATCCTGATGTTCCGCTTCGGCCGGATAGAAGCTGCCGCTTTCGATCCTGGTGACGATGGGCCGGGGAAACGCCTTCGCCTTGGTCAGCCTGTCGATCCAGGCCTTTGCCGCCCGGGTCTGGGCAGGATCCTGCGGAAAGATGGCGGAGCGGTAGCTTGGCCCCTCGTCGGGACCCTGCCGATTCAGCTGGGTCGGATCGTGGGCCGCCGAAAAATAGATTTGCAGAAGGCGATCATAATTGATCTGTCCGGGATCGTAGGAGATGCGGATCGCTTCCGCATGACCGGTTCGTTCGCTGCTGACACGGTCGTAACGCGCATCCCGGGCGCTGCCGCCGGCATAGCCGGAAACGACCTCGCGGACGCCCTTCACATGTTCGAACACAGCCTCCATGCCCCAGAAGCAGCCTCCCGCAAGCACAGCAGTCTGGAAGGCCGGCCTGTCGCTTGCCGTCAGCGGCGCCGCGCCAAGCAAAGCCGCGGTCAAGGCGAACGCCCTCTTCATGTCGGTATGAATCGCATGGCGACTCCGTTCATGCAGTAGCGTAGGCCGGTCGGCCTGGGACCATCCTTGAAGACATGGCCGAGGTGCCCGCCACACCGGCGGCAATGGACCTCGGTGCGCTCCGTCAGCAATTCATGATCCTTGCGGGTTCCGACCGCATCTGGCAGCGGTTTCCAGAAGCTCGGCCACCCCGTCCCGCTCTCGAATTTCGTCTTGGACGAAAACAGCGGCAGGGCGCAACCGGCGCAAACGAAGGTTCCCGGCCTCTTTTCCTTGTCGAGCGGGCTCGATCCGGGCCGCTCCGTGGCCGCGCGCCGCAGCACCTGATATTGATCAGGCCTCAGCCTTCGCTTCCACTCGGCGTCGCTATAGCCGACCTGGAACTGTTTCGGCGCTGCTTCCGACCGCCGCCAGCCCGAAAGCAGAGCAAGGCCACCCAACGCGCCTGCGCCGGCCGTTCCGATCATGCTGCGTCTGCTGAACATCGACGTCGTTCCCAAGCTTCCGGCACTCCCCTTAGCGGATGCAGGATGAACCCAGCTGGAATGAATCTATTTATATGTCGGTTGACTGGTCGGAGGAAACAGGGTCGGCAACAGTCTTCGTGGGACGAAGGACGGCGCGGAGCAATCCCCGCACCGCATTGCCGACGAAGAAGCCCCCAGCGAGGTCGGCGGGCCTAAGATTCGCTTCCGCGGCCTTGCCTTCCTCGATCAGCCGCGCGCGCAATATGCCGGGCAGGAGACCGCGTGACAGCGGCGGTGTGAGCAGGCGGCCATGGCGTTTGACGAACAGATTGGTGAAACTGCCCTCGGTGAGGAATCCGTCCGTGTCGACGAAGACAGCCTCGAACGCGCCCGAGGCAGCCCGCGCATCCTCGTAGAAGCTGCGGTCGCTGGTCTTGTGCCGGAGCCGGAAGTCGTCGCGGGACACGGGCAGCGGCATCAGCATCGCCTCGACCGGGTCCGGCAGGTCTTTCGGCAATGGACGTGCCTCGATCGCGATGGCGCCGGTCCGCGACAGGAGTAGCCGCAGCTTGCGCGGGCCGCGAAGGCGGAAGGTCGCAGCCTGGAGCTCGTTTCGCGCATCGTGCCGGTCGAACGCGAAGCCGAGCGTCGCGGCGCTGCTCTTCAGCCGGGCGAGATGGCGATCGAGATCGGCGATCCCATCCTGCGGATCGAAGCGCATCGTCTCGATGAGGTCGAAGCTTCGGCCCGTTTCCACAAACGCCCCTTTCGCCAGACATTCGCGCCACTCGTCGGCGGGAACGCTATCGGCGACGATCCCGGAACCCAGGCCCATCGACGCTCGGCTTTCGCCCGCCTTCATGGTCAATGTCCGGATGGCGACATTGAACTCCGCTTCGCCGTCCGGCGCAACCCTGCCGATAGCGCCGGTATAGACCCGCCGTGGCCATTGTTCGAGACCGTCGATGATTTCCATCGCCCGGATTTTGGGGGCGCCGGTGATCGACCCACAGGGAAAGATCGATTCGACGACGTCGATCGGCCCCAATCCTTCCTCAAGCTCCGCCACCACGGTCGAGGTCATCTGATGCACGGTCGGATAGGTTTCGACGGCGAACAATTCCGGTACCTTGACCGTGCCTGGCTGTGAAACGCGGGACAGATCGTTGCGCAGGAGATCGACGATCATCAGATTTTCAGCGCGTTGCTTCTCGTCATTGCGAAGCGCAGTCATTGCCACCCGGTCCTCCGCCTCGCTTGCGCCCCGCAGCGCCGTTCCTTTCATCGGCCGGGCTGTCAGCCGGCCGTGGACAAGGGTGAAGAAAAGCTCGGGCGAGAAGGAAAGAAGCCAATGTTCCCCGGTGAAGAGCAGGCCGCCATGGCCGCCCTGTGCCCTTGCCCGCAACGTTGCATAGACCGCCATCGGCTCGCCGGCTGTTTCGACATCGGCCGGGAAAGTGAGGTTCGCCTGATAGATATCGCCGGATTCGATATGGCCCTTCGCGATCGCGACAGCGGCCTCATAGGTTGCCCGGTCGATCCGCGGGCGCGGCCGGCCGGCCCAGCCCGAATATGCACCCGGCAGGAGCGAGAGCGGATCGATCAGATCGAACCCGTCGAATAGGGCGAACCAAAGCAGGGGTGGTTCGCCTTCCTCGGGCCGTCGGCAGAGCGGGGCCAGCTTGGGTTCCAGCGCGTGACCGGCCTCGTAGGTCAGGAATCCCGCCGCATGCAGCCGCGAACCTCGGATCCGTTCGAGGCATGCGCGCACCTCATGCGGGTCGCGGGTTTCGATAATGTCGCGCGGCTTGCGATAAAGCCGCGCCTTCGCTCCTCCCGGCCGTGCGTCGTCGAGGAGAATGAAGGTTTCGCTCCCCAGCCTGTCTTGCCAGAGAGGCTCGGCACGTTCATCTGGCCAGGCAGGGGAGTATTCCGTGGTCACAAGCGTTTTCGACCTGTTCAAGATCGGGGTCGGTCCTTCAAGTTCGCATACGATGGGTCCGATGACGGCCGCCTGCCGCTTTGTCGAGGCCTTGTCCGAAAAAGCTTTGCTCGATCGCGCGGCGCGGATCGAGGTGAAGCTCTACGGCTCGCTGGCGTTGACCGGCAAAGGCCATGCCTCAGATCGGGCGGTCTTGCTCGGCCTGTCGGGTGAAAGACCGGAAGGCATAGATCCCGATGCGGCCGACGGCATCATCGAGGATATCCGCGCATCGGGACGCCTCCGCCTCGCCGGGCGACACGAAATCGGCTTCGACGAATCGCGCGATCTCCTCTTCCTTCAGCGCGAACGGCTGCCGCACCATTCCAACGGCATGAAATTCTCCGCCTTTGCGGCGGATGGCGGCGTGCTGGACGGTGCGATCCTTTATTCGGTCGGCGGCGGCGCGATCGTCGACGAGGCGGCCATCGCCCGCAATGCGCCGCCCGATGGCGCCCTCGACCTGCCCTATCCCTATCGCAGCGCCGACGAATTGCTGGCCATTGCCGCACGGGGCGACATTGCCATTGCCGAAATCGCCCGCGCGAACGAGCGGGCCGTCTTTTCGGACGAGGAGATAGACCGTCGCCTCGATGCGATCGCCCAGGCGATGGCAGCCTGTATCGACCGCGGCATGACGATCGACGGCATGCTACCGGGTGGACTCAAGGTGAAGCGCCGCGCCCCGGCGCTCCATCGCCTGTTGATCGAACGCGCCGAACGCAGCCTTTCCGATCCGCTCACCGTCCTCGACTGGGTCAATCTGTGGGCCTTGGCGGTCAACGAGGAAAATGCAGCGGGCGGGCGGGTCGTCACCGCGCCCACCAACGGCGCGGCCGGGATCGTTCCGGCCATCCTGCGTTACTATCAGCGCTTCGTGCCCCAGGCTTCGGAAAGGGGCGTCCGCAATTTCCTCCTGACGGCCGCCGCGATCGGATCGCTTTTCAAGGAAAACGCCTCCATCTCCGGTGCCGAGGTCGGCTGCCAGGGCGAGGTCGGCGTCGCCTGCTCGATGGCCGCCGCCGGATTGACCTCGGCGCTTGGGGGCAGCCCCTCGCAGATCGAGAATGCCGCCGAGATCGGCATGGAGCACAATCTCGGCCTCACGTGCGATCCGGTCGGAGGCCTCGTCCAGGTGCCCTGCATCGAACGCAATGCGGTCGGCGCGATCAAGGCGCTCGAAGCGTCCCGACTTGCCCTGATCGGCGACGGGACCCATCGTGTCTCGCTTGACCAGGTGATCGAAACGATGCGCAGGACCGGGATGGACATGAACGAACGCTACAAGGAAACGGCCCAGGGCGGCCTTGCCGTCAATGTGGTGGAGTGTTGATGCGATGAACCCGCCCCTCAAGGCCGCCGTCATTCCCGTCACGCCGCTGCAACAGAACTGCACCTTGCTCTGGTGCACGAAGACCATGCGCGGCACCTTCACCGACCCCGGCGGCGACCTCGATCGGCTGAAGGCGGCGGCGAAGGAGCAGGGGGTCACGATCGAGAAGATCCTGCTGACACATGGTCATATCGATCATTGCGGATCCGCCAAGATCCTGGCGGACGAACTGGGCGTCAACATCGAAGGGCCGCATCATGCGGACAAATTCTGGATCGACCGGCTGGCTGAGGACGGCGCCCGCTACGGCATCTTCGGCCAGCCCTTCGAATCGGACCGCTGGCTCGAAAATGGCGACCAGGCGACGGTCGGCGAGCTCGTGCTCGACGTTTATCATTGCCCCGGCCACACGCCGGGCCATGTCGTCTTCCATCACCCGCAGTCGAAGCTTGCGATCGTCGGCGACGTCCTGTTCCGCGGCTCGATCGGGCGCACCGACTTCCCGATGGGGAATCATCAGGATCTGATCGACGCCATCACGACCCGCCTCTGGCCTCTCGGCGACGAAACGGCCTTCGTGCCCGGCCACGGCCCAATGAGCACCTTCGGCCATGAGCGCCGGACCAATCCGTTCGTATCCGATCAGGTTCTCGCCCGTTGAAGATTTTCTCATTCTGTTGAAGATAGGCATATGCCGCTCAAAAACGGAGATTCCTCAATGAAGCGCCGCCTGTCCCTTGCCACGGCCGCCCTGGCCGGCCTTCTTATCTCCTCGGCCGCGACCGCCCAGGCGGCGCCGGCCTACGACACGCTGATTACCGGCGGCACCATCTATGATGGCCTCGGCGGGCAAGGCAGGGTCGGCGACGTCGCCATCAAGGGCGATCGCATCGTCTATGTCGGTCCCCGGGCTCCCGGCACCGCCCGCGACCGCATCGACGCGACGGGGCTGGCGGTGGCACCTGGCTTCATCAACATGCTGAGCTGGGCGGTCCAGTCGCTGATCGAGGACGGACGCGGCCTCAGCGACATTCGCCAGGGCGTAACGCTGGAAGTGTTCGGCGAGGGAAGTACGCCTGGCCCTATCAACGCGGCGATGAAGCAGGAAGCGGTGGCACGGCAGCAGGGCGAAGCCGGATATGACATCGAATGGAACACGCTCGGCGAATATCTCGACTGGCTGGCGAAACGCGGCATCGCGCCGAACATCGCCTCCTTCGTCGGCGCGGAGACGGTCCGAACCTATGTGCTTGGCCGAGACGATGTCGATCCGACGTCCGAGCAGTTGCAGCAGATGCGCGCGCTCGTCGCTCAGGCAATGCGTGAAGGAGCGATCGGCGTCGGCTCGGCGCTCATCTACGCGCCGGGAAATTATGCCGAAACCCCCGAACTGATCGCCCTCACGACGGAGGCCGGACGCTGCAACGGCCTGTATATCAGCCACATGCGCTCGGAGGGCGACCGCCTTCTCGAATCGATCGACGAATTGATCGAGATCGCGCGCAAGAGCGGCGCGCGCGGGGAAATCTATCACTTCAAACAGGCCGGAAAGACCAATTGGAACAAGATCGACGCGGCGATCGCCCGTGTCGAGGCGGCCCGCGCCTCGGGTCTCAAGATCAGTGCCAACATGTATCCCTACACGATGGGCGGTTCCGGCCTCGATGCAGCCATGCCGACCTGGGTCCAGTCCGGCGGCCTCGACGCCTGGATCGGAAGGATGAAGGATCCGAAGGTCCGTGCGCGGATCAGGGAGGAGATTACCAAGCCGGGGATAGGTTGGGAGAATCTCTATCTCGCGACAGGTCCCGACCGCATGATCGCCATGGGGTTCAGAAGCGAAAAGCTGAAACCGCTGACAGGCAAGACGATCGCCGAGATCGCGGCGATGCTCGGCACGGATCCGGTCGACACCATGATGGACCTGGTGATCGAGGATGGCAGCCGGGTGGGCATCATCTACAACTTCATGGATGAGGAAAATGTCGCCCGGGCGACGGCCATCCCCTGGATGAGCTTCGGGTCCGATGCCGCGGCGGTGGCGGCGGAAGGCGATACTCTGAAATCGCCGTCTCATCCGCGCACCTACGGCACCTTCGCCCGCGTCGTCGGCCGCTATGCGCGCGACCAGAAGCTCATGCCCCTTGGCGAAGTGATCAGGAAGATGAGTTCGCAGCCGGCTGAAAATATGGCGATCAAGGGGCGCGGACGCCTCGCCGAAGGCTATTTTGCCGATGTCATCATGTTCGATCCCGAAACCTTCATCGACCGTTCGACGCTCGAAAAGCCACACGTCTATGCCGAGGGGATGAGGAACGTCTTCGTCAATGGCGAACCCGTGCTCCTGAATGGCGAACCGACCGCAAATCGTCCTGGACGGGTGGTACGCGGACCAGGCTGGACGGGGTGGCCGGGAGGCGGCGCCTGCCATTCTTCTGGGGGATAAAGGGGCGACCGAGGGGAGACCGGGAGGAGACCGGGCGTCCCAACGTTTGAATAGAGCCTGGGCGAGGAACGGGGGCGGTGAGCAGGCGTTCTGCCACCGAAATGAAATCATGGATTTGCCTTTGCGCGGCACTGCTGGCGGGCTGCGACGGGATACCCAAGGATCCAGGAGGCACTTTGCACCGCGTGCGGGCCGAGGGTCAATTCCGGGTCGGTCTCATCGCCGGTGACGCCGCCCGTCCGAACGCGGATCGGGAACAGGCCTTCCTTCGACGGGTCGCTTCAGCCGCAGGCGCCCGGGCGGTGACGGTCCAGGGCGCTGCCGAGCCCCTGCTCGAAGATCTCGAACATGGCCGGATCGACCTGGTCGTCGGCGAGCTGGCGCCGGACAGCCCCTGGGCCAAAAGGGTTACCATCCTGCCGCCGCTGGACGTGGAATCCCGTGGCGCGCAACGGATCGAATTGTCGGCCATGGCGGCCAATGGCGAGAATGCCTGGATCATGCTGCTGGAACGTTCTGCCCGCCACGTCACCGGCACCACGCGATGAGGCCATCCATTCCACCGGAAATCGAAAAGGATCTCGATCGGGCGGTGGGGCTCGAATATTGGAATATCGGTTGGACGATCAGCATCGTCGTGGTGATGGGCCTGGCCATGGGCAACAGCCAGACGATGAAGACGGCCTGGGTGGAGGATCTGCTCGGCCTCATTCCGCCGATCGTCTTCCTGACCGCCGTCCATTTCGAACGGAAGCCTTCGACGAGACTCTTTCCCTTTGGCTTCGCCCGCGTCCACAGTCTTGCTTTCCTGGTTGCCGCCGTCGCCTTGGCCGCCGTCGGCCTGTCACTGCTCTGGGATGCGGCTTTCACTCTCTATGCCCAGGAACATGCCACGGTCGCCTCGATCACGATCTTCGGACGAGACATCTGGCTCGGCTGGGTGATGCTGGCGGCACAGGTCTATTCGATCATTCCCCCTTATATTATCGGCCGCAAGGAGCTTCCCTTGGCCAAAAGGCTGCAGGACGAGGTTCTTTACACCGATGCCCTGATGAACAAGGCCAATTGGTTGACCGGTGCGGCCGGCCTGTTCGGCGTGATCGGGCTGGGACTGGGATGGTGGTGGGCCGATTCGGTCGCCGCCGCCTTCATTTCGATCGGGATCATCCATGACGGCTGGAAGGCGCTGAGGATCGCTTCGGCCGAGCTCGCCGACGGCGTGCCGAGGGCGCTTGGCGGACTGGAGATGGACGCCGAAGCCGAAATGCTGATGGAAAAGCTTTCGTGCCAATATCCCGGCGGCGCCATCCGGCTGCGCGAAACGGGCCGTTATATCCACGCGGAAATCTGCGGAATCGAGCCGGACCGGGCCCAGGACCTGAATGCTTTATGGCCCGGCGCGCCGGAGCGGAGCTGGCGATTGGCTCAGTTGAGCTTCAGGCCGCCCGACGAGGAAGGCTGAGGAACATCGGCGATCTGGAGCGTCGGCCGCGACCGCTCCATATAGGGGATCGCGATCGCGTATAGGGCGAGGCCGAGCAGGACGAGCATCGTCACGCCGATACCCAGGCCGCGGAGGCGGTTCCGGGGCCCGCCGTCCATGCCGAAGACGTGGGCGATGCGGGCAAGGATGAAGGCCATGGCAACGCCCCACAACCAGATCCTTGAGCCATGCGCCATCTCTATGAGAGCGAGCAGGATCAGGAAGAAAGGCGTATATTCGACGAAATTGCTATGTGCCCGCATGCGCGCGGTGAGCGGCTCGTGGCCGCCGTCGCCGATCGAGACACGCTGCGACATCCGGACTCGGCCGACCCGCACGGCAATCCACAGATTGAGCAAGGCGGCAGCGCCCGCGATGGTAAGCGTGATCGGCAAAATCATGAGCGAGACCTCCTTGCGATGAGCGGGGGGAGTCGCACGGCAAGGCAGCGCTTGCAACATCGGGTGAATTCGCTATAGGCGGCAACGCTCACGCGCGAGCAATCGGCCGCCATGGCCTGCGGCCCGACCGGCCGTTGGCCGTCGGCTTCATGTTCGCCAGATCATGAACTTCTATCGATTGGAACAGGTGCCAGGATGGCCGTCCCTAAAAGAAAAACCTCGCCTTCGAAGCGCAATATGCGCCGCAGCCATCACGCGCTGAAGCCCGTCAACTATCAGGAATGCCCGAATTGCGGGGAGCTTCGCCTTCCTCACAACCTCTGCGGCAAATGCGGCCATTATAACGGGCGTGAAATCCTGCCGGTCGAGGCGTAAAGAACAGATAACAAGGCCTTTCAGGAGTCGTTATCAGTGGGCAGCGCGCCGCGGATCGCAATCGACGCGATGGGTGGCGATATCGGCCCGGCGGTGATGATCGCCGGTGCCGCGGAGGCCTATCAAAGGCGTTCGGACCTCCATTTCATCCTCTTCGGGGACGAGGAGAGGATTCGTTCCGAACATGCCAAATATCCCCAATTGGCCTCGGCATGCGACATCGTCCATTGTCCGGACGTGATCACGGCCGAGGACAGGCCGAGCCAGGCGATCCGCCGCGCCAAGACCACGTCGATGGGCAATGCCATAGCGGCCGTGAAGGCTGGCGAAGCCGATGCCGCCGTATCGGGCGGCAATACCGGCGCGCTGATGGCGATGGCCAAGCTTTCCCTGCGCACCATGCCCGGCATCGATCGGCCCGCTCTGGCCGCATTGCTCCCCACACTTGGCCAGAATGACCTTGTCATGCTGGATCTCGGCGCGAACACGGAATCGGACGCGCGCAACCTGGTCCAGTTCGCGGTGATGGGCGCCGCTTATTCCCGCGTGGTGCTCGACATCGACAAGCCGCGGGTGAAACTGCTCAATATCGGTACCGAAGAATTGAAGGGGACCGACGAACTGAAGGCGGCAGCGGCGGTCCTGCGCGAAGCGGAATATCTGGTGATGCGCTTCGACGGTTTCGTCGAAGGCGACAAATTGTCGCACGGCGACGTGGACGTGGTCGTCACAGACGGCTTTTCGGGCAATATCGCCTTGAAGACGATCGAAGGGACCGCCCGCTTCGTCACCGACCTCCTCCGTCGAGCATTTACCAGTTCGGTGCGCTCCAAGATCGGCTTCCTGATCTCGCGCCCCGCGACGGAGCTGCTGCGCCATCATCTCGATCCCAACAATCATAATGGCGCCGTCTTCCTCGGTCTCAACGGCCTCGTCGTGAAAAGCCACGGCAGCGCCAACGACAAGGGCGTCGCCAATGCCATCCGGGTCGCCGCCCGCATGGTCCGCGAGGACCTGACACGCAAGATCATCGAGGATCTCGACAATATTGCCGCCCATCGCGCACAGGCGGCCGCGAAATGAGCCGGCACTCGGTCATTCTTGGAACCGGCTCGGCGCTGCCGTCCAAACGCGTGACCAACGCCGAGCTTGCCGAGCGCGTCGACACGAGCGACGAATGGATCGTGGCGCGCACCGGCATCCAGGCGCGTCACATTGCCGGGGACGGCGAAACCACCGCTTCGCTGGCAACCGAGGCGGCACGCAAAGCCTTGAGCGAAGCCGGAATATCGGCCGCGGAGGTCGGGCTGATCGTGCTGGCCACGGCCACTCCCGACCAGACTTTCCCGGCCAGCGCCACCAAGGTCCAGACCGCGCTCGGCATCGACGATTGCATCGCCTTCGATGTAGCCGCGGTCTGCACCGGCTTCCTCTACGCCCTCTCCGTCGCCGACAATATGCTGAAGGGCGGCATGGCGGATTATGCCCTGGTGATCGGATCCGAAACGTTCAGCAGGATCCTCGACTGGGAGGACCGCACCACCTGCGTCCTCTTCGGAGATGGCGCCGGCGCCATTCTGCTCAAGGCGGAGGACACGGAAGATCGCGGCATCCTCGCCACCAGGCTCCACGCCGACGGACGCCACAATGATTTGCTCTATGTCGATGGCGGCGTCTCGACCACCGGGTCGGTCGGCAAGCTGCGCATGAAGGGGAAGGAGGTTTTCCGTCATGCGGTGGTAAACCTCGCCAACGTTCTGAACGAAGTCCTGGATGCGACGGGCCACAAGCCGGAAGAGGTGGATTGGGTGGTGCCGCACCAGGCGAACAAGCGCATCCTGGATGCGACCGCCAAGAAGCTGGGCCTCGATCCTGCGCGAGTCGTCGTGACGGTTGACCAGCATGCCAACACTTCGGCGGCCTCGGTGCCGCTGGCGCTGGATGTCGCCGTCCGCGACGGGCGTATCAAGAAAGGCGATCTGCTGGTGCTGGAAGCCATGGGCGGCGGCTTCACCTGGGGGGCGGCTGTCGTTCGTTATTGAGACAGGGGCCGAGCAATGGCCATTTGCACATAGACCCAAGCTGGACTATGGTTTTTGCTCATTTCCGGGGAGGGAGTAGAAGATGGCGGATGCTGGCACCATAAGGCGGGCCGCTGCCGGAACCTTGACGCGGGCCGACCTCGCCGATGTCGTTCATCAGGAGATCGGCCTGTCTCGCGCGGATTCCGCGGGCATCGTCGAGCGCATCCTTCATCATCTCTGCCACGCTCTCTCGGAGGGCGAGAATGTGAAGATTTCCGGCTTCGGCAGCTTCATCCTGCGCGACAAGGGCGAACGGATCGGCCGCAATCCGAAGACCGGGGTCGAAGTACCGATTGCGCCGCGCCGGGTGCTGACCTTCCGCGCCAGCCAGATCATGCGCGAGCGGATCGCCAACGGCGGCTGAGCCGGTGGCGGATACGAACCGCAAGAGCGATCAGGCATTTCGGACCATAGGCGAATTGTCTGCCGATCTCGGTGTTCCGCAGCATATCCTCCGTTACTGGGAAACCCGCTTTTCGCAGCTGAGGCCGCTTCAGCGCGCCGGCAACCGTCGCTATTATCGCCCCGCCGATGTCGCCCTGGCGCACCGCATCCACCGCCTGCTCAACCAGGAAGGCTATACGATCCGCGGCGTCCAGCAATTGCTGAGAAGCGGCGCTTCCGGCAGCGAGGAACAGGTCGCGGCGACCGGACCGACCTCCGCCAGCCAACATCCTCCCTTCCCGGCCGAGGAGTTGCGTGCAATCAGGAACAGGCTGGCACAGGCGCTCGTCTCGGCCTGACGTTCCGCAGCATGGAGCAGTTTACCAAGCGTGCGCCGACCGCTCGCAATGACGATGCGGCGACAGGAGCGGAAGCTTCCCTATCTTCCGTACCGTCCCCCAATTCCGTCAGGATTGATCCGGTTCAAAAGCTGTCCTCGTCCGGACCCAGTTCGGGATCGAGGTCGCGCGGACGGATGAAGCGGACGAGCGTGCCGATGCCTTCGTCCACTTCCGCCCAATGCTCGATGTCGAACCTTATCTCGGCCAAGGTCCCAGTCGGATATTTCTGTTCGAGCTCCAGTCGCAGCGCGCCGCCATCGGCGGCCGCCATGGCCATCGCCAGGCTTTCGAGGCCGGGATTGTGCCCGACCAGCAGCAGGCGCTCCACCGAATCGGCGGTTTCCTTGACGATGTCGATCAAGGTTGCGGTGGAGGCGAGGTAGATCCGTTTGTCAAAAGTCGGCGCCGGCATCGGGCAGGCTTCCGAGACTTCCGCCAGTGTCTCTATCACCCGACGTGCCGGCGATGCGAGGACCAGATCATAAATCAGGCCTTGCCGGCAGATTTCCCGGCCAACGGTCCGCGCGGCACGGCGCCCGCGCGGGTTCAGGGGGCGGTCGAAATCCCGCGCGACGGGGTCGTCCCAGCTTGATTTCGCGTGACGCAGCAGTGTCAGTATCTTCATTGCGTCCCTTGCGTCGCGATCCTCTCTGCGGCCTGATGCCCGAAAGACGTTGCGGTTGAAAGTCGTGACCGCACGCGATCGATCGCTTCGTCGAGTCCCATTCGGTTTATCGCCACGCCCGCCGGAAAGGCGCTTAGTAGCCGCGATGGTGTGGCTGCGGACAGAAGCAGGAACATGCCCCTATCCTGCTTGCTGCGGATAAGGCGCCCGAAGGCCTGGGCCAGCCGCGCCCGGACCACCCGGTCGTCATAGGCGGAGCCGCCGCCAGCCGCGCGGCGGGCGGCATGAAGCACGGTCGGCCGCGGCCACGGCACGCCCTCCATCACCACCAGCCGAAGCGAATGGCCAGGCACGTCGACCCCATCGCGAAGGGCGTCGGTGCCGAGCAAAGATGCGCGCGGGTCGTCGCGGAAGATGTCGACCAAAGTGCCGGTGTCGATCGGATCGACATGCTGCGCATAAAGCGGCAGCCCGGCCCGGGCGAGCCGATCGGCAATGCGCGCATGGACCGCCTTCAGGCGCTGGATCGCGGTGAACAGGCCAAGCGTGCCGCCGCCCGCCGCGTCGATCAGCCGCGCATAGGCGCCGGCCAGCTGTGCGACGTCGCCGCGCTTCAGGTCGGTGACGATCACCACTTCGCTATTGGCTTGGTAATCGAACGGGCTCGCTGCGGAAAAGTGGGTGGCGGCGCCGATGTGGCAGGCCCCGGTGCGGGCTTCGGCACCCGACCAATCCTCCGCGCCGCGCAAGGTGGCGGAGGTGACGATGACATTGTGGGCCGGCTTCAGCACCGTTTCCGCCAGCGGGCGGGTCGGATCGAGCCAGCGGCGGTGAAGGCCGATATCATATTCGCGGCCGTCGATCCGTTCCACCGCCAGCCAGTCGACGAAATCCGGATCGGACGGACCTCCGATCCGGGCGGCGAGCGAAATCCAAGACGAAAGCAGCTGGCTCCGCCATCCGAGGCCCGCGATCGCGCCTTCGATTCGCGCCCTTGCCTGACCGTCCAGCCAGTCCGGCGCGTCCTCCAGGACCGCTTCCAGTCTCTTGGCGAGCGCGGTCAGGGGCCGCATCAATTGCTCGAGCGCCGTCACCGCTGGCGCAGCCGCATCGACGATCGCGCCGTCAAGCTCGGCCATTTCGGTTTCGATGCCATAGCCGGCATCCTGCGCGGTGGCGCGGGCATAGACGCTGCTCCGGACGGCGGAGAGCAGCTTCTCCAACGGCCCGAAGGGCAGGCCTTCCGCGATGCGCTGCAGCCAGCCGTCACCGGGCAGGGCCGTCGCGGCCTGCACCGCCGCCTCCAGCGCGGCCGCGCCGCCTTCGTCATAGGAGGCCACGTCCATCAGCCGGGCGGCGAGACCCCGTCGGCGGCCGCGCGCTTTGCCTTCGGGCCCGGTCAGCCAGCGGCGAAGTTCGATCGTTTCCTGTCCCGAGAGGATGGTGGCGAACGTGGAATCGGCCGCGTCGAACAGATGATGGCCTTCGTCGAAGACCACCCGCGTCGGTGCTTGCGCCACATCGCGGCCGCGCGCGGCATTCACCATCACCAGGGCATGATTGGCGATGACGATATCAGCGTCGGCGCTGGCCCTTGCCGATCGTTCGATGAAACATTTGCGATAATGGGGGCAGCCCGCATAGACGCATTCGCCCCGCCGATCGGTCAAGGCCGTCGATCCGGCGCGGCGGAACAAGGTCGGCAGCCAGCCCGGCATGTCGCCGCCGACCATGTCGCCGTCCTTCGAATATGTCGCCCAGCGCGCGACCAGCTGGGCGAGAATGGCGGCGCGACCGGCAAAGCCGCCCTGCAGTGCATCTTCGAGATTCAGCAGGCACAGATAATTTTCGCGGCCCTTGCGGATTACGATCTTCCGCTTGCGGATTTCGGGATCGAGGAACAGGCGGTGGCCTTCGCGGTCCAGCTGGCGCTGCAGCGCCTTGGTGAAGGTCGATATCCAGACCGCGCCATCGGCCTTTTCGGCCCATAAAGAGGCAGGCGCGAGATAGCCCAGCGTCTTGCCGATCCCGGTCCCCGCTTCGGCGAGCAGCAAATTGGGTTGCCCTTCGGTTGTCCTGGGCGCGAAGGCCGACGCGGCAGCGGCGGCATAATCGCGCTGGCCCTGCCGTATCTCGGCTTCGCTGCCGACAAGGCGGATGAGCCGATCCACCGCTTCGTCCTCGCCGATCCGCACGGGCCGCGGCTGGGGCCTCGCGCCTTGTTCTTCCCAATCCGGCAGGCGCGAGAATAGCCAGCGTTCGTCCCGCTCCGGCCGCCGCACGCGCTGCGCCACGAGCGGCGCCCAGGTCCAGCGCAGGCGCGACAGGGATTGCGCCGACGCCCATGCGCCTTCGCGCTCGGGCCAATCCTCCGTCATCGTGTCGAGCAGGACTTCGGCGACGCGCAACAGGAAGGGCGCGGCATCGGCATCGCGCTCTGGCACGGCAAGATCCAGGGCATGGGCAAGACCTCGCGGCGTCGGCACCGCGAAGCGGGCCGGGAAGACGAATGCGAACAGCTCGAGCAGGTCGAGTCCCGACAAATCGGGATAGCCGAGCCGCTGTCCGACCAGCGGGGCGTTCAGCATGATCATCGGCGTCTCCGCCGCCAGGGCGATTGCCTCGCCGCGGCCAACGCCGCGCACATTGCCGCCCGGGGACGCGATCCAGATGCCGGCATGGGTCGCATAAAGCGCAGGATAGGGCGGGAGGGGCTCCATCGCCTTCGCTATAGGCAAGGCGGAACGAAAGGGAAACGGGCATTCCCGCTTCCCGCTGGCAGAGGCGGGCGCGGTCGGCTATCAGCCGCGCCAACTCTTCCGCAATCCCCGAAGGACATCATGGCAGACATGGACGCTTTGCGCGCCGCTTCACTGGTCTCGAAGGCCTGGCCCTATGAGGAAGCGCGCAAGATCCTGAAACGATACCCGGACGGCCCCGGCGATCGTGCGATCCTGTTCGAAACGGGCTATGGCCCGAGCGGACTGCCGCATCTCGGCACCTTCCAGGAAGTCGCCAGAACCTTGATGGTCCGCCACGCCTTGTCGGAGATGGTGGACTGGCCGAGCCGGCTCGTCGCCTTTTCCGACGACATGGACGGGATGCGCAAGGTTCCGCCCAACCTGCCCCAGCATGAAATGCTGATGCAGCATCTCGACCAGCCATTGTCCAAGGTGCCGGACCCGTTCGGCTGCCACGAAAGCTTCGCACAGCATAATAATGGAATGCTCCGGCAGTTCCTGGACGATTTCGGCTTCGACTATGAATTCCTCGCGTCGAGCGACTGTTATCGTTCGGGGCGCTTCGACGACGCGCTGAAATCGGTCCTGCGCCACTATGACGCGATCATGGCGGTGATGCTGCCGACGCTGCGTGAGGAAAGGCGCCAGACCTATTCCCCCGTCCTTCCCATCAGCCCGGAAAGCGGCAAGGTTCTGCAGGTCCCTGTCACCGTTGCCGATGCCGAAGCGGGTCTCGTCCGCTATGTCGACCCGGCCAGCGGCCGCGAGATCGAACAGTCGATCCTTTCGGGCGGCGCAAAGCTGCAGTGGAAGGTGGACTGGGCGATGCGCTGGGTGGCGCTGGGGGTGGATTATGAAATGTCGGGAAAGGACCTGATCGACAGCGTTATCCAAAGTTCGAAGATCACGCGGGTTCTGGGCGGCCGCCCGCCCGAGGGCTTCAATTACGAGATGTTCCTCGACGAAAATGGCGAGAAGATTTCGAAGTCGAAGGGCAATGGCCTCAGCATCGACGAATGGCTCCGCTACGCGCCGCAGGAGAGCCTGGCATTCTACATCTACCGCGATCCCAGGAAGGCGAAGCAGCTCAGCTTTTCGATCATCCCGCGGGCTGTCGACGAATATCAGCAGTTCCTAGCCGCTTATCCTGAACAGGATTGGGACAAGCGTCTCGGCAATCCCGTCCACCATGTCCATGGCGGGAAGGTTCCGCCGGCCCGGATGCCCTTGACCTTCGGCTTGCTGCTCAATCTGGTCGGCGTCGCGTCGACAGACGACAAGGATCTGCTCTGGGCATTCGTGAAGCGTTATGCCCCCGAAGCCGCGCCGGAGTCGCACCCGGAGCTCGATGCACTGATCGCGCATGCGGTCGCCTATTTCCGCGACTTCGTGAAGGATTCGCTCCGTCGCCGCGCGCCGGATGCGACGGAAGCCGCGGCGCTTCGGGATCTCGACGCACGGCTCGCCGCGCTCGCCGCGGATGCGGATGCGGAGACGATCCAGTATGAAGTCTATGAGGCAGGCAAGGCCGCCGGTTTCGAGACTCTGCGCGATTGGTTCAAGGCGCTTTACGAAACCCTGCTGGGGACCAGTCAGGGCCCCCGCATGGGCAGCTTCATCGCCCTCTACGGTGTCGACAATAGCCGTCGGCTGATCGCCGAAGCGCTCGCGGCCGACACGGAATGATCCCCGCTCCACGGGGCGGCTTCTCGCCGGCCATCGCCTTCATCTTCGTGACGGCGGTGCTGGACGTGATGGCGATGGGCATCATCATACCGGTCTTGCCGGTGCTCGTGGAACAATTCACGGGATCGAATGCAGCAGCCGGAATCTATAACGGCCTGTTCGTCACCTTGTGGGCGGCGATGCAATTCATCTTCTCCCCGGTGATCGGTTCACTTTCCGACCGTTTCGGCCGCCGTCCGGTGATCCTGATCTCGGCCGCTGGGCTTGCCGTCGATTTCGCCCTGATGGCGCTCGCGCCCAACCTCTGGTGGCTCGCGGCCGCGCGTATCCTGGGAGGGATCACTTCGTCCAGCTTCACGACGGTTTTCGCCTATATGGCGGACATAACCGAGCCGGAAAAAAGGGCGCGCGCCTACGGATTGATCGGTGCGGCCTTCAGCGCCGGCTTCGTCGCCGGACCGCTGATCGGCGGCGTGCTGGGCGAGTTCGGCCCGCGCATTCCCTTCTGGGCGGCCGCCGCGCTCAGCAGCCTTGCCTTCCTCTACGGCCTGTTCGTTCTTCCCGAATCGCTTGCCCCGGAAAAGCGAATGGCCTTTTCGTGGCGGCGCGCCAATCCGTTCGGGGCGCTGCGGCTGCTGCGCTCCCACCATGAACTGACCGGTCTCTCGATCGTCAATTTCCTTCTCTATTTCGCCCATCACCTCTTCTCCGCCGTCTTCGTCCTTTACGCGGCCTACCGCTACGGCTGGGGTGCGATGGAGGTCGGGATCCTGCTTGCCTTGGTCGGCGCGCTCGACATGGTCGTGCAGGGCATTCTCGTCGGACCGGCGGTCAAGCGCTGGGGCGACCGCAAGGTCATGGTCTTCGGTTTGGCAGCCGGTGCCGTCGGTATCGCCTGCATGGGTCTGGCGCCGACCGGCTGGCTCTTCACCCTGGCCATGTTCCCCAATGCCCTGTGGGGCCTGGCGATGCCGACCATCCAGTCGCTGATGACGCGGCTGGTCTCGGAAAGCGAGCAGGGCCAGTTGCAGGGCGCCAATATGAGCGTAGCCAGTATCGCCGGCGCGATGTCGCCCTTGTTTTTCGGCTTCGTCTATTCGGTTTCCGTCGGGGAGAAGCCGCTTCTGCCGCTTCCCGGCGCTTCCTTCCTGATCGCGGCCGCGATCATGTCGGGCGCCGCCTTGCTCGCCGCCACCCAGCGCGTTCCGCCACGCCGGGCCGCGGGCGACCGGGCCGATTTCGCGTCCGACTGACGATAAGGTTCTAACCCCAGGGGCGCTCTCGATACCATTTGGTGATGACATATTTGGTCCCGGCCTCGACCGGCATGCCGGTATGCAGGGAACGGGGATTGGGCATGCCCAGTTCGTCCATATTGTTCCAGGCGAGGAGGTTGCCGGTGCGCGGCGTCACCTTGACGTCCACGTTCGGGAAGCCGGTCTGGCCGCCCGCTTCGGGTTCGTTCAGGAAGATCATCGCCGTCCACGTCCGCTGCCCGCCGGTCCGCTCCTGTTCCGCCCAATAAGGCTGGTCGACGAAGAAGAAATCATGGTGCGGCTTGAATTGCTGCCCCACAGCATAACGCTGTCCCTGCACCGTTTCACCCTGTGCAGGATCGATCCCGATCAGCTGCGAGATCTTGTCCTCCACCGCCCGCACGACGGGGTGGCGCGGGCTGAGGTTGCAGCTTTCGCTGGTTCGAAACTCCGGATCCGGCTCGTCATCCGCAAGGATATCCGAGGGCCGGCGATCCGAATCGATCAGCTTGACGAGGGTGGCGCACTGTCTGGCATCGAGGAAATCGCGCACCACGAACAGGTCCAGGCCGGACGTGGGAATCTTGAGCGTCCCGGGCGTGCGGAGCAACCGATCGCGCACCCATGCGCCGACCTGCATGCGGTAGACGGCATAGGGGTCCTGGACGGGATCGCTGCTCATTCGCCTCCATATCGTCCAACGGCTCTCATCTCTCCGCCGCGCTTGCCCTTACGATAAGAAAGCCCGGAGCCTTTTCAGGCTCCGGACTTTCTGTCGTTATTGCGATCCGTTTACCAGAAGAAGTCGTAGATCACGTCCAGGACTTCGCCGGTATAGGTGTCCACGAGCATGACGTCGTCATAATAGCGGACCCAGCGGGTGCCGGGATAAGCCGGCGGCAGTCGATAATACCACGGATCGTTGATCCAATAGTTCTGACCGAAGAAAGCGCTGCCGAGGAACAGACCGACCGAGAAGCGGCTGTACCTGTGGTTGCGATAGGGCGAATAATAGCGCCCAAGATGGTAGATGTTGCGGTTCGAATGCCGGTACCTCTGCCAATCGTAGCGGCGATCATTGCGCCAGTTGCGGTTCCACGAACGGGAGGACCCGCGATTGTCGGCCCAATTGCCACCGCGATTGCGATCGCCGCGATAGGCGCCGTCACGCTGATAACGATCGCGCTGGTTATAGCCGGACCTTGCGGTGTCGCGCCGGTCGTCCCTGCGCTCGATGCGGGCGTCGCGACGATCGTCCCGGCGTTCGATACGCGCATCCCGGACATCGTTCCGCCGTTCGATCCGCGCATCGCGCCGGTCATCGCGACGCTCGGCGACGGCGCCGCGTCGCTGCACCGACCTGGGGGCGGCGTAATTGCGCGGGGCGCGCTCGACCCGCTGGACGCGTTCGGCGCGAACGGCACGCTGGGGCCGCTCTGCTCTCTGGGTCCGCTGTGGCCGTTCGGCCCGCTGTGGCCGTTCCGGCCGGCTTTCCCGTTCGGCACGGGCATTGCCCCGGCCGCGGTCCTGGGCGGCTGCGGAAGCGATCGGGGTCGCCGCAGTGGCCGCCATCAACATCAAGATGAACGCTCTACGCATGAGAAACTCCTCACTTAGGGGCCGGCACGATCTGCCTTCCAACCAAGACAGCTTGTGCCCGATCCAGGATGAGCGGATGCTGAACTCATTGCACAGGCTACAGAAAGAATCAGGAGCCCTTTCTTTTATGGGCTGCCGAAGGCGCCCGCAAGGCAGGCACTTCGCGCGCCGCATCCTCCGGATCGACCCCGGGTGGCGGCGCTGCCGATATGCGTTCTCGTCCTGAAATGACACGACCTGCGCGTCGGATCGCCTCGCGGATTCGGGGATAGGTGCCGCACCGGCAGATGTTGGTGATGGCGCTGTCGATTTCGGCGTCGGTCGGATTGCCCTTCCGGGCGAGCAGGGCGGCCGCAGCCATGATCATGCCCGATTGGCAATAGCCGCATTGCGGAACCTGTTCGGCCACCCAGGCCTGCTGCACCGGATGGGAACGGTCGCGCGACAAGGCCTCGATGGTCGTCACGAAGCTGCCTTCGATGGCGGCGATGCTGACCTGGCAACTGCGCACCGCATTGCCATCGATATGGACGGTGCAGGCGCCGCAATGACCGGTGCCGCAGCCATATTTAGTGCCTGTCAGGTTGGACGCATCGCGGAGGGCCCAAAGCAAGGGGGTCTCCGGATCCATCCGATAGTGGACGGGCTGTCCGTTCACGGTAAAGCGGGTCATGGGGCGGTTGTAGGCAAAGAGGCGCGGCGATGGAAAGCGAAAGGATTGCGATCGGAATCGAAGACGGCGTCGCCCATGTCGAACTGGCGCGGGACGACAGGCACAATGCGATGGACCAACCGATGTTCGCGGCCATTGGCGAGGTCTTTCGCAGCCTCGGCGCCGATCCGAGGGTCCGCGCCATCCTGCTTACCGGTCGCGGCAAGCATTTCACGGCAGGCATCGACCTCCATTATGCCGCATCGCAATTCGTGCCGAACGCCGATCCTGGCCGGGCCGCCGAAGCCAGGCTTCGCCACATCCAGTGGCTGCAGGACGCGTTCAATGCGGTCGAGCGCGCGCGGGCGCCGGTGATCGCGGCCGTCCACGGCGGCTGTATCGGAGCCGGAGTCGATCTCGTCAGCGCTTGCGACATTCGCCTCGCCGCCGCCGATGCCTTCTTCCAGGTTGCCGAGGTCGACGTGGCCATTACCGCCGATCTCGGCACCTTGCAGCGTCTTGCTCATCTCGTTCCGGAAGGACTGCTCCGGGAGCTGGCCTATACGGGCCGCCGGATGGAAGCCAGGCAGGCGGAACGGGTCGGACTGGTCAATCAGCTGCTGGGCGACCGCGAATCGCTGGTCGAGGCCGGCATGGCCCTTGCCCGCACCATCGCCGCCAAATCGCCATTGGCGGTGGCCGGTACGAAGCAGTCGCTCAACTATAGCCGCGGCCGGCCGGTCGAGGACGGGCTGCGGCATGTCGCCTTGTGGAACGCTGCGACGCTCGCCAGCGCCGATCTCGACGAGGCACTTCGATCGAGGCTGGCCAAGAACGAGCCCGAATTCGGCCCGCTCGACGAATGACCGGTGGTGGATGAGCGGCCCTTCCGTCCGCGATGCTGGCTTTGCCGCTTGAATTTTGGGCTTTGCGCTGGTATCGGCCCCCGGCGACGGCGCGGAGTTTCCGCGACGAACCCTTTTTCATTGTTTTGAGATTAGGGCGGCTATATGGCCCCCACGCTTTTGATCGGAGAGTGACGACCGCTTATGCAAATCATCGTTCGCGACAATAATGTCGACCAGGCGCTGCGGGCGCTCAAGAAGAAGCTCCAGCGTGAAGGCGTCTACCGCGAGATGAAGCTGCGTCGTCATTATGAGAAGCCGTCGGAGAAGCGCGCGCGTGAGCGCGCCGCCGCCATCCGCCGGGCCCGCAAGCTCGAGCGCAAGCGGCTGGAGCGGGACGGCATCCGCTAGGACCGCCAGAATGCTGTCGGGTCGGACCCTGATCGTCTGCCTGCGGCGTCTATTCGGTCTCGAGGTTGAATAGAGTGGCGGCGATGCTATCGCCGCCATTCTCGTTTCTAGGATCAGCATCATGTCGGTGACCACGGTTCCCATCCGCCCCGTCAAGAAGGGCTCCGTTTTGAAATTGTGGGTGGGCGTCGGGGCCTTGTGCCTGGCTGCGGCCGGCGTCGCCTGGGCCGGCACGGAAGGCCAGCTCGCGGCTGATCCCGCCACCTTCCTGGCGCGCAATGCCCAGCAAAACGGTGTCGTCACGACCCAGTCCGGCCTCCAATACAAACTCCTTCAGCAGGGTAAGGGCGCCAAGCCGACCATGACCGACGTCGTCGCTGTCGATTATGAGGGACGCCTGACGGACGGAACGATGTTCGAATCGACCGCCCAGAACGGTGGACCGGCGACATTCCCGGTGATGGGCGTGGTCCCCGGTTTCAGCGAGGCTGTTCAGCTAATGCAGCGCGGGACGAAGCTGCGCATCTGGCTGCCACCGGAGCTCGGCTACGGTCCGGAGGAAAAGAGAGACCCGCGGACCGACGAGGTCGTCATCCCCGCCAATGCAGTGCTTCAATTCGATATGACTTTGGTCGATTTCCAACCGGTTCCGCCTGAGCAGTTGGAACAGCTGAAGATGATGCAGATGCTGCAGCAGTCGCAGCAAGGTCAGCCGACGCCCTGAGCCCTCGGCGCCGGATCTGGCGTCAATCTCCGGCTTTGGCCTTGATCGGCTTCTGCTTCGAACTTTGTTCCAGCGCCGTCTTGATCATGGCGATGATCGGGTCGGCAAGCATCAGACCCATGATGCCGAACAGGGCGCCAAACAGAAGCTGGGCGCCCAGCACCAGGGCCGGCGCAAGGTCGACTGTCCGGCGGGCGACATAGGGAACGATCACGTAGCCGTCGACGGTCTGCACCACCAGATAGACGCCGATCGCCCAGAGCCCGGCATCGGTGCTGACGCTGAAGCCGGCGAGAATGATCAGAACGCCGGAAATGATCGCCCCGATATTCGGGATGAAGGCGAGCAGGCCGGTCAGGATGCCGAGCAGTGCCGCCATCGGCACGCCGCCGACCAACAGCAACAGCCAGGTGCCGACGCCTTCGACCGCCATGCCGACCAGCCTTCCGGCCATCAGGCGCCGCAGCGTGTGGCCCATGCACTCTGCCGTGGTGTAGAAGCTGTCCCGATTGCGCATCGGCAACATCCAGGCGATGCCGCGTTCGTAGAGCCGCGGCTCGATCGCGATGAAGATGCCGATCACCAGGATCAGGACGATGCTGGTGAGGACGCCGACGGCGCTGCTGACCGCCGATCCAACGCGGCCGAGCGATCCCATCAGCTGGCTGCTGAGCTGGTTCATGCTGGCACCGCCCTGTACGATGCCAAGATCGTTGCCGAAGGCGAGGATTCGGTTGGTCTGGAAAGCGATGACCTCGCGCAGCCGTTCGGCCTGGCTGGCCAGTTCGAAACCCGCAAAGACGAACGTCCAGATGACGAAACCGACCGCGGCTGTCGCTACGATCGCCAGCCGCCAGCCGCGCCCGATCGGAAGGATGCGCCCGAGCAGGCGGGTGCCGCCGTCCAGCATCGCCGCCAGGACGATGCCGGCGAAAATCAGCAGCAGCGGCTGGGCAAGGAAGAAGATGCCGGCGATGGTAACCGCCATCCCGAGCCAGACGCTTGCCTTCTTCAGCTCCTGCCGGACCAGCGGGTCGCGAAGCTCGGTCGGGCCCCGTTCCTCCACATGAGGCCCGTCCTCGTCGATCAATGCGATTCGTCCGGATGGAGAGAGGTTCCGGCCCGACCGCCGCGAAGCGCTGTGAACCAGCTTATCGGGTTCAGATAGGAAGACGTCCCGTCCAGCGAGAAGGTGATGAACTCCGCGCGTCCGCCGATATTCTCGATCGGCACGGGGCCCCCCAGCCCTTGCTCGCCGAGCGGAACGCGGCTGTCCGCGGAACGATCGCGATTGTCGCCCATGACGAAGATATGGTCGGCCGGCACCTTCAGCCTCGAAAAATCATCCACTGGGGAATAGCCGGCGTCGATCGTGTCGTAGGAGCGACCGTTGGGCAAGGTCTCCCGGTAGATGGGCTGGCTGCAATAAGCGCGCCCGTCCGGGCCGACGACCTTGTGATCGCCCCATTGGTCTATCCGGCAAGGTACGTTCTCGTCGATCGGGAACATCGCAGGCGGCCGGCGCTCGCGCCGCACCGCCTCGCCATTGATGAACAATTGCCCGTCGCGCATCTCCAGCGTGTCGCCGGGCAGGCCGATCACGCGCTTGATATAATCCGACTTCTGGCCCGGCGGCGTCAGGATGACGATGTCGCCGCGTTTGGGAACGGAGCCGAATAGCCGTCCTTCCATCGGCGGGACGATGTGGAAGCTCGGCGAAACCCAGGACCAGCCATAGGCATATTTGGTGACGACCAGGCGATCGCCCTTGAGGAGCACCGGCATCATCGATTCGGAAGGAATGTAGAAGGGCTTGGCGATGAAGCTGTGGAAGGCGAGCACGGCGAGGATCAGCCAGAAGATCGCCTTCAGCTCGCCCCACCAATCGGTGCCGGCCTTTTCGGGTTTGGCGCTTGCCGTTTCTTCCGGCGCTTGATTTTCATCGGTCATGGTGACTGCGGGATCGTTGCTGCTCATTTCATGAGTCCTGACCCTAAGCTCCTTCGATCGCGCTGGCGGTGATGATGACGAACGCCTGCGCGAAGGGATGATCGTCGGTCATAGTCAAGTGGATGTCGGCGAGGTGGCCTTCGGGGATCATGGCGTCAAGCCTCTCTTTGGCGCCGCCGGTGAGCAGGAAGGTCGGCTGTCCGGACATCTTGTTCACCACGCCTATATCGCGCATGAACACCCCGCGCTTGAAGCCGGTGCCGACGGCCTTCGAAAAGGCCTCCTTGGCGGCGAAGCGTTTGGCATAGGTTCCGGCACGCGTGAACGGCCTACCTTCGGCCTTCCGGCGTTCCGTTTCGGTGAAGACCCGGTTGACGAAGCGTTCGCCGAAGCGGTCCAGCGAGTTCTGAATCCGCTCGATGTTGCAGAGGTCGGAGCCGATGCCGATAATCAGCACGCCGTCACCCGCGCGCCTCGTCCATCAGCGCGCGCATGTGAGCGACGCTGCTTTCAAGGCCGTCGAAAATGGCCTCGCCGACCAGGAAATGGCCGATGTTGAGCTCCGCGAGCTGCGGGATCGCCGCGACCGGTACGACATTGTCGAAGGTGAGGCCGTGGCCCGCATGGGGCTCGATACCGTTCTTGGCCGCAAGGGCGGCGCAATCGGCAAGCCGGCGCAGCTCGGCGGTGCGTGCCTCCCCGTCAAGATGGGCGTAACGCCCTGTGTGGAATTCCACTACCGGAACCTTCAGCCGCACCGCCGCCTCGATCTGGCGGGGGTCGGGTTCGATGAACAGGCTCACGCGGATATTGGCGGCTCCGAGGCGAGCGACGAAGGGCAATAGGTGGTTGTCCTGCCCAGCCGCGTCCAGCCCGCCTTCGGTGGTTCGCTCCTCGCGCCTCTCCGGAACGATGCAGGCGGCGTGCGGGCGATGGCGAAGCGCGATCTCCAGCATTTCGTCGGTTGCGGCCATTTCCAGGTTGAGCGGGATGGTGAGCCGCTCCATCAACTGGGCGATATCGGCGTCCCGGATATGGCGCCGGTCTTCGCGCAGATGCGCCGTGATGCCGTTAGCGCCGGCCTTGGCGGCAGCAAAGGCGGCCCGCACCGGATCGGGATGATCGCCGCCGCGCGCATTCCTTATGGTCGCGACATGATCGATATTGACGCCGAGCCGCAGGCGTCCCTTTGCCGCGGAAATGCTCACGCCGCAGCGCGGCTCCCCGGCTTTTCCGTCGGGAGAGCAGCCAGCTCCGGAGGCAATTTGTCCGCTTCATAAGCCGGAATCGAGAGGCTGATCAGCGGAAAGAATGGAACGTCGAACTGTGCGACCCCGTTCGAGCGGTCGACGATCGCGGCCGCGGCGATCACCTCGCCGCCGGCTTGCTCGACCGCCTTGATCGCCTCGCCCGAACTCAAGCCCGTGGTGACGACGTCCTCCATCAGCAAGACCTTCTGTCCTGGCTTCAGCCGGAACCCCCGGCGAAGTTCGAACGTGCCTGTGGGACGCTCCAGGAAGATCGCCTCCACGCCGAGGGCCCTGCCCATTTCGTGACCGGCGATCAATCCGCCCATGGCCGGCGAGACGACGATCTCGACACTGCTCCTGATATCGCGCGGCAACGAGGCGACGAGCGCCGAGGCGAGACGCGAGGCACGCATCGGATCCATCAGCAGCCGCGCGCATTGCAGGTAGCGCGGGCTGTGAAGCCCCGATGAAAGCACGAAATGCCCTTCGAGCAAGGCATCCGCTGCGCGGAATTCGGCGAGTATCTCTTCTTCGGTCACGCGGAGGATCCCGTGGCTGCTGGGGCTGTCCGCCTGATAGGCGCGGGGGGCCGCGCCATCAAGCTTCCGAAAAAGCGGCGCGGGACGCTTGAGGAGAAAAGCCTGCCTGCCTATAAGGCGCGCGCATCCGCGGTCGCGGCTCGAATCCACCCGCTCCATTCCGGACCGGATCAAGGGGTTTAGATGAAGACTCTGCTGAAACTTCTCGCCGTCGCCGCAGCCTTCGGCATGGCACCTGCCGCCGTCGCGGCGCAGACGGCAACCACGCCGGCCGCGGCCCAGCCGACCGCCGCTCCGCCGTCCGACGCGATCAGCGCGCGATCGCAAGCCTCGCCTGCCCAGCCCGAGGAAGTGTCCGATCCGGCCATTGCCAACATCACCGGCGAGGAGCCGTCCGATGCGACCGTGGCAAAGAGCACGATGGCAAGCCAGCTGCCGACGCCGACCTATATCGGCCAGCCCAATGGCACGATGAACATCCAGGATCAGGTGACGCCGATCGGCCGGGAGGCAGCCTGGTTCCACAATGTGCTGCTGCTGCCGATCATCACCATCATCTCGATCTTCGTTCTCCTGCTGATGATCTATGTCGTCGTCCGCTTCCGTCGCGGCGCCCATCCGGTGCCGTCCCGGACCACGCACAATACCGCCCTCGAGGTGATCTGGACCTTGGTGCCGGTGCTGATCCTGGTGGCGATCGCCATCCCCTCGATCCAGCTGCTGGCGAATCAATATTCGCCGCCCAAGGCCGATCTGACGGTCAAGGTCACCGGCAACCAATGGTATTGGACCTATACCTATCCGGACAATGGCGACTTCGAGATCGTCTCCAACATGCTTTCCGATGCGGACGCCAAGCAGCGCGGCGAGCCGCGCCTGCTCGGCGTCGACGAACGGATGGTGGTTCCGGTCGGTGCGACCGTCAAGGTGATCGTCACCGCCTCCGATGTCATCCACAGCTGGGGCGTCCCGGCTTTCTGGGTAAAGCTCGACGCGGTGCCCGGCCGGCTCAACGAAACCTGGTTCAAGGCCGAGAAGCCCGGCCTTTATTATGGGCAGTGTTTCGAGCTGTGCGGCGCGCGCCACGCTTATATGCCGATTGCGGTGGAAGTGGTGTCGCAGGATCAGTTCGCAGCCTGGGTAGCGTCGAAGGGCGGCACCATGCCCGGCGCCGTGGCACCGACGTCGGTCGAGGCGACCGTCAATTCCCCGATCACCAATCCCGGCGCGGCCGGCAGCCCCGTGCCGACGGCGGGAGGCGCCGCGACCGAGACCAGCCCGGAGCCGACCAATATCTCAGCGGGAACGGCGACGCCGCCGGTTTCCAGTCAGGCCGCCACCGATTCACGCGGAAACCAGTAAAATGACCGACACCACTGCCAATGCCAGCCATTTCGATGCAGGCCACGCCCATGACGCGCATCATGATGCGGATCACAAGCCGGGCTTCTTCGCGCGCTGGTTCATGTCCACCAACCATAAGGACATCGGCACCCTCTACCTGATCTTCGCGATCATCGCCGGCATCATCGGCGGCTCGATTTCGGGCATGATGCGCATGGAGCTGGCCGAACCGGGCGTCCAGTATCTGCAGGCCTGGGCCGGCGCCGGCGCCACCGCCGACGAGGCGAGCCATTTGTGGAACGTCCTCATCACCGCGCATGGCCTGATCATGGTCTTCTTCATGGTCATGCCGGCAATGATCGGCGGCTTCGGCAACTGGTTCGTTCCGATCATGATCGGCGCACCGGACATGGCCTTTCCGCGCATGAACAATATCAGCTTCTGGCTGCTCGTTCCGGCCTTCCTGCTGCTGCTCGGATCGACCTTGGTACCTGGCGGAAGCGGCGACGGTGCCGGCACCGGCTGGACCGTCTACGCACCCTTGTCGACCAGCGGCCATGCCGGTCCGGCGGTCGACATGGCGATCTTCTCGCTCCACCTGGCGGGCGCGTCTTCGATCCTCGGCGCGATCAATTTCATCACCACCATCTTCAACATGCGCGCGCCGGGCATGACGCTGCACAAGATGCCGTTGTTCGTCTGGTCGGTGCTGGTCACAGCCTTCCTGTTGCTGCTGTCGCTGCCCGTGCTCGCCGGCGCGATCACGATGCTGCTGACGGACCGCAATTTCGGAACCCATTTCTTCGACGCTTCCGGCGGCGGCGATCCGATCCTCTACCAGCATCTGTTCTGGTTCTTCGGCCACCCCGAAGTCTATATCATGATCCTGCCGGGCTTCGGTATCGTCAGCCAGATCGTCGCGACCTTCAGCCGCAAGCCGGTCTTCGGCTATCTCGGCATGGCCTATGCGATGGTCGCGATCGGCGTGATCGGGTTCGTCGTTTGGGCGCACCACATGTTCACGATCGGCATGGACGTGAACACGAAGATGTATTTCACGGCCGCGACGATGGTGATCGCGGTGCCGACGGGCATCAAGATATTCAGCTGGATCGCCACCATGTGGGGCGGCTCGCTGACCTTCGAGACGCCGATGATGTGGGCCCTGGGCTTCATCTTCATGTTCACGGTCGGCGGCGTC